>NZ_JNFG01000203.1 GCF_000729995.1 Caballeronia sordidicola | reverse complement strand
TTGTAGGGGAGATAGCTGGTCGTCATCATTCAACAACGTTTACCCCATCCATTTGGATGACATATCGTTCTGCCGCGCAGACTCCTAGGGCGATCGAATCCGCGATGGACAGCGGCGAGCGCTCGACCAACCGCAAAGCCGAACAAACGACCTTTGCCGACATACTGGAAAAGTATCGAGTCGAAGTGTCTCCGACCCATCGCGGTCACAAGAACGAAGTCGAACGTATTAACGCCTTTCTGCGGCATCCGGTTAGCCGCGTATCGATGAGCAAGCTAACGCCGACCGTTCTGGCCGCGCGGCGAGACGATCGATTGCGCACCATTAAGACCAAGCAGTGTGCTCCGCGAGATGACCATCATGCGCGCGGCAATCGCGCGTGCCCGGAGCGAATGGGGAATCGACCTGCGGGAGTGCCCGTTCTCGAAAGTGTCGAAGCCGAAGGCACCTGAGCCCCGGGAAACGCGCTTACGGGACGGCGAGGAGGACCGGTTAATCGCAGGCTGTGCAGGGGCAAGGAACATTTATTTCAAGCCTGCAATCGAGTTCGCACTAGAGACGGCAATGCGACAGGACGAGATAGTCGGGTTGGAGTGGGCGCAGGTTGATCTAGGGCGCAGGACGGCAAGACTGCTGATGACTAAGAACGGCACTTCGCGCATCGTTCCTTTGTCTACGCGCGCAGTTGAAATACTCATCGGCCTGCCGCGCGACACAAAGTATGTGTTCCAAGGGTTGCAGTCGTTTTCGATTAAGCACGCGTTCGTTCGGTTCACAAAGCGGACGGGATTGGTCGACTTACATTTCCATGACCTGCGGCATGAGGCGATATCGCGGTTGGTGGAGAAGGGCCTAAACCTCCTGGAAGTGGCCGCGATATCCGGGCACAAGACGATGGATATGCTGAAGAGGTATACGCACTTGCGAGCAGAAGACTTGGCTTTGAAGTTGGGGTGATAGTCCAAGACGCTGGACGCGAGACGGTTCTACAGGGTCTGAACCTATGATCTTCCTATAGCGTCAAGCGTGCTTAACCCTCTATAATCAAAAAAGCCGAAGCGTTAGCCTCGGCCTCCCGTCAGGTCGTGACGGTTACGCGAATATTATGTTTCTGTGTTTGCTGATCACGACGTACCTCCCTCCTTCCCATGCTCACCGTAGCTTGGATTTGGGGTCCCCTCGCCAGAGGACGGGTCAGTGTCAAGAAGGTCTTCGACATCGTTGGTGTTACCAGCACCAACGATGTCATCCTTCCTCCTGTATTGATTCCCATCGCGCATCAAAAATCCTTCGCTGACTAGTTTAGACAGCGTGGTCGCAACCGTCCCCTCGTTTAGTTTCGGCTTCCGATCTTTTATCGCAGCGATCACCTCCACGCGAGTCAATGACTTATCCGTCTCGAACAGCGCCTTAATCAGGTGCTTGGTGGACGGAGGCATCATCGTTTCGAGCAGAGGCGGCGCGCGCAACTGAAAGACGAATGGGACACCAAGTTGTACCTTCGAGGCGCCAATGCTGCCCGTGGGCGGCCACGCCTCAGGCGGTCCTGTATACCCGCTTTCTTCTTCCCTGATATCCGCCTCGATCTGCTGCATAACGCCAAGCGCGATTGAAAGTCGCATCTCTTCCGACTCCAGTTTGCTGATATTTTGCTTGTGGAGTTCGAGCGCATTCCGGACCGCTTCGATCCGCTCTTTCACTTTTGCGATGGCGTCAATACTGTTCATACCTTCAGTGTATCACGCAAAACAACGAGATTTCACAAAAAATTACTCATGCGTGATTGATCAAAATGATTAGTCAACCCTAAATTCGAGATTGTATTCACGACTTGTGAACTCACTTTTTTATCATTTTTGAAACAAAAATCGTCGAGAGTAAGGGGTTGGTGGCTGCTCGCGACTTCAGTTAGTGCGCAAAACCGGCCCTTGGTCGCTCCTTAGAAAGCGCACGCGGTCTCGCTACTGCCTACCGCAGGCAGCATCCAACCTATATGCCACGCGACTCGCCGTCTCAAAAGACGCGCGAAGGGACGCGAAAAGGGACTTGCCGCGCCTACTCGGTCTTGGGAACTTCCGGCCAGCCCGGTTTGTTCTCCTTGACCCAAGCATCCAACTTACGTCTTGCTGAGTCTCCGCCAGTTTCGATCTGGAGAAACTCGCAGATAGCCTTCCAATTCGATAGGCCACGCTGGTTTTTAAGAGACGGAATACTAGCGGCCCAATCCTTTGCCTTCGGGGAAGCGGCTCTTTTCCTTGTCTGTCTGGCATTCTGAAACGTCATAGATTCCACCAGCAGCGCTTCCGGGTCGATTAACCGTGGGTCCGATCCCGTCTTTGGCACACCCGTCGTTGTAAGGAACCCCTCGATTACCCGCTTCAATGCATCATTGAAAGATATGTTCTCGAAGGGTTCTGGATCGGCAAGCTTCTCGATAAGCCGCGCAAGATCAGCATCAACATGGAACTGTGGCATTTGGTCGCCTCACTTATTCGTAGTAGAGGCTTAGTGTGAATCACTATCCACTAGATGTCTACTTAAATCTAGTAGATAGTGGGTACTACCTCCTGGAGGCGGTATCTCGCCCATATCCGGCGAGGGTTTTTGGTCCCTTCCACCGCGAAAAGGGACGCGGAAGGGACGCGTGGCACGAGGCAACGTGTCGATTGTTCGAGAAAGGGCTCAATGCGATGGAAGTCTCTTCCGTTACGGTCACATTCGACGGTAGCAACACACGCGGTCCGTGGCACCACGTCGGGAGAGTGAGCGAAGCGCACTACACCTAAATTGCACCTGGAACGGCACGTTTTGACCTTGATTTACCTCGTACACCCTTGGTTTCAAGCTTCGCGAGTTGTATAAGGCGTTGATTTTTAAGGGGACTACTTGCGTCTGTACTCCTCCGAAGGCAGGGGGTGCTGGTTCGACCCCAGCCGGGCGCACCAATCTCCGTTACGATCCAGACTGATAGACCCCGGTCGGATCGGAGATATCGGCGCCGGCGCGGGTTTTCACAAGCGGCCTGGCTTTGCGAAAAAAACACGGTGTCCGGCAGACCGTTAAAACGCGCGTGCTGTTGCATAGACGATCGCATCGGCGATCGCCAGTTTGTGTTCCCGATGCAGTTCGGCTTGTTCTTCACAGACCTCGTGCACCAGCCATTTCGACAATTCGAGCTGTACGATCGTCGGCACGATACAGCGGGACTTGTCCGGAAATTCCTTGCTCACCTTCTTGCCTACGCACTGTCGACCAACCACCCGATCTCGGCCGAGGTATCGATCACGCGCATTGATGTCGCTATTAGTACCGGTCCTCGCGGTCACGATGGTCGTCGTTCCCGGCACCCTTCGCGATGCCGACCAGTTGCTCCAATTCGGGTACGGGCATGAGTAGCACGCCTTTGCCCTTTGGAATGAACACGAACTCTTGTCCGACCTCCCAATGCTGTTCATCACAAACCGCTTTGGGAATGCAGATCTGAAATTTGCTGGAGAGCGTAACAGTGGCGGGCATTGCCTTACCTTCTATAGATCGATATGAATCGGGTAAGGATGCATCTGTTCCCGTGGCATGCCAAGATGGTCACAACGGCAGGTCATATTGATTCTTGGGCCTGCGCCCACATTTGGTGATGTTGATAAACAATCGTAGGCGGGCCGACAAGCATGACCAAACCTGAACTTACCGAGCACGACAGCGCGCGTGCCGACTTGCTGTGCTTCCTCGTCGCGATTGCTGCTGCGTCGTACGCCCTGCATCAAGAATGGCGCGTGGACCATGTCGTTGAATGTTGCCGTCGATGGCTGAAGAAGAACCAGCTGAAGATGCACTGGCTCGAGCGGGTCCGAATGGGCCAACTTGCGCTGAAGATTGCCAGCGAAGACTTATTGGAGGCCGGCGTCGCGGTTCGGCTGTCAAGCGTGCAGGCACTCTTCACCGATGAAATGGAACTCAACGGTTCGAGCACAATGGTGCAGAGGATGATGGCGCTTTGCCACGATGCACTCTGACAACGTCGTGCAGTAGATTGCAGGACGTAATCATGGACGTTCGCTCATCAGCGACATCAATAGGGCAACGATGCAAACGCGGTCCCGCCGCGAGCGCATCACTTCTGAACTGCATCTAAAACGGCGCCCAGGCCAGTGCGAGTTGCAGCTCAACCAGCAGCGCCGTCGTCTCCGAACGCAGGCGCAGTCATAACAAGACGATAACTGCGCCTCGCCCAGCCCCCGCCTCAAGCCGCCGTATTAACGAACATCCCCGTGGCGCCCGACGCACCTTGCTGCTGAAGATTGCTGGCAAGACTCTGCAGGAACGTCTGCAACTGTGTATTCGTGCTGCTCGACGAGGAGCCGGACGTCGAGCCCAACGCCGACAGCAAATTCTGAAAATCCGATGTCAAACCACTGACGCTGCTCGAATCGGACGATGAACTGGTTGAGCCGGTGGTTGACGTAGTGCTACTTGAGCTGGACGTCAACGAATCAGCCAGCGCGGAGATTTGGGACGCAAGATCACCGCCGCCTCCGCCCCCATGCCGATGATGCCCGTGCGAATGAGCCGGCGCTGCGCCAGTGGGCGAAGTGGGCGCGGTTGTCGCGGCCGTGGTGGTCGCCGCGTTTGAGGTTGAAGCAGCACTGGTCGCGTCGGTAGCCGAAACAGCACTAGTGGCGGTGTCGCTGGTACTCGTCGATGTCGGGGCCGAGCTTCCCTGCTGCCCAGCCGTCTGGAACAACCCGCCGAGAAATTGTTGCAGAGCTGCGGCTACCGAGGTCGCCGACGGTGCCGAAGCGCTCGAGGTTGAATCGGTCGCGGATGTCGAAGTTGCGCTTGAACCGGCCGAAGACGTGTCGCTCGATGACGTCAATCCAAGTTGCGACAACGCTGCGGAAATAGCCTGCAGCAGCGGGTTTGTGCCGCCGCTACTGCTGGTCGATGAGGTCGACGAAGAATCGGCGTTATCGCTGTTTTGTTGGTTTGCCCGTGTGCGGTGAACCGCGCGCGGCTCGGCGCTAGCAGCCGATCCTGTCAGTGCTGAAATGGACATGCATTGCTCCGAGTGATTGGCATGAATTCTTGCTGGAACGACCAATGAGTGCAGTAGCCGCTACCGTCGTTAACGGCCTTGTTTTAGAGATCTTTTGCGAATCCGCTCGGGCGCTTATTACGCAATGTTTCTGACGCTTAGTAAGGCGCAGCGGTACTCGCGACATCGCATTCATCGCTCGCCACAACTAGTTTTCAAGTCGCTGTCACGCGCACCGTAGAACGCACGTATGAAACTCACTGGCATTGGCCTATACACCCTTCAGGAAGCGGAAAAACTCACCGGCGCTCAAGCGCGCGATGTGAGCCGCTGGCTGTTCGGCCATACCTTCAAGGATGGTGTTGGCGCTCCACTATGGACGCCCCAACTTGCTGGCCTCGACACAAAGGTTGTCGGCTTTCGCGACCTGATGGAGCTTCGTATCGTCCAGGCTTTCCGCGATCACAACGTTCCGCTGCGGGTGATTCGTGCTGCTATCGATGGCGCGAAGACGATGTTTGGAACTGAGTATCCCTTTACGGCGCATCGGTTCTTGATCGATGGACAATCGATCTTTTCCAAAGCGTTGCAAGAGCATGGCGACACTGAAATGCTCGACCTTGCCAAACGCAATTGGGTGTTTAAACGAATCGTTCGCCCGGCGCTGTACACCGGGATTGAATTTGCAGATAACGGCCAGGCAACACGTTGGTTTCCACTGAAGCGCAGCAAGGCGATTGTGTTCGATCCGGAAATCGCATTCGGCAAGCCTGTGCTGACGGACTATGGCGTCAGAACGGAAATCGTCGCCGAAGCCTTCAAGGTTGAGAAAAACAAAAGAACAGTTGCGTCGCTGTTCGACATACCGGTCGCCGCAGTCGACGTCTCCATCCGCTACGAGCGAACAACGGCATGACGTGCAGCGCGAAACAGCCCCGCCTTTAACCTCCACTCACCTCCGTCCCATACCCCCACCCCCGCTCCCTCAAATACCCCCTGTACGCCACCGACAGCCGATCACAAACCTGATGCAACTCCGCCTGCGGATCAAGCGGTAGCCGCTTTGGCCATTGCGATTCCACGCTCGGCGTGTCCTGCATCAGTATCTGCATATTGAAGTCATACAGCTCCTGATCGGAGTGCGCGGATTCATCCTCGAACACCGACACCATCCACGTCCGCGTCTCCGTTTCACTCACCGGCGACGCCACGAGCAACAGATGCAACGCGCCCGCACCGTGCTGCGCTGCCTTCGACAAACTCGCCACCAGCGGCCGTTTCACTCGATACACATAGTCAATATCCACGCCCTCCTGTCCCGGCAACCCCGCGGGTTGCCAGAACCGGCACTGCCGCGCCTCAAGCCCTCCCTCCGTCTCAATCACTTCGTAATCCTGTACTTCTGCATGCGATGCATCGCCGAGAATGCCGGTATGCACAAACGGGAAGTGCGCCATATCGAGGAAATTCTCGACCACACGCGGTGCCGATGAACGCACCGTCTGCGCCGCAAGATTGATCCGGCGCGCACCGGGCGTGTCGTACTCCGGAAAGAAATCAAGCGGACGCGAGGGCTCGCCAAGGCACGTCCACACCACGCCGTATTTCTCCTCCACGCGATACGTCCGCGCGCAAGCGCGCTTCGCGGGGCGTATCGAAGGATTGGCGGGAATGTGGATGCATTGACCATCGACGTCATAGCGCCAGCCGTGATAAGGGCACGTAATCAAGCCGCCCGTCACCGAGCCCAACGACAACTGCGCTCCGCGATGCGGACAGCGATCGCGCCAGACGTGGACATCGGTGGAAATATCGGGCTGCGCTGCCGAGTCTTCATTCTCCGACGCGTTGCGCCAGACCACCAGCCGTTCACCCGCCACCACAAACCCACGCAATTCCCCGGCGGGGACATCGGCGCTATTACAGACAGGCAGCCATTCGCCGAGCAACGCGGCATCGGGCGTGGAGTGGGCGTCATCGGCAGCGCTCATACCGCCAACGGAAGAAGCAAATTCAGAGGGTTGCATCGGACGTCGAAAAACCTGCGTAGTAAATAAAGATCAAGCAACGAATCAAGCAACGCGACAAATATCGGCTCAAACAACGATTCGAAACGAAGCCGGGCAGAACCGCTAGCCATCAAAACGCCCTAACGCGCCGAACGCATCCCGCCCCGTTCGAAATCGATCTCAACAAGTAAGCACAAATCCGCCATAAATCTAGCCGATTCGTGCGCTTTTCAGTCACTTTTCAATGACGCAGTACGATTGCGATTCTGCACTACGCAAGCACTGCAGAAAAAATGCAGAAAAACTGCAGAAAACGCGGCATCGACCAGCACTTCGGCATCACCTTCGACATCACATCAGGGAGGCTCAGAATGGGGCAGGCGAAGGACCCCTTGCACCGGCAGCGCGGTTACGTGTGGTCGCCGCATCACGATCCGGAAAAAGAGCAGGCAACGCTACGAGTCATACTGGGCGGCCTCGCAGCGGCAGTCTACGGTGTGCTGGCGTGGTCCGATCCAACGCCGGCCGCCATCGCCAGTTTCCACGCGCTCGCGCTTTGTCTGATCTACGGCGTCGCGACCCGGCTAATCATCAGCAAAATGCAGCGGCAGTCGGATCTGCGCCTCGCCTGCACGACTGTCGCCGATCAGGTCCTCCTCACCGTGGTCCTCGGTGCCGGAGGCGCGCTCACCCTGCCCATGCTGTGGGCCGTTTTCCTTTTTCTGATCGGCGCGGCCGGGCGTTACGGCAAGCGCACGCTGGCGTTGTCGTGTGGAACGGCGCTGTTGGGTATCGTCGCCTTGTCCGTCTTGCAGCCCTGGTGGATGGTCAATCAGTCCGCGGCGCTAGGGATTGGCCTAAGCGTCCTTGGGGCATCGATCTATCTCGCGGTGCTGATCGGCCGCCTCGGCAGCGCGAACCGCGACCTCGCGCTCAAGGCCGGCACCGACCCCCTCACGGGCTTGAGCAACCGCTACATGCTGGAACAGACCATCGGCCGGGCGGTGATGGCGATATCGACGGGACAGGAAGGCGCGACCGCGCTGCTGCTGATCGATCTCGACGGCTTCAAGGAAGTCAACGATACCTACGGCCACGAAGTCGGCGACGTCGTGCTGCAAACCTTCGCGGCGCTGCTGGCAAGAAGAGTAAGAACCACCGACACAGTCGCACGCCTCGGCGGCGACGAATTCGTCGTGCTGGCGCGGCACGTGACCGGCAACCACGCCGTGCAGACGGTGGCAAACGGCGTACACGCGGTGCTGGCGGAAATGCGGTCGGTGCAGGACCGGGTGATGAATGTATCGGCGAGTATTGGCGCGTGCCTGATTTCGCCGGACCTGAGCCCCAGTTACACGGATATTGCCGCGCTGATGCGCGCAGCTGATCGTGCAATGTATCGCGCCAAGGCGCAAGGTAAGGGTCAGACAGTATTCGCCGACAGCGCGGATTTCGAAACCTGAACTACTACGTCTACCTGCCGGGGCTCAAGCTTCCACGCCCGACCAAGCCTGTTCCCGCAACTTCGCCCGCAGCCGCGCAACAGCCTGGCTATGCAACTGGCACACACGCGATTCGCTGACTTCCATCACCGCGCCAATTTCGCGCAGGTTCAAGCCCTTCTCGTAATACAAGCTCATCAGCAGCTTTTCGCGTTCCGGCAATTTATCGATGGCATCAACCAGCGCGGAGCGCAAGCTGCCGTCGAGCAACGCGGAGAGCGGGTCGGCTTTATCGACGCAATAACGGTCGAGAAACGGCTCGTCATCGGAAGACCGGTCGAAGTCTTCGTAATAGATCAACTGGCTGCCATGCAGATCCTGCAGCATGGCCTGGTATTCAATCAGCGGCATGTTCAGGTGCTCGGCCACTTCCTGCTCGCTCGCTGACCGGCCGAGATGCTGCTCGACCTTGTGCACCGCGGATTCCACTTCGCGCGAGGTCTTGCGCATGCTGCGCGGCAGCCAGTCGTTGGCGCGCAACTCGTCGAGCATCGCGCCGCGAATCCGCTGGCTGGCGTAGGTCTCGAACTGAGCGCCCTGATCTTCCTTATAGCGGCCGGCCGCATCCAGCAAGCCGATCATGCCGGCCTGGATCAGGTCGTCCAGATCGACGCTGGCCGGCATTTTCGCCACGAGCTGCAGTCCGAGCCGGCGCACCAGCGGCGCGTAGCGGGTCAGGACTTCGGACTGTGACAGTTTTCCCTGGGCGTTATACATCGCATTCACCTTGTTCCTTCTCTTGCGGCATCACACGGACGCGGGGCTGCTCATCGCACGCTGCATCAATGGCGTTTCGGCGCGACGTACCGCGCCGGAGTTGATCGAACGCTCTACCTCTTGCTGCGTTTCCGCTCGCAAGGACTGCACGGGCCATTCAAACTGAGACGCTTGTGGCATCGGCCAGTACTGCAATTCAGCGGCAATCTGCCGATAATCCCGGGCTGCTGCCGTCGCCGGAAAAGCTTCCACCGCGCAACGCGACAGCTCGTGCGCCCGCGCCACGCGCGGATCTTCCGCCACGCAGCCCGCCGGCATGAGCTGCACCGCGAGATAGCGGCCGGCGACGCCCGCGAGGTTATCGAAAGCGATTTGCGCGTCGGCACCGTTCTTCACGTGATTCACGACGACCCGGAACCGCCCGATAGCGTGTGCGTAATGCAGACGCTTGATGCAGGCGTACGCCTCGGTGATCGCGGCAGGCGCCACGCGGGTCACGATCACGAAGTCGTGCGCTTGCACGGCCAGATTCGACAGCGCGCCGCTACGGTCAAGCTGGGTATCGATCAGGACCACATCGGCGGGCCCGTCGAGCAGCACCCGGCAATGCGCGGCGTCCTGGCTGATGCGTTCGTCGCGAGGCGCGGCGATCACCGAAAAGCCGAACGGCGTGCGCGTGACGGCGTCCTGCAAGAAACGCTTGCCGGACAACACGGCGCCCAGTGCGCCGTTGTCGGGCACCTTCGCCAGCCGGCTCACCGACAACGCGTTATGGCGCTCATCGATTACCAGCACATCCTTGCCTTGCGCGGCGAGCGCCGAGGCGAGGTTGACGACCGTCGAAGTATTGCCGGTCCCCCCCAATCCACCTGCCGGGGCGCCGCACACTGCCACGACCCGGGAGCCGTTGCGTGTCAGCAGACGGCGCAAGCCTTCAGCCTGATCGGACACGAACTTATCCAAAGTGAACCTCATGCAGTTCGGTGGAAGCGCGCGCTGAGAGCGCGGACAGGAGCGGCGGCACGTCGTCGTCTTGCGGCACGAACGGCGAGCCGTCGCGCGGGATGCAGAAGGCGCTTTTAATCAGGAAACGCTTGGTCGCGACATACAGGTTTTCCGGCACCTTCTGACCCGTCGATACGTAATGCACGGGCAGCTTGTAGCGGATTACGGTGTCGAGTACGCCACCCAGGTTCGTGGCTTCGTCGAGCTTGGTCAGGATGCAGCCCGCGAGCGGCGCCTGGTCCGGCGTGCTCTGGTAGGCCTGCACGACTTCGTTCAACGTATCGCCGTGGCTGGTTGCGTTCAGCAGCAGCAGGCGCTGCACCGGATGACCGGCGCCGCACAACATGGCGATGTGATCGGAGACGGTACGGTCGCGCTGGCTCATGCCAATGGTGTCGATCAGCACGATGTGCTTGTTACGCAGTTCGGAGAGCGCAAGTTGCAGGTCGCTCGCGTCTTTCACCGCATGCACCGATACCCCGAGGATCTTGCCGAAAATACGCAGTTGTTCGTGTGCGCCAATCCGGTAGCTGTCGGTGGTGAGCAGCGCGACCTTGCTGGCGCCGAAGCGCATCACGCAGCGCGCGGCGAGCTTGGCGGTGGTGGTTGTCTTGCCCACGCCCGTCGGGCCCATCAGCGCAAAGACGCCGCCGCGGTCCATCATCGATTCTTCACTGTCCATGACGGGCAGGTTGTTCTCGAGCACTTGCTGAACCCATTGCATCGACTCTTCTGCGTGTTCGATCTCCGGCATGTTGTCGATCATCAAGCGGACCAGTTGCGCGGAGAAACCGGCAGCGAACAGGCGCTTGGTCAGCGCGGCCTGATTCGGGCTGCGGCGCTGGCGATCGCCCCACAACAAGCCGGCGAAGTGCTCTTCCATCATGCCGCGCATCGACGAAAGTTCATTCATGACGGTGTCGTTCACGACTTGCTCCATGCGCGTGCGGATGGCTTCGGTCACGGCTGCAGCGGCGGATGCCGGCAGGCCCGCGAACGCGCCTTCCTGCATCGAACTGGCGGTTTGGGCCGCCGGAGTCTGGGTTTGCGGCTGGGTTGCTGCAAGCAGTTGCGCGGTTTTTTGTTCCGCGCGGCGAGCGGCGGCTTGCGCTGCTTCCCGGGTCCATCCGTGGGCTTGCGCGGAGTCCTGCGGCGTGACGGTCACGGGACTGCCCAAACCCTTCGCGATGGCTGCTGACGCGCTCAGCGTGCGTTGCGGCGCACTTTCAGCGGCTGACTGCGCCACCCGGCGTGCATGCTCGATCAGCCAGGGATTCGATTCGGCCATCGTGCGGGACGTGTCGTCTGCTTGCGCTTCGGGCTCCATATCATCCAGCGGTTCGGGATTGGCGCCGAATACCGATGAAAAGACATCGCCACTGGCGTACGCGTTCGAACCTGAATTCGAATTCAGATGGGACGGCGTGTGTGGCAGCAAGTGGGACGGCGCATGTGACTGCGCATGCGACGGGTTGCCGGCCGATTCCCGCAGTTTCATCTCGCGATGCTGGGCGGCTGCTTTTGGGGAGATCTTCGCGAGATCGCCGTCCGCGACCGCGACGATCTCGACGCTGCCGTCTTCGGTTACCCGGTTCGACAGCACGACCGCATCGGGGCCCAGTGCTTCGCGAACGAGCCGAAACGCTTCACGACTCGTGGCACCGATGAATTTGCGGATGTTCAATTTATCCCCCGATGAGCTCGCGCTCACATTGATCTGTTGCGGTTGACCGGCAGCGCCTGGTTTTGAGCGCCATACCGTTTTCCAGTGAATGAATTATTGCAAGGGTGGCTGGCGGGCCATCGGCTGATAAGAGCCGGGAAAGCGGGGTAATTCGGGAGATCGATGGCGGGGGCGGCGCGCGGGCTGCATCGGGGAGGTGCATGCCGGATCAAACATCAGACAAATGCGGTGATGTTGGCGGCGACTGGATGAAAAACTTCAAGAATCGTTTCATTACCCGTTGTGTTATTCCGCCGCAGGGTCGTGATGATTATTTCGCGTGCCGCTTTATTCGCGCGCAACACAGTGCCGGGTAGTTCGTGATAATAATTATATTAAGTTTTTGAAACGACTTTAATCAACTCTGGAAATCGATGAACAATGGTTAAGTCGATGAAATATCTATCGTCCATCAAGGCGAACCTACCTATAATAAATCGAAGGACCATTCAAATAAATTGCAATAGCAGAGCAGGCATTTCACGTCCTGACATTAATCAAGGAATATAAAAATGGCTCAAAAACTATTTCACGCACAACCATTCCCCCTCACGTTCGATTCAAAAACAACAGCATTGGTCATGATCGACATGCAGCGTGATTTCGTTGAACCGGGAGGCTTTGGGGAGGCATTGGGAAATGACGTCTCCCTGGTGCGCAGCGCGATTGTCCCGTGCGGGAAGGTGCTGAAGGCGGCGCGTGACGCGAAGCTGCTGGTCATCCATACGCGTGAGGGCCACCGCGCCGACCTGGCCGATTGCCCGCCTGCGAAACTCACGCGCGGCGGCAAGACGTTCATTGGCACCGACGGCCCCATGGGCCGCATTCTGGTCCGCGGCGAGGCAGGGCACGACATCATTCCCGAGCTGTATCCGGCGCTGGGCGAACCCATCATCGATAAACCCGGCAAGGGCGCGTTCTATGAAACCGACCTGCAGCTGATCCTGCAAAACCACGCGATCAAGACGCTCATCGTGTGCGGGGTGACTACCGAAGTCTGCGTGACCACCACCGTTCGCGAAGCGAATGACCGCGGCTACGAGTGCATTATTCCGGCGGATTGCGTCGGATCGTACTTCCCTGAATTCCAGAAGTCGGCGCTGGAGATGATCAAGGCGCAGGGCGCAATCTTCGGCTGGGTCAGCGACGCCGCGGCCATTGTCGACGGCCTGCGTGGCTGACAACAGCCGGACAGCCATGGCGCGCCTCCTCACGTTCCCGGTGTGCTCGGTGGGTTATATGGCGGAGCACGGGCCGCGCGAGACGCAGCGGTTCTGGGTTCATAGCTGCTTTCAGCACGCAATGAACATGTCGTCGGCGAGTGGCGAATTGCTGACCTTGCTGAGTCCACGCTACCAGAACCTGCCCACGGCGATCAGGCTTGCCACGCCGCCTGGCTGGGATTGGCGCCATCAGGCGCATTCCCGGGAGCCCATCACGCTCGAGAACAACGAGTTGCGCGGCACACTCTGGCGCGCGAACCTGGACCGGGCGCCGTGCTGGCGGCCTGGAACGGAGCGGGTGCAGGGCGGCCATTCGCCGAACGCGCTGCTGACGGCGTATCCGCTGCTGGCGAGTCAGTTGTTGGAGTACTGCATGGAGCGCGAGGTGCGCAGCAGCCTGCAATTGCTGCCAGGCTGGCCGCCGGGCGGGCGCATACCGCGCTTGAATCCCGGCGACGCAAAGCCGGAGTTGGAAAGCGGCGTCTCGGAACTGATTGGATACGGCGCAGGGCTGACGCCGGATGGCGACGACTACCTGCTGGGATATCTGGCGTCGTTATGGCCATGGCAGCATCTCGGCGTCATATCCGCGCATTTGAAACTATTGCGTCCGGTTATCAAGAGTCAGCTTCACCGGACCACCAGTATCAGCCGGCATTATCTGGCGCTTGCGTTGCAGGGACACTATTCACAGTCGATCGACCATTTGACATCTGTCCTGATTCACGGAAGCACGCCGGCGGAAGTAAAACTTTCGGCAATCAACGTCATGAAATTCGGCTCGTCCTCTGGCGCGGATTGTCTTGGAGGTTTCCTGCACGGAATAAGAGCACTTGGAAAAGTGCAGTTGAAAGAAATGAACTGATCTTTTATATCGATTAGTCGCAAAAGATTATCGAGTTAATCAGATTGATGGCACCCGGCACGTGAAATGCCGGGTTCGCCAGGTGAGCACTCGGCCGAATCTGGACCAGGCAAGTGTAACGATTACCGGAAGCTGAAATGAGCATAAGAACCAAGGTCTTCAAGAACATGTATCAGGACTCCGTCTCCCTGATGCAGATATCCGCGCACATCTCGAAGCTCGCAGGCATCGAGCAGGCGTCGGTGGTGATGGGAACGACCACCAATCTCGCGCAATTGCGCGACGCGGCGCTGGACGACGGCTGCACCGCCGGGCCGAACGATCTCGTGATCGCGGTACGCGGGGAGATCGCGGCGTGCGACGGCGCGCTCGTTATTGCGGAAGAGCGTTTGAATAGCAAGCCGGAGGAGTCGAGCGGCGACGGCGTGCGTCCGCCACCGCTTGCCAGCCTCGAAATGGCGGTGGAGCAGCAGGCGGCATCGAATCTCGCCTTGATCTCGGTCCCCGGCGATTACGCCGCCGCCGAGGCAATCAAGGCGCTGCGGCTGGGCATGTCGGTCATGCTTTTCAGCGATAACGTCAGCCTCGCCCACGAGCGCGAGATCAAGACGCTCGCGGCTGAGAAAAACCTGCTGGTGATGGGCCCCGATTGCGGGACGGCCATCATCAACGGGATGCCGCTGGGCTTCGCCAATGTCGTCAAGCGCGGGGCGATAGGCGTCGTGGCGGCATCGGGTACGGGATTGCAGGAAGTGACGTGCCGCATCGATCAGTTGGGCGCCGGGATTTCGCAGGCGCTCGGCACGGGTGGGCACGACTTGCACGAATCGATCGGCGGGATCTCCATGTTGTACGGTCTCGATGCGCTCGCCGCGGATCCCGACACCCAGGTGATCGTGCTGATCTCCAAGCCGCCGGCTCCGGCCGTCGCGGAAAAGATCCTGGCGCGGGCGCGCGCGGCGGGCAAGCCCGTCGTCGTCAACTTCCTGGGCGCGCGGCCGGAAGACATGAACGTGCCGGGCATCACTCCGGCGTACACCCTGGCCGATGCCGCCGGCTTCGCCGTCGCGTTGCTCTCGGGCGCCGCACTGCCCTCAACAGTAGCCGAGGTCAGCACGCCGGACGCCGGCCGTCTCCACGATTACAGCCGTACATTGCGGCCCATGCGGCGCTTCATCCGCGGTGTGTTCGCGGGTGGCACCTTTTGCTACGAGAGCCAGTTGTTATGCCGGCAACGCGGCTTCGCCGCGTCGTCGAATACGCCGGTTGCGTCCAACAGCAAGCTCGAGGATATCTGGCACAGCACGGGTCACACACTCGTCGACATGGGCGATGACGATTTCACGCGCGGCCGTCCGCATCCCATGATCGATCCCACGCTGCGCAACCAGCGAATCCTCGCGGAGCTGAACGACCCGCAGACCGCCGTCGTGCTGTTCGACCTCGTGCTGGGTTACGGCGCATCGACAGAACCCGCCCGCGAGCTGTTGGAGCTGATCGAACACGCGCGCCTTCAGGCGGCGGGTCAAGACCTGCCGGTGCTGATCTCCCACGTTTGCGGCACGCAAGCCGATCCACAAGTCAGAAGCCGTCAGGTCGATACCTTGCGCGAAGCCGGCGTACTCGTCGCCGGTTGCAACGCGCAGGCGGCGCTCTGGGCGAGCCACGTTGCGCATCTTCAGGCGCAAAAATAACGGGACCATGATGAACACGCTATTTAACCAGCCACTGAACGTGGTGAACGCAGGCTTGAGCAGTTTTGCCGATAACCTGGCTCTGGCCGGCGGTGACGTCACCGATCTACGCTGGCAGCCGCCCGCTCTCGGCGATGTAGACGCGGGACTCGCGCTGGCATCGCTGATTCGCCATCCGCTTGTCGATCAGGCCAACGACCAGGCGTTCCATCAGTATCTCGCGGCGCAACCCGTACTCGTCGATGTCATGAGCGCCTCGCACGCGATCGGCGCAATGGCGCATCGCAAGCTGATCCTCCACGCTGGCCCGCCAATCGACTGGGCCGATATGTGCGGACCGGTGAAGGGCGCGATTGTCGGCGCGATCCTGTTCGAAGGATGGGCGACGACCCACGAAGCCGCCGAGCGGCTGGCGGCGGACGGCGCGATTGACTTCGAGCCGTGTCACCACTATCAGGCGGTCGGCCCCATGGCGGGCATCATCAGCCCGTCCATGCCGCTGTGGGTGATCGAGAACAAAACAAACGGGCGGCGGGCTTTCAGCAACTTCAACGAAGGGCTCGGTAAGGTGCTGCGTTTTGGCGCTAATAACCAGGAAGTGCTGGAGCGCCTGCACTGGATGACGCAAGAACTCGCGCCGGCGTTAAAGGCTGCATTGAAGGTGCTGGGCGAAGTGGAGTTGAAGCCGCTGATGGCACAGGCGCTGCACATGGGCGACGAAGTCCATAACCGCAACGCGGCTGCCACCGGCCTCTTGATCAAGCGCCTGATTCCCGCGTTGCTATCGACCGGGTTGCCGATCGAGCGGATTCAGCGTGTGACGGAATTCATCGTCAGCAACGATCATTTTTTCCTCAATCTATCGATGGCCGCTTGCAAGTCCATGATGGATGCGGCCCACAACGTGCCCTTCAGTTCAATGATCACGGTCATGGCGCGCAACGGCGTGAACTTCGGCATCCGCATGTCCGGCACAGGCGACCGCTGGTTCCAGGCGCCCGCGAATCCGGTGGAAGGTTTGTTCTTTCCGGGTTATGGCGTGGAAGATGCCGCCGCGGACCTTGGCGACAGCGCGATCACCGAGACAGCCGGCGTGGGCGGTTTCGCCATGGCGTCGTCGCCGGCTATCGTCAAGTTCGTGGGCGGCACGCCAGCGGACGCGACCAGCAACAGCCGTCGCATGCAGGCCATCACGCTGGGCGGCAATCCCGCGTTCACGCTCCCCGCACTGAATTTCGCACCGACCGCCGCGGGTATCGACGCGCGCAAGGTAGTTGATCGCGGCATCCTGCCGATCATCAATACCGGGATTGCGCACAAGCAGGCGGGCGTCGGGCAGATCGGCGCGGGCATTACCACGGCGCCGATGCCGGGTTTCATCGAAGCGATTCGCGCGCTCGCCGAGTACGTTTAAACCATACGAGACACACAACATGACCAAGCCTCTGGCAATTGTCGCGGTCGGCGGCAACGCGCTGATCCGCGACGATCAACACGATAGCATTCCTGATCAATACGACGCGGTCGTCGAAAGTGCCCGGCACATTGCCGACATGATCGAGGCCGGATGGGATCTGGTGCTGACGCACGGCAACGGACCGCAAGTCGGTTTTATCCTGCGCCGCTCAGAACTTGCTGCCGATGAAGTCCGGCCGGTACCGCTGGACTACGCCGTCGGCGATACACAGGGCGCGATCGGCTACATGTTTCAAAAGGCGCTGAGCAACGCATTGCGCCGTCGCGGCATTCATCGGCCCGTGGTTACCGTTGTGACCCAGACACGTGTCAGCCGCGACGATCCGGCGTTCCTCAAACCGGGCAAACCAATAGGCGCTTTCCTCGATGAAGCCACCGCGCGGCAGCGGCAAAAGTCACTCGGCTGGACGCTGATGGAGGATGCGGGACGGGGCTGGCGCCGGACGGTGGCGTCGCCTAAGCCGTTGGAGATCATGGAGCGCGAAGTGATCTCGACGTTGCTTGCACAAGGATGCGTAGTGATTGCGTGCGGCGGCGGAGGTATTCCGGTTCTGGTCGATGAGCACCACCAGATTTCGGGCGTGGAAGCGGTTATCGACAAGGACCTGGCGTCGGCCCTTCTCGCCGAACAACTGGGCGCCGATCTGCTGCTGATTCCGACAGGCGTCGAACAGGTCGCGATCAATTTCGGCAAGCCGGATCAGCGCTGGCTCGACACGCTAAGCCTGGCCGAAGCGCAGGAACTGATCTCCCAAGATCAGTTCGGCGCGGGAAGCATGTTGCCCAAAGTGGAGGCCATCATGCAATTCGTTACCCATAGCCGATTGAATGGGGGACATGGCAAAGGCTTGATTACCAGTCCGGAAGCGATCAAACGCGCGCTCGATCGCAAGACCGGAACGTGGATCACGCAATAGCCGCCCGAGTTGTGTGCATTTTATTTAGCAATACCAATTTTTATTGAAGAGTTAAGGCGAACAAATGAAGAACACTACGTTGCTGGCCGTCAACGGCACGCTTATGCGTGGACTCGAACTGAACGGCAACATGACCGCGGCGGGCGGCGTGTTCGTGCGTGAAGATCACACCGATCCGCATTACCGGCTTTGGAGTATTGGCGACCGGCATCCGGGAATGATCCGCGTCGCGACAGGCGGAACGTCGGTCGCGCTCGAGATCTGGGAACTGCCGCTTGCATCATTCGCCGCTTTGTTGCTGAGCGAACCGGCGGGTCTCGCGATCGGCAAGGTGACGCTTCGCGACGGCAGTCAGGTGTTGGGCGTGCTGGCCGAACCCTGGCTGGTTGAAAACCAGAAAGACATCACCGCGCACGGAAGCTGGCGTGCCTATACCGGTCATACACACACCGCCTGATCGCCTGAAAACCTCCAAGGAACACTTGTATGCGCAACACTGACGAAGGCCCGAATACGGCGCCCGGGTATCGCATCGCCATGATTTTATTGGGCATTGCCATTACGCCGGTTTTGCTCTCGTCGTCCAGTCTCGGGAGCCAGTTATCGAGCCTGGCGTTGATCAAGGTGGTGGTCATCGGCGGCATCATCCTGACCATCCTTTCGGCGATCACTATTTGTGTCGGCGAGAAGGCGCGGCTGCCGACCTACGGCATCGTTAAATATCCATTCGGCGAAAAAGGGGCGATTGCGATCAATATCCTGCTTGCGATCAGTTTGTTCGGGTGGATCGCCGTGACTGCCAATATGTTCGGGCATTCGGTTCACGATCTGCTCGCGCAACAGGGCTTGGAAATACCGGTACCCCTGCTGGTTGCGGTGGGCTGCGTGATCTTTGTGGCCGCGACGGCTTTTGGCTTCGAACTGCTTGGGAAGGTCGCTCAGTTCGCCATACCCGTTATCGCGTTGATGCTGTGTTATTGCGTCTATGTTGCGGCTCACGGCATGGTGCCGGTGCCAGCCGGCTTCACCGATATGAATACCGGCGTGGCCGTTTCCACCGTCGTCGGGACGATCATTGTGCTGGTGGCTACACTGCCTGATTTCGGCAGCTTCGTTCACGATCGCAAGCACGCGTTGATTGGCGCGGTGCTGACGTTCCTGATCGCTTATCCGCTGTTGTATTGGGCGGGAGCTACGCCGAGCGGCATATCAGGTAAAGCTTCGTTGCTCGGCGCCATGGCCGTGTTCGGCGCCGTGTTGCCGGCCGCTTTACTACTGATTTTTGCAACCGTAACGGGGAATGCCGGGAATATGTTTCAAGGCACGCTGGTTGTTTCCACCTTGTTCACGCGCTTTCCCAAGTGGCAGATTACCGTTGCGCTTGGCGTGCTGGCGGTGATTGTCGGCAGCATGGACATCATGGCGTGGTTCATCCCGTTCCTGCTTTTTCTGGGCATCGCGACGCCGCCCGTGGCCGGGATTTATATCGCAGACTTTCTGCTGTATCGGAGAGGCGGGTATGACGAGCGGCTGCTCGTGAGCGATCCGCAGGTGAAGCTGCTTACGTTCGTGGCGTGGATCATTGGATCGCTGGTCGGGTTCATGACCGTGAAGGGCGTGTTTTCCTTCACGAGCATTCCTTCACTCGATTCGATTATTGTCGCGTGTGCTTGTTACGCGATTTTCAGCCGGGTCACGCGCTTGCGTAGCGTCGCGTCGGGGTCCTAAGCGGGGGCATTGAAATCTGTCCGCCACGAAGTGTGGCGGCAGTTTTTATCCCTGCGACCCGATCAGATTCGTCACTTTGACGTTCCGCGTATCCGGCACTTCCGCATACGACAGCACCTTCAACTGCGGCAAGCTTCTTCGCAGGAAACGAGCAAGCATGGCGCGCAGCGAATGCTGCACCAGAAGCACAGGCGGCAATCCCATGTTCTGCTGACGCAGAATCGCATTCTGCGTCGAGGTCAACAACGTCTGCGCCAAGCCTGGCTCCAGTCCGGGATTCGCGCCTGTCTGCAATGCCTGCGACAACACGCGCTCCAGATTCGGGTCCAGTCCCATCACCTGCAACTCGCCGCTGCCCGGATACCACTGCTGCGTGATCGCGCGGCCCAGCGCAAGACGCACCGCCGCGGTCAGGTCGTATGCATCGGATATCTTCGGTGCATGTTCCTGCAAGGCGTCCAGGATCGTGCGCATGTCGCGGATAGGAACGCCTTCTTCCAGCAAGTTTTGCAGCACCTTCTGCAAGGTGGTCAACGCCAGCGTCTTCGGCACCAGGTCGTCGGTCAACGAAGGCGTGTCCTTGCCAATGCGCTCCAGCAACGCCTGCACTTCCACACGACCCAGCAATTCGGCAGCGTGCGTCACGACCAGATGATTCAGGTGAGTTGCCACGACCGTGCTGGCATCGACCACGGTGTAGCCGTAGACCTGCGCCTGTTCACGCAAGTTTGTATCGATCCACACCGCTGGCAAACCAAACGCCGGATCCTGTGTTGGATTCCCCGGCAACGTTGCGGAAACCTGCCCTGGGTTGATCGCGAGCCATTGGCCTGGGAATGCTTCGCCTACGCCCACTTCCACGCCCTTCAGCGCAATCCGATAACCATTCGGACGCAACTCCAGGTTGTCGCGAATATGAATCACAGGCGGCAGGAAGCCGATTTCCTGCGCGAATTTCTTGCGAATACCCTTGATCCGTTTTAACAGCTCGCCGTCCGCGTTCCGGTCGACTAGCGGTATCAGCCGATACCCCACTTCGAGCCCGAGCGGATCGATCATCGCGACGTCGTCCCAGCTCGCTTCGGTATTTTCGAGCGGTGCAGCGGCGGCAGGCACAACATCCGTGACCAGGGACGCTTTCTTCTTCGCTGCGATGCGCTGGTTCATCGAACGTGCGGCGTACACCAGACCGCCGCCCAGCAGCAAGAACGCGAAGTGCGGCATGCCGGGAATCAACCCCATGATGCCGATGATCACGCCGGTAATCATCAACACGCGCGGGTTGTTGAAAAGCTGCCCCGTCAACTGCGTGCCGATATCCTCTTCGGTCGCCACCCGCGACACGATCACACCGGCCGCCGTCGAAATGATCAGCGAGGGGATTTGTGCGACGAGGCCATCGCCAATGGTCAGCAGCGTGTAATTCGTGGCCGCGTGCGCGAAGTCCATGTCGTGCTGGAGCATCCCGACAATCAAGCCGCCCACGATGTTGATGATCATGATCATCAAGCCCGCGATGGCATCGCCGCGTACGAACTTGCTGGCGCCGTCCATGGAGCCGTAGAACTCGGCTTCCTGCGCGACCTGCAAGCGGCGCTTGCGCGCCTGGTCTTCGTTGATGAGGCCGGCGTTCAAGTCGGCATCGATAGCCATCTGCTTGCCCGGCATGGCGTCGAGGGTGAAGCGCGCGCCCACTTCGGCAATCCGCCCCGCGCCCTTCGTAATCACCATGAAGTTGATGATCATGAGGATCACGAACACCACAATGCCGACCGCGAAATTCCCGCCCACCAGGAAGTGGCCGAACGATTCGATCACCTGGCCGGCGGCGTCGGGGCCGGTATGGCCTTCGAGCAGGACGATCCGCGTGGACGCTACGTTCAGCGACAAACGCAGCAGCGTGGAGAACAGCAGCACGCTGGGGAACGCGGCGAAGTCGAGCGGCTTCTGCGTGTACATGCTGACCAGCAGCACCATCACGGACAGCGCGATGTTGAACGTGAACAGCAAGTCCAGCAAAAAGGCCGGTAGCGGCAAGATCATCATGCCGAGGATCATGCAGATCAGCACCGGCCCGGCGAGGGCTCGCAAGTTCTGCGATCCCAATGCGTCAGGGCGCTTCGAGAAAAATCCGGCGCGCGCGTTCATGCTTTGCTTCCTTTCATTGGATCTGTTCCGTCATTACCGGCTGAGCCCGCATCGTTGGCAGCCAGCGCTTCCGCGGCTTCCTGGTCGGCTTCTGATTCGGGGACGCTGCCTTTATCGAGTTCGGGAGGAACCTCGAGGTTTTCGGGTTCGTCCGGCCGGCTGCCGCCGTCTTTCTTGAATTTGCGCAACTGGTACACCCACGCCAGCACCTGCGCGACGGCGCCGTACAGTGCGCCCGGAATCTCGCGGTCGATCTCGACGTTGTGATACAGCGCGCGAGCAAGCGGCGGTGCTTCGAGCAGCGGCACGTTATGTTCGAGCGCCATTTCGCGGATACGCGCGGCCACCAGGTTCACGCCCTTCGCGACGACCTTCGGCGCGCGCATTTCGCCATCGGCGTATTTCAGCGCGACGGCGAAGTGGGTCGGGTTGGTGACGATCACGTCGGCGGTTGGCACCGCGGTCATCATCCGGCGACGGGCAGCGGCGCGTTGCTGCGCGCGAATACGGGCCTTGACCGCGGGATCGCCATCGCTTTCACGATGCTCGCGCTTCACTTCCTCCTTGCTCATGCGCAGCTTCTTCGCGTGCGTCCAGAGCTGGTAGGGGACATCGACGGCGGCGACCAGGAACAGTCCCGCTATCGCCATGCCGCAGCACACGACGAGCAGATGCATGGTGTCGGCGAGTGCGAGGCTCAGCGGTTTCGTGACGAGGCTTAGCACTTCGTCCTTGCGGCTCCACATCGCCCAGCCGGCCAGTCCGCCGACCACCAGGGTCTTCAGGATCGACATGCCGAGCGCAATCGGCCCTTGGATCGAGAAGATCTTGCCGAGCCCGCTGATGGGGTTCAGGCGGCTGAACTTCGGCACCATGACCTGGGTGCTGAGCAGCCAGCCGCCAAGCGCCATGGGTGCGCCGACCGCGGCCAGACCTGTCAGGGCGAGCACCGGCCACAAGGCCATGAAGCCTTCCTTGCCGGCGGAGGAGGCGCCAATCAGCATCTGGTTGGTATCGAGGACGGTGTTGTGATTGAACGTGAACGCGCCGCGCAAGATGGCCTGCATGTGCTGGCTGACGGAACCGGAGAATCCCCAGACGCCGGCGAATCCCGCCGCCAGCAACGCGAACGACGTCAGTTCCCGCGAGCGCACGACCTGACCTTCCTCCCGCGCCTTTTCGAGGCGCTTGGGAGTGGCTGATTCGGTCTTTTCGACGTCGCTCTCTTCTGCCACTTCGCTGTGCTCCAGTCTTGCGCGGGCTTCGAAGAAGCCGCTGACGCATTGATCCAGTGGAGCGATTATTGCGAAAAGCAGCAAGCGGCCATCGCTTGATCAGGGCGGAGAAACGGGGGTAATTCGGGCGATGGAACAGGCGCGGAACAAAGACGGCCGGGCACGGGCGGCCAGGCGAAATGAAAAACGCGCCGATCCCAAAAGGAAACCAGCGCGCGTTGTGTTGTATCAGTCAGGCAGAACGGTTAAACCCCGTAGATCCCGGGCACACGCCCATCGGGACCGTAGAACGACGACTTGGGCGGCGCCATGGTCAACGCGGCAAGCGCATTGCGGTTGTATTCCATGCGCGAACGGATCAGCACGCCGATGCTGTTGTTGCCGCGCCGTGCACGTCCCGCCGCCGCGAGCAACTTCTGCCAGTGCGAGGCCAGCGCTTCGTCGCCGGTCACGGCTTGCTCCATGCCGACAAAACCCTTCGGCAGCCCGAGCGCGTCAAGTTGCTCGTCGCGTTGGCGTTCCAGTGCGGCAAGCTGCTCGGTCAACGCAGTTTTTCGTTCGATGATCGAAGGCAGCGTATCGAGCGGCGAGGCCGCAATCAGCGCTTTCTCTTCGTGGACCAGCAGCGACTCGAACGCCTGGACGGCAGCGGTTTCGTCGATAACAGTGGCAAGCAGGGCGTCTTTCATGGGCGACTCGCTAAAAACTCCGGCCCGCTTTCATGGCGGTGCCAAGGTCAAAAAAAGCCGCCCGGCGCTGCATCGTGGAAACGATGCGTCTATCTGAAACCTAGTGTCCCTGTGCAGCGGGCTCGCTTTGGGCGTCGCCTGCAACACATGGCCGCTATGCTCAGCCGCCGGCCGGCGGGGTATTCGTTTGAATCAGTTCACGTGCGCTGCTCAGCATGCCGTCGGCGATCTTGCCCGAGTCGACCTTGTAGCTGCCGTCGTTCAGCGCTGCCTTGATCGACGCGACTTTCGCCGTATCGATGTCGGCCGAACCCGACGTGCGCAAATCCGTCGACAACGCCGACAAGCTCACCGTCGAATTCGAACCGCCGGTGCTGCTGGTCGTGCCGCCCGTTGTGCTGGTCGGTTGCGCGTCGGCTTGCGCCGCACGTTGTTGTGCAGCTTCCTGCAAAGCTGCGATCTGGCTGGTGTTGCTGGAATCGATTTTCACGATGGTCTTCCCTGACGATGTGATTCCTTTATCGGCGGACGCACGTCAAAACTTTAACCTTCCCGCCGCCCGGACCACGCGCCAGTCAGTGCTATCTCCCGCTCAGCCTTGTCGGATAAGCCCGATAAGGAATTGCAACAAATTGAAACAAGTGAGGGATAACCCACATAGGGCCATTCCGGACCCTTCTTCAAAGCTGGATTTCCACTGTCGAGCCGTCCTTGACGACGCCGGAGATGATCTGTCCCCCAGCCGTTTTGACGCGGACCTGCTGACCGGGCGCAGCGTTATTCATGGCGCTGCCTTCCGCCGATATCGAAAAACCTGCACCGCTGGTCACCACATGTACGCTCTGGCCGATCACGACGGCGCCGGCGCCGCGCAGCATGTCGGTGCGCAGCGGCAGGCCCGGTGCCAGCCGCGACAGCGTGACTGCGCCGACGGCTTGTGACGGGTCCGTGACGATAGCCTGCGGCATGGCCGTGAGGTCGCCGTCGCGGGGAATCAGGTCGGCGGCGGTGAGCACTTCGCCGGGCGCAACGGCGCGGGCGGCGGTGTAATACGTGGCCATCACCGCGACGCGCGCTTGCAGATAAAGCGTCCACGGCCGTTCACCGGAGCAACGCACGCCGACGGTGGTGCGGCCCCAGATCCGCGAACCCGCCGGCAAGAACGGCTCGAGCGTCGAACAGGCCGCGAGGCCGCGAGGGAAGACGGGCGTGACGGTGATGTCGGCCTTGCCGGGTAAACCTGCTGCCTGCTGTGTCAGGAAGACGAGCGCTGCGGCTCGCACCGAGTCGCCGTCCTGCGTCAGCTGGTTCGGCGCGCCGGCCATGGCAGGTGAAGGTTGGAGCGGGGCGCGAATGGGCGCCGGAGTGCGCATTGAAACGGGCATCATGCCGGCGACCGGCGTGGCGGGCGCCGCCGCGATCGGTCTCACCTGGAAGCCTCGCGAGGCAACACGCGGGTTGCCCTGGAGCGACGCGCTGCCGTCCGTCGCGACGACCACGGGCATCACGTCACGTGAGGATGTGGTGATGCGGGGAAGGGCATCGGCGGCCGTTTTTCCAACATTACTAATAGTAGTAGGGGCTTTCGGCTCGCCATTACCGGGGATCTCGATCATGCCGCCGGCATCGGGGGCATCGTTCGATGCTGTGGTCCCGCTCGGCGACATCGCCAGCCTGGGGGCCGCAGCGGCAGGCTTCGCCGTCTTGGCTTCACCCGGCCCCGGGATCACGATCAGGCCGCTGGTATCGGCGGAAGAAGAGGATGCGTCGGCGGCGTCGGCGTGGGCATCGAGTGCGAGCGCGGCGGCACGCATGGCGGCATCGGCTGCGTGGGCCGCTGCGGCGTAACCCGCGGGACGCGAGGTGCGCACCGGCTGAGCCGCGCTTGTTGGCTGGTTCGTGCTTCCGTCCACCGTCATGCCGGCGTCTTTCGCCATCGCCAGGACGGCCGCTGGATTGGTTTCGGCGGGACCGGCAATCATGATCGTGCCGCTGCCCCCGCCGCTGCGCACGCCCCCGCCCGCTTCCTGCGCGTGCGCCGTTGTCACGCCGGCCGTCATGAGAGCCAATGCGAGCACGCAGAGCGCAACCGGACCGATCGGAGCAGCACGGCGAGCCAGACGCGTGCGGGCCTTCACCAGGCCGTTCGCGGCCAGGCGATGAACCGCCGGCTTGCGAGCAGGCGCAGTGAAGCTGTGCATTGTGTTTCTCCCAAACAAATCCAGCGAATCCGGCAAAACAACAACGAGAAACCCCTCATCCAAAGTCGGTGAATTCCTTCAAACATCGACCCACGAGACGAATTCTAGATTTCGGCGGCCAAAGGCAAGCGTCGAATAGAGGCCGGCTTTCCCTGTTATTCGTCTGATTGCATCTTGCGTCTCGCTCCTAAGATTCGTCTCATGCAAAAGTCTTCGATAGCCAATGGTCGATGACAACCGGGCACTTGCTCCATCGCCCGGCGTCATTAACCGCGAAAGCTGCAAAGACACGCGAAACATCGCAGACCCGATCCGAAGTTGAAGGAGGACCGCCATGCTGGACAAGCTCGACAAGGAATTCGCGTTCGGCCGTGAAGCGCTGGATGTGCGCGCCTACCGGCAGGAACTGTTGTCGTCGAATATTGCGAACGCCGATACCCCGGGCTACAAGGCGCGCGACGTCGATTTCTCCAGCGCCCTCGCCGGCGCGCTGAAAAAGAGCGGGACGGCGGCGGACACCACGGCGTCAAGCACCGCGTCGCTGCAGATGGCGCAACCGGTGAGCGTGTCGACCAGCGCTTCTCTCGCGACGACATCGGCGGGACATATGTCCGGCACGACGACGCTGACCGCCAGCGGCGGCAGCACCGACGACTACGGCCGTCTCGCGTACCGGATTCCGAGCCAGCCGGCGCTGGACGGAAATACCGTCGACATGGATTCGGAGCGGGTCCAGTTCGCGGACAACGCGCTGCATTTCGAAGCCGGCATGACCGTGGTGTCGTCGCAGATCAAGACGATGCTCTCGGCGATCACGTCGAACTGAACCACGAACTGAACAAGATAACGAGGAGAAGCAATGCCCTCTTTGATGAACATCTTCAACGTTGCCGGTTCGGCGATGTCCGCGCAGGCGCAGCGCCTGAACGTGACCGCCTCGAACCTGGCCAACGCGGACAGCACGACGGGCCCGGACGGCCAGCCGTACAAGGCGAAGCAGGTGGTGTTCGGCGTCGATCCGCTCGGCGGCGCGCGCACGGCGTCCGGCCAGCAGGTGGGCGGCGTGCAGGTGACGGGCGTGATTGACGACCCGACGCCGATGAAGACTACCTACGACCCGACCAATCCCGCAGCCAACACGGACGGCTACGTGACCTTGCCGAACGTCGATCCGGTGCAGGAAATGGTCAACATGATTTCGGCGTCTCGTTCGTATCAGGCGAATGTGGAAACGCTCAATACCGCCAAGCAGCTGATGCTTAAGACCCTGACGATCGGAACCTGAGGACAATCCTGTGACAACCAACACCACGATCGGCAATAACGGCGCGACGATGTCGCAGACGCTGCTGAACACCATGAACGGTACATCGGGTACATCGAGCACGTCGGGTACTTCATCGGCCAGCTCGAGCTCGAGCACGACCGGCACGCAGTCGCCGGCGGACCTGCAGAACACCTTCCTGACGCTGCTCGTCACGCAGCTCCAGAACCAGGATCCGACGAACCCGACCGACAGCTCGCAGATGACCTCGCAACTCGCGCAGATCAGCACGGTGTCGGGCATCGGCCAGTTGAACACCTCGCTGAGTTCGCTTGCGACGCAATTGTCGGCGGGGCAGTCGGCGCAGGCTGCGTCGCTGATCGGCGCGACCGTACTTGCCCCTGGCAGCACGATGACCGTGAGCGGCGGCAAGGCCAGCGCTTTCGGCGCGCAGACGGCGAACGCGCTCGGCGACATGACGGTGAGCGTGACGAACAGCGCCGGCCAGGTGGTGAACACGATCGACCTCGGGCCGCAGGCTGCAGGCACCGTGCCGATCACGGGCTGGACGCCGACGGACAAGACCGGCGCGACGCTGCCGGACGGTACGTACACCATCACGGCGGCGGGCACAATCAACGGCGCTGCCGCGACCGCGACCGCGCTGTCCTCCTCGCAAGTACAGAGCGTGGTGCAGCAGGCCGACGGAACGACGGGCGTCATGCTGACGACCGGCAAGACGGTGCCGTTGACCAGCATCGCATCGATTCTCTAAGCCCTTATTCATTAGCTCTTTCTTCTAGAAGCGGAGACCGTCATGGGTTACCAACAAGGTTTATCTGGTTTGTCCGGCGCGTCGAACGATCTCGATGTGATCGGCAACAACATTGCCAACGCGAATACCGTCGGCTTCAAGCAAGGCCAGGCGCAATTCGCCGATATGTACGCGAACTCGGTCGCCACCGCCGTGAACAACCAGATCGGCATCGGCTCGCAGATGTCGGAAGTGCAGCAGCAGTTCGGCCAGGGCACTATCACCACGACGAGCCAGGCGCTGGATGTCGCGATCAACGGCAATGGCTTCTTCCAGATGTCGGCCAACGGCGCCAACGTGTACTCGCGCAACGGCGTGTTCAACCTTGCGGCCAACGGTACGATCGTCAACGCCGCCGGCCAGACGCTGATGGGTTATGCCGCCAATGCGCAGGGTGTGATCAACAGCTCGTCAACCGTGCCGCTGGTCGTGCCGAACTCGAACCTGCCGCCGTCGGCGACCCAGAACGTGAGTTTTGCGTTCAACCTGAACTCGCAGGCCGCTGTGCCGACCCAGACACCGTTCGATCCTAACAACGCGAACACCTATAGCGCGACCAGTCAGATCAACGTCAACGACTCGCTCGGCGGCACGCATGCGGTGAACGTGTTTTTCGTGAAGCAGTCGACGGGTTCGTGGGAAGCGTATGCGACCACCGGCACGGCCAACACACCTGTCACAACGGGTTCGGCGACTGACACCACCGGCGATCTCGGCACGGTCACGTTCGACCAGTCGGGCAACATGATCCCGACGCCGCCCGCCACCGCCATCGCTCCGTTCTCCTTTTCGATTCCGAATGGTGCGTCCAACTCCCCCACCGCCTTGCAAACCATGTCGATGTCCTTCACAGGCACGACCCAGTACGGCGCAACGACCGGCCTCGTGAGCAGCACCCAGGACGGCTATTCGTCGAGCGAACTGGCGGGCTTTTCGGTCGGCACGGACGGCACGCTGACGGGCACGTACACGAACGGCAAGACCCAGGCGCTTGGTCAGATCGCGCTCGCGACCTTCGCCAACAATAACGGCTTGCAGGACCTTGGCGGCAACAACTACCAGCAGACCGCGGCATCCGGCCTCGCGCAGGTGTCGGTGCCGGGTTCGACCAACCACGGTTCGCTGCAAGGCGGCGCGGTGGAAAACTCGAACGTCGACCTGACCAGTTCGCTGGTGGACCTGATCACGGCGCAGCGTAATTACCAGGCGAACGCGCAGACGATCAAGACGCAGCAAACCGTCGACCAGACGCTCATCAACCTGTAAGCGCCGCCACCCAAGCCGGGCACGAGAGAGTCATAAATGGACCGTCTGATCTATACCGCGATGAGCGGCGCCGCGCAGGCGCTCGAGCAGCAGAGCGTCACGGCGAACAACCTCGCCAATGCGTCGACGACGGGCTTTCGTGCGCAGCTTTCGGCGTTTCGCCAGGTGCCGATGAACTTCGAAAACGGCGCGTCCGGCGACGCGACCACGCGCACCTTCGTGCTGTCGTCCACGCCGAGCGCCGATTACACGCCGGGTCCGATCCAGCAGACCGGCAATCCTCTCGATGTCGCCGTCCAGGGCCCGGGCTGGCTTTCCGTGCAGACGCAAGACGGCGAGGCGTACACGCGTGCCGGCAACCTGCATGTGGATGCCAACGGCCAGCTGGTCACGGCAAACAACTTGCCGGTGCTCGGCAACAGCGGTCCCATGTCGATTCCGCCGGGCGCGGCAGTCACCATCGGCAGGGACGGGACGGTGAGCGCGCTGATGCCGGGCGACCCGCCAACATCGATTGCGACGATCGACCAGTTGAAGCTTGTCAATCCCGAAGCGGGGGCCCTGACACGCGGCGACGACGGCCTGTTCCGCACCGCCGACAGCCAGCCCGCCGATGCCGATCCAACGGTGGCGGTAGCGCCCGCGTCGCTGGAAGGCAGCAACGTGAATGCGGTGTCCGCGATGGTCGACATGATCACCAACGCCCGCCAGTTCCAGATGCAGACCAAGTTGCTCGATTCAGCCAACTCGAACGATCAGTCGGCTAACAAACTGCTCGACTTCAGTTAATCCGCAGTACCAGGATAAAAAACATGAACCGCTCTCTTTACATCGCCGCAACCGGGATGAACGCCCAGCAGTCGCAGATGGACGTGATTTCGAACAATCTCGCCAACGTCAGCACGAACGGCTTCAAGGGCTCGCGCGCGGTGTTCGAGGACTTGCTGTACCAGACCGTCCGCCAGCCGGGCGCGAGCTCCACGCAGCAGACCGAACTGGCGTCGGGCAGCCAGATCGGCACCGGCGTGCAACAGGTCGCGACCGAACGGCTCTACACGCAGGGCAACCTGCAGCAGACCGGCAACTCGAAGGACGTCGCCATCAACGGCAACGGCTTCTTCCAGGTGACGATGCCCGACGGCACGACTGCTTACACCCGCGATGGCTCGTTCCAGACCAACGCGCAAGGCCAGCTCGTCACGTCGAGCGGTTATCAGGTCACCCCGGCCATCACGATCCCCACGACTGCGACCAGCGTGACGATCGGCTCGGACGGCACGGTCACGACCACGGCGCAGGGCAGCTCGGCCAACACGACCGTCGGCCAGTTGCAGCTCGCGACCTTCGTCAACCCGGCCGGCCTCGACGCGAAGGGTGAAAACCTGTTTGCTGAAACGGCTTCGTCCGGTACGGCAAACGTCGTGACGCCGGGTTTGAACGGCGCGGGACAGTTGCAGCAGGGGTATGTGGAATCGTCGAATGTGAACGTGGTCCAGGAACTGGTGAACATGATCCAGACCCAGCGCGCCTATGAAATCAACAGCAAGGCCGTGACCACGTCGGACCAGATGCTGCAGACGCTGAGCCAGATGCAGGTTTAAGCGGCACCAACCGCATCAGCAGCGTCATTCCGAAGGACCACGAAGATGTCATCACAATTTTCACGCGTTTCGCGTTTCCGCAGTGCATCGGTGCTGGCGCTGGTCGCCCTGGCGGCCTGCGCGCTCGTGCCCAAAGAGCCGATCACGCAACAGCCGATGACCGCCCGGCCGCCGGCGGCGCCGCTCAATTCGGCATCGCCCGGCGCGATCTACAACGCAGGCTACGCGGGACGGCCGCTGTTCGAGGACCAGCGCCCGCGCAATACCGGCGACATCATCACCATCGTGATCGCGGAAAACGTCAACGCGACGAAGTCGTCGGCGGCCGCGGCGGCGCGCAACGCCAGCGAAGCGTTCGCCGTGCCGGTCACGCCGGGTATCTTCGGCGGCCTGTTCCATAACACCAACCTGAGCGCCAGCGGTTCAAACGGCTTCAACGGCGCGGGCGGAGCGAGCGCGGCCAATACCTTCAACGGCACGCTGACGGTTACCGTCACCGGTGTCCTGCCTAACGGCAACCTGGAAGTGAGCGGCGAGAAGCAGATGCTCATCAACCAGGGCAACGAATTCGTACGCTTCTCCGGCGTCGTCAATCCGACGACCATCTCCGGTACCAACACGGTCTTTTCCACCCAGGTGGCGGACGCGAAGATCGAGTATTCGGCGAAGGGGTATATCGATGAATCGCAGCAGATGGGCTGGCTCCAGCGCTTCTTCCTCAACGTGGCGCCCTTCTGATCATGAAACTCTTTCTTCGCTTCGTTTTCATCGCGCTGGCGCTCGCTGCCGCACTTCCCCAGGCCGCTCAGGCGGAACGCCTCAAGGACCTGGTTTCGTTCCAGGGCGTGCGTGACAATCCGCTGATCGGCTATGGCCTCGTGGTCGGGCTCGACGGCACCGGCGACCAGACCACGCAGACACCGTTCACCACGCAGAGCCTGGTGAACATGCTCGGCAACCTCGGCATTACGCTGAATGCCGCGACCACCCAGAACATGCAGTTGAAGAACGTCGCTGCCGTGATGGTGACGGCCGTGCTGCCGCCGTTCTCGCGGCCGGGCGAAGCGATTGACGTAACCGTGTCGTCGCTCGGCAATGCCAAGAGCCTGCGCGGCGGCACGCTGCTGATGGCGCCGCTCAAAGGCGCCGACGGCCAGGTCTACGCCATGGCGCAGGGCAATCTCGCGGTCGGCGGTGCGGGCGCCAGCGCCAACGGCAGCAAGGTCCAGGTCAACCAGCTCGCGGTCGGCCGCATTCCGGGCGGCGCGCTGGTCGAACGGGCTGTGCCCGCTGCGGTGACGCAAGCCGGCGGCGTGATGACGATGGAACTGAACACGCTCGACTTCGACACCACGCAGAAGATCGTGGCGTCGGTGAACAACCAGTTCGGCATGGGGACGGCGATCGCGCTCGACGGCCGCACGATCCAGTTACGCGCCCCGACCGACCCATCGCAAGTGGTGTCGTTCATGGCGGACCTGGAGAATATCGATGTCAGGCCGGCACAGGGCGCAGCGAAGATTATCGTCAATGCGCGCACCGGTTCTATTGTGATGAACCAGATGGTCACGCTGCAGAACTGCGCGGTCGCACACGGCAATTTGTCCGTGGTGATCAACACGACGACCGCCGTGAGCCAGCCGGGCGCGTTCTCCAACGGCCAAACCGTGGCTGCGAAACAATCGAATATCCAGTTGAAGCAGGACACGGGCGCGCTCAAGTCGGTTGCGGCAAGCGCGACGCTCGCGGACGTGGTCAAGGCGTTGAATGCCCTCGGGGCGACGCCGGCGGATTTGATCTCGATTTTGCAATCGATGAAAGCGGCGGGTGCGTTGCGCGCCGATCTTGAAATTATTTAAAGGCGACAGGTCATGAACGCGAACGGGACCGGTACGACAAGCAACGCGCTCGCATCAATGAACACAACAGACTCGAGCAGCGGCCTGAATTCGTTGTCGAACAAGTTTGCGCTCGACGTACAGGGCTTCGACGCCATGCGCGCCCAGGCCAACGCGAACCCGCAGCAGGGGTTGAAGGCGGCGGCCAAGCAATTCGACGCCGTTTTCACGCAGATGATGCTCAAGAGCATGCGGGACGCCACGCCGTCGGACAGTCCCTTCGATTCGAACGACAGCAAGACCTTCACCTCAATGCTCGACCAGCAGCTTTCGCAGAACATAGGCGCGAAGGGCATTGGCGTCGCCGACATGATGCTTAAGCAACTCATGCGCAACGCCGGGGCCGGGTCTGCGGCAGGGGCGGACAGCTCGGGCGCGAGCGCCGGCGGCGACAGCAGCGCGAACGCCGGCAACATGGCCGCCATGAACGCGATGGCGAAGGCGTATGCCAACGCGGCGGGGTCATCGACTGCATCCTCGAAGGCATCGCTCGCCGGCAACGGTTATAGCGCCGACAGCGCGCTGACGCCGCCCGCGCGCGGTGTGGGATCGGACAAGGTGGCGGCGTTCGTTGACCGTCTCGCCGCGCCGGCGCAGGCCGCGAGCTCGGCGACCGGGATTCCGGCGCGGTTTATCATCGGTCAGGCGGCGCTCGAGTCCGGCTGGGGCAAGCGCGAGATAAAGAACACCGACGGCAGCTCAAGTCACAACGTGTTCGGCATCAAGGCGACCAGCGACTGGACCGGCAAGACCACCAGCGCGGTGACCACGGAATTCGTGAACGGTAAATCGCAAAAGGTGGTGGAGAAATTCCGCTCCTACGACTCGTACGAAGACGCACTCACCGATTACGCCAGCGTGCTCAAGAGCAATCCCCGCTACGCGCCGGTCGTGGAAGCCTCGCGCGATGCCGCCGGTTTTGCGCACGGAATGCAGAAAGCGGGCTACGCAACCGACCCGCAATACGCTAAAAAGTTGATTTCGATCATGCGGCACATTGCCTGATCGAGTGCGCACTGGCGCACCTTTTGCTGCATCTAATATAGGTAGACAAAACGTATTACGAGTAATGTGTGACAAGCGACGGGGCCAATGTCGCAATAAAAAAGACGATGCAGGCTGACGGCGAGGAACGGGCGCATGGTGCGCCCGGTAGCAGCTGGCCGGGACGCATCGAAATGGAGAGAATGTGCTGGTTCGTTTCGATTTGCGCGTTTTGCGACCGTTTTCGGCCGCCGGTGACAAAATTAGGAAAGTTTTTTTACAGCCAACCCTAAATATTCAATCCCGGTTGCCGCTAAATGAAACATCGAAGTACCGGATCCGCTGGGTCCGGTTAGACGCTCGAACCGTCCCGTGGACCGGGACGCCAGCGAGCAAACGAACACGGCAAGCTCCATGAACATGAATCCGCCAAACGGTTCCGACATCCCGGACGACGAGTCCGACACGCACGATTTCGGCCGGCGCAATCCGCTGGAAATCGGCGTCTCCCTACGCAACCTCGTTAATCGAGCCGACTTCCTGACCGTCGATCACAGCACGGGGCAGATTGTTACGCGCCTGCTCGACGTGAATCCGTCGGCGCACACGTTCATCTTCGATTGGGGTGGCATTCCCGAGCAGAACCAGGCGATGCTGCGCACGGAAAACCTGATGTTCCACGCGAGTCCCGACGGAATCCGCGTCGAATTCGCCACGGGCACGCCGCGCGAAGTCATGTTCGAAGGCCACCCGGCATTCGAAGCGGATTTCCCGCCGGTGCTGTTCTATATGCAGCGGCGCGAGTATTTCCGCGTGGAAGCGCCCGTGCTCGATCCGTACATTTGCAGCGGCGAACTGCCGAACGGCGAGCGTTTTCGCTTTGAGGTGAACGACCTCTCACTCGGCGGCGTTGCGCTTCGGACCATGGACGAAAGGGTTGCATCGATGGAAGTTGGCGTGATCCTGCGCTCCGTGGAACTGCACTTCAGCAACCCGGGCAAGGTGGTGCTCGATTTGCAACTGATGTCGAACCGGCACACAGTGAATACACGCGGCGATCTGCGCTATACGCTGGGCTTCAAGTTCATGAGCTTGCCCGGGTCAGCCGAAAACACGCTGCAGCGCCTGATTACGCAACTCGAAATGAAGCGCCGTTCGCTGGCGCGGTAACTGGAATACGGCAGCGAGCCCCGCGCTCGCTGCTCCCAACTGCTTTCCCCGTAACGCCCCTTCCATTCGGCGAACTGACGCCCAATCCCCCCGCTGCTTCACCGATTGCTCCGATCAATGCCGGTGAATAATCCGTCATGGCGCAGTGCGCGTGCGGTTTTCATCGGAGCGGGAGCTGGACGGCGCTCACGGCGCTCACGCCGCGCGCGCTCCGATTCACCGCGCCGGGATTCAACTTTTTCTGCAATTGGCCGATATACACCAGTTGTCGTCAAACAGTGGCGGCCCGGCTACATGTCTCGGCTACATGTCCCGGGCATCGTGCCTTTACCAGGATTCCTTGCATGTCCCTATTCGATATCGGCGTCAGTGGTCTCAATGCAGCCCAATGGGGTTTGACGACCACCGGACAGAACATCAGCAACGCCGCGACCCCGGGCTACACCCAGGAGAAACCGGTGTACCAGGAGGCGTCGGGCCAATACACGACGTCGGGTTATCTGGGGTCCGGCGTCACGACGGCGACCGTCGCGCGTTCATACAGCTCGTTCCTGACCACGCAGCTCAATGCCGCGCAGTCCAACAGCAGTTCGCTGAACACCTACTACTCGATGTTGTCGCAGCTGAACAACCTCGTGGGCGATCCGACCACGGGTATTGGCGCCGGCATGACGAGCTATTTCACGAGCTTGCAGTCGGTGGCGAACAGCCCCGCCACGACGTCGACACGCCAGTCGCTGATGAGCAGCGGGCAATCGCTCGCCAACCAGATGAACGCCGCGGCTGCGAACTACAACCAGCTCCGCTCCGGCGTGAACCAGTCGCTCACCAACGCAGTCACGCAGATCAACAGCTACACCACCCAGATCGCCACGCTGAACGGCCAGATTGCCGCCGCGAGCGCGCAAGGGCAGCCGCCGAACCAGTTACTCGATGCACGGGATACGGCGGTATCGAACCTGAGCCAGTTGACGAACGTGCAGGTCACCACCGTCAACGGCGCGTACAACGTGTCGATCGGCACGGGCCAGCCGCTGGTCTCCGGTACTACGTCGTATGCACTGCAGGCGGTGACGTCGACGTCGGACCCGAGCGAGTTGTCGATTGCGTATGCATCGCCTGACGGCTCGCCGCAGACGCCCGCGCAAACGCAATATCTGCCGGACTCTACTTTCGGCGGCGGTACGGTGGGCGGATTGCTCGCGTTCCGCAGCCAGTCGCTAGATCCCGCGCAGGCCCAGCTTGGCTCGCTCGCGACCAGTTTCGCCGCGCAGCTGAACCAGCAAAACTCGCTGGGCGTGGACCTCAACGGCAATCCCGGCACCGCGCTGTTCTCGACCGGCAGCCCGACCATTTATGCGAATTCGCGCAATACGGGCAATGCTCAGCTGAGCGTATCGATTGCGAATCTGACCCAGCCGCCCAGCAGCACCTACACGCTGTCCCGCAACGGCGCGACCTACACGCTGACCGACCAGGAAACCGGCGCGGCGCTCGGCACTCTCACGGCTAACCCGACGACCGGCGCGGTCGCCGGCACGATTGCGGGCCTGAATATTTCGCTGACGAGCGGCACCATGCAGTCCGGCGATTCGTTCACGATCCAGCCAACGAGCGGCGCGCTCTCCGCCTTCTCGCTGGTGACCACGAATCCGACCGCGATTGCGGCAGCATCCCCGGCGGTGGCATCGGCGGGAGCGAGCAACGCCGGCACCGCGAACATCTCGGCGGCGACGGCCACCACCGGTTATTCGATCCCGGCCACCATGACGCTGACGTACAACTCGACCGCCCAGCAATTCACGTCGAATTTACCCGTCACGCTGCCGAGCGGCACGATCGTTCCGGCAGGCACGGCGTTCGCCTACAACCCCGCGCAGGGCCTCACCGTATCGAACGGCACGGACGTCAGCGCGACGATCAGCGGCACGCCGGCAAACGGAGACACCTTCACCATCAGCGCGAACACGGGCGGCAGCAGCGACGGCAGCAACGCGCTCGCGATGGCGAATCTCGGGACGGCGAAGTCGCTGAACGGCGGCACGGACTCATTGACGAGTGCGTACGCGAACTTCGTCAACCAGATCGGCAACGAGACCAACAATCTGCAGAGTTCGAGTACGTCGGCGACCGCGGTGCTTACGCAGGCGACGACGGCGCAGCAGTCTGTGTCGGGCGTGAACCTGAATGAAGAGGCCGCGAACCTGATCCAGTACCAGCAGTTGTACCAGGCCAACAGCAAGGTCATCCAGACCGCTTCCACGCTGTTCACGACGCTGCTCGGCATTTTCAACTGAGGCTTTCACGATGCGCATTTCCAGCTCCCAGTACTTCACGATGAATGTCGAGACGATGGACAATCAGCAGGCATCGCTCGCCAACATGTACGCGCAGATCTCATCGGGGAAGGCCTTGCAGACCGCGGCAGACAATCCGCTCGGCGCCGCGCAGGCCGTGGCGCTGACTGCGCAGGCGGCCAACCTCGCACAATACTCGACCAACCAGTCGTCCGCGCTGACCTCGCTGCAGCAGGAAGACTCCACGCTCACCAGCGTGACGAACGTGATGCAAAGCATCCAGTCGCTGGTCGTGAACGCCGGCAACGGCACGCTCAACGACACCGACCGCAGCGCGCTTGCGACCCAGCTCCAGGGTTATCGCAGCACGCTGACGACACTTGCCAACACCACCGACTCCAACGGCAACTACATCTTTGCCGGTTTCCAGGGCGGCTCGAAGCCATTCAGCGACAACGCCTCCGGCGTTGGTGCGACCTACGACGGCGGTCCCGGCCAACGGCAGGTGCAGATTTCCGACACCCGCACGATCAACGTAGCCGACGCAGGCTCGGCGATATTCCAAAGCGTTTCGTCGAACGAAAGTTCGCCAGTTTCGTCGGGATCGGCCGCCAACACAGGTTCGGGCACGATCAGTCCGGTCAGCGTGAGCAACAGCAGCGACCCCGCCAACTCGCTGATATACACCATCACGTTCGGGACCACGACCAGCGGCACGCCGCCCACGAGCGTCAGTTCGTACTCGATCACGTCCACGGATCCGTCGACGACGCCGCCCACCACAACCGCGCCGACCACGCCGACGCCTTATACGGCCGGCGGCAACATCACGGTGGGTTCGCAGACCGTCGCTATTTCCGGCACGCCGGCATCGGGCGATACGTTCACCGTGGCGCCGGCGAACACTGGCAACGTCAGCGATACGGACATCTTCACGACGCTCGATTCGTTGGTCAATGCGTTGAAACAGCCTGCCGATACGCCGGCCGCGCAGGCGACGTTACAAAACGCGCTGACCACGGCAGGCTCGAAAATCAGCAACACGTACAACAACGTGCTGACGACACAGACGGCGGTGGGTGGCCGCGAGCAGGAAGTCACGGCGACGCAGACCGCGATGCAGACGACCGCGACGCAGACCGCCAACAATCTGTCGGACCTGGTAAGCGTCAATCTGCCCAGTGCGATCAGCCAGTACGAGATGACGCAGAATTCGCTGCAGGCCGCACAGCAGGCTTTTGCGCAGATCCAGAAGATGTCGTTGTTCAACTACTTGAGCAGCTAAACGCCGGGGGGCGTGTAGGGAAGGAATTGATGTGGGTTGTAGGATGTGTTTTGGGCCGCCTGTTTGAAGGGCGGCCCTTTTTATTGGGTCATGCCGGCGCGCTGGAACCCTTTCTGCAAAAGGCGTGCGGAGAATAGCGGGTCTATTCTCCGCATTTGATGCGGAGAATAAATCACCGTTTGCGGTGATTGCACCTCATAATCACCGCATGAAACGCGGAGAATGGACTTATATCTGGGAAGATCCTGATTGGCCGGCCTGGCGCTACGATCTGTCGCTGATCGCCGCGCCGCTGGCCGCGGTCAGTCGCGCCCAGGGTTTGCTGCTCGGACGGCTCGCCGATGTCGGTTTGACCCTGCGCAATCAGGCAAGTCTGGCCGCGCTCACCGAGGACGTGCTCAAGACCAGCGAGATCGAAGGGGAAAGGCTGAATGCGGATTCGGTCCGATCGTCTATCGCGCGCCGGCTTGGGGTGGATATCGGCGCACTTGCACCGGTCGACCGGCATGTGGAGGGCGTGGTTGAAATGGTGCTCGACGCTACCGCACGCTGCGACGCCCCGCTGACCCGGGAGCGCTTGTTTGGGTGGCACGCGGCCTTGTTTCCAACCGGCTTCAGCGGCATGTTGCGGATCCAGGTCGGCGCATGGCGCAACGACGAAAACGGCGCCATGCAAGTGGTCTCCGGTCCTATCGGCCGTCAGCGGGTTCATTTCGAGGCGCCGCCGGCCGCTCGCCTCAACGTCGAGACCACGCGTTTTCTCGACTGGTTCAATCGCGACTCTGACGTGGCGCCGGCGATCAAGGCCGGGTTGGCGCACCTGTGGTTTGTCACGCTGCATCCTTTCGATGACGGCAACGGCCGGATCGCCCGGGCAATAGGCGACTTGCTGCTCGCCCGTGCCGACGGCAGCCCGCAGCGCTTCTACAGTTTGTCGGCGCAGATCCAGTCGGAGCGCAGCGCTTATTACGACATCCTCGAGCAAACCCAGCACGGGTCCCTCGATGTCACCGCGTGGCTGACGTGGTTCCTGGACGCGTTGCACCGCGCCGTGGATAACGCACAGCACACGGTGGACGCGGTGCTGGTCAAGGCGCGTCTCTGGCAGCGCTGGGCCGGGGCTCCATTCAACGAGCGGCAGATCAAGCTGCTGAACCGGCTGCTAGATGGTTTCGAAGGCAAGCTGACCAGCAGCAAGTGGGCAGCCATCGCGAAGTGTTCGCCGGATACCGCATTGCGTGACATTGGCGAACTGATGACGTTGGGGGTGCTGCGGAGATCGATGTCGGGCGGGCGCAGCACGGCGTACGAGCTGGTTGATTGACCGCCTGCACCCGTGTCTTCGTCCGCGACCGAAGGCCGAATCTGAATGCACGCCGCGACCATTCCGCCACAACCCGTAGATCATCGGGCAACGCTGCGCGGACATCTCGGGCTACGCTAGCGCAGCCAATGCCGCCTCGACCCAGCCGAAGCCAATCCTCTCCTGCTCGAGACGCAGGTTTTTACGCAGCCGGTTATCTCGCAAGTCGTTGAACAGGGCCTGCTCTTGCTCGTTGAGTCTTGGCAGATCGCGCAGGGTTTGCTGTTCCTCGCGATCCCATTGCGACGCAAATGCCAGCAACGTTTCGCGGTCCATCAGAAACGACTCGGCGTGGTCGAACCGGCTGCGCAGTTGATCGAGGATCGCGAAGCCGTGGGTGTCGATATCGCCCCAATAATAAATCCGGCGACGTGTAAGCCATCGCGCGTTGGCCAGCATCTCGAAGCCATATCCCGCGCCGAAGATGACCATGCTGTCTTTGACCGGCGGAAAAGCCAGGAAGTTGATCTCGTTTTCGGTGATGAAAACGCGGCCAACATCGGGGTTGAGTTCGACAAAGCTCGCGGCATCGAGCGTAATGTCTTGCGTGGCGTGCGTGGTCCGAAACAAGGCCTTGTCCGCGTCGAGCATGCGAAAGCGGATGCGCAACGGCTTGTCGCGCAAGCCAAAACGGCTGGCGAACTGATTCACGCCGGAGCGAGAGGGGTCGATCGCCTCCGGGCTCAACACGCGATCGAGCAGCTCCGCCAGCACGCCGCGATGACCCTCGATGAACTTGCTATGAACAGCCGGGATGTCTACCTGCCGGAGATAGACGTCGGGACGCGGATGAGCCTGGAACCAGTCACAGATATCCAGCAGCCTGCCCCACACATCGGCAAGCTCGAGCGCGCGCAGCGGCCGCTCGGCCAGCCACGCCACGAGGCGCGCCTCCCGCGTGCGCGTCATTTCCAGCAACGCTGCGAAGCGGGCGGTTTCCCGTTGCTTGCCGATAAAGGCCACCGCGTACTCGAGCGAATCGAGCCATACCGCGTCGGGCAAAGCATTGGCGCCGAAGACCCGATGCCTGAACTCTCTCATCTCAACGCGGCAGTGGGTCATCGCGCGAAGCTCGACGATCCATTGCCGGATGTCATCGAATCGATCTGCTATCTCGGCCGACGACGGTCCCTTGAGCGTGAGACGCCTGGGAAAAAGCGCTTCGCCCGTCGCCAGGCTGCCAAGCAATTCTCCCCGTTCCCAAAGCCGCATGACCTGCTTGCGCAGATCGGCTGGCGTGGTCCAGCTCATGGGCTCTTCCTTGCTTTTTCCTCGCGATACTCTTCGATCGACAGATTGCGCAACCTCGACTCGCGCCCTTCCTTGTTGTCGACGAAACCCACGCTCGCGACGAAGGGTTCGATGATGTGGATCTTCTGCAAAGGGGTCACGATCAGCAGTTGCAAGTTGAGCTGCGCAAACAGGCGCAGGCCGTATTGCGCGGACTCGTCGGAGCCACGGCCGAACGCTTCGTCGATCACCACGAAGCGAAACGAGCGGGAGCGCACCGCGCCCCATTCAAGGCCAAATTGGTAAGCGAGGCTAGCCGCGAGAATGGTGTAGGCGAGCTTCTCTTTCTGGCCGCCCGACTTGCCGCCGGAATCCGAGTAATGCTCATGTTCAGTATCGTCCTCGCGCCAACGTTCGCTGGCGGCGAATACGAACCAACTGCGTACGTCGGTGACCTTGGTGGTCCAGCGGCGATCCTGTTCACCCAGACCCTCGCGTCCCCGAAAGCGCTCGATGATCCGCTTGACCTGCAGAAACTTGGCCTCCGAATATTGGGCGTCGTCGGAACCCGTCAGCGTGCCTTCGGTGCAAGAACGTAACTCGGTTTGAAAGTCGCGAATATCCGCGTCGGGCGTTGCCAACGCTTCGAGCACGATATAGCGCCCCGTGTTGTAGTCGATCTGCGTGAGCGACTCGTTGATGCGCGTGATGCGTTCCTTGATCGTCTCGCGCTCTCGCGCCAGCTGTGACTGGAAGTTGGCCACCTCCCGAATCGTATTTTCGTTCAGCAAATCTTTGAAGCGACTTTCGAACCGCGGCAAATCATCGCCCTTCAGCTTATCCAGCATCGTTCGGTATTCACCCGCCGATTCAATGGCAACGTCCACTTCCTGCGTTTCCAGCGGGAATGCGAGGTTATAGGCGCTCATTGCGTCGATGATCTTGTCTCGCTGGCGCGAGACTTTCTTGTCTTCGGCGTCGATGCTGGTCTGAAGAAATCCGCGCAGGTCGCTTTCGCGGTTATCGCAGGATTCCACCGTGAGTTGATGTTTGCCAAGCACTTCGTGCCAGGTCGATTCCAGTTGCTCGAAATAAGCCGTGTGGCTTTCGTAGCCGGGGTCATCGAGGATGGCGCGGGTCTGCGTACGCAATTCTTCCGCGATGCTTTGCTTTTCCCCCGTTCGGGAGCGCGAATCCTTGTGCTCGTCGAGCTGATCTTCTGTGCTCTTCAGCGCGGCGCTGATTTCACCCAACCGCGCAGTCAGTTGCGCGAGCATGTCTGAGGCCGACTCGAGCCGCTGCTTTTCATCGCGCAATCGAGCGACTTCCACCGCGAGCGAATTCCAGTCGAGATCACTGAAGTCGGCATGCTCCTCCAGCTTGGAAAGTACAGTCAGCCGAAGTTTGCAAGCTTTTTGATCAGCCAGGATTTTGGCGACAAGACCGCCCAGCTCGCTCAGTTGAGCGGCCAACTGCCGGGCTTTGACTTCAAGGGCCGCGATCTTGGCTTCGTTGGTCCATCCCAGTACATATCGGCTGCGATCATCCAGACGATGACGGTCGTCCTTTTCGTGACGTTCACCCGGCGCCTTGATCTGGCCCGCGCGCGTGATTGCCCGCGTTTCACGGCGGAACTGTTCCTGGGTGCTGCAGCAAACCACGTTGAAGCGGTGTGCGACCTCGCGCTCAAGCCAGTCATAGAAGGGCGAATCGGGCTTGATCGCCAGCTTCCGGGCGAGGGAATCGGCCTGCAGAGCGGGCAGCTCGCCCCGCATGCCGGACCGGATCCGGAAGAACACAAGTCGTCCCCGGAGGTGTGTTCTGTCGACCCATTCCACGACCGCCGCGTAATGCGTGTCAGGGACCAGCAATGACAGGCCGAAGCTGCGCAACAGCCGTTCGGCGGCGCCTTCCCAATCGCGCTCGTCTTCGCGGACCTGGAGCAGTTCGCCAGCGAACGAGAGCGCCGCCTCAGGCAGATCGAGCGCCTTGCACAATGCCACGCGCATGGCGACTTGTTCGGCGGGAATGTTGCTTCGGCGGCTTTTCAGGCTGTCGATTTCCGCCGACAACGCGTCGTGCTCCAGTTTTCCCTGGCGCAGGCTGACGCCGTGCTCGGTCAGATCGTTCTGATAGCGGACGTCCGCTTCCTGAGCTGACTCGGACATGGCGGACAGGCGTTGGCGCAGCGTCTGGAACGCAGCTTCGTCTTCAGCGGGATGTTCACCGACGGCACGCACCAGCCCGGCGTGATGCTCCGCCTTGCGTTTGCGGTTTTCGCAATCGAGGTCCTTCTTGCGTATTTCGGCGTCAAGCCGCTCCAGGCGGTCGCCGCCGTTCTCGGCGATGTTGCGCTTGAGTTCGCTCTCTTCCACGCGCTGGTTGTCACGCAAGGCTTCGAGGCGCCTGATCTGGCCGTCTTGCCTTTCCCAGTCCGCGGTCAGCCCCGCGATGCGCTTATCGAGCAAGCCAAGTTTCAGGCCTGCGGCGTAGTAGCGGAGCGCTTCACGGCATGCGCGAAGTCCTTCCACCTGAAGCAGCAGCTTGGCGTATCGCTCGCAGTCGTCGGTGAGTGGCGTGAGGCGGTCCATTTGCCGCTTGGCTTTGAGCACCGCTTCGTGCGCGCGGTTCAGGTCGTCGAAATGGGCAATCAACGCGGCAATGCGCGGTGCGACCTCGAAGGGCTCGAGCATATGGCTGCGCACGAAGTCAGTGAGGTTCCCCACGGACTTCATCGATACGGTCTGATGGAACAGTTCCAGCGCCTGTTCATTTTCAATCCCGAAGCGGCGGCGGAACCACGCGCCGTACGGGGGAAAACTGTCGAATACTTCTGTTCCGAGGCCGCGCAGCTTCTTGCGTAATGCCGTGATATCCGTGCCGAAGTTCGCGAAGTCCGCGGCTATCGACAATGCGCGCTCGGCGCCCACGAAAAGCCTTGCGGGCTGGCCGTGTGGCTCCTTCATCCAGAAGACCTGGGCGAGCGTGATGGTCTGGTCATAGCCGGCGTTATGAAAGGTGCCCAGGATGACGGAGTAGTTGTTGTGATCCCGCAGGGCGACAGGTTTGGCGTTGCCGCTTACCTCATTGCGTTCTGATTTGTAGTGACCGAGTACGTACGAACGAAGCGACCTTTCCTTATTGTCCGCGCCCGCTGCCTTGTTGTAGGCAATGCGATGCGCCGGGACGAGCAGCGTGGTGACGGCGTCGACCAGCGTCGATTTACCCGAGCCGATATCACCCGTCAGCAGCGCGTTCTCGCCGTGTGGATTAAGCACCCATACGCGAGCGTCGAAGGTGCCCCAGTTGTAGACCTCCAGGCGCTGAAGGCGGAAACCCGACAGCGCGTCGTCGGCTACGAAGTCGAGCCCTGGCAGCTGCATGTCAGTCATGGGCGTCTGCCTCCGCTGAACCAACGAGCTGAGCGCGGTAGGCGGCGAGCCTCGCATCGAAATCGGCAAGCCACTGAGCGTCCACGAACGCTTTCAGGATGCGCTGCACCTCGAACGCAGGCGGACCTTCCTGTTTACCTGCCGCAGGTTTGAGCCGTCGCAGAAATCCCAGCTCGACGATTTTGTTGATATGCGTCTCGATCTGATCGACCACTTTCGCTTCGTTGCTGCCGGCGGGCAGAAATACCCGCATCAGTTCAGTGATCTGTTCGCGCGTGAGGATAAGGCGAGTATCCGCACCGCCAGCGTCAGATTCGGCGAGCTTTTTTCTGAGCAACGCGAGCAGCAGGCTGACCGGGAACGACAGCGGCCGCCGTGCGACGAGACGCGGCAGTTTGGGGGCGTCGTCTGTCCCGTCTTCCTCCGGACGCGCGCGCAAAAAAGCGTACCCCTCCGATTCGTCGAGCACCAGCGCGAGGCCCAGTACCGAAACATAGTCGCGCACGCGGGCCTGCAGCTCGAGCAACGCTTGCCAGAGAACGGGATCGCTCTCGCTGTAGCAGACTCCTTTGAGCAGCGGAATAACCACGCTGGAGAGATCGGCTGCAGCGGTTGTTGCTGCGTCTAAAGCTTGATCCGGCATCCTTACCTCACAAAAATGACACGCGGAAAGCTGGCTTGCCGCGTTTGTTGCCCGCCGCTTGGCCCCTTGCCTTGCCAGGTCACAATATCGACCGCTTGTTCATCCACCACCGTCGTAAATGAGTCGCTGCCGAGTTGCAGGTAGGCCACCAGTTCCGCCAAACCGTGCTCAAGCGGTTGCATGTCACATAGCTCCCGCAACGTCACTTGAGCGCGATCCTGCAGGACATGACGGATGTGCCACGCAAGCCTTTCGCGATCGATCACGACCTGCGAATAGAGCGCGCCCGCATCCACGTCGGCGTCACCGGCTTCGAGTGCAATATCGGCCAAGCGTGGTTTGAAAGACGGGACGTGCAGTGGCCTTTCCATAGGTAACTCAATGTCTGCCGCCGTGTCGGCGATGCTCATTATCTGACCGGGTGGCGGCTGCTCGCGCACAGCCAATGCATGCATCTCCACGTCGCGCAGGATGTCCATGATGCGGCGATTTTCCAGCCACGCCTGATCGTCGAGGAACCGTCGCAACTGCTGCGAAAGCGCGGCCACGGTTCGCTGTGTATGCTCACCGGCTTCCAGCCAATCGTAGTGAACCCGGCGAGTGCGGCCGTCCGGCTTAAGTTCCGCGACAGGCGGCAGCGCCAGCACGCGTTCTAGCAGCATCGACAACTCTTCCTGCCTGCTGCTAGACATCAGGAAATCCCAAAAGGCGCGAAAACTTCGCCCCTGATCGGAGTCGGAAATGGCGTCGCGCTCGCCAAGGATTTCCTCCAGCAGCGCACCTTTGGCGCCGTCCCACAACGCAACACGTTCGCGCACGCGCCGGTCCAGGCCCCGAAAATTCTGCTCCACCTCACGAAAGTCGGTCAAGAGTTCCCGCGCTAACGCGATGAATTGCTGGAACCGGTCTTTCAGCTCGGTGTCATCGAGGAGCGCTATATCGCCTGTCAGCGCCCGGGCGATTTCCGCGTCGATGTCGTCGCGCCGTTTCTGCAACTCCGCGATCCGGGCCTGCGGGTCGCTTTCACTTCCTTCGCTCATTTGTTTGAGCAATTCGAAGAGGGTGAGCAGCCGGGACTCGGTGCCGACAAAGCTGCGTTCAACCAGCGTCCCCAACCACGCGATGGCTTTCTCAGTGGCAGGGGTTAGATCGAAGTGAGGTTCGTCCGAACCCTGAGGATAGAACTTGCGCAGCCAGCCTTTGTCGTTGGCGGCCCAGTCGTCCAGGTAACCCTGCGCCGTTTTCGGGAAGGCTGCGGACCCCAACTGTTCGCGCAGACCGAACAATTCATCCTCCAGCGCCTCGGCTAGATCGGCCTGTGACATCACCCGCACGTTGGGCGCGATGAAGGTCCGTTGCAGGAAGCTTGCGACGAGGGGAGAGTGATCGGATCGCAGGAGGCGCCACGCCGGATGGTTCTGGCGCAACTGATCGAGGGTGAAATAGTCGAGGTTCATGGGCGAAGCACGTGACCGTCGGCCAAGGGAAATAAATGGAATGATAGCCGCGCGGCGGAGCCGCCAAGCGCGTGAGGTTGATTTGTTACGTGTCGAGGAGAATCTAAAGCGCAGCCGCCACGCGCCCCATCTGGTCGATACCGCTATCGAAAATGCGCTGGAAGAACGGGATCATGTTGGGGATCATCAACTGGATGAGCAGGAATCCGACCAGCATGGTGACCGGAAAGCCCACCTGGAAAATCCCGATCTGGGGCGCCGCGCGATTCAGGATGCCCAGCGCGAGGTTGGCGATCAGCAACGCGGTGACCACCGGCAGCGACAGCAGCAAACCCGTCGAAAACACGCTCATACCGTACGTGGCAAGCGTCTGCCACCCGCGCGCGAACGTGGCTGAACCCAGCACGTTTGCGCTCACCGGCACGCTCTGAAACGTCTGCACGAGCGCGCTGATCATTTGCAGGTGGCCATCGAACACAAGGAACGCGAGCATGGCGATCGTGTTCAGGTACCGCGATATCACCACCGAATTCCCACCGGCGCGCGGGTCGTAAAGCATCGCAAAACCAAGGCCCATTTGCATGCCGATAAACTCGCCCGCGGCGTCGATGGTAGCGAACGCAATCTGCATCGTCATGCCGAGCGCCGCGCCGACCAGGAACTGGTTGATGATGATCATCACGCCATCGGCGGAAAACACGGTCACTTGCGGCACCGCGCCGATAGTCGGCGCCACGATCAGCGCCATGAACGCCGCGATCGCGACCTTGACGCGAATTGGAATAGCCTGATGGCTCAGCAATGGCGCCGTTGCGATCAGCGCGAGGATGCGCGTGAACGGCCAGAGGAACGACGTCAGCCAGACATTGAGCTGCGCGTAAGTGACGGAGAACATCGTTAGCCGGTGATGGCGGGTGTGATGGTGAAAACGTGGCGCATGTAATCGAGCAGCGTTTCCATCATCCACGGTCCAGCGATCACGAGCGTAAGCGCTACCGCGAGCAATTTCGGAATGAACGAAAGCGTGCTTTCGTTGATCTGGGTCGCGGCCTGGAACAGGCTCACGACCAGGCCAACCACGAGCGCGACCAACAGCAAGGGAGCCGCGAGCAACAGCGCCACGTACATGGCCTGGTGCGCTATCGACATGACGGATTCGGGTGTCATCGTTTGATTCCTGACGCTATTAAACGAAGCTCTGCGCGAGCGAGCCGATCAGCAACTGCCAGCCGTCCACCAGCACGAACAACATCAGCTTGAACGGCAGCGAAATGGTGGTGGGTGACACCATCATCATCCCCATCGACATCAGCACGCTCGCCACCACCATGTCGATGATGAGAAACGGGATGAAGATGGTGAAGCCGATCTGGAAGCCGGTCTTGAGCTCGCTCGTCACAAACGACGGCACAAGCAGCGAGAGCGGCACGTCTTCGGGACCGTTCATCGGCGGCGCTTTTGCGATCCGGGCGAACAGCGCGAGATCGGCTTCGCGGGTCTGGCGCAGCATGAATTGCTTGAACGGCGCGACGCCGCGCGTCATGGCCTGGTCCATCGTGATCGTGCCGTCGGAGAAAGGCTTGTATGCGTCCACGTAAGCGCGGTCGAGGACCGGCGACATCACGAACAGCGTGAGAAACAGAGCGAGTCCGACGAGTACCTGATTAGGCGGCGTGCTGGTCGTGCCCAGCGCCTGCCGCAACAGCGACAACACAATGATGATGCGCGTGAAGCCCGTCATCATCAGCAGCATGGCCGGCAGGAACGACAGCATGGTAAGCAGCAGCATCGTCTGGACGCTGAGCGAATATGTCGTGCCGCCGTTCGGACCAGCGCTCGTGTTGAACGCCGGAAGTCCTGCTGTGCTTTGGGCGAAAGCGGTGTAGGGGAGGGCCAGCATGACCACGGGTACCGCCAATCCCACACAGCGTGCTAGAAACTTAAACCGCATCACTTGCTCCCGCCTGCGAATTTTTGCAGACGTTTGGTCGCTTCGCCGGCGAGGGCATCGCGAAAACGTTGACCGAAACTGCCTTGCAGCGCCTGCCCTTCAGGGGAGACGCCTGCTTGCGTGCCGTCGAGCTTGAGTTCCGCCGATCCCGCCGGCATGGTGTGCAGCAGCCGCACATTGCCGGGCGCCGCGCCGAGCACGAGCCACGTATCGCCGATCTCCACCACCGAGACGCGCTCCTTGTTGCCAAGCGACGCTCCGCCAATCACCTTCACCAGCCCCGTGCGTTTCGTACCGGCAACGCCGAACTTGCGTGCAAGCCACGCGCAGCCGAACACGAACGCGATCACGATCGCCAGTCCGAGCAGCGTCTGCAGCACCGCGCCCACGCCGAGCGACGGCACGGCTGTGCCGGCCCCAACGCCCGATGCAATCTGCGCCGCGTGATTGACGGCGTTCATGTCGGCGGCGTGAGCTGTGTGGGCGCTAAGCGTCATGGCAAGCGCTGCCAAGGCCAATGCGGCCGGCGCGGCGGCAAAGCGTTTCATCGATTCAACTTCCTGATGCGTTCGGACGGCGTGATGATGTCGGTGAGACGGATACCGAACTTGTCGTTGACCACCACGACTTCGCCCTGCGCAATCAGGCAGCCGTTGACCAGCACGTCCATCGGTTCGCCGGCCAGGCCGTCGAGTTCCACCACCGATCCCTGCGCCAGTTGCAGCAGGTTGCGGATCGCGATCTTGGTCCGCCCGAGTTCCACCGTCATCTGCACGGGGATGTCGAGAATCATGTCGATGTCATTGCGCGTCGTGGGCGCCTCGACTTTCGACAAAGGCTGGAACAATCCCGCCGATGAAGCCGCCGCCGGCGTTTCATTGCCGTTCTGCTCAGCCAGCGCGCTCGCCCAGTCGTCCATGCCGAAGTCCTCGCCCTTGAGCGGATCGGACGGCAGCGTGCCCGGTTCAGTTACGTCACTCATATCCACCTTCCTTCATCGTGTCGGTTGCGCTGATCATCTTCTGGACGCGCAACGCGTATTGACCATTGAAAATTCCGTAGCCGCATTCCATCACTGGCACGCCGTCCACTTTTGCCGTGACGACTTCGGGCACGTTGATCGGCAGGACATCGCCTGCCCGCATGTTGAGAATCTTTTCGAAGGTCGTGCCGATCTCCGCCAGATCCACCGTGAGTTCCACTTCGGCCGCCTGCACTTGTTGCGACAGCACCCGGATCCAGCGGCGATCCACTTCCAGCGCTTCGCCTTGAATCGGCGAGGAGAGGATGTCGCGGATCGGTTCGATCATCGAATACGGCATGCAGATATGCAGCGTGCCGCCGGTCGATCCGAATTCGATGGAAAACTGCGTGACGATCACAATCTCGTTCGGCGTGGCCACGTTGGCGAACTGCGTGTGCATTTCCGAGCGCACGTATTCGAAGTTAAGCGTCCGCACGCTTTTCCACGATGCCGCGTAGTGTTCGAACACGAGGTTCAGCAGCTTGCTGATGATGCGTTGCTCGGTCTGCGTGAACTCGCGGCCTTCAACGCGCGTGTGGAAACGGCCGTCGCCGCCGAAGAGGTTATCGACGACAAAGAAGACGAGGTTCGGGTCGAACACGAACAGTGAGGTGCCGCGCAACGGCTTCACGTGGACGAGGTTCAGGTTCGTCGGGATCGGCAGGTTGCGGGTGAATTCGCTGTACTTCTGCACCTTCACCGGACCGACGGAGATTTCCGCCGAGCGCCGCATGAAGTTGAAGATGCCCACGCGCAAGAGGCGCGCGAAGCGGTCGTTGATGATTTCCAGGCCCGGCATCCGGCCCCGGACGATGCGTTCCTGCGTCGCGAGGTTGTAGGGGCGCACGCCATGGAAGCGTGTTTCGTCGGCGACTGCGTCGACTTCCCCGGTGACGCCCTTGAGCAGGGCATCCACCTCCTCCTGCGACATGAACTCTTCGTGGCCCATGAGTGTTCCTTGGTTCCTGTGCGCGGTTGCTTGATGCCTGGCTGTCGTGCTTCTTACAGTTAGCGCGCGCGTTAGCGTTTGCTTTTGCTAAAGCGGCTGAAGGCGAGGGTTGTCGCGCGGATTATTGAACGACGAATTCCGTGAACAACACTTCCTGGACCTGCGCCGGATCGCCAGGCGCACCTCCGGTCTTTTGGACCGTCTCCAGCAGTTCCTTCGCAAGCTCACGCTTGCCGTCGATGCCCGCCAGATCGTCCGGCCGCTTCGCCGACAACAACATCAGGATGTGGCTGCGTACTTCCGGCATGCGTTCGGTCAACGCGGCTTGCGCCTTCTGGTCCGGCAGCTTCAGCGTCAAGCCGATACGCAAGTAATGCATGGCGTCGTCGGACTGGAGATTGACCGTCATCGACTCCAGCGGGAAGAACACCGGCGGCGCGGCGGGTGCAGCCTTCTTCACCGCACCCACAGGGGGCTTCTGCAGGAAGTAGTAGTAAGCACCAGCCCCGCCGGCGCCCAGCAAAACGATAATGCCCACTGTGATCAGCAGGATGCGCTTCATCTTGCCGCTCTTCGCGGTGACGATGGGTTGTTGAGTTGCGGTGGTGCTTGCCATGGTTGCGGACCTCTTTCTGTAGCCTGAATTGTTGGCGATTTCGGAGGGTTGCGATGAGGGGAATAGAGGGGGGAATTGGGGCTTACTCGTGAGTTAGCCGTTTGCGGGGGTTGGTGGAAGGGGCTGGTTGCGATCGGAGCAAACAACGCCGAGCCAAGGGCGGTAGAAAAGCACCACGACAAAAAAGCCGCGCCCCTTTCGGGAACGCGGCTTCTTTGGTATTGGCTGCTTACGCTAAATCAAGCAAACGTATCGACCAATCCCACCTGTTTGCGCATCGGGATGCTGATCGAGCTCAGTGTGTCCGCGCTTCCGCCGTCGTCCACTCCGCCCAAGCCCCGCCCGCCTCGCCCCGCATTCGATGACGCTCCGCCATTCTGCTGGCTCGACTGCTGACCCACGAACCCATCGCTTACGCTCGCGCTGCCCAATCCAATTCCGCTCGCCTGCATCGCTTCACGCAAAGTCGGTAACGCCGCCTCGACCGCCGCCCGAACCTGCGCATGCGTCGAAACAAACAACGCGTGCGCGTGGTTGTCCGTGACCTGCAAGACCACCTGCAACGGCCCCAGATCCTTCGGATTCAACGTCAATTCAGCACTCTGTTGATGACCATTCGACAGAAACACCACCTTCTGGCTAAACGCCTCGTCCCATCCACTCGCCCCGACATGCGGCGCAATAGCCGCGCTGCCAGCAGCCGTCGCAGCGCTCTGCACGGGAGCGCTGCCCGCGCTCGCCGACGCTGCCTGCATGGAAGCCGAATGTGCCGCAGCGTCAGCAGTCGCTTTGTAGGCAGCACTGCCATCATCGGCAGGCGTTGCGGAAGCCAGCGCCGTTGCCTCGGCTTGTTGCGTAGCCGATGTCGCGCCGGCTTGCTGCGTCGTTGATGGCCGGCTCGCCGCATCGCCCGAGGACGCCGTGAGCGATATCGCCCGGCCCGACTGCCTCGAACCACCGCCCTTGCCGCCCGCGTTCGCATTCGCAGCGTTGGCCGCAATCGCACCATTCGCCGCGGCTGCGGCCGCCGCTGCCGCTGCATCGGGCGATGGCGTTGCAGCACCCTGCGTATTCGCCAACTGCGCGAGCGCAGCCTGAAGCGCATCATCCGCGGTCTTGGCGTCGCTCGGCTTGTCCTTCGACTGCGTGGAAGACGTCGCACTCGCCGCTTGCGCATCCATCGCGGCCGTAGCCGGATCAGTCGAAGCCGTGGCCGGATCGGCGGCCGCACCGCCGCGTGCCTTCAACATGGCCGCTACGGTCGCAGCCGCCGTCGCTGCTGCCGCCGCCGCTGTGGCTTCGGGCTGCGTCTTCGCTGCATCGGAATCGGTCTGAGCCGAAGCCGTCGCGTTTGCCGCAGCCGCGGATGCGGTCGCGGCCTGCGTTTGATCGGCCGCGGATGAAGCCGATGAAGCGGACGAGGTCGATGACGTCGAAGAATCCGACGACGTCGAAGCGCTCGAACCCGCCCCCTGCGTCTGATCTGCCGCCGCAGCCTGGTCCGCGCTGTCGGCCTGATCCGCCGCTGCTTTAGCCTGTGCAGTTGAAGCATCGTCGGGCTTGGCTGCGTCGTGAACGCCGCCCCTCGCCGCCGATGCCGCCGCTGCAGCTTTCGCCGCCTGCGCCTGCGCTTGCACCCGCGCCTGAGCCGCCGCTTCCTCGTTAGCCTTGGTGGTTATGTTGTGCAGCGTTGAAACAAACGATGCCGCCGCGTCATCGCTCGCCGACGTTGCCGCCGCGTTCCGCGATTGGGCAGCGCTCAAGCTAAGCATCGTGCTGGAAGTATTAACGGTGGACATGCAGGAGCCCTCGCATCTTGTGCAAGATAAACATCGCTATAAAAATCATGCCTTTTCGGCGCGCATCCGCAACATCTTGGAAGCGTGCTCATCGGAATCACGTTGTTCGATTCGCGATTCCTGCTTCGCCCGCACTGCGTCGCCGCGCGCAGCCAGCACTTCGTAAGAACCCAGCTTCTGCTTGCGCTGCTGCCATTCCGGCTTGGCCGCTTCCAGCCGGTGGTTCGCGCCCACAAGCAACTTGCGCTGCTGATTGATGGCGGAATCGAGGGTATCGACGAATGCCTGGAAATTACGCAGCGTCTGCGCGGTCGTGCCTTCCTGCGCCGACGCCGTAAAACGCGCGTGATATTCATCGCGATACGTGACCAGCGAATTCAACTGCCCTTCCACCTCGTCGCGCTCTTGCTGGAGCTTGCCAAGCTTTTTCGTGGCAGCCTCCAGTTCTTCTTCCGCGAGGTTGATCAGGGTAGTGATCGGCAGATGCTTGGACATGGACGTCAGATTCCTAAATTATCTCTATTCGAATAAAGCATCGAGTTGAGCCAGGCTGGGTTCAAACATGGCCTGCTCACGAAATCCTTGCTGCAAAAACGCTTCAATCCGCGGGTACAGCGCAATCGCCCGATCGAGTAACGCATCCCGCCCCGTGGAATACGCCCCGACATTGATCAAATCGCGATTGCGCTGGTAGCGCGACAACATCTGCTTGAACAAACGCACCCGGTCCAGGTGCTTGTCGTCGATCAGCGCTGTCATTGCCCGGCTGATGGACGCTTCAATATCGATGGCGGGATAATGCCCCGCTTCGGCCAACGAACGCGACAACACAATATGGCCGTCGAGAATGGCCCGTGCTGAGTCGGCGATAGGATCCTGCTGATCGTCCCCTTCAGTCAAGACCGTATAAAACGCCGTGATCGATCCGGCTCCCTCCCGGCCGTTCCCGGTCCGCTCGACCAGCGCCGGCAATTTGGCGAACACGGAGGGCGGATAGCCTTTGGTGGCGGGGGGTTCGCCGATCGCGAGCGCAATCTCGCGCTGTGCCATGGCATAGCGCGTGAGCGAATCCATCAGCAGCAGTACGTGTTTGCCCTGATCCCGGAAATATTCGGCCAGCGAGGTCGCGTAACTCGCGCCCTGCATCCGCAAAATAGGTGACACATCAGCCGGCGCCGCCACCACGACCGAGCGCGCAAGCCCGTCCTCGCCAAGAATCTGCTCGATGAATTCCTTCACCTCGCGGCCCCGTTCGCCAATCAGCCCGATCACGATCACTTCGGCGCTCGTATAACGCGCCATGGTGCCGAGCAGCACGGACTTGCCCACGCCCGAACCCGCGAACAGGCCCATGCGCTGGCCGCGTCCCACGGTCAGCAACGCATTGATCGCGCGCACGCCGACGTCGAGCACCTTGTGAATGGGTTCGCGATTGAGCGGGTTGATGGTCGGCGCGGTCAGCGGCGCATCGATCTTCGAGCCAAGGGGCCCAAGCCCATCGAGCGGCTTGCCCGACGCATCGACCACGCGGCCGAGCATTTCCCAGCCGACCGGCAGACGCTTGGCGCCGGCCATCGGGTCGTTGATCGGCGCGCTTTCCAGCGGATACACGCGCGCGCCGGGCAACAGGCCGGAGACTTCGGTGGTCGGCATGAGGAACAGCTTGTCGCCGGAGAAACCGACGACTTCGGCTTCGGCCATGGGAATCGAACTGCCGGCCGGCAACTCGATCATGCATTCCGAGCCCACGCCCAGCTTCAATCCGACGGCTTCGAGCACCAGGCCGGCTGCACGCGTGAGACGCCCGCACGCACGCAACGGTTTCGATATCTGGCTGCGCGCCTTGCTCGCTTCGAGCTGCGCGCGCCAGCCATCCAGATACGGGTTGTTCGCCATGTCGGCGAGATCGACAATGGTCTGGGCCGCGATTTCTTCGATCGTCGGTTCAACGTCGTCGTCCGCCGCGAGCGGACCGAACGACGCGCGCGCCAGTTCCTGTTCGAGCTCGCTCAAGCCTTCCTGCGTAACGCGGCGCGCAGGGCTTGCATTGACATGGGCTAGGTTCACCACGGTTGTGACCTCCCGAGCGCCGCCGCCACGCGCTCCCAGCGCGTGACATTGGTTGCATCGATTTCACCGCTTGCCGCGTGCGCCCGGCAACCGCCGCGCTCAATATCCGGGTCGGTCCTGACCGACCATCCCGCCGCCTGGAGTTCTTCCAGCAAATACGCTTCGACAATCGGCAGATCCGCCGGATTCACGGTCAGATACGGCGCTCCGGCCAACGCCGGCTCAGCCGCGATCACCGAGCGCGCAACGGCCAGCACGGCGGTCGGATCGAGTGTCAGATGCTGCGAAACCACTTGCTGCGCGATGTCCAGCGCCAGCGCCGTCAGCGCCTCGGCAACGACTGCGTCCGCGGCTTGCAGCGCAATCTTGAAAGTATCGGCCATTTGTACGAGCCGCGCTGCTTCCGCCCGCGCTTGGCGGCGGCCTTCTTCCACTGCTTGTTCGTAACCCTGGTCGTAACCGGCCTTGTAGCCCATTGCCTGACCCGCCACATGGCCCGATGCCAACCCCTGCGCGTGCGCTTCATCGCGAACACGGCGCAAGTGCTTTTCCAGCGCGGCTTGATCGGCGGCGCTGCGATCGACCGGAACCGGATCGAACGACGCCATCTCCCAGCGCTGATAAGCGGACATGCGTGCCTTTTTGGCCGCATCGATAGCGTGAGCCTTCTTGGCGGCTTCGGCAGCGTCAGACATACGCGTCCTCGGCCTTGCCGCCTAACTGGATCTGACCCGATTCGGCCAGGTTGCGCACGACCTGCAGGATCTTGCGCTGCTGCGCCTCGACTTCCGAGAGCCGCACCGGGCCGCGCGAGTCGAGATCTTCGGCCAGCAGTTCGGCGGCGCGCTGCGACATGTTCGACAGGAACTTTTGCCGCAAAGGCGGTTGCGCGCCTTTCAGCGAGACGATCAGCGTTTCGGATTCCACTTCTTTCAGCAGCAACTGGATTGCGCGGTCTTCAAGTTCGAGCAGATTCTCGAACACAAACATTTGATCGATGATCTTCTGCGCGAGTTCCGCATCGAATTCCTTCACGTTTTCGATCACGGATTCCTCGTGCGCCGTCGACATGAAGTTGAGGATTTCCGCCGCCGTGCGGATGCCGCCCATCGGTGCGCGCTTCAGGTTGTCGCTGCCGGAGAGGAGGGTGGTGAGCACGTCGTCGAGTTCACGCAGCGCGGCCGGCTGGATACCGTCGAGCGTGGCAATGCGCAGCAGCACGTCGTTGCGTAAGCGTTCTGTCATCAGCGCCACGATTTCGGACGCCTGATCGCGGTCCAAGTGAACCAGGATCGTCGCAATGATCTGCGGATGCTCGTTCTTGATCAGTTCGGCGACGGCGGCCGAATCCATCCACTTCAGGCCTTCGATACCGCTGGTATCGCTGCCCTGCAGGATCCGGTCGATCAGCGCGCCCGCCTTGTTTTCGCCGAGCGCCTTGGTCAGCACAGCGCGGATATATTCGCTCGAATCGAGCGACAGCGCGGTGTGCTGCTCGGCTTCGTTGACGAACTCGGTCATCACGTTATCGAGTTGTTCGCGCGTCACGTTTTTCAACGTCGCCATGGTCGCGCCGATCTTCTGCACCTCGCGCGGGCCAAGGTACTTGAACACTTCCGCCGCTTCCGATTCACCAATCGACATCAGCAGGAGCGCGGCTTTATTGAGGCCTTCAGCGTTCATCGGACACCCAGTTCTTGACGACCGTCGCGACGATTCTCGGGTCCTGGCGCGCAACCATGCGCGCGTAGTCGAGATTGCGTTCGAACTTGGCCTTGTTGCTTTCATGACCGAGCAAACTTACCTCGGCATCCTTTTCTTCTTCCACCTGCGATTTCGGCATGGACGGCCCGTCGAGCAGCGACAGGTCATCCGGCGCGGCCAGCGCTGCCGGCTCCGGAGGCGGCGGGAAGGCGCGGCGCAGCGCCGGCTTCACCATGCTGAAATACAGGAACAACGCCACCGCTCCAATCCCCGCGTACTTTGCGAGCTGGATCGCGCGCGCGATCATGTCCGGGGTGCGCCACCACGGCACGTCGGGAATTACGGTCGAATCCACCAGGAAGGTGCTGTTGACCACGTTCACCGAATCGCCACGCTTTTCGTCGTAGCCCATCGCGTCTTTGACCAGTTGCTGCACCTGCTCGAGCTTGTCGGCGGGCAGCGGCAGCATGGTGACCTTGCCCTTGGCGTCGACCTGCCTCAGGTAGTTCACCACCACGGCGACGGACAGGCGCTTGATGCCGCCCATCGGCTGCTCGTAGTGACGCACGGTGCGGTCCACTTCGTAATTGGTCGTGGTGTCCTTGCGCATGCTGACCGGCGCGGTTTTTCCACCGTCGGCGCCGCTCGCGGGTGCGTCGACAGGCGCGGACGACGCGGCCGGCGGCTGGTTCGACAGTGCGCCCGGCACGCCGCCCGCGTTTGCGCCGCCGCTGTCATTCGAAAGGCTCGATTGCTGGCTGCGGATCGCCGTGTTTTGCGGATTAGCGTTCGGGCCGTAACTTTCGGCGGTTTGCTCGAGCTTCGAGAAGTCGATATCCGCGCTCACCTGCGAATGCGCGTTGCCGGCGCCGAACAGCGGCGCGAGGATGGCGTCGATGCGTCCCTGCGTGTTGTGCTCGATCTGCTGCACATATTTGAGCTGCGACGCGTCAAGCCCGTTCGCCGAGCTTTGCTGCGTGAGGAGGTTGCCGTCCTGATCGACGATCGTCACGTTCTTCACGGGCATATCCGGCACGCCGGAAGACACCATGTGCTGGATCGCGATGATCTGACCCTCGTCCAGCGCGCGGCCGGGGTAGAGATTCAGCATGACCGACGCGGTCGGCAGTTCCTTTTCCCGCACGAACACGGTGGGCTTCGGAATGGCGAGATGGACACGGGCTTCGCGCACCGAGGAGATCGACGCGATGGTTTTTTCCAGCTCGCCTTCCAGCGCGCGCTGATAGTTGACCTGCTCGGCGAACTGGCTGATGCCGAACTTCTGGTTATCCATCAATTCGAAGCCGACCGAGCCGTTCTTCGGCAAACCCTGCGACGCCAGGCGCAGGCGGGTTTCGTGCACCGCGTCGCTGGGAACCAGGATCGCGCCGCCCGATTCGGCAATCTTGTAGGGAATATTGCCTTGCTGGAGCGCCGCGACGATCGCACCGCCGTCGCGGTCGGAGAGGTTGCTGAACAACACCCGGTAATCCGGCTGGCGCGACCACATCACCAGGCCCGCGACCACCACGGCCAGGATAGCGACAGCAATGATCAGCGGCATGCGCGGGTTGTTGCGGAACTGGTTGAGCATCGGCATGCGCGGACCGAAGCCGTTAGCGCCGCTGAAGTCCGCGCCGCCCGCGTAGCCGGCTCCGCCCGTTCCTGCGGTGATCGACCCGGCCGCGCCCGGCTGCGCGCCGGTCAGACCCATGCGGGCGTCCGGGTTGATCAGGTTGGTTGTGGAATCCATGCTTCGAAACTCTCCGAGTCTTGCGTTTTCTGCGAGGCGTGGCGGCGATGACCGTGCGCGCTGCAGGCAGTTTCATGAGAGGAATTATCCGTAAGGAGAGGTAAGTCGATTCAGCGAACAGAAGCGAGATTTGGTTCCCTTTCCCCGCTTTGGGAAATGGCGCTGCTGCTAGACTTTTTCCTAATCGGTCAAGCCATATGGCGAACCGCCCAGGCTCCGGCGCAGACGCCGGCCTGAGGCCCGGGACAGGCCCCGGTTCGAATTGTCCCAGAAGTACCGTCATCCATATGTTGCCGCCGATTTTCAGTTCCTTTCCGTTCCTTCTGGAGACACCATGAATGCTCCCATCAGCCCGTTGAGTTCGGCGCTTCAGCAAATGCAGGCCATGTCGACACAGGCTGCGGGCGGCGCCGGCAACGTCGCCGGCGGCAGCGTCGTGCCCGAATCGGGTGCAGCGAGCGCCGGCAGTTTCGCCGACGCGCTGAAGTCGTCTCTCGACAGTATCAGCAGCAGCCAGAACAACGCGATCACCCAGGCGCACGCGTTTGAAGTAGGCGCGCCAAACGTTTCGCTGAACGATGTGATGGTTGACATGCAAAAGGCGAACGTTGGCTTCCAGTTCGGTTTGCAGGTCCGCAACAAGCTCGTTTCGGCCTACAACGACATCATGAATATCTCGGTCTGAACACTGTGCCGCCGGTTTTCCGCCTCATCGACCTGCCGACTATTTCCCTTCCTGGAATTCGCTGTGACGCAAAGCACGCCTAAAGCTTTTGCCGCTTTCTCCGATAACCCGGATAGCAGCACGATAAACGGTCAGACAAATAGAAGGGTCCTAACCCGTTTATCGGCACCGGTTCATCAGGGTTTTCGTCACTAGGTAGGCTGGTGTGCAGCGCCTTCGCGCGAACGCCCATGAAGCGACGGAAACATGCGACCAGAGTAAGGAGCTTTGCACCAACTCTGGTCGATCGCGGACAACGGCATGGGACCAGAGTAAGGCGCTAAAGCGCCAACTCTGGTCGACACAGGAGAGGGTCGGATGTTTTCCCAGGCACACGGTGGGGCCAACGCCTATGCGCGCGTCGGCGTTCAGACAGGGGTAATGGGCGCGAGCCCGCACAGGCTGGTCGCCATGTTGTATCAGGGCGCGCGACAGGCGATTGCCCAGGCGCGGATGCACCTGCAGAAGGGCAATATCCCGGCACGCGGCGAGGCGATCTCGAAAGCGATCAGCATCATTGAAAGCGGTTTGCAGCAGTCGCTGAACAAGGACATTGGCGGCGATATCGCGGCACGCCTGGACGCGCTGTACACCTACATGGCGCACCGGCTGCTTGAAGCGAACGTGCGTCAGAGCGAAGAAGTGCTGGTGGAGATCGATGGCCTGCTGGCGACCCTGGAGGAAGCCTGGATGGCGATTGCACCCGATGCAGCAAAAATGGCTGCGGCGTGAAGCCGCGAAACTTGCTTGCACATAATGAAAACCACACACGAATATTTCGCTCATTATGAAGCGATTGCCGCACTTTCTTCGTGCATGCTGGCCGCAGCACGCAGTGGAGAGTGGGGTGAACTGAAGACTATGCAGGGCGCATACCGGGATTTGGTCGACGGCTTGAGAGAAGTCGATCCCCGTTCCGAACTGGACGACTCCGCGCGTGCCCGCAAGCTCGAACTGGTGCGCCGGATTCTGGCCGACGACGCTGCCATACGCGACCTCAGCACCCCCAGCCTCGCGCGTTTGTCCGCAGCGCTATTCACGGTGAACAGGCCAGTGCGAGTTTTGAAGAAGATGATCGGGTTTCGCTAGACGCGGTTGATGTGGTTGTTGCGTTTGCAGCTCGTTAAAACCGGTGGCCGGCCTTTCGGCTGAACTGCTGACCCGAGGATATTGGCATGACTGGACTGGACTCCGCCGTCGCTGCGCTGCTTGCCAGCCGCACTGACATGCTGTTGTCCGCGCTCAATACGCAGACCAGTTCGACCGCGCCTCAAGCCAATGCCTCGCAACTTTCTGTCGATACCCCGAGGGTCGCCACGCCCGCGGCCGTTATCAACGCGTATGCCGCGCCAGGCCCGTCGACGCAGACCGCGCTGAGCGAGATCGCGCGCACGCTCGACATCATTTCACGGTTCGGCGGCAGCGCGACGCCCGCTTTGCTCGGCAGCTCGCCGTTGTGGCCGACCGCGCCGCGCCTGATCCTGGCTGCCAGCGCGTTCGAGAGCCTGTCCGGGTCGTTGTTTTCCTCCAGTTCGGCGAATGCCGCGAGCGCGGTCAATCCGCCTGCGCCGCCTTTGCCCGCGCCCGTACTGGCGGCCATGCTGGCTCGGACCGTCGCGGACAGCGGCCTTTTCTACGAAAACCATATCGCGCTCTGGCTGGGCGGACAGCGTTCGCTTGCGTCGCTGGGAAATGAGCCGCAGGCGCGGGTGGACAAATTGGCGGATGGATTGCTGTCGGATTCCTTCCCGGCTGCGGCGGAAGCCGGGCCCGAAGCCGCCATCGACGAAACGCTGCTTCCACCGACTTTCGCCGCAGCCGATACCCCCGACGCGCCCAATCCAATGCGTCCCGTGCCGACGCCGCAAACGCCGCAGCAGGCGGCGGCGATGGCGGCATCGGTGCGCGCAATGCCGGCAAGCGTGTTTTCATCGACGGCGCAGGGGGCCGGGACACCGGCAACGCTCGCGCCGCCTTCGGCCGCGCATCTGCAGGATTCGGCCGTGCAGGCAGCGGTGGCCGCCGGTATTCATCCATCGACTATTCCGTTGGTCCGCCAGCAGCTCGACGTACTCGCCTCCGACCAGTTTCGCTGGTCCGGCGAAGCGTGGCCGGGCGCGAAGTTCGATTGGGAAATCCAGCCTCAAAACCGCGCTCCTTATGGACGCGATGCGTTTCAGGATGGCGGCGCGGGAACCAGTTCGGCCGATACGGATCGCGCCTGGCACACGCGTGTCACGCTGAGCTTGCCCACGCTCGGCAATGTGGACGCGGACCTGGTGCTCACTGGCCAGCAACTGGTGGTGCGGCTGAATGCGAGCGAGGGCGGCGCGGCCCGTCTTGCCGCCGATGGCGATCATTTCCGGCAACAACTCGACGCCGCGGGATTGCAGCTCGCCGGGTTGACGGTGCACGCCCGCGATGCGCTGGCCGACCTGGCCGCTGATCCGGCGTTTCCCCATTTCCGCGATGTCATCAATGCCGCGAGCGCAGCTTTGTCGACTCCGCCATCGGCTGGGAGCGACACGTGAGTCTGCGCAACGATTCACGCAAGCAGGCGACCGCGCTTACCTACGACACCAAAAATGCCGATGCGGCGCCGCGCGTGGTCGCGAAGGGCTACGGGTTGGTCGCGGAAATGATCGTGCAGCGCGCAAAAGACGCGGGGCTATACGTGCATGAGTCGCCGGAGATGGTGTCGCTGCTGATGCAGGTCGACCTGGACTCGCGCATCCCGCCCGCGCTTTATCAGGCGGTGGCAGAACTTCTTGCATGGTTGTATCGGCTGGAGAACGGGGTGGAAGTGGGGCCGCGGCCCGAAGTCGACCCGGCAATTCCAGTGCGCAAGGGGCGCAGCCGCGCGACTTGAGGCATCGGGCGTTGCGTTTTCGCGCTACCCCGAAACCACCCCGCGCTGTCCCCAAACAAATTACCCTGCAAACACGCGCTCGACGGGCGATGCCTTTGCGCGCTACCCCGCGAACGCACGCTCGATCACTCCGTTGAAATTGAACGTGGCCGGCAGCGTTCCATATACGCGATTGACTGAACCACGGGCATCGCCGAGACGGGTTTCGATGAACGCCGCCGCCACGTCCGCTGGTGCGTGCTGCGCGAGCAGAACCGCTTGCGCGGTCAGCACCAACTGCTGCACGATCCCCCGCGCCGATGCTTCGCGCGTAGCCGGGTCACCAGTCAGCATGGCCTGCAGCGTTTTCAGCGCATCGCCGAGTACACGATGTTCACCCGCCACCGCGTGCCATGAATCGAACAGCGCGCGGGCCGCATCGGGTTCGCGCTCGAACGCTCGCAGCACGTCGAGGCACATCACATTCCCCGAACCCTCCCAGATCGAATTCACCGGCGCCTCGCGATAAAACCGCGCCATCGGCCCCGTTTCGACATAACCGTTTCCTCCCCAGACCTCCATCGCCTCGCCGGTAAATTCCAGCGCGCGCTTGCAGACCCAGAACTTCGCCGCCGGCGTCACGATACGGCGCCACGCCCGCTCCTCCGGCTTCGCTGAATTCTCGAAAGCGCCGGCGAGCCGCATAAACAGTACGGTGGCCGCTTCCGATTCCAGCGCAAGGTCGGTGAGGACGTTGCGCATCAACGGCTGGTCGATAAGCCTCGCGCCAAAGACCCGCCGATGCCGCGCGTGATGAATCGCCTGGATCAGCGCGGCGCGCATCAACGCGGCGCTGCCGATCACGCAATCGAGACGCGTGAAGTTCGCCATTTCGATGATCGTCGGTACGCCGCGCCCTTCGTCGCCGATCATGACGCCGTAGGCATCGAGGAATTCGACTTCGCTGCTGACGTTCGAGCGGTTGCCGAGCTTGTCCTTGAGTTGCTGGATTTGCACGGCGTTCTTCGATCCATCCGGCGCGAAACGCGGGACGTAGAAGCAGGAAACCGGGCCTTTGCCGTCGTCGCTTTCGTCGGTTCCACCCATGCGCGCCAGCACGAGATGCGCGTCACATTGAGGCGCCGAGAAGAACCACTTATGGCCGATCAGCCGATACTCGCCGCCCCGACCGCCTGCGCCCGTCGCCACCGCACGGGTCTTGTTGCTGCGCACGTCCGAGCCGCCCTGTTTTTCGGTCATGCCCATGCCGATCATCATCGACTGCTTGCCGGCGCCGAGCGGGATATCGCGTGGATCGTGCCGGCGCGAGAGCAATTGCTCTCGCAAGTTCGCGTACAGCGCGGGTTCCTGTTGCAGCACGGGAATGCTGGCGAAAGTCATGGTCAGCGGGCACAACGAACCGCTTTCCAGTTGCGCGTGAAGAAAATATCCGGCGGCGCGCGCTGCCATTGAACCGGGTTTCGGCGTAGCGGTTTCGAACGGCAGCGAGTGAAGGCCTTGCTCGCGCAGCATGGAAAGCAGCGTGTGCCACGCCGGATGGAATTCGATTGCATCCATACGCTCGCCGCGCGCGCTGAACGGATGGTGTTCGGGCGTATGCCGGTTGGCCAGGTCGGCGAGCGCGAGGACGTCGGGTTGCGTGAGCGCGAGGCCGTCGCGGGTGAGGGCGTCGAGGTGCCACGCCGCGCCTTCGCGTTCCAGCGCGGGCACGAGAGACGCGTCGGTGGTCATCGCGTTGTAGCGTTCGAGCGGTGGCACCTGGTTCGTGACTTCGTGCGTTTGGCCGTAGGTGGATGAGCTCATCGCGTTGCCTCCGTCATGCGTTCATTCAGTTTGCCCGCTTGTCTCAATTTTTGCAAAAAGCTTGATCGACGTCATGCGCTACGGCTTCGTCCATTCAACCGAATAGTGCGAATTGACGTTCATTCAAAGTTTGCGCGTCGATTACCGCGTCAATGCGATGGCATTCGTGGGTAATGCAAGACGCATTGAGAATCGTCTCAAACTTTCCGCTTTGAGGTATTTCCGATTTTTAGTCGGAAGTCCTTATTTCTTATAGGCCGAACCTATAATCCGCTTCGCTCACTCTGGGCGGTTGGCGAAATCACGCAAGTAAGGAAAAGGCAATTTAAATGAGCATCAATGTTATTCAGCTAGTACAGGGCGCTTTGACCGAAAGCGTGTTGCAGCAACTCGCTACAAAACTGGGCGTCGCGCCCGAAGCGGCCAAGCGCGTGGTCGGCATGATCGCGCCGGCGCTCGTCGGGTCGCTGATGAACAAAGCCGCGTCGCCTGAAGGCGCGCGCAGCTTGTTCTCGTCGATCATGTCACCGGATGCGAACGCGAATATTGTCGATATGCTGCCGCAACTCGTCCACGGCGACGGCCTCCAATCGTTGCTCGCGTCGGGTACGCGGCTCGCGAGCGGCGTCGCATCCGAAGAACGTGTGAACGCACTCAGCAACGCGGTGGCAGCCAAGACCGGCGTATCGGTTGGCGCCACGCATGCAGTGGGCGGCATCGTCACGACCGTATTGTTCGGCGTGCTAAAGCACTACTTCACGAAATCCAGCAGCAATGTCGGTCAATTGCCCACGCTCCTCGGCCATCAGTTGCCGATGGTGAAGGCAAGCATGACGGAAGACATCGCCAGTGCGTTGGGTCTGGGCGGCGCGGGCAGTTTCCTGTCCGGCGTCGCGGCGCAGATGAAAGCGGTGTCGTCGCATCTCGAACACCCGTCGACAGCTGGCTCAACGCCCGCCGTCAACCCGTCGCTCGACCGCATCGTGATGGAAGAGAAGGCTGGATCGAAGAAATGGTGGTGGCTGGCCGTAGCTGCCGCTCTTGCGTTGCTCGCATTGCTGTTCGGCCGTAGCTGCGGTAACCAGACGCCGCTCGTACCGGCACCCGCCGCAGCTCCTGTTGCGGCGTCCGCCGCAGCGCCGGTGGTGACATCGACTCCGGCGGTTGCTGCTGAAGCGGCGTCGGCGGTCGCTTCGGAAGCCGCACCGGCTTCGGCACCCGCTGCCGCACCCGCACCGACCAAGGACGCTCTGCTGACATTTACCGTCGACAAGCTTGGCGCACCGGCCATTCACGCAACGGTCGGCAGCGAAGAAGAGAAGGCCAAGCTGCTCGCCGCACTGACGGCGAAGTTCGGCGCGGACCATCTGAATGCGACCATTACCGTTGATCCGGATACAAAGCCCGCAAGCTGGCTCGACAAGCTCGACGGCCTGTTGCCGCTGATGCAATTGCCGGGCGCGGAAGCCAGGTTGTCGGGTGAGAAGATCGAATTGAGCGGGTCGGCTGCCGACGTGCGCAATGGCTGGATGGACAAGCTGAAGTCGTTGTTCGGCGCGGGCTTCACCATCGGCACGTTTGACGTCAAGCAAGCGGTCGAAAGCGCGAAGGAATCGTTCATGAGCGCGTTCTCGTCGTTGAGCGATGATTGCTCTGCCGCCGATGTCGCCAAAGTGCTGAACCTGCAAGTCGTCAATTTCCGCACAGGTTCCGACGTGCCGCCGCAAGACGCGCAACTGGCGCTGGCGAAATCGGCGCAAGTGCTGAAGGCGTGTGAAGCCAAGGGCAAGACCGTGAAGCTGAACGTGGGCGGTTATTCGGACAATGTCGGGCCGGCGAGCACGAATCTGGCGTTGTCGAAGAAGCGGGCGGAAGCAGTGCGCGCGTTCCTCGTGAAGCACGGCGTTGCTGCTGATTCGCTGACGGCGCAAGGTTTCGGCGATGAACATCCGATTGCCGATAACTCGACGGCCAGCGGACGTTTCGCTAACCGCCGGATCGACTTCGCCGTGCAGGAATAATCGGCTGAACGGACGCTGCGAAGGTTCTGTACCAACGTAGCAACTGAAAACCCCCTGTCCCGCGCGAGCGGGACAGGGGGTTTTTACTTTGGCGCTTGGCGACGCGTTACCGCGGTGGGGCGTTGCGCACGCGCGCCGGAAATCGTTCAACGGGGCCTTGCAGGAAGTCATCGCCGAGATTGGCTGGCAGTGTTTGCCGCACGACGTCGAGCCACGCGCGCGCCGCGTTCGACAAATAACCGTTGCGGCGCCAGCCCACGGCCATATCCCAGTGAATCTCCGGCGCGACCACTGGCCGGCAGGTGAACGCGTTGATATCGAGCCGCCGGCAATACGGCGCCGGCAGCAACGCAATACCGACACCCGCCTGCACCAGCGCCGCCATGAAATCCCAATGGCCGCTACGCCCCACGATAGTCGGCGTGAACCCCGCTTCGCCGCAGGCGGTGAGCACGAGATCTGACAGCGCCAGGCTTTCGCCGTAGAACACGAACGGTTCCGGCGCGAGATCGGCGAGCGCCACGTCCGCCACGGCGTCCCAGCGCGAGCCTTTTGGCGCGACGAGCCAGAGTAGCTGGCGGCTGATCGGCAGTACGTCGAACGTGGCGAGATCCACCGGTTGCAGCACGCCGCCAAGTTCCATTTCGCCGTCGATCAGCGCCGCCTCGATCGCCTTCGAGCCACGCTCGAACAGCTTCAGTTCCACCTTCGGATAGCGCTTCTTGAATGTGGCGATGGCCGGGGTGAACAGCGATCCGCCCATCGGCGGAATGCCGATAGTCAGCGTGCCGCGCCCGAGTTTGCCGAGATCGTTGAGTTCCGCTTCGAGCTGCGCGTGCGCCGCGAGCACTTCCAGCCCGCGCTGATAGACGATCTGGCCGGCGTCCGTTAGCGTCATCTGGCGGCTCTCGCGCAGCAGCAGTGGCGAACCTATTTCGTCCTCGAGCGACTTCACCATCTTGCTGATGGTGGGCTGCGTGACGAACATTTTCTCCGCCGCGCCGGTGAAGCTTTTTTGCTTCACGACCTCGACGAAATATCGCAACGATCGCAATTCCATACAGTTCCTTGAATTCCAGATTGGAATGCATTTGATAAGTTTAAGTCATTAGGGCGCGGGTAAAACAAAGCGCACGCTCAAACGCGCTCCCGCCATCCCAATTTGCTACAATCGCAACTCGCTTCGAGGAGCGTTGCGACGGTTTTCAACATGAAGGCCGCCAGGCTCGAAGCATTCAATCGGACGGAGTGACCAGCGCTTTCAGACCAGTAAGCGCTTGTTGAACCACCGCATCGAACGGCGCTCACGTCAAATTTCTATATTTCCATTTAGAAAGGAGGGCGTGATGAACGCCGCAGTTCTCGATTCAAACACCAACAAAGATTTCGTCGTCGCCGATCTGTCGCTTGCTGCCTGGGGCCGCAAGGAACTGAACATCGCTGAAACGGAAATGCCCGGCCTCATGCAAACGCGTGAGGAATACAAGGTATCGCAGCCGCTGAAGGGCGCGCGTATCGCCGGTTCGCTGCACATGACCATCCAGACCGGCGTGCTGATCGAAACGCTGACCGCACTCGGCGCGGATGTCCGCTGGGCATCGTGCAACATTTTCTCGACGCAGGATCACGCAGCCTCGGCTATTGCCCAAGGCGGCGTGCCGGTGTTCGCGTTCAAGGGCGAATCGCTCGACGAATACTGGGAATTTTCCCACCGCATCTTCGAATGGCCGAACGGCGAATTCGCCAACATGATCCTCGACGACGGCGGCGACGCCACGTTGCTGCTGATCCTCGGCTCGAAGGCTGAAAAGGACCGTTCGGTCATTGCCAAGCCGGAAAACGAAGAAGAAGTCGCGCTGTACAAGTCGATTGCCGCTCACCTCGATATCGACCCGACGTGGTATTCCAAGCGCCTCGTGCACATCCAGGGCGTGACGGAAGAAACGACGACAGGCGTGCATCGTCTGTATCAGATGGAAAAGGAAGGGCGCCTGCCGTTCCCGGCTATCAACGTGAACGACTCGGTCACGAAGTCGAAGTTCGACAACCTGTATGGCTGCCGTGAATCGCTGGTCGACGGCATCAAGCGCGCCACCGATGTGATGATCGCCGGCAAGATCGCGGTTGTTGCCGGTTACGGCGATGTGGGCAAGGGTTGCGCGCAATCGCTGCGCGGTCTGGGCGCGACGGTGTGGGTCACGGAAATCGACCCGATCTGCGCACTGCAGGCAGCCATGGAAGGCTATCGCGTGGTCACCATGGAATATGCCGCCGACAAGGCCGACATTTTCGTGACCGCGACGGGCAATTTCCACGTGATCGGCCATGACCACATGAAGGCGATGCGCAACAACGCTATCGTCTGCAATATTGGTCACTTCGACTCGGAAATCGACGTAGCCTCCACGCGCCAGTACACGTGGGACAACATCAAGCCGCAAGTCGATCACATCATTTTCCCCGACGGCAAGCGCATCATCCTGCTGGCTGAAGGCCGCCTGGTGAACCTGGGTTGCGCGACGGGCCATCCGTCGTTCGTGATGTCGGCATCGTTCACGAACCAGACGATCGCTCAGATCGAATTGTTCGTGCATGGCGACAAGTACGAAAACAAGGTCTACGTTTTGCCCAAGCACCTTGATGAAAAGGTCGCGCGCCTGCATCTGGGCCGTATTGGCGCAGAACTGACCGTGTTGTCCGACTATCAGGCGAACTACATCAGCGTGGACAAGATGGGTCCGTTCAAGCCGAACCACTACCGTTATTGATAGCGGTTTAGTCTCAAAGCGTGCGTGGGTTTGATCAAGCTCACGCACGTGACCCTTCCTCACGTACCAGGAGACCATCGATGTCCGTGCTGCTGACCTGGCTGATCAACGCGCTCGCGCTGTTGATCATCACTTACCTTGTGCCGTCGATTCACATTCGCAGTTTCGGCACCGCGCTGATCGTGGCGATCGTGCTCGGGCTGATCAATACGTTCCTGCGTCCGTTGCTGGTGCTGCTTACGCTGCCGGTGACCATTCTCACGCTCGGGTTGTTCATCCTCGTCGTGAATGCGCTGTGTTTCTGGCTGTGCGCTTCGTTGCTTAAAGGCTTCGAAGTATCGGGTTTCTGGTCAGCGTTCTTCGGCTCGATTCTGTACAGCATCGTGTCCTGGCTGCTGTCGGCGCTGATCCTCGGTCAGCGCAACTTCTAAGAACACGCGCGTCCTGCGCGCGCGTTCAACCGCGTTCAACTTTCTCCCATGAAGCCGATCGAACTCTCATTCGAGTTTTTCCCGCCGAAAACGCAGGAAGGAATCGAGAAATTGCGCGCAACCGGCGCGCAGCTCAAGACGCTCAACCCGAAGTTCGTCTCCGTGACGTTCGGCGCGGGCGGTTCCACGCAGCAAGGCACGCTCGATACCGTCGTCGAGATGATGAAGCAGGGACTCGAAGCGGCGCCGCATTTGTCGTGCATCGGGTCGTCGAAGGAGAGTCTGCGCGCCATTCTCGGCGCGTATCGCGAGCATGGCATTCGTCATATTGTGGCGTTGCGCGGCGATCTGCCTTCGGGCATGGGCGAAGTCGGCGAGTTGCGGTACGCATCGGAACTGGTCGGTTTTATCCGGGCCGAGCATGGCGACTGGTTCAACATTGAAGTCGCGGCGTATCCGGAATATCACCCGCAAGCGCGTTCGCCCAAGTCCGATATGGACAACTTCGTGCGCAAGGTGCAGGCCGGCGCGAACTCGGCGATCACGCAGTACTTCTTCAACGCGGACGCGTATTTCCGTTTCGTCGATGACGCCCGCAAGCTGGGCGTGGATGTGCCTATCGTGCCGGGCATCATGCCGATCACGAACTTCTCGCAGTTGATGCGTTTCTCCGAGATGTGCGGCGCGGAAGTGCCGAAGTGGATTGCACGCCGCCTGGAAAGTTTTGGTGACGATAGAGAAGCGATCCGCGCGTTCGGACTGGATGTGGTGACCGGTTTGTGCGAACGGCTGGTGGAGGAAGGCGCGCCGGGGCTGCATTTTTATACGCTGAACGGCGCAGCCGCAAGCAAGACGATTTGCGAGCGGTTGGCATTATCTAAAGGTTGAATAGGCCTGAACGAGGCCCGATAAAGCCTGATGTTTTTGCTTGACCCGCGCGGCATTCGCCGCGCGTTCCCCTCCCGGTTTTCGTATTTACCCTCCCTCTCGTTTAATCACCTTGAAACATTGTGCATAACGAAACATGATGGACTTATGTTTTCGGCGCGCAACAATCCTGCTCTTTGACTTAAATTTACATTTCTTTCGTGCTACGGTAGCGCCCGAATTTGCCGTTGCCCGTGAGTGTGGCGACACAGCGTGAATCGATGAAAATCGCGCTGAATCGACCCAAAACCTCCCTAACTCGGAGAAGTTAAGCAAAAACACGGCTTTTTCAACCCTGATGCCTGGCTTGCCGGACACACGCCCGGACGCTATTTCCCATAGGGAATTTCGTCGCCTTGTTCCCCCCGGCAAAGCTCAGTAATATCGCGCTACGCTGGTTTTAGCCGGCACCGTTCCTGGAGGAAACATGAAGAAAATTGGCCTGTTACGAGCCGCTCGTCTGTCGATGGCATTAAGCGCCGCCATCGCGGCCTCGCTTGTAACCGCGAGCGTCGCTCACGCGGCACCGATTCCCAACAAAACGCTCGTTTACTGCTCAGAAGGCAGCCCGGCCGGTTTCGATCCCGCGCAATACACGACGGGTACCGATTTCACCGCGAACACGTTCACGGTCTACAACCGCCTCGTGGAATTCGAGCGTGGCAGCACGAAAGTCGAACCGGGTCTCGCGGAAAAGTGGGATGTATCGGCGGATGGCCTGACTTACACGTTCCACCTGCGCCATGGCGTGAAGTTCCAGACCACGTCGTTCTTCAAGCCCACGCGCGACTTCAACGCGGACGACGTGCTCTTCACGTTCAACCGCATGCTCGATCCGAACCAGCCGTTCCGCAAGGCTTACCCGGCATCGTTTCCGTACTTCACGGACATGGGCCTGGACAAGCTGATCACGAAGATCGAAGCAGTCGATCCGTACACGGTCAAGTTCACGCTGAAGGAAGTCAACGCGCCGTTTATCCAGAACATGGCGATGGAATACGCGTCGATCCAGTCGGACGAATACGCTCAGCAACTGCTGAAAGCGGGCAAGGCAGCGGATATCAACCAGCAGCCGGTCGGCACGGGCCCGTTTATTTTCCGCAGCTACACGAAAGACGCGACCATCCGTTTCGACGGCAATCCTGATTACTGGAAGCCGGGCGCAGTCAAGATCTCGAAGCTGATCTTCTCGATCACGCCGGACGCCGCCGTACGCGTGCAAAAGCTGAAGAGCAACGAATGCCAGGTGATGGCGTATCCGCGCCCGGCTGACATTGCACCGCTGAAGGCCGACGCGAACCTCGACACGCCGTCGCAACCGGGCTTCAACGAAGGCTACGTCGCGTACAACACGACGAAGAAGAACATCGATAACGTCGAAGTACGCCGCGCGCTGGACATGGCGATCAACAAGAAGGCGATCATCGAGTCGGTGTATCAAGGCGCAGGCCAGGCCGCAACCGCTCCGATTCCGCCGACCGAATGGTCCTACGACAAGAATCTGAAGGTTCAGGCGTACGACACCGAGAAGGCCAAGGCGCTGCTCGCGAAGGCCGGTTTCCCGAACGGCTTCGAGATGAACCTGTGGGCCATGCCGGTCCAGCGTCCGTACAATCCGAACGCGCGTCTGATGGCCGAGATGATCCAGGCCGACTGGGCGAAGATTGGCGTGAAGGCGAATATTGTGACGTATGAATGGGGCGAGTACATCAAGCGCGGCCACGCAGGCGAACACGACGCCATGCTGATCGGCTGGACCGGCGACAACGGCGATCCAGACAATTGGCTCGGCACGCTGCTCGGTTGTGAAGCGGTCAACGGCAGCAACTTCTCGCACTGGTGCTACAAGCCGTTCAACGACCTGGTGATCAAGGGCCGCAATACGTCGGATCAGGCGCAACGCACGCAGGCTTATATGCAAGCGCAGCAAATTTTTGCTGACCAACTGCCGTTCTCGCCGATCGCTCACTCCACGGTCTATCAGCCGACGAGCAAGAAGGTGACCGGCATGATGATCGAGCCGCTGGGTTACCTGCGTTTCGACGGCGTCGGCGTGCAGTAAGCTGTTAGCGGTACGCTTTATGCACCAAAACTAAAACTAGTCGAAAAGGTCCGGCGACAAGGGTCACAAGCCCGCGTCGCCGGTCGCATTTTTCCTCCCCAAAGAGACGAACCATGTTCCGATTCGTTCTGCGGCGCATAGGCATGGTGATCCCGACGTTCATCGGCATCACGATCCTGGCGTTCGCGTTAATCCACCTGATCCCGGGCGATCCTATCGAAGTCATGATGGGCGAGCGCGGCGTGGACCCGGCAATGCATGCCGAAGCAATGAAGCGGCTCGGGCTCGACCTGCCGCTACCTGTTCAATATTTCCACTATGTTGGACATGCGCTGAAAGGTGATCTCGGTTCGTCGATCATCACCAATACCAGCGTAATGGGCGAATTCCTGGCGCGCTTTCCAGCGACGCTCGAACTCGCCATCTGCGCAATGATCTTCGCCTTGGTGATCGGACTGCCCGCCGGCGTGATCGCTGCGTTGCGGCGCGGCACGGTCGTCGATCACGGCGTGATGGGCACGGCGCTTACCGGTTACTCCATGCCGATCTTCTGGTGGGGCTTGATCCTCATCATGTTTTTCTCGGCGAAGCTGGGCTGGACGCCGGTGTCGGGGCGCATTGCGGTGGAATACGACATTCCGCACCGCACCGGCTTCATGCTGTGGGACGCGCTCTTTTCCACCGATGAAGGCGCGTTCAAGTCCGCCGTCAGTCATCTGATTCTGCCGACTATCGTGTTGGGCACCATCCCGCTGGCCGTGATCGCGCGCATGACGCGTTCGTCGATGCTCGAAGTGCTGCGCGAGGATTACATCCGCACGGCGCGCGCCAAAGGTCTTTCACCGAGCCGCGTGGTGATCGTGCATGCGCTGCGCAACGCGCTGATCCCCGTGGTGACCGTGATCGGCTTGCAGGTCGGTACGCTTCTCGCGGGCGCTGTGCTGACCGAGACGTTGTTCTCGTGGCCGGGCGTGGGCAAATGGCTCATCGATGCCATCAGCCGGCGCGATTATCCCGTCGTGCAGGGCGGTATCCTGATGATCGCGACGCTCGTCATTTTTGTGAATCTGGTCGTCGACTTGTTGTACGGCGTGCTGAATCCGCGCATTCGCCACACGAGGTAAGCCCATGGCCGATATCCAAAACAACCCCGGGGCGCTGATCCCCGTCCCGAGTGGCCGCTTCATCGCCGGCCGCGAATTCTGGGCCAATTTCTCACGCAATCGCGGCGCTGTTGTGGCCGGCGCGATCGTGCTGATATTGGTCTTCATCGCGATCTTCGCGCCGTTGATCGCGCCGCATAGCCCGATCGAGCAGTATCGCGACAACGTCAAGATCCCGCCCGCGTGGCTCGACGGCGGTAACTGGCACTTCATTCTGGGTACCGACGAAGCCGGCCGTGACATCCTCTCGCGCCTGATGTACGGCGCGCGGCTGTCGTTCTGGATCGGCTTCGTGTCCGTGGTGCTGGCGCTAATTCCCGGCATCGTGCTCGGACTGACGGCCGCGTTTTTCCCGAAATGGCTCGATACGCCGATCATGCGCATCATGGACGTGCTGCTCGCGCTGCCTTCGCTGCTGCTGGCAGTCGCGGTGGTCGCGATCATCGGACCGGGACTGGTGAACACCATGCTCGCTATCGCGATTGTCGCGTTGCCGGGTTATGTGCGTTTGACGCGTGCGTCCGCGCTCGGCGAACTGCAACGCGAATACGTGACGGCGTCGCGGGTGGCCGGGGCGGGCACCGTGCGGCTGATGTTCTCGCAAGTTCTGCCGAATTGCGCCGCGCCGTTGATCGTGCAGGCGACGTTGGGCTTTTCGTCCGCCATTCTGGATGCCGCCGCGCTTGGTTTTCTCGGCCTCGGCGTGCAACCGCCGTCGGCGGAGTGGGGCGCAATGCTCGCCTCCGCGCGTGATTACATCGAAAGTGCGTGGTGGATCGTGACCATGCCTGGGCTGTCCATTCTGATTTCGGTGCTCGTGATCAACCTGCTCGGCGATGGTCTGCGCGACGCACTCGATCCCAAACTCAAACGGATGGCCTAAAAATGGACGATCTCCTAACCATCCGCAATCTCGCCGTGAGTTTCAATGGACTCCCGGCGGTCGATCGAATCGATATATCAGTCAAACCCGGCGAAGTGGTCGGCGTAGTCGGCGAATCGGGATCGGGCAAAAGCGTCACCATGATGGCGCTGATGGGCTTGATCGACGCCCCCGGCATTGTCACGGCCGATCAGGTCACGTTCAACGGCGTCGACTTGCTGAAGGCGTCGGCGGGGCAACGCAGGAAGATTATCGGCAAGGACATCGCCATGGTCTTTCAGGACGCGCTCTCCAGCCTGAATCCGAGCTATACCGTCGGCTACCAGATCAAGGAAGTCCTCAAGCTGCACGAAGGCCTCAGAGGATCGAAACTTCATCAACGTGCGCTGGACCTGCTCGATCAAGTCGGGATTCCCGATGCAAAGAGCCGCATTGATGCCTTCCCGCACCAGATGTCCGGCGGCATGAACCAGCGCGTGATGATCGCGATGGCGGTCGCGTGCAATCCGAAGCTGCTGATCGCCGATGAACCCACCACCGCGCTCGACGTCACCATCCAGGCGCAGATCATGGAGCTGCTCGTCAAGCTGCAGAAGGAACGCGGCATGGCGCTCGTGCTGATCTCGCACGATCTCGCGGTCGTCTCCGAGGTCGCGCAGCGAGTGGCCGTGATGTACGCGGGCGAGATTATCGAAACGAATCACGTGCCTACGATTTTCAGCGAGCCGCATCATCCGTACACGGAAGCGCTGCTCGCCGCGATTCCCGAACATAGCCGCGGCGCCGAGCGTCTCGCGGCGTTGCCGGGTATGGTGCCGGGCCGCGATGATCGTCCGCTCGGATGTTTGTTCGCCCCCCGCTGCAGCTACGCCGTCGACGATTGCCGCAAGGCGCGGCCGGCGCTCTTTCAACTCGCCCCGAATGATCCGGCAGTGCGCGCACGCTGCATCAAGCCGCTGAACATGGAACTCGTGGCAGACCATGGAGGCGCGCAATGAATGCCGTTCCTGAGACTTTCACTAAAGACACTGTCCTCGTCGCCGATAAACTGACCAGGCACTACAGCGTCAAGCGCAGCATGTTCCAGCAGGGCACCGTGAAGGCGTTGAACGGCGTGTCGTTCTCGCTCGAACGGGGCAAGACGCTCGCCGTGGTGGGCGAATCCGGCTGCGGTAAATCGACGCTGGCGCGCCAGTTGACGATGATCGAAGCGCCCACATCGGGACGTTTGCTGATCGATGGCGAGGATGTAGCGGGCGCAAACCGCGCGAAAGTAGCCGACTTGCGGCAACGCGTGCAGATGGTGTTCCAGAATCCGTTTGCGTCGCTGAATCCGCGGAAGACGGTCGAGCAGACGCTGGGCGAACCGCTCGCGATCAACACGAAGCTGTCGTCCGCCGAGCGCGCCGAGCGTATCGCGCACATGATGCGCACGGTTGGGCTTCGGCCCGAACACGCGGCGCGGTATCCGCACATGTTTTCGGGCGGGCAACGCCAGCGTGTTGCGATCGCGCGTGCGATGATTCTCGATCCGCAGATCCTGGTGGCCGATGAACCCGTGTCCGCGCTCGATGTATCCATTCAGGCGCAGATTCTGAATCTGTTCATGGATCTGCAGCAGCAGTTCGGTACAAGCTATGTGTTCATCTCGCATAACCTGTCGGTGGTGGAACATATCGCCGATGACGTCATGGTGATGTATTTTGGCGGTGTTGCCGAACTTGGCGACAAGGCAACGATCTACGCACGGCCGCGTCATCCGTACACGCGCTCGTTGATGTCGGCGACGCCTGCCTTGTTCGAAGAAGATCGGCGCATCAAGATCCGGCTGCAGGGCGAAATGCCTTCGCCGCTTAACCCTCCATCAGGTTGCACATTTCATCAGCGCTGCCCGTATGCAATCGATAAATGCCGCGTGGAAGAACCGGCGCTGCGTTTCGTCGATGGTCGGCACGTCTCCTGTCACCGAGCCGAGGAAGTCGGGGAGATCGATGCCTGAAACGCGAACGGCGCGGCAGGTTGCGCGCCGTTTTGCTGTTGTTGTGGCGGCCACGCTTGCCGTTCTTTGCGTGGCGCCGCGTCTGGCTTTCGCCGTGACCGGCGCGCGCTCGCCGCCGGGCGCCGCGGTGCCGCCCACGTCCTCTTCTTCGCTGCCGGGCTTGCGGGTGCCGCCCGCGCGTCCGGCGCCGCCCGATGTCGACCATTCCGATGGCACCACCGCCAGCGGTCCGGTGCAGGCGCAGCCGGCGCATATGCCGTTCTACGTCGCCACCAAAGGCCAAGTCACTATCTACGTGCTTGGCACGCTGCATGTCGGTTTCGCCGACGACTATCCTGCCCGCCAGCCATTTCGCAAACCGATCCTCGGCGCACTCGACGCATCGCCTATTCTCGCGCTGGAAATCTCTCCCGACGACCTGGTCGTTTCGGCGGATGAAGTCAGCCGATACGGCACGTGCCGGGAGCCGTGCCTGTCGCGGTATCTGCCCGATGCGCTGTGGAAAAAGCTCGAAGCGCGCATGCACGGCAACTCGGTCATGCTCGACGATATCAGCCGCTCAAGGCCGTGGCTTGCGTCGATGCTGGTTGAAACCGTCGATACCCTGAAGGCCGGATTTCAAACCGAGTTCGGCACGGAGACGCAATTGCAGAACGTGTATTTGCGGCCGCGCGGGCGGGTGATCGGACTGGAGACGCTCAACGAGCAGATTGCCGCGTTCACGCGGCTCACGCAGGCGCAACAGCGGGAAATGCTCGCGCAGGATCTGGTGCAGACGCCTGCCGAGAACGTTGCCGATGTGAAGGAGCTGCATCGGTTATGGCGGATTGGCGACGCCGATGCGCTGAAGGCTTGGGACGACGCCAAGACGGAGAAACTGGCGCGATCGAAGCAGCTTGCGAGGCAGATCGATAACCGCGTGGTGATCGACCGGAACTATCGATTCGCGGCGCGGATGGTGGCCACGGCCGCGCCGAACAAGCCGGTGTTCGTGGCTATCGGCGCGTTGCATCTTGGGGGTAACCGGGGCGTATTGGCGTTGCTTAGGAAGCGTGGGTTCGTGGTGGATCCGGCTTGAACCCACGCCCTTGCTTTACAGGAACATCAGCCAGTTCAACAAGAAGATGTTGATCACCAACATCGATAACGCCGTTGGAATCTGCACTTTGATCACCGCGTTTTTATCGGGTAATTCGAGCAGCGCGGCGGGCACGATGTTGAAGTTTGCGGCCATCGGCGTCATGAGCGTGCCGCAGTAGCCGGAGAACATGCCGATGGCGACCATCGTTGCCGGATTGCCGTGGAATACGCCGACAAGGATCGGCACGCCTACACCGCCCGTCATCACCGGAAACGCGGCGAAGCCGTTGCCCATGACCATGGTGAAAAGCGCCATGCCGATGCAATACACGGCCACCGCGACCAAGCGGTAATCGAGGTTCACATAGGCCGTTGTCACATGCGCGACCGCCTTGCCCACGCCCGCATCCGAGAACACCAAGCCGAGCATGCCCAGCATTTGCGGAAGCACGGCTGCCCACGAAAGCGCATCGACGAGACGGCGCGTTTCCTTCATCGATTGCCCGACGGTGTCGCGCGTCATCACGCAGGCCACGCCAAGCGCGACGATACAGCCGATGCCAAAGCCCATCAGCGTGACGTTCTTCGGATCGAGCAGCGGCTTGCCGCCGAACACCAGGTAACTCGCTCCCAGCGTCAGAACCACGGTCACCACAGGAATGGTCAACGCCGGTACGAACAGCTTGTTGCCAAGACGCAGGGCGCTGTTGCGGCGGGCTTCGTCGGAGAGCATTTTCGGCTTGCCGGCCGTGACGCCGCCAAAGCCGGCGATCAATGCCATGACGATAACCAGCACGCCGACTACATTGGCCGGTAACCAGTCGCCGATCAGGAAAATCAGCGCATACACGAGCCAGAACGTCCCGGCGGTGAGGCGGCGCGGATGTTTCTTGTCGACGTAGATCATGCCGGCCACAACGACCAGCACGATACCCAGCAGATAGAACAGATAGTTGAGCGTGAGTGTCATGCGGTTTCTCCGCGAACGTTTTTGGTCAACGCGCCGAGTTCGCGATTCAGCCGTCGATCGAGCAGCCACAGCCGGAAGCCGTGAATCAGGAACGCGCAGATCGCGGTCGGGATGCCCCAGACGGCCACGTGCAGCGGTTCGACCACGATCCCCGCTTCCTTCAGGAAGGTCGTCATCAATACGATCGCGCCGAACGCGACGAAGATGTCTTCGCCGAAGAAGAGGCCGACGTTGTCGGTCGCGGCGGACCACGCGCGCAGCTTGAAGCGGGTTTCGCTGGAAAGCTTGCCGAAGCGTGCTTCCGCAGCGCCTTCTGCCATGGGCGCGAGCAGCGGGCGAACCATTTGCGGATGCCCGCCGAGACCGGTCAGCCCAACCGCCGCCGTCAACTCGCGAATCAGCAAATAGACGATCAGCAGGCGCCCGACCGTCGCTGCCTTGATGCCCGAGATCCAGATTTGCGCGCGTTCACGCAGGCCGTGCCGTTCCAGCAAACCGACGACGGCCAGCGGCAGGAAGATGATGAGCGGGATGTTGCGCGTCTTGAGGAAGCCCGTACCGATCGCGGTGAGGATGCGATCGACTGGGAAGTGCGCCGCCAGGCCGGTGATGATGGCAGCGGCGGCCACGATCAGCATCGGATTGAAGCGCAGGATAAACCCCACGATGATGACGACCACGCCTATCAGTGGCCATAGGTTGACAGCGGTACCCATAAGATCTCCAAGTGGTCGGGGTAATGCCCCGGTAAGGGCTTCTTCCACCGCTGGACGAACCGCTTGCTTCGAGCGGACCGTTCCGTTGGCTTGATAAAACGGCTCTACGGCCGCTTACGAAAACGCCCCGCGATTATGCGAGGCATTCAGGTTTCATGAGGTGTCGATTCGACCCGCCGCGCGGTATGACGCAAGCAGCGAGTCAGGCGTTCGACCCGCGTGAATAACGCTAACGACCGGTCATCAAACCTCGGCCGCGTGCGCAGCGCGAACTTCGATGCCCGCCGTTTCAAGCGCCCCGCGAATCCGCCGGGCGAATGCGAGCGCGTGCGCGCCGTCGCCGTGAAGACAGACCGTTTGCGCGTTGATTGGCACCCACTCTCCGCTGACCGCCTGGACACGATGCTCCGTTGCCATTTCCAGCGTGCGGCTAATCACGGCTTCCTCGTCCTCGAGCAACGCGCCGGGGTCCTTGCGCGGGACGAGCGAGCCATCTGCACGATATCCGCGGTCGGCGAACACTTCCTCGATAGCCACCATGTTCGCGTTGCGCGCGGCATCGACGAGATTGCTGTTCGCCAGCCCGAACACGAGCAACGATGGATCGAAGTCGCGAATGGCCGCGACAATCGCCTCGGCGATTTCCGGATTCTTCGCGGCCTGGTTATACAGCGCGCCGTGCGGCTTCACGTGCGCCATTCGGCCGCCTTCGGCCTTCACGATCCCGGCCAGCGCGCCCAGCTGATACAACACGCCTGCGTAAATTTCCGATGCGGGAAGATCCATCTCCTTCCTGCCGAAATTGGCGGGATCGTTGAAACTTGGATGCGCACCAATGGCGACCCCCTTCGCGACAGCCCAGCGCACGCAATCGCGCATGGCAGTAGCTCCCCCCGCGTGCCAGCCGCAAGCAATATTCGCGGAGCTCACGAGATCGAGCAGTGCTTCGTCGGTGCCCATGCCTTCGCCGAGATCGGCGTTCAGATCGATTTCCATCTTTGTTCCCTGTTCATTTACCGGCCGAGGCGTTCCGCGTGCATCGCGATCGCCCATTCGACCTGTTTCACATACATGCGCTCATCCGCCAGCGCGTGACGCGCGGCTTCGACCGTTGTTTCGATAAAGCGCACACCGCTGTTGAGCCGCGCTTGCGCGAGCTTCCACAAGTCGGCCTTGATGACCGAGCCTATTTTTGGATATCCGCCGGTGGTCTGGGCATCGCCCATCAGCACGATCGGCTGACCGTTCGGCGGGACTTGAATCGTGCCGGGCAACACGGCGTGGGACAAAAGGTCGGCTTTATCGACGCGTTCCAGCACTGTGCCGGCGAGCCGGAAACCCATGCGATTGCTGTTCGGGGTGATCGTCCACTCCTCATTCCAGAAGTCGCGCTGGGCCGTCTGCGTGAAGGTCTCGTATTCGGGACCGCGCAACACGCGGATCGGCAGCGACCATGAATTGCCCGGCGTGTGTTTGCCGCGCCGTACCGGTTCTTCCACATAAACGAACTTGCACCACGCGGGCGCTTTCACGCCAAAGGCCGTTCCCGCCGATGAAAACACCGCGGTTTTGGTCGGCTGAGGCACGCCCGTGGCCAACCGGTCGCCGTCGCGCAACGCCCGGCCGCCGAGACCGCCGAAGCACGCGCCGAGGTCGGTGCTGCGGGAACCGAGCATGGGCAAAACGTCGATACCGCCAGCCACGCACACATAACCGCGCATGCCGTGCCGCGCACCGCGCAGCGTCAGTTCCTGGCCGGCCTGGACCGGCAGGCTCCACCACGAATAGACGGGTTTATCGTCTAGCGTTGCAGCGAAATCCGTACCTGTGATTGCCACGCGCGTGGCGCGCGTGAAGCGCAGCGTGGTGGGTCCGAGCGTCAATTCGATGCCGGCCGCGTCGGGCTTGTTGCCCACGATCCGGTTGCCGACTTCCAGCGACAATGCGTCGAGTGCGCCGCCCGAACTGACACCCAGGTGCCGATACCCCGCGCGTCCAAGATCCTGCACGGAGGAGAGCATGCCGGCGCGAATCACGTCGATCATGCGAGCACCTCCAGCGCGGTAAAACGCACGTGATCGCCGGGTTGCATCAGGGTG
>NZ_JNFG01000202.1 GCF_000729995.1 Caballeronia sordidicola | reverse complement strand
GAGACAGAGCTTCCTTGCACGTGCGCCCCACCCCGAATTCCGACTCAGCATTGCCCCGTTCCCCGTCTTATATGTTTGAGCAGCCGAGTCTATCGATGGGCTTTCATTATTAAAAATAATTGTTATTCATTCTTTTAGATCAAAAAGTGCTAATGAAGACTGGAAGCGGCGTTGCGGCCATCAAACGGACGTTAGAGCACCCTGTTTTCCGGCGCTGTGTGGTTCTGACGACGTCGAACTTAAAGTAAAGCTTGAAAAGCGCCGAATACTGTATAAAACTACAGGCATCTGTTCATCCATACAGTGGACGACCGGCCATAAAAGGGGCAAAAGCACGTGACCAAATTGAGCAAACTGACTGCGCGGCAGCAAGAAGTTTTCGAACTGATCCAGCGCGCGATCGAACGCACGGGGTTTCCGCCCACGCGCGCCGAGATCGCGGCCGAACTTGGTTTTAGCTCCGCCAACTCCGCCGAAGAACATCTTCGGGCGCTGGCGCGTAAAGGGGTGATCGAACTGGCCGCGGGTTCATCGCGCGGCATTCGCGTGCTGACCAATGGCGGCTTTGAGGACGCGCCTCATCAGTTCACGCTGCCGCATGCCAGCATCATGCAGCTGTCCTTGCCGCTAGTCGGTCGCGTAGCGGCCGGTAGCCCGATCCTCGCGCAGGAACACATCTCGCAGCACTACGCCTGCGATCCGGCGCTGTTCTCCAGCAAACCGGACTATTTGTTGAAGGTGCGCGGGCTTTCCATGCGCGACGCAGGCATCTTCGACGGTGATTTGCTCGCTGTGCAAAAGAAAAACGAGGCGAAGGACGGGCAGATCGTGGTGGCGCGGCTCGGCGACGACGTCACGGTCAAACGCTGGAAACGTCGTCCGGATGGCGTTGAACTGATTGCTGAAAATCCTGATTACGAGAACATCTTCGTCGCGTCAGGCAGTGAGGACTTTGCGCTGGAAGGTATTGCGGTCGGATTGATTCGTTCCGGCGAGCTTTGATATCTGATCTGGTTTTCGCAAGGTTTCAGTTTTTGCTTTGATTTCTGATTTGCAGCGCGGCAGCAGGTGTTTCGGGTGCTCCCTGTCATTGCCCTCCAGCCGCGCTGCGCTTGAATTTCGGCCCCATAAAGCGTGACGGTCGTCGCATTAGCGATGAACCGGCGCGCGCCCTATTGTCATCAGTCATCGGTTATCGGAGAAACATCATGGAACGATTCGCCCGGCTGTTTTCTGCTTCTTTCTTATCCACATCGTTCGCGCCGACCGCACGCGCACCGCTTTCGTTTCGGCAATTCCGCGAGTTCGGTCGTTTGCGGCATCTGCGCTCGCTGATCTCGTGCAAGACGCAAAAGCCGGCTGACACCCCCGACCTCTTCGACGAACTGCCTGTCCTGCCGTCGCGGCAACCGGCGTTCGCCCGGGTATCGCTGAGCGCTTCGGTGCACGCGCAGGCCGAGCAACGCGCGCCGGTTCGGGTTTATCGCGGCGAGTCGCGGGTCATCATGGTCGGCAATATCGAAGCGGTGTCGCGCATGATCGACCGCTGCATCGACGACGAGCAGGCTGGTATTGAAGGCGGATTGCTCGCTTAAGTTTAAAAAGCGATGAAATAAACAGGAATAACGCAGGAACAACGAAGGGATAATTCTGGCGCCGTTGCGGTCCATCTGAGGGTTGAGTCATCTCTGACCTCAACGCTTGCATTCGAGCCGCACCCACCTCTCAGCCAAAAGGCGCCCTAGCGTATGTCCCGTACCAGCAAGTCCGTTGTCATTGCGTTGTTGCTTGTTGTTGTCGTCGCGATACTTGGTGTGATCTATGCGTCACCGTATATCGCGCTCGACCGGTTGAAACGCGCCGCCGACGCGCGTGACGCTCAAACGGTTAATCAATACGTCGACTTTCCTCTGCTGCGTGGAAGCCTGAAGGATCAGGTCGGGCAGTTGCTGACCCGAAGGATCGATATACAGAAGAGCGGCAATCCACTAGCAATGATCGGCGCCATGATTGGTGCGGCGTTGATCGGCCCGCTGGTCGATTCGTATGCAACGCCCGACGGCGTGGCGGCTATTCTCAATGGCATACCGCCAAAGGGTGATCCGGGCGAGAAGCCGCCGGTTCAGTCCGAGTCGAGCGGCGCTGTGGTTGCCGTTCCCGGAACCGCGCCGCCTGCGCCTGCCGTCGCTTCACCGTCCGCACCGAAACCCCCGCCCCAAACCACGGCGGGATATCGAAGTTTCGATACTTTCGCGGTGAATTACCAGCATGGCGCTGGCGACGCGCGCTATTCGGCCATTCTCCGGCGATACGGGTTGTTCTCGTGGAAACTGGTCGCGGTGGAGTTGAACAACGAATAGCGATCGAGATCAGCTCTCCCGCGACAACACGGGGCTGTGCGCCCAGTTGTTGCGGGCTGAGAGTGGCACTGGCTTGGCCGCCTGCTGCTCTCAGCGGGCCTTCACGCATCAAACACTGGCCTCGGCTTTCGCGGGCTTCGCTGCATGGGCGGCGTCTTCCTGCTCGGCCGATGTGCCCGTCGGCGACACCGCCACCAAAATGCTGCAGGACACCCGATCCATCAGCGGCGTGTTGCCCGAGCCCATCCACCAGCGCGCAAGGCCCGTGCGGCACCGATGCCCCACCACCACCAGATCCACCTGCAAGCTCTGGGCCAGCCCGGCAATTTCATCGATAGGATGGCCGAACGCGAAGTGTCCCTGTGCCGGAACGCCCCGCTCCGTCAGCCATTCCACACCTTCACGGAGGATGTCTCGGGCGGCGTCTTCGAAACGGCCGCACGCCATATCGGTGAGAAGGCCCGCGCTTTGGGCGATGCTGGAACGCATGTCGACAACGGCAAGCACATGCGTTTCGGCTTTCAGGTCGAGCGCCAGATTCGCGCCGTCACGTAACGCCTTGCGCCCTTCGCGAGAGCCGTCGTAACACAACAGGATTTTTCGATAGCTCGCCATGGTGGTTCTCCGCGCTGCACAACGGCAGCAAAGGGCATCAAAAAAACGGTCGTCATAGTCTTGCAGATTCTGCCCCGTGGGCCGGGCGGGCGACAAAACCCGGGCCGCGTTGCCTTCATCATGGTGCGTCGCTGAAACGGTGGCAACGATGGAAAACGCTAATGCGGCCCGGTTGCTCGCGAAACGCCAAGCGGGCACCGTGCCAGGAACGCAAATCCCTTTCTGGACGGGCCTTTCGGTCATTGAGTCAAGCTTTGCAGAGGCGTCCGGCGACCGCAAAATAGCCCGCGTGCGCGGCCGCAGTGCAGTTCAAACAGAGGGACGCGCCTCATTGGTGCAATCGATTAAACTACTTAGCTTGTCTTGAGACCGACTCCAGACCCGCTACCGACCCAATACCTGAGTTTTTCGCATGTCAGATGCAGCAGTGTTCTCCAGCGACGCAACCCGCACGACCGCCGTACGGGCAAAGCCGGCGATCGAGTTTATCGACGTCGAAAAGCATTACGGTGACAAGACGGTCGTCAACGGCCTGTCTTTCCACGTCCAACCTGGAGAGTGTTTCGGCCTGCTCGGTCCCAACGGCGCGGGTAAAACGACCACGCTCAAGATGCTGCTCGGCCTGACCGCGCCGGATGCGGGCACGATCTGTCTCGTCGACGAACCTATTCCGTCACGCGCCCGCTATGCCCGTCGTCGCGTGGGCGTCGTGCCGCAATTCGATAACCTCGATCCGGACTTCACCGTCCGCGAAAACCTGCTTGTGTTCGGCCGGTATTTCGGCATGAGCGGTAGCGAAATTGAAGCCGTGGTGCCGTCGCTGCTCGAATTCGCGCGGCTGGAAAGCAAGGCGAACGCGCGGGTCGGCGAGTTGTCGGGCGGAATGAAGCGGCGGTTGACACTGGCGCGCGCACTCGTCAACGATCCCGACGTACTGGTCATGGACGAACCGACCACCGGGCTCGATCCGCAAGCGCGGCACCTGATCTGGGAACGGCTGCGCTCGCTGCTCGCGCGCGGCAAGACAATCCTGCTCACCACGCATTTCATGGAGGAGGCCGAACGGCTTTGCGACCGGCTGTGCGTGATCGAGGAAGGACGCAAGGTGGCCGAAGGCAAACCTGACGACCTGATCCAGCGGGTCATCGGTTGCGACGTGATCGAGATTTATGGTCCCGATCCTCAAGCCCTTCGTGATGAACTTCTTCCGTTCGTCGGGCGCATGGAGATCAGCGGCGAAACGCTGTTTTGTTACGTCGATGACCCCGCGCCCGTGCATCAGCGAGTCAAGGGACGGCCGGGCGTGCGGTATCTGCATCGGCCAGCGAATCTTGAAGATGTGTTTTTGCGCCTGACCGGGCGCGAGATGGTGGACTGATCGATGTCGAGCGAACCGAATGTGAATACCGCTGAATCGTCTGCGTCAGTTGCGCGAACAAGACGCACCGCACGCAAGCCCCAACGCGAGCCATTCCTGAGCGCGATGCCCGCAAACGCATCGAACTGGATGTCGGTCTGGCGGCGAAATTATCTCGTCTGGAAAAAGCTCGCGATTGCATCGATGTTCGGCAACCTCGCCGACCCGATGATCTATCTGTTCGGCCTGGGTCTTGGGCTCGGCTTGATGGTCGGCCACGTGGACGGAGTGTCGTATATCGCGTTTCTCGCGGCGGGGACGGTGGCGTCGAGCGTGATGATGTCGGCGAGTTTCGAATCCATGTACTCCGGCTTCTCGCGCATGCATGTACAGCGCACGTGGGAGGCGATCATGCATACGCCGCTCACGTTGGGCGATATCGTGCTCGCGGAAATCGTGTGGGCGGCGAGCAAATCGGTGCTGTCGGGCGTGGCAATCATGTTGGTGGCGGGCGTGCTCGGCTATGCAAGTTTCCCGACGATGCTGTATGCGTTGCCCGTGATTGTCCTGACTGGTTTGGCGTTCGCAAGCACGGCGATGATCGTGACCGCCGTGGCGCCGAGTTATGACTTTTTCATGTTCTACCAGACGCTCGCGCTCACGCCCATGTTGCTGCTTTCCGGCGTGTTTTTCCCGCTCACGCAGTTACCGGCGGTGGCGCAAAACGTCTCGCTGTTGTTGCCGTTGTCGCACGCGGTCGCGCTGATCCGACCTGCGATGCTCGACCGGCCCGCAGAACACGTGGTGCTGCATGTGGCCGTGCTCGCGGCGTATGCCATCGTGCCGTTTTTTATCTGCGCGGTGCTGTTCCGTCGACGGATGATGCGTTGAGTGGATTCACCGAGAATATAAGACCACTCGAAGCCGTTGCACTCGAAAAAAAGCCCGTTTCAACGTGAGTTGAGACGGGCTTTTTAACGTAGGTCAATCCGTTTGCCGCTGCGGAAAACTCAGCGGCAAACCCAGCGGCAAACTCAGCGGCAAACCCAGCGGCAAACCCAGCGGCAAACCCAGCGGCAAACCCAGCGGAAAAATCAGCTCACTTCAGTCCTGGACTGAACTCCTTATGACCGCCAAACCCGAACCGCATTGCCGATAGCATCCGGTCGGCGAACGAATTATCTTCGCGCGACCGGAACCGCGCATACAGCGCCGCCGACAAGACTTGCGCCGGCACCGCCTCCTCGAGCGCCGCCTCGATCGTCCAGCGCCCTTCGCCGCTATCGGCCACTTCGGCGGAGTATTTGTCGAGTGTGCTGTTACCCGCCAGCGCACCCGCGGTCAGATCGAGCAGCCACGACGACACCACGCTGCCGCGCCGCCACACCTCCGCAACATCTGCAATATCCAGATCGTAGCGCTGCGCCTCGGGCAACTCCGTCGACGACTTGTGCTTGAGGATGTCGAACCCTTCCGCGTATGCCTGCATCAAGCCGTACTCGATGCCGTTATGCACCATCTTCACGAAATGACCCGCCCCGACCGGTCCCACGTGCATATAGCCGTTTTCCACGCGTGTGTCGCGGCCTTCGCGATTCGGCGTGGCGGGAATATCGCCGCGTCCAGGCGCCAGCACCGACAGAATCGGATCGTGCCGCAGCACCACGTCCTTCTCCCCGCCGATCATCATGCAATAGCCACGCTCCAATCCCCACACACCGCCGGACGTGCCCACATCGACGAAATGGATGCCCTTCTCTTTCAGCTTCGCCGCGTGGACGATGTCGTCCTTGTAGAAGCTGTTGCCACCGTCGATGATCGTGTCGCCTGCTTCCAGTATCTCGTAGAGATCGTTCAGCGTGTCTTCGGTGATCTTGCCTGCCGGCAACATCAGCCAGACCGAGCGCGGCGCAGCAAGCTTCTTCACGAGATCGCCCAGGTCGCTCGATCCAGTCGCGCCGTCGGCCACGACCGCCTGCGTGGCTTCCGGCGCATGGTCGTACACCACGCACGTCTGCCCGCCGCGCATCAGCCGGCGTGCAATGTTCGCGCCCATACGGCCTAGTCCCACGATTCCAATCTGCATGATGGCTTACTCCTTATGGTTGGTGGTTTTGACGCGTTCGATCTGCTTTTTCGCTTCGGCGTAGACGTGTTCCGGCGTGAAGCCAAATTTCTTCTTCAGGTCTGCAATTGGAGCCGAGCCCCCGAACGTATGCATCACGATCTGCGAACCGAGACGGCCAACATAACGATCCCAGCCAAGCGTGCCTGCCTGCTCCACGCACACGCGCGCGTCGACGTCCGACGGAAACACGGAATCCTTATAGGCGTCGTCCTGCCGTTCGAACAGATCCCATGACGGCATGGAGACGACCCGCGCGGCAATACCCTCGCTCTTGAGCTTCTCGTAGGTGTCGACGCACACCGACACTTCGGTGCCCGTTGCCATCAGGATGACTTCCGGTTTCTTGCCACCTTCGGCATCGGCGAGAACATACGCCCCCTTGTGAACGCCCTTCGCCGATGCATATTTCGACCGGTCGAAAGTCGGCATCGGCTGGCGCGACACCACAATGCACGCCGGACGTTGCGGCTCGGCCAGCGCGGCACGCCACGTTTCGGCGACTTCGTTCGCATCGCCGGGACGATAGGTGCTGAGCCCCGGGACGCCACGCAACGACACCATTTGTTCGACCGGCTGATGCGTCGGTCCGTCTTCGCCCAGTCCAATGGAATCGTGCGTGAACACGTAGATCACGGGCACTTCCATGACGGCCGAAAGCCGGATGGGCGGCTTCATGTAGTCGCTGAAAATCAGGAACGTGGAGCCGTAGGGCCGCAGGTTCGACACCGCAAGCCCGTTGCAGATTGCGCCCATCACGTGCTCGCGAATGCCGAAGTGCAGGTTGCGGCCGGCGTAGTTGTCGTGCTCGAAACTGCCCGCGCCTTCGAACTTCATATCGGTTTTCGTCGATGGCGACAAATCCGCCGAACCGCCGATCATCCACGGGAAATTCTTCGCGATGGCGTTCAACACCTTGCCCGACGATTCCCTGGACGCCATGCCCTTCGCATCGGCGTCGAACGTGGGAATGTCCGCGTCCCAACCCGCCGGCAACTCATGCGCTTCGATCTGCGCAAACTCCTTCGCCAGGTCCGGATACTTCGTCGCGTAGTCATCGAAACTCTTTTGCCACGCTTCGCGCGCCGCCTTGCCGTGTGCGCCGATGCCCTCGTTGAAATGCTCGTACACGCCGTCCGGCACGAGGAAACTCGAGTCCTCCGGCCAGCCGTAAAACTTCTTCGCGAGCTTGATTTCCTCTACGCCCAGCGGCTCGCCATGCGCCGCGGAGCTGTCCTGCTTATGCGGCGCACCCCAGCCGATAATGCTCCTCACCACGATCAGCGTAGGTCCGTCGGTGTTGGCCTTGGCCTGTTTCAGCGCGGCTTCGAGCGCGGCGCCGTCGTTAGCGTCGTCAACGTGCAGCGTGTTCCAGTGGTAGCCCTTGAAACGCGTTTCCACGTCGTCGCTGTACGCGAGATCCGTGTGGCCTTCAATGGTCACGCGGTTGCTGTCATAGATCCACGTCAGATTCGACAGCTTCAAATGTCCCGCGATGGACGCAGCTTCATGCGAGATGCCTTCCATCATGTCGCCGTCGCCGCACAGCGTGTACACGTGATAGTCGAAGATCTTCGCATCCGGCTTGTTGAAATGCGACTCGTACCAGCGCCCGGCCATCGCCATGCCCACACTGTTTCCAAGCCCCTGCCCAAGCGGACCTGTGGTGGTTTCGACGCCCGTCGTCATGCGGTATTCGGGATGGCCTGGCGTGTTGCTATCCAGTTGCCGGAAATGCTTGATGTCATCGAGCGACACAGCCGGACGACCCGTTGCCTTACCCGCGTGATCGACGGCTTTCACGCCGGTCAGGTGCAGCATGGAATACAGCAGCATCGATGCATGGCCGACCGACAGCACGAAGCGGTCGCGATTCGGCCAGAGCGGCTCAGCCGGGTCATAGCGCAGGTGGTTTTGCCATAGATGGAAGGCGACTGGTGCAAGCGCCATCGGCGTACCCGGGTGACCGGAGTTGGCTTTTTGCACGGCGTCCATGGACAGCGTGCGGATGGTGTTGATGGCGAGGGTGTCGAGATCGGAAGAGGACTTCGAGGGGGTTTGCGGCATGAGCGACGACTCCTTTGCGTAGGGCGCGCTGAGGCACGAGAGGCGCCACAGCGGGCAACCGGGTCCTTCGAGCAAGTGTAGTGCCATGACAACTGGCGCGTCACCAAAGAGCAGCGAAGCGCGCGCCAGCCAAGCACGGCGCGGCTTATGACAGACGATTACGACATCAACGAGAGAACAACTTTACGCTTGAAACCAGGCAAAAACGAACGCAATGGGTAAAAATTCGTCGCCATTCTTGAACCAGCGTACGGCAAGCGTATGACAGTTTTCACCGACACGATCAGGGCGCGGGATTCGGCTGCGCTTCGTGAAGCGCATCGATTTCAGCCAGGATCTCATCGGACAATTTTACGTCCAGGCTACCGATGTTCTCGTGCAATTGCGCAAGCGACGTTGCGCCGATCAGCGTGCTGGTCGTGAACGGCCGGCTGTTCACGAACGCGAGCGCGAGTTGCGCCGGACTCAGTGCGTGCCGCCGCGCGAGCTCCACATAGCCGCTGACGGCCTTGACCGTGTGCGGCTTGCTGTAGCGTGCGAACCGCTCGAACAGCGTAATGCGGGCGCCTGCCGGACGCGCGCCGCCCTCGTACTTGCCGGATAGCCAGCCGAACGCCAGCGGCGAATACGCCAGCAGGCCGACGTCTTCCTTGTGCGTGAATTCCGAGAGCCCGGTTTCGAACGTGCGATTCACCAGGCTGTACGGATTCTGGATGCTCACGATCCGCGGCAGGCCGAGTTTATCGGCAGCTTGCAGGAATTGCGCGACACCCCAGGGCGTCTCGTTCGATACCCCGACGTAGCGGATCTTGCCCGCTTTCACGAGATCGCCGAGCACGGTTAGCGTCTCTTCGATAGGCACCGTATATTCGTCCTTGATCCACGGATAGTTCGCGCGTCCGAACGTCATCGTGCTGCGGTCGGGCCAGTGCAACTGGTACAAATCGACGTAATCTGTCTGGAGCCGTGCGAGGCTGCTATTGACGGCTTCGGTCAGGTTCTGACGGTCGAACTGGTTGCCTGCGCCGCGAATGTGCCGCGGATTGTGCGGCTGGCGCGCGGGTCCCGCGATCTTGGTGGCGAGCACGATCTTTTCACGAGCGCCCGGGTTCGCTGCAAGCCACGTGCCGATGTACGCCTCCGTGCGCCCTTGCGTCTCGGGGCGCGGCGGCACCGGGTACATCTCGGCGGCGTCGATCAGGTTGATGCCGGCATCGCGCGCGGCGTTGAGTTGCGCGTGTGCATCGGCTTCCGTGTTCTGTTCGCCCCAGGTCATCGTGCCCAGTCCGATCAGGCTGACATTGACATCCGTTCCACCGAGTTTCCGAAACTCCATCGCTTGCTTCCCCATGTTCGTGTTCAGGTTTTAAAGGCGCTCGCCGAATGCCGAAGCTACCATAGCGCGGGCCTCGCTGCAGCGATGCTCATCGCCACAGCCTTCGCCTTGCCCGGTAAGCTGTCGGCATGCGGCGAGCCGTGCCTTTCATTAGCTTTTCAATCTCGCTGCGCTCATTCAGATCCATATAAGAGAGACGCCTTTCATGCAGGCCCCCGACCTCACCCGCACCACGTCCGGCGCGGCGAATCCACGCGGTTCCTCTGTCATCGTGATGCTCGTCGCGGCGACCTTCTTCATGGAGAACCTCGACGGTACGATCATCGCCACGGCGCTGCCGCAAATGGCGCGCTCGTTCGGGCTACACCCCGTTGACCTGAGCCTGGGCATTACGTCGTATCTGCTGACGCTTGCCGTGTTCATCCCCATTAGCGGCTGGGCTGCGGATCGCTTCGGCCTGCGCACCGTGTTCGGCAGCGCGATCGCCGTGTTCACGATTGCGTCCGTGCTGTGCGGCATGACGTCGACGCTGCCCACGTTTACGGCGGCGCGTGTGCTGCAGGGTATCGGCGGCGCGATGATGGTGCCCGTCGGACGGCTCGCGGTATTGCGCGCAACGCCCAAAGAGGGGCTGATGCGCGCTATCTCGATCATCACCTGGCCCGGCCTTGTCGCGCCCGTGATCGGGCCGCCGCTCGGCGGGTTTATCACCACGTATTCGTCGTGGCGCTGGATCTTTTATCTGAATCTGCCGCTCGGGCTGATCGGCTTGATTGTCGCGCTTCGTTACCTCGATAACACCCGCGAGCACGCCAGCCGCCGCTTCGATTTTCTGGGTTTCGTGATGTGCGGCCTCGCGTGCACGACCCTGCTCTACGCGATGGAACTCATCGGCCGCAACGACACGCCCTGGGCATTTGCAAGCGGGCTGATCGCGCTCGGCGTGCTCGCGGGCGTGGGCGCGTGGTGGCACGTACGCCGCGCGGCTGAGCCGGTGCTCGATCTCAACGCCCTTCGGATTAAAACCTTCAGGGTGGCGATGGGCGGCGGCTCACTGTTTCGCATCGCCATCAGCGCGGCGCCGTTCCTGCTGCCGCTGATGTTTCAGGTCGGCTTCGGGCTGAACGCGTTCGAATCCGGGCTGCTGACGCTGTCGGTGTTTGCCGGCAATTTATCGATGAAACTCGTCACCACTCCGGTCATGCGGCGCTTCGGCTTTCGACCGGTGCTGATCGTGAACGGGATCCTGGCCGCTGCGTCGCTGGCGGTGATGAGCTTGATATCGCCGACGACGCCGACCTGGATCATCGTCGCCGTATTGTTTGCAAGCGGGCTGTCGCGCTCGCTGCAGTTCACGGCGTTGAACACGCTCAGTTTCGCCGACGTCCCGAAGGCGCAAATGAGCGGCGCGTCGGCGTTCTCCAGTACGCTATTCCAGTTGACGATGGGAATCGGCGTCGCGCTGGGGGCCATCGCGTTGAGGCTGGCGGAATGGATGCATGGCCACGATGCGCAGACAGTCGTGCCGGCGGATTTCAGTATCGCGTTTCTGATCGTGGGGGCGGTGGGATTGCTCGGGGTCGCGGATCTGTTCAGCCTGCATCGCAATGCGGGGGCGCAGGTGAGTGGGCATGGGAGGAAGGGATGACACAGTTCGAGCCCCGTGACATACGTGATCGAGTGCTAGTATGTATATACGCACACGTATATCAATTGGAGGTGCAATGAATCTGCAAATCACAAAATGGGGCAATAGCCTCGCGCTGCGCATTCCTGCCGAGTACGTGCGCCGCCTTGGCGTGAAGGAAGGCGACCATGTGCAGGTTGAATTGACTATCGACGGCGGTCTAAGTATTCGCGCCTCCAAATGGGACCGCAGCGCTTTTGCTCGGGAGCTTGAAACGACACGTGAGACGATGCCGATATCGCAGCCTGTCATGGAAGAGTTGCGGCGCGGAGCGCGTTACTGATGGCGATTTACGTAGACACGTCTGTGCTGGTGGCACTTTGCGTAAATGAACCCATGAGCGCCGCTGTTGCACGGTGGTATGCCGCGTGTACGGAAGAACTGACCTCGGCCGCATGGTGTGTAACGGAATTCGCTAGCGCCCTCGGCATCAAGCAACGGACGGCCCAAATATCCTCGGAGCAAGGGGCGTCCGCCTGGCAGCTCTTTGAACGTCTTTGCGCCAGCGATCTGCAACTACTGCCGGTTGAACCGTCTACGTTTCACCGCGCTGCGGTGCTGACTTTGGACGCCGCTAACGGGTTGCGTGCCGGCGACGCGCTGCACCTGGCTGCCGCCATGGAGGCCAAGGTTAGAGCTATGGCAACACTCGATGACGTTCTAGGCCGCAATGCCAAACGGTTGAAAATCAAGCCTCTCGATTTTTAACGGCGTGAGGTATCAGGCAATGCGGTGATGTATCACCTCGTGCCGCCTAACCACAAACACGAAAAAGCCCACGTCTAAGGTGGGCTTTTTCTAAATCATCTTCCAAATCCGTAACAGAGCAGCTTAAAGACCCGCTAAGTCATTAAATCTTTGGGGTGGCTGATGGGGCTCGAACCCACGACAACAGGAATCACAATCCTGGACTCTACCAACTGAGCTACAGCCACCACTGTCTTACTTCTTGATGCCTCTCGAAGCTCACCAAGAACCGGCTTGCTGAATCGAGAAACGAGATTATACGAACAAAGATTCGCTTTGCCTAGTCCCTTATTCGATCAGTTCGACAGCTTCGCGCAGATGAGTGCGTGCTTCATCGAAAATGGCCATATCGCCGGTTGCGAGACGGCGGCTATCCGAGAGCACGCGACGCCAGCCACGCGCACCCGCTTCGCCTCGATACAAACCAAGCGCGTGCCGCGTAATGCCGCCGAGGAATGTTCCGCGCGCCACTTCCTGACGCGCATAGTCAATCAAACCCGCCTCAGCCTCCTCACGCGACAGCACAGGTGTCTCGGCGCCGTAAAAGCGGGTATCAACACCTGCGAGCACATAAGGGTTGTGATAAGCCTCACGGCCGAGCATCACGCCATCGACATGTTTCAAATGCTCTTCCACCTCGTCGAGCGTCTTGATGCCACCATTGATCGATATCTCCAGATGCGGAAAATCGCGCTTCAACTGATACGCATATTCATACTTGAGCGGCGGAATTTCGCGATTTTCCTTCGGGCTCAAGCCCTTCAGGATCGCATTGCGCGCATGGACGATAAACACTTCACAACCGGCATCGGCAACGGTACCGACGAAATCGCGCACGAACGCGTAGTCCTCGACCGCATCCACTCCGATCCGATGTTTGACCGTGACGGGAATGGATACCGCATCGCGCATCGCTTTCACGCCATCCGCCACCAGTTGCGGCTCGTTCATCAGGCATGCACCAAAGGCCCCGCGCTGCACGCGCTCGGACGGGCAGCCGCAATTCAGGTTGATCTCGTCGTAGCCCCATTGCTCGCCCAGCTTCGCGCTGCGGGCGAGATCGGCCGGCTCGCTGCCGCCCAATTGCAATGCGACGGGCGCTTCGCCCGGCGTGAACGCGAGATGGCGCGCGACATCGCCGTGCAGCAGCGCGCCGGTCGTGACCATTTCGGTATAGAGCCACGTCTCTTTGGTCAAGATGCGGTGGAACGACCGGCAATGGCGATCAGTCCAGTCCATCATCGGGGCAACGCTGACGCGGCGCGGGCTTGGTTTTAAAGCTGTTGACATGAGGAGTTGCTATTTTTTAAGCATGAGACGCGTGTTTTTGGCGCCGAATATGTAATTTTACCGTAACGCCCGGCAGGACATTGTCTGAGGCCTGCAAATGGGTTAGCGGCAAGATCTGGGACTCATCCGCGCCAAATCGATCTTGCGTAGCACCTGAAGTTGTGACTCTGTAGTCCGCAAGTGACGTGCGCCCACTAGCGACCCGAGTCGATAAACCGGAAAGCATCGCGCAACTTCGGACGTTGCGCCACTCGACCGAGGCATTCGACTTCGCAAAGTAGCAGCCTGTGGCAATAGCCACTCTTCAGGCCTTTCCTTGATGTTGTAGTACCTGGAAATGCAGCGCAACACTGCCCTCTTCGCATCCGCTTGCTTGTGGATGATGTCTGCGATGCTTTCGATACCGTCAGGCAGAGGTCATGCTCTATGCGGCCTCAAGACGCACCACGGCACGACTTCCCGTTGCCTCGGCGTATCTGGACAGCGTGCGCATGGACGGGAAAGTGCGCCCGCTCTCCATGCGTGCGATGGTCGATTGCGTCGTCTGCATCTTCTCCGCCAATTGCTCCTGTGTAAGCCCAGCCCGCACCCGCGCGGCGATAAGCTCGTGCGCAATGGCAAACTCCGGGGCCTGCGCTTCGTACTCAGCCTGGGTCTCCGGGTCAGCCAGCAGGCGCTTCTTCAGGGTTGCGAGGTCAGTCATCGTTCAATTCTCCCTCATCCGGGTATAAGCCATCTCGATAGCCCGCCACGGCGTCTTCTGCGTCTTCTTCACAAACACATGCAGCACAATCAGGCGCTGCCCTGTCCGGGTGACATATATCGCCCGCGCAATGCCGTCCCGCCCGGTCATGCGGATTTCCCACAGCTTTCCGTCCAACGGGCGCACGTGGGGCATTCCGACACGCTGCGGACCAAACTCCACCAGCATCTCCGCGATGTGCAGGAAACGGGCGCGCATATCGGGCGGCAGCGCCAGCAATTCGGCCTCGGCCTCTGGTATCAACTCGACATGCCACGTCATCAGTTTATCTCTTTTTTGCTATGTTTGCGAATTACTGCTCGCTTTGACTGCAATCCCTGTCGGCGCTCCTCCCCCTTGGAGTCGATGCCGGCTTCTCTGGAAATCCACACGTTGACGAAGCAACGCCTGTGCGGCATGGCGGGAGCACTCGAACCTGACGCAAGCAGTCATGGCGACCCGTCTCGGTATCAACCTGCCAGCCTATTCGGAACAGGAAAGCGGCCTGTTGCGCCCACGCAAGGCCGAGAAAAAAAATAGCGGCCGCACACGAAATTGCGCTCGCACAGCTGGATTTTTGAGCCCGTTCATAGCGTTTCTTTTGCGAAGGATTTTCAAAAAAACGAATCTTCGGCGCGCTCCGGTGTCACAAAACCTAACGCGCCGCGCTTTGCCGGATTTCAGCGAAATGCATGCGTCGCCGATTCGGAGAAACCAATGAAATCCCGTGCGATCAGAAAGCTCCGCGGTGTCGCCGTAGCCTTTGCCTTCGTGAGTGGAGCGATCGGCATTGGAATGGCAACGAACGCACACGCTCAGAGCGCGGCGCCGGCCGAAACTGCGTCGATGGTCAAGCCGCCGGTCGCACCCAGCGCACCGAACGCGAGCGGCCCGCATGCGTACAACCCGGACAACATGCCGACAAAGCGCCCCGCTTTGCCGCCCAACAGTAATCGCATGCTGCACAACAATCCGGCCAGCGACGCAATCGCGAAATAGCATTGGGCGGGCGCGATGCATTGGCGGAATCCGATTGGCATCCGTCGAGGCAAATCAGGCTTCAGCGGCGTGCATCAGCCGCGAAACCGCAACCCGACTAACGCATTAGCCAACACCCCGTTGCATCTACCGCAAAGCCCCGCCCGATTGCACCATAACGCGGCATGCCCACCCCTATAATGACGCCACCTTAAAATATCGGCGCAGCCGCGGCTCGCGTCCCAAGCGGTGGTTTTAAATGCAAAAAGTCATTCTTCCGTTCGTCGCGGGCTTTCTCGCCGCGCTGTTTTTCCGTGAAGCCACCATCGCGTTGTTGCATGCAGCCGGCGTGGTCGATCCAGCTGGCTATTCCACCGTTCCGTTTCTGCCGCTGGGCATTCCCGAGTTCATCGTCAACGCGTTATGGAGCGCGGTGTTCGGCATCCTGATGGCGTGGTTGTTGCGCGTCTCGCCGGAGCGCACGGCGCCGTGGGTGGGCGCGCTGGTATTCGGCGGCATCGTGCTGACGGCCGCGGGCGTGTTCGTGGTGGATCCGCTGCGCGGCATCTGGCCGAGCGGCAACATGCTGCCGCGCCTCGCGCTTGGATTTGCATCGAATGCGATGTGGGGTTGGGGCGCGCTGGTCTTCCTGCGCGCCTTCACCGCCGGCAGCGACGCGGACTAATCAGCGAGTTCAGCCAGCGGATGGTCGGGCTCGGTCCACGGGCTGTCGAACATCCGCAGCACCTCTTCCCGGGTCACCTCTTCCACGCGCGTCACTTTCCACGCAGGCTGATTGTCTTTATCGACGATGCGCGCCCTGATGCCTTCCATCACATCGCCATGATCGAACGTCGTGCGTGTCAGGCCAAGGTCGCGCCGCAACGTCTCGGCCATGCTCGACGATTTCGCGCGGTCGATGAGTTCCAGCGAGACATCGATCGACAACGGCGAACGCTCGCGTAGCTCGGCGGCCGTATGTGCGGCCCATTCGCCTTCCGGCCCGCTCGTGACACTCGTCGCGCTCTCCAGCGATTTCAGACACGCCGCGCCATTACCCGACGCAAAATGTTTGTCGATAAACTGACGATTGCGCTCGAGATCACTCGCCTTGCCCGCATCCGGCCGCCCTTGAGCTTCGACAAACCGCGCGACGTCCGCACCCGTCGCGTAGGTCTTTTCCTTCAGCGCATTCCCCAACCCGGCCAGCGCATCGTCTTCCATATAGGTATCGGCGAGACCGGCGTAGAGGGCATCGGCGGCATCGATCGTCGCGCCTGTCGCGGCCAGATACCGCCCGATCGCGCCCGGCGTACGCGCGAGAAACCAGCTCACGCCCACATCCGGAAACAAGCCGATACGCGTCTCGGGCATCGCCATCTTCGTCGAACCGGTGACCACGCGCACGCCGCCTGTATGCTTCGCGCCTTGCGAAATACCCATGCCTCCGCCCATCACCACGCCGTTCAGCAACGCGATATACGGCTTCGGATACGTAAAAATAGCGTGGTTCAAGCGATATTCATCGGTGAAGAATTCGTCGATGACCGCGCGCTCGCCCGCCTTCGCCGACTGATACAAGAACCGGATATCACCGCCCGCGCAGAACGCGCGCGGATGCGGGCTGTAGACGACCACAGCGTGCACCGTCGCGTCGTCGCGCCAGGCATCGAGCGCACGGTGAATGGCATGCAGCATCGGCGTGGACAGCGCGTTCAACGCCTTCGGACGGTTCAACGCGATAAAACCGATCCCCTGGGCCTGTTCAATACGGATTTCGTCGATGATTTCAGTCATGTGCAATGCAGGTTTGTATTCGTGTGAGTGGAACGGGCAAATACGTCAAACAGCGCTTGCAGCGGGCCGTCGACGAGCAGGTTTCTTCTTGGGGGCGCCGGGCGAATAAAGACCGAGCGTTGCATCAATCAACGTACCGGCCGATGCGGTAAAAACCGGCGCGGCCGTCAAGCCCAGCGACACAATGCCGTGCAACACGGCCCACAAGGTCTCGGCCATAGCCACAGGTTTGCCCAGAAGCGCCAGCGTCCGAGTCAGCATTGAAAGCGCCGTCTCGCCGGCCGATGCCGCGTCTTTGAATGCCGCATCGGTATAAGCCGGATTCTGCATGAAAATCAGCCGGTATATCTCCGGATGCGCCTGCCCGAATCCCACGTACGCATGCGCTATCGCCTTCAAGCGTTCGACGGGATCTGCCACGTCATCAAACGCATGCAACTCCGCAAGCAAACCCGCATGACCCTCAACGCAAAGCGCTTGGGCAATGGCATCGCGGCTCGCGAAATGCAAATAAAGCGACGCTGGCGAATAACCGACGACCTCCGCGAGCTTGCGCATCGACAACGCGTCGAAACCTTCGCGCACGACAATCGCGCGCGCCGCATCGAGAATATGGATGCGCAATAACGGCTGGTTTGAAAGGTGTTGCTTTGAGCTGGCCATCCAGCGCATTTTCCCGATAACGCCAATCAAGTCAATTCAAAACTGAACGGTGTTTAGCGTAGCCGCCCTGTTGATAGTGCCGCATTAATTCGCCGTCCCCGGCGGAAAATGGCCACTCTTCAACAGCACCGGCGTGCCGTTGCTCACGAACAGATGTTCCCGGGCAACCGCTTCAATGGCCGGACGCGCGGCATCGAATGCTCTTATCCAACCCGTGCTGTCATAGCTTTCCACGCCGAAATGATCCTCCAGCGCTTCTACCGAGATCGCGCACGGAACCCGCTCGCCGTTAACCAGCGCGGCGAATACCACGGTGAGATTCGTGTCGCGATACGCGGGTGCGTCGGCTGGAAAAAGAATGTTCATGGTCACCTCCAACGCTTGAGGAAAATAACGATGCTACTCGCGCCACCGGGATACGGTCTACCCGGCTTCGCTCATGCTCAACCGGACAAGTTCCGCGGGGACATCGACGATCAACAGCGACACCGCGTCCCGATCGGCGTAGTCGAATTTCAGATGCCGGCTCATGTCCCTCACTCGCTCGCAGAAATTGCGCTGCACCGCCTCCGGCACGCTGTCGAACAGGCTTAATGCGCCGTCCTCGAACCTGTAATGCACGCCCCACGCGATATTGCCGGGATGACTCGACATCCCGCTGGTGCGCCAACTCACGAACAGACACGGCTTCTGGTCCGTGCCGATCTCGCTGATATCCGCGCCGCTCGGGAACAAATCGAGCAGCGCCTCGGCAACACAACGCATTGCCGGGTGACGGATATTGAGGGTTCGCATCAAGTATTTTGCAACAATCTGTCGATATAGACGCGGGCCGCCTGCTCTACATGCCCGAGCGCTTCGTCCTCGCTCGCGAAGCGCCGCTGGTCGCCGAGATCGACGAGTGTTTCGAACCGGTGGACGTTGTCCGGGCCGCCTTGCGCGACGCTGACGGAGCCAACGTAGATCGGCGGCTTCGGCGCCCCGTCGGCCTGGTCAGGTGACGGGGTAAGACGCGCCGCCGCACTGATGTAATACCCGCGATACGGGCCGCTGACACGTTCTGCCATACCATTTTCCTCGTATGTTTTCGTGGACGTCCCTGAAATCCGGTACGTCCTATGTAAGGTTGGCAGACCGGCAAATAGTTCTCGCCGGTTGCAACCCGTTGCATTTTTTTCCGGCGGCGATGCGTCGATTGCGTTAGAAGATTGGGTTGCTGACGTCCATGCTGCAAGCGGCGCGCCAGCCACGCAAGCCTAAGCGGCGCGTCTTTTTACCGCGCCTACCCGCGTGTGGGAAAATACGGTACGAAACCGGTTTGGATAACCAGTTCGGGAAGGTTCTCGCGCGTGGTTCGCGTTGCGCCCGGCGTTATCCGGCGGTTGCCACCAGAGGAACACAATGAAGCAATTTGCACGGCGCTTGCCGATCGACTCACTTTTGCGTCTCGCACGCCCTGTGCGTCTTGTACGTGTTTTACAGGCCACCGGCCTGGCCATGGCGGCCGCGGGCGCTTTAAGCCTCGCCGGATGTGCATCGTCGACCGATGCCTCGCTGATCCACCTCCCCGACGGCCAGAGCGGCTACGCCATCAACTGCAGTGGCGCCGATGCCAGCACGACGTGGGCAAGCTGCTACGTCGCGGCCGGCGATAAATGCGGGGCGGGCGGCTATACGATCGTATCGAAGGATAACGAGGAAGGCGGCCCGACGGGCGGCAGTATCACGAACGTGGTATCGGCGAATGTAAAAAATCGTTCGATGGTCGTGCGCTGTAACTGACGTTCTGCCGCCCTTGGCGCCGCGTGAAGAACGCTGAATGAAGACGCTGCAAAAAACTAATGCGGGCTGACCTTTGAGAACACGTTCAGCACGACAACGCCCGCCACGATCAGGCCCATGCCGAGCACGGCGGGCAGATCGGGGATCTGCTTGAACAGGAGCGCCGCGACCAGCGTGATCAGCACGATGCCGGTACCTGACCACACTGCATACACAATGCCCACCGGCAGGGATTTCAGCGTCAGCGAAAGCAAATAGAACGAGATGCCGTAGCCGATCACCACGATCACCGACGGCACGAGACGCGAGAATCCGTCCGATGCCCGCAAGGCCGATGTCGCCACGACCTCGGCAACGATAGCAATTGCGAGCAGCACATAAGCGGATGAGCGCATTGCTTATGCCTTGTCCGATGCAAACGCGAGCGCGCTTGCGTCGTGGCCCAAGATCGCGCACAGCGCTTCGACCACGAATTCGTGGTCCCTGCGTTGCGGCAGACCCGACACCGTCACCACGCCGATCACACCCGCTCCCTTGACCGTCAGCGGAAATGCGCCGCCGTGCGAGGCGAATTCAGCGGCGGGGAGACTGTATTTATCGGCGAGTGTGGCGCCTGCTTGCTGCAGCCCCAGGCCGATGGCGTAAGAACTCACGCGAAAGTGCTCGACCGTGCGCGCCTTGCGCTGCACCCAGCGCACGTTGTCGGGCGTCGTGCCATCGAGTGCGGCGAAGAACAGCGGCTGGCCGAAAGTGCGCACTTCTATGGCGACCACCGCACCGCGCGCCACGGCCATCTCACGGAGTTGGGAACCAATTTGCCACGCACGGTCCGAATCGAATTGCGGAAAGACGAGGGTCTTTTCCTGCTGCGCGATAGTTTGAAGGTCCTGGGCAATGTTCATAAGCGATGATTTCCTGACGAGTGACAAGAGAAGAGCGGCGTGATCATAAGGTAGTCCGCATATGACGCGATCGCACAAATTGTGACATGACCGGAGAAGCGGGATCTGCGTACTTGCGTCATTTAACTGCTCTTTGACGACTCGCCTGTTTTTCGGGCAACCGATTTACTAATAAGCCATCGCCTTAATAATTCTTAATTTTGACTCAACTCATCCGATAAATCCAATTGATTCGGGTAACTAATATGTTGTTTATATTGCACTACCCGATCAATTAGGAGCTTTCTCATTAGGGCATTTCACCTTGCTCAGTAGAGTTCGAGCCTTGTCCACGCAGCCATCGACGGGTCCCTTCGGATTCGATACGGCGCGGACTCGACACGCGGATCACACCTACCCCGCCGCGTGTTCGCGTCATGGATCCAAGTCAACTCTACGCAGGAATGCAAAATGAACAAAGTTTATAAATCAGTCTGGAATGAATCCATCGGCGCGTGGGTCGCGGTGTCGGAAACTGCCGCTGCGCGCGGTAAGCGCAACGGGCGGCTGGCGAAAGCGGTGGCGGCATCCGTCGTGACACTTGGCGCGGCGAGCGGCGCTATCGCTGGCGATGCCGACAAATATCTCTCGGCCAACGATGCATACAGTGGCCCAGACGGCGCCACAGCGATCGGAGTTGGAAGCATTGCAATCGGCGGGAACGCCGTAGCAGATAGCACCGGCGGAGTGGACGCGGCAATGGCAATCGGATCCGATTCGAAGGCGGGCACGAAAGCGACGGCATTGGGCCCGGGCGCCACCGCATCGGCGACAAATAGCGTAGCGCTCGGCACGCTATCCATTGCAGATCGATCAGGAACTGTTTCAGTCGGCAGCGCCACGAACAAACGTCAAATTGTCAACGTCGCTGCAGGTACGCAAGCCAACGATGCCGTCAACGTGACCCAGCTTCAGAACGTCACTACCCTGCTGGGTGGCGGAGCAAAGGTCAATGCCGACGGCACGGTCCAGGCACCTGCATACACCGTTGCCGGCGTGTCGTCGGGCACCGTAGGGGACGCGATTACCAAGATCGATTCCGAGCTCACCAATAGGGTGGCCTACGATGCGGCCGACAAGTCCCACGTCACGCTTGGCGGCGTGGGCACGACCAAACTGGTCACTATCTCGAATGTAGCCACAGGCGCACTGACTTCAACTAGCACCGACGCAGTCAATGGTTCGCAATTGAATTCGACAAACACGCGCGTTGGCTCGCTCGAAACGTTCGCCACTAATATCAACAATGGCGGCGGCATCAAGTTCTTCCATTCGAACTCGCAACTCGCCGATTCATCGGCGACGGGCGCCGACGCGGTTGCCATCGGCGGCGCAGCAGTTGCCTCAGCGGACAATTCGGTTGCAATCGGTTCTAATTCGAGCGCAATCCGCGCGAACACCGTCTCGGTCGGCTCGGCTGGCAAGGAACGCCAGATCACCAACGTGGCAGCGGGCACGGCGCTCACCGACGCAGTCAACGTGACGCAACTTACCGCGCTCTCCGATTTGACCGTCAAATACGACACCAATCCTAACGGCTCCGTAAACTATCAAAACGTGACGCTCGGCGGCTCAGGTGCATCCAAGCCCACCAAGCTCACGAACCTCAGCGTGGCGGATCTGAGTTCGTCGAGTACGGACGCAGTCAACGGCTCGCAGTTGTTCGCAACCAACCAGGACGTCTCCACGCTCAAGACTTTCGCCAACAACATCAATAATGGCGGCGGCATCAAGTACTTCCACTCGAATTCGGCGCAAGCTGATTCGTCGGCGACAGGAGCGGACGCGGTCGCGATCGGCGGCTCGGCGCAGGCATCGGCGAATAATTCAGTCGCGCTGGGTGCAAATTCGGTCGCCAACCGGAAGGATTCCGTGTCAGTGGGCGCGGCGGGTAACGAGCGCCAGATCGTCAATGTATTGGCAGGAACCGCTGCAACCGACGCCGTCAATCTCGCGCAACTCACCACCCTTGCCGATGTCGCGGTCAAGTACGATACCAATACCAACGGCTCGGTAAATTACCAAAACGTGACACTCGGTGGTACTGGCGCGGCCCAGCCGACCAAACTCACGAACCTGAAAATTGGCGACCTGAACGCGACCAGCACCGATGCCATCAACGGCTCACAGTTGTATTCGACCAACCAGCGCGTCGGCTCGCTCGAAACGTTCGAAGGCAATATCAACAACGGTGGCGGCATCAAGTACTTCCACACGAACTCGACGCTTGCTGATTCGTCGGCAACCGGTGCGGACTCGGTTGCCATCGGCGGCGCATCGGTCGCATCGGCGAAGAACTCGGTTGCGCTCGGTTCGAACTCGATCGCAGACCGTGACAACTCGGTATCGGTGGGCGCGGCAGGCAAGGAACGCCAGGTCACCAATGTGGCAGCGGGCACGGCATCTACCGACGCGGTCAATGTCGGCCAACTGACAGTCGTGTCGAACAACCTCAATACGCTCGACAGCTTCGCGGTCAAGTACGACGCCAACACGGACGGCACCCCGAACTACGAGAAGATCACGCTGGGCGGTGCAGCCGCAACGAAACCCACGTTGCTGACCAATCTGCTGGACGGCAACTTGAAGGACGGTAGCACCGACGCCGTAACTGGCTCGCAGTTGTATGCAACGAATCAGAACGTCGCCAAGCTTCAGGACTTTACGAACAACATCAACAACGGTGGTGGCATCAAGTACTTCCACACCAATTCCACGCTCGTCGATTCATCGGCGACCGGCGCGGATTCGGTGGCAATCGGCGGCGCAGCTTTGTCGTCGGGCAAGAACTCAGTCGCACTGGGTTCGAACTCGGTGGCGGATCGGGACAACACCGTATCGGTCGGCGCGGTTGGCAGCGAACGTCAGGTCACCAACGTAGCAGCCGGCACGGCCGCAACCGATGCAGCCAACGTCGGTCAACTCAACGCGGTATCGAGCAGCGTCACGTCGCTTAGCGCAAGCGCCATCAAGTACGACACCAACGCCGACGGCACGCCGGACTATGCCAATGCAACACTCGGCAACGGCAATGCGGCAGGCACCGCGCTGCATAACGTAGCGGCGGGCACGAGCGCGATGGATGCGGTCAACTTGGGCCAGATGAACGACATGATGGGTCAGGTCACCAACCTCGCGAACGGCGCGTATAACCCGCTCTTCACGGCAGATGGCGATCGCAACTCGGAAGTCGCCACATCAAGCGGGACGCATTCCGTCGCATCGGGTGCAAACGCAGTGGCATCTGGCGTCAACGCGGTAGCGTCCGGCGCGACTTCAGTGGCTAGCGGCGCCAATGCGGTTGCGATTGGTGCAAACACATCAGCTACGGCGAACAACTCGGTCGCACTGGGCGCAGGCTCGGTGGCGGATCGTGCCAACGCGGTATCGGTTGGCACGACAACTGCAGGCGGTCAGCGTCAGATCACGAACGTCGCAGCGGGCACGGACGGCACGGACGCCGTCAACGTGAACCAGATGCAACAGTCGGTGAACACGGGCGTGAAGTCGGCGAAGGGTTATACGGACGCGCTTCGCTCCGACATGAACAGCGGCCTCTCGCTGGCCAACAACCACATCAACAGCGTCGGTGCGATGAGCAGCGCGATGGCGATGATGGCGGGCAGCGCGGCAGCCATCGCGGACAAGGACAACCGCTTTGCGGCAGGCACGGGTGTGTATCGTGACAAGGCAGCAATCGCGATCGGCTTCCAGAAGCGCTTCGGCACCAACATGGTCCTGACGATCGGCGGTTCGACCACAGGTGAAGAAACCACGGGCGGTGCAGGTTTCGCGTTTGGCTTCTAAGCAACTTCCAAGCTACGTTTCAGCAGTCTGGAAGCGTAGTTAAAACACTCGGCCGCAAATCCCTCTATGAGATTTGCGGCCGAGTTTTTATATGGACTCGTCCTCTGTGAGGCAATGTCGTGCGCTTCGGCCAACAGCGTCTCAAAGCGCTTGAGCACGAACAGCGTAGACCTCCCTCATCAGCCCATGCTCTGCTCGATCAAGTCATCAAAGCAATGAAACATGACAAAGATGTTGCACTGCAATCACCGTTCCCCTATAATCTTTTTCGCGGGGTGGAGCAGTCTGGCAGCTCGTCGGGCTCATAACCCGAAGGTCGTAGGTTCAAATCCTACCCCCGCAACCAAGGATTCAAAGTCAAAAGCCCGGTTCTCCGGGCTTTTTTCATTGGTGACGCTCAAGTGGTTTTGAGCGTGCGTTCGCAGCAACTACGGCGCTGTGTCCGGTGCCGCAATAGGTCGCAGCGGTTGCACCGCACCCGCACGGATTCCCTCTTGCACGCATGGCATAATCGACGGCTCAACCGCTCTGCAAGTCAACGTCAGCCTCATGCGCCGTCGCCTCGTCCGCAAGTTCGGCAGCCTCATCGGATTGCTTGCGATCCTGATGACCGCACTCGCTCCGGCGGTGTCCCAAGCGCTTGCCTCAGACTTGCAGTCCGATATTTTCCTGAGCACGTTCTGCTCGGCAGCATCACAGGCGCCGCAGACTCGCAGTGACAAACCCATCTCTTCGCGGCACTCCGCGGCCGGTCATTGGGACGCATGCGGTTACTGCAATCTCGCGGCGCATTCGCCTGCGCTCCCACCTTGCGCAAGCGCATATCAAGCGCGTGTGTTGCCGGAATCACTATCCGATAACACCCCTGCCCAGCCCTTCCCGCCCTATGCGCCGGTCTTCGCTGCACAGCCTCGCGCGCCGCCAGTCTTCGTCTGATTCCTCGCCGCACGGTCGCCGGCTGCATGGCTGGGACTCATCATTTGCGTTACCCGGATCAAACAAGATCAAGCAAGACCAAACAGGATCAGCATGAACACGTCCCTCACAAACATGGTCAGGCATGGCGGCCTTGGCGCCCTGCTTCTCGCCACGGCTCAACTCGCCTTCGCGCATGCGCATCCCACGCAGCAAACGCCTGCACCCGATGCAACCGTCGAAGCTCCGCATGAAGTGGCCATCGATTTCACGGAAGGTCTGGAACCGAAATTCAGCACGCTGACCGTAATCGACGCAGCGGGCAAGCAGGTCAACAGCGCGAAATCGGCTGTCGATGCGAGCAACAAGAAACATATGAGCGTCGCGCTCGGCGATCTCAAGGCGGGCACCTATCAAGTGGAATGGACGGCCGTGGCCGACGACGGCCATCGTACGCAAGGCCATTACCTGTTCAACGTAAAGTGAGCTGACAATGAAAACCAACACACTGATTCACGCCGGTTTGCTGTCCTTATGCGCCCTCGCGGCGTCCGGTGCGCAAGCTGCGACGCTCGATGTGCACGATTGCTGGATCCGTTCGATGCCGGCAAACCTGCCGTCGTCGGGCTACTTCGTGGTGTCGAACAGCGGCGACAAACCCGTCACGCTTACCGGCGCCGAAACGCCCGCGTTCGGCATGGCGATGCTGCATAAATCGACGAGTAACGGCAGCACATCGACCATGTCGATGGTCGAATCCGCCGAGGTCCCCGCGCACGGCACGCTCGCGTTCGCGCCCAGCGGTTACCACCTGATGCTCGAGGACGCGCCCAAGCCGTTAAAGGTTGGATCAACGATCCCGTTGAAGCTGACATTCGCGGATCAGTCGAGCATCGAGACGACATGTGCGGTGAAGCCAGCGTCTACGCTAGGCAAGTAATCAGGTAACCTCGCAGCAGCAAAAAAGCGCGCCGCAATCAGATTGCGGCGCGCTTTTTTTGGGCTGTTGCCTTCCCGCAAACGATCAATACGGCATGTCTTCGAAAGGATCCATTGCCGCTTCACGCTGCACTTGCTTTAGCCACAGCTTGATCTGCTTGATGTCCTCAAACGCGAGCAGATCCCGCTCCAGCGTGCGCACGCTGTTCCGGAGAGCGGCCATGTCACTCACGAGATCGCGCACGATCATGCCCGGAGAGACCATAGCGAACGGCTCGATTCCATAGCTATGTTTGAAATTACCTTCGACGTGCGCGATCTCCTGATCCAGTTCGTCAATCTGATCCTTCAAAATCTTGTTGTAGTGCTTTAACCGGTCTTCACTGATGTTGTTGATCGCGTGCTGATCGATGTGTTCAAGTTCCAATTGCAGTTCCAGCAACTGCAGCAGATTGTTGTTGCTGTAGGCTTTGTTCACGCGTTGCATCAGCGCCGTTTTCCGCTCGCGCTCCTGCGTATTGGACTCACGATCGGGATGCAGGGCACTAGCCAGTTTGCGATATACCTCTCGAATAGACAGGCTGATCTGCGCCTGCTCAGCTTCTTCGCGCGCCTCCGAGGCAATCTGCTTGGCCGTCTTTTTCCGCTTCGCGCGACGTTCTTCCTGAGCCTGACTTTCAGCGAAATCCTGCGCCTCGCGCTGCTCCATCTCCTGGTGCACACGACGCAATAAGTCTTCAGGCGAACTCACGTCCAGGTCGTCGCCCAGCTCGACACCGAGCATGCTTTCCATCGCCAGTTTCATGTCGTCCAGTTCGGCGGCGGCCTCAAGGTCGTAGTCGGACTGGCTGTGCTTGTTGTATAGCGCCTTTAATTGCGCATCGTCGCGTTGCGCAGCAAGGTTACCCGCCAGTTCGGCGATCAGGTCCGACACCACGCTGCGTTCTCTCTTCGTCAGTCCCTTCTGGTCGCACGCCTGATCGAGTCGATACACCATCCTGACCTGCAAGTCACCGAGGGTCTGCTCGAGAGGCGTGAATTCATCGACATATTTCTGATGAAAAGCGGGCACGGCAGCTTCCCACGCACTCAGCCGGGCACGTCGTTTTTCAATCTGTTTGATCAGCGTATTGAACGCCTTCTGTCCCTTGGACAGTTTAGGTTTGTCGTGATCCGCGGCGATGCCAACGGACTTGATACTCGTCTTCGTCATGGCGTGCATATCCTCCGATGGGTAGAAAAAGCGCCTTTCGTATTTTAACCAAAGCCCGTTCGGTCACCCACTCCCATCAATGCCCCTTGAAGAGATCCATGATCTCCTGGCGCTCGGCCGGTTTCACGGTGGGCGGCGGCACGCTCGGAGGCGTCATTCCGCCAGGACCGACACCGCCAACCGCATCGGTTGCACCTTCAGCCGGATTCGCTGAATCCACGCCGATGCTCGCCACAAAACCATTGCCCGGGGTTTTATCGGCGAAGAACAACTCGCCGTCGACGGTCGTCAAACCATCGGGCATCGCCATTTGCTGCTGCGGGACATTGGCAAGCGCCCGTTGCATGAACTCCACCCAGATCGGCAACGCAAGTTGTGCACCGAACTCACGGCCGCCGAGCGACTTCGGCTGGTCGTAGCCCATCCACGCGACAGCCACGAGTTGATGCTGATAACCCGCGAACCAGCCGTCCTTCGCGTCGTTGGTCGTACCCGTCTTGCCCTGCAGGTCGTTGCGCTTGAGCACGTTGGTGCCGGCGCCCGTGCCACCCGTCGCGACCGAATGCAGCAGGCTGTTCATGACGTACGCGTTGCGCGGTTCGAGCGTTTGCGGCGCGTTGCTGCCGGCAATCAGCGGATTGGCGCGCGAGATCACCGTACCGTGTGCATCGGCGACTTCGCCAATCAGGTACGGATTGATTCGCGAACCACCGTTGGCGAACACCGAATATCCACCGGCCAATTGCAGTGGCGTGACAAGACCGGCGCCCAGCGCAAGCGGCAGGTACGGCGGCGTCTTGTCGACATCGAAACCGAACTTCTGCGTGACGTAATCCTGTGCGTACTTCGTGCCGATGTACGAAAGGATACGAATCGACACAAGGTTCTTCGACTTCTGCAAGGCCGTGCGCATGGACATGGGGCCATCAGGCTGGTCGTCGTCCTTCGGCTCCCATGCATCGCCACCCGGCGTAGTTGGCGGAAAATACAGCGGCGCGTCGTTGATGATGGTTGCCGGTCCAAGACCCTTTTCCAGCGACGCCGAATAGATGAACGGCTTGAAGCTCGACCCCGGCTGGCGCCACGCCTGCGTGACGTGGTTGAACTTGTTCTTGTTGTAGTCGAAGCCACCGATCAACGCCCGGATCGCGCCGTCCTGCGGCACGAGCGAGACCAGTGCACCCTCGACTTGCGGCAACTGCGTGATGCTCCAGTTGCCCTTCGCGTCCTGCACCACGCGCACGATAGAACCCGGCTTTAGCCGCACCGCTGCCGATGCATTGCTGCGCAAGCCAGCGGCCGCGAAACGCAAGCCGTCGCCAGTGATGGTCGCCGGGTCAGCGTTGACGAACGTCACGACTACCTGCTTCGCATTCACCGATGTCACCACGCCCGCGATCAGATCGCCGTTGTCGGGGTGATCGGCGAGCGCGTCGTCGATCGCTTCGTCGCGGTCGTCCTGGTTCGTCGTCGGCAGATTCACGAAGCCCTCCGGCCCACGATACCCATGGCGCCGTTCGTAATCCATCACGCCCTTGCGCACGGCGTTATACGCCGCTTCCTGATCGGCGGAGTCGATGGTCGTGGTCACTGAAAAACCACGCGTGTACGTGTCGTCGCGGTATTGCGCGTACATCATCTGCCGCACCATTTCCGCTACATATTCCGCGTGCACGCTGTATTCAGTACCCGACACACGCGCGTGTATTTCTTCAGCGCTGGCCTGGTCGAACTGCGCTTGCGTGATGAAATTCAGGTCGAGCATGCGCTTCAGGATGTATTGCTGACGAATCTTCGCGCGCTTCGGATTGACGACCGGGTTATAAGCCGACGGCGCCTTGGGCAAGCCCGCGAGCATTGCGCATTCGGCGAGCGTCAGATCCTTGAGGTCCTTGCCGAAATACACCCGCGCCGCCGATGCAAACCCATACGACCGCTCGCCCAGATAAATCTGGTTCATATACAGCTCGAGAATCTGGTCCTTGGTCAGCGCACGCTCGATCTTGTAGGCGAGCAGCATTTCGTAGATCTTGCGCGTGTAGGTCTTTTCACTCGAGAGGAAGAAGTTGCGCGCGACCTGCATGGTGATCGTGCTTGCGCCTTGCGACGCGCCGCCGTGCATGAGGTCGCTCAGCCCTGCCCGCGCAATGCCGATGAAATCGACGCCGCCGTGCTCGTAGAAGCGGTAATCCTCGATCGCGAGGACGGCCTTCTTCATCTGGTCGGGAATCTCGTCGAAACGCACGATCCGCCGCCGCTCCTCGCCAAATTCGCCGATCAGCACGTGATCCGCGGTGTAGATCCGCAACGGCACTTTAGGCTGATAGTCCGTGATTGCATCGAGCGAGGGCAGATTCGGCCCCATCACGACCAGCGCATAACCAATGATCAGCGCGCCGACGATTGCCGCGACGGCGAAGAGCCCCACGAACCACAGTACGATGCGCAGCGCGATCGAGGGTCCGGCTGAAGACTGAGTGGTGGGTTGACGGTAACGATTGGGACCATCTTGATCCCGGTCATCGCGTGGAGCGTTCGAGGAATTTGGTCGTTTGATGATTGGCATGACTTGGATTGAACGGCGCGCCCCTAAGGCGCCCGATGCGCAACGCCATGAAGCCGCGTAACGATAAATGTTGGGGTGAACGAAAGCCGTGGCGGGCTTCGCCGTATAGCCGATGCGTAGCGCTGCCGCCTGCTCGATACATGGAAGCGCTCAAACCAGGCACGTCCATGAAAATTGTTCCAGACCGCTGCGTCGCGTGCCGTTGCCCCCGGACCGGCTGCGCGTTTCCGCGAATGGGCCGTTATCGCATTGTAAGAGAAACTGCAACACTGGCGGCCCCGCGCAGAATAACAGCGCATTTTAAAGAATTCGAGCGCCGAGCACCGGCAGCGACACGATTTTTTTGTAAGTAAATCCCGTGTAATGGGCCGTCGCGGCAAATATGCCGATCGAAGCTGCCCGTTCTGTCGCTATCGCGGAGACGGGCTTAGCACCACCATCTCAATATTGCAAGCGCTTGATGGGGTAGCGTCAGAAACGCGGCTTGCGGAGTGTGCCTTAGCGCACGAGAAGTTGGCAAACCGATATGATGGAAGCGTTGGTTGCGTGGTTTGCCGTACCGCCGAGTACGCCCAAATTGCATCAAATGGCGTTGCCCGTGCCGGATATTGGCCGTTCGGACTTGCCCAGCCCTGCTTGCGAGGCGCTATGACTACCAAACCCAGCGAACGCATCGTCGTTTTCGTCACTCCTGCGCAGAAACTTGCGATCACGAGCACTGCCGACGGCCTTGGCGTCAGCGTCAGCGAACTCATGCGGCGCGCCGTATTGAGCTTCAACGCGACCAGTGAACAGGTGAAAGCGGCAAGTCTTGTAGACCGGTTGCGTGCGCCGAAAACACCCGACCCGCTGAATGTTGCCCTGCGGCAAGTCGCCGAACGAGCAGCCGCACGCGAGGCGCGGGACGCGGCACAGGTCGCCAGGGTGGCCAGCAAACGCACATTGGCAGCCGAAGGGCCAAAGCCATTGACTACGCTTGAACCAGACACGGACGACGTCCTGCCGCAAACCTGCGATTCTGGAGAGGACTTCGGTACGCCGGATAAATCTGACGAAGACGCATCGTTTTCCGGGCACTCCTGAAAGCGTTCCGGCAAGGTCGCCTGGCAAAGGCTGCCGGGCTCAGTCGAGCGGGACCACACGCGTGGTAATAGCGACCGCAACGGCCGAGGCGATCGCGCTTGCTATTGCGCCCCACGCAATGTCTATGAATACGAGCTCCGTGCTCCAGCCTTTCAGCGTGGCGAGGTTGGTGAGATCGTACGTGGCATACGCGACGATCCCGAACATCGCTCCGTTCAGCAGTCCGCGCAAGGCACTCTGCCCCGCAACGCCCGGCACGACACAGAAATACACCAGCCCCACTATGTAGATCACATAGAAAACGGCCGCCGCACCCAGGTTGGGTTTTGGCAATAACAATTCACCGATCTCCCGCTGATACAAATTTCGTGAAATCACGCCAAGCCAGATGGCGTCGAGGACCAGGAAAACGACGGCTGTAACGGCAAACGCAACGATAAGCATCTTCGACATGGTTGATCCGTTCTCAATTCATTCAAAAACTTGAATTTCCGCAGCGGTACTCGCTAATTCATACGCATGGTGTACCGTTAAGATAAAACGGTTAAGCCCGGTTTAAGCCGTTGCATGGTTTAATACCCCGGTCAAAATCAGGACTCGGCGCGCACGAAAGCTTGAAGAACAAGGTCCATGCATTGCCGACCCAAGCTGTCCTTGATGCGCAGAATCCCGCTTCGCAACAAAGTGTATGGGCGAGCTTGCAATCCGTGCGCCCGACCCGATTTACCTGACGCGCGACGCCGTGGGCGCCGCGCTTAATCAAACGTTGGCGAATATTCACAGAATGTTCATTAACGTTGCTGCCTGGCAGCCGACTTCATTTCCAGGGGGAAACTCATGTCGCTTTTGGATTCCATCTCGCGCACCGTCAAGGGCCTGTTGAACGACGCCGCCGATACCGTGCAGGACCCGTCGCGTGACGCTCGCCAGATCGTGCGCGAACTCGACGACAGCATTGCCAAGGCCGAGAACTCGCTGATCGAAATTGAAGCGCAGGTCGCCACGCAACAAAGCAAGCGCGACGTAGCTGCTGAAAAGGCAAAGAAGTACGAAGACGGCGCCAAGCGCGCGCTGCAAGGCGGCGACGAAGCGCTTGCGCGGGAAGCGCTGGGTGCGCAAGCAAACGCCGAAACGGAACGCGATGCGCTGGCCGCTGAACTGGTGACGCTGGTGCCGTCGGTGGATCATTTGAAGCAGCAGATCAACGACATGCGCCAGCGCCGCAACGAGCTCAACTCGCGTTCGAACATTCTTCAAGCCAAGCAGCAGATTGCAACGGCCAAAGATGTTGCGGCGACGGCGCTGGGCGGTATTGGCGGTAAGAACCTGTCGGAAGACTTTCAAAAGCTGGAAGACAAGGTCCAGCTATCGAATGCCCGCTCGGACGCACGGCTGAATTCGGCCGATCAGAAGAGTGGCAAGGCGCTCGAAGACAAACTCGCGGCGCTCACGCGTGGCCCGTCTGTCGAGGACCGACTGGAAGCACTCAAGAAGCAGATCAATACGCCGACGCAGTAAAGTGCCGGCTCTCAGGCCGGCGCGGAAGTTTTGCGCCGGCCGGTGAAAAAAGCGGGACCAAGGCTTGCGCCCTTCGAGGCGAACGCCTGACAGCGTGAATCAGTAATGAGGACAACCTCGAGCCTGCGCGCGGTCGAAGGCGCAGCGAGCGGCGCAGTAGCGCGGTTCGCTGCGGGCAGCATTGGGGAATTGCATCGAAATGTCGCATGAATGGAGACGGGTGCGAACGCCCCGGTCCGCAGATGAAAAAATATGTGATGGCTGTAGTTGCATCGCTGATGCTGGTTTCGGCAACGGCCTTCGCCGCCGTGCCGAGCGCCAGCCAGATCGAGCAGTCGATGACGCAAGGAAACTGGAGCCAGGCCGACGCCCAGTTGAACGAAGTTCTGCAGGCGCATCCGAACAACGCCAAGGCGCATTATTTGTACGCGCAGGTGCTGGATCGCGAAGGCCGTTCCTCTGACGCGCTTGCTCAGGTTCAGCAAGCACGCACACTCGACCCCACCATTAAATTTACCGATCCGGCGCGCTTCAACGCCATGGAAGCACGTATCCGCTCGGATGCGAACCGGGTGAATTCATCGACTAATACGTCTAACTCTTCTAACTCGACGTCTGCCTCGGTCGCGCGCAATCCGTTCAATCAAGGCGCCGTGGCTGCTCCCGAAAAACACGGGCCTTCTATGGGAATGTGGGTATTGCTTGCAGTACTGTTCGTCGGGATTGCGCTGGTGTTGCGCTGGGGTCTGAAACGTGCGCGTTCTAACGACGACGGCCAGGCCGACGCCGATCGCCGCACGCAACTCAAGCGCGCCACCGAACTGCTTAACGATGTCCGGTCGCTGAAGCTCGACGTGCGTTTATCGACACAACCGGGTCACGAAGCGATGCTTCAGGAAGTCGAAGGCATCGAAACGCAACTGCGCCAGATGGTCGAAGCGCTGTCCAATTCGAAAAATCCCGTGCCGTCTTATGCAATCGAGGATTTGTCGAACCAGATCGACAGCGTTCGGGCCCGCTCAGAAGGCCGGCCCGATCCGCGCGCCGCAGCAGCGCCGGCAAGCGCTGACGGCCAGTCGGTTTATGCGCAGGAAGCTGAGCGCTTTGGGCGCAACCCGCAAGGTCAGCCCCAACCGCCCTACTCGCCTTATCCGCAACAGCAGCCGCCGGTCATCGTGCAGCAAGGCGGTGGTTTTGGTGGCGGCATGGGTGGATTGCTGACGGGCGTGTTGCTCGGCGAGGCGCTGTCCGGCGGCAACCGCGAGCGCGTGATCGAACGCGAAGTACCGGTCGATGACGACGAATTGCGCCGCCGTCGCGGTAACGGCGACAACGGCGGTGGCCTCGACTTCGGCAACGGCTCGAACGACTGGAGCGACAACGGCGGCGGTGGCGTCGACCTGGGCAGCAACGATTCCGGCAACTGGGACAACTCCTAAACTAGCTGCCGCTGCACTGGATGTTAAAAAAGCTCTGGACGAATCCAAAACGATTCATCCGGAGCTTTTTTTGGGAGGAGCAAATTAGTCGCAAAGCGGGCCTTCATCCGCCCCCGAGAAAGCGCAGCAACGCCCACAGGAATTTGAAGAATCCCACTACGAATTCCCAGATGCGCTCCAGTTGATCCCAGTTGGCGACACGCATGAGCGCCTCGAAGATCATATCGACTGGGGGCACTGCACGATACGCTGCGATGCGGATGAAAACGGCGGGCGGCAAGGTAAGCGAAACAGTAAGCGAAGCAGCGGGTCAAGGTTCATGACCCGCATGATAGCGGTTACAAACCACTGCCGTAGATAACGCCCCCTTACGCCGCGTTACCGCCCTCCGGTTCGACTTCGTCGGTGAGCGCTTCTTCCAGGCGCTTGAAAATCCGCTTGGTCGCGCCGCGCGCATGCAGCGCGAAGAGCAGCAACGATCGTCCGGTTACCTGATAGATCGCGCCCGAATCGAAGTCTTCCAGCTCTTCGCGGATTGGCGCGTTAGTGTCGATCAGGCAACTCCACTGGTCACTGCCCGGGATCTCGGGCAGCGTCAGGTCCACCACGTCGTGATGCGCATTGATCACGATCAGCAGCGTGGCGTCCGATGCCGGTCGGCGAATGCCCGTCGCTTGAGCGCGGCCGTCAATCACGAGCCCGAAGCAGCGCATCGACGGATCGTCCCATTGTTCGGGCGTCAGTTCCTCGCCCGATGGGCTCAGCCATTTGACGTCGGAGAGTTCCAGGTCTTCATGGAACTCTCCCGTCAGGAAACGTCCGCGACGCAACACCGGCAGCGTGTGCCGCAACGTCGTGAGCTTGCGCACGAAATCGTTCAGCGCGCGGCCGTCGTCGTCGATATCCCAGTTGACCCAGCTGATGTCGTCGTCCTGGCAATACGCGTTGTTGTTGCCCTGTTGCGTGCGGCCGAATTCGTCGCCGGCAAGGATCATCGGCGTGCCTTGCGAGAACAGCAGCGTAGCCAGCATGTTGCGTTTCTGGCGTTCACGCAGCGCCCGGATTTCAGGGTCGTCAGTCGGTCCTTCCGCGCCGCAATTCCACGAGCGGTTGTCCGAGCTGCCGTCATTGTTGTCCTCGCCGTTTGCCTCGTTGTGCTTCTCGTTGTACGAGACCAGGTCGTTCAACGTAAAACCGTCGTGCGCGGTGATGAAATTCACGCTCGCCCACGGACGGCGGCCGCGATGGTTGAAATGATCGCCGGAACCGGTGATGCGCGTGGCCAACTCTGCCGCCACGCCCTCTTCGCCCTTCCAGAACTCGCGCACGGTATCGCGGAACTTGTCGTTCCATTCCGCCCAGCCCGGCGGAAAACCACCGACCTGATACCCGCCCGGACCGCAATCCCAAGGCTCGGCGATCAGCTTCACGCTCGAGAGAATCGGGTCCTGCCGGCAACTGTCGAGGAAGCCGCCGCCTTCGTCGAAGCCGTAGGTCTCGCGGCCGAGGATGGTCGCGAGATCGAAACGGAAACCGTCCACGTTCATCTCGGTTACCCAGTAGCGCAAGCTGTCGGTGACCATCTGCAGCACGCGCGGATGCGACAGGTTGAGCGTGTTGCCCGTGCCGGTATCGTTGATGTAATAACGCTTGTCTTCAGGCAAGCGATAGTACGACGCGTTGTCGATACCTTTGAACGACAACGTCGGGCCGCGTTCGTTGCCTTCGGCGGTGTGGTTGTACACCACATCGAGAATGATCTCGAGACCGGCTTCGTGGAAGCGGTCGATCATCTGTTTGAGTTCGGCGACCGCGCCCGGGCCTTGCGCAAAGAAGCGCGGATCGGCCGCGAAAAAGCCGATCGTGTTGTAGCCCCAGTAGTTGGTGAGACCTTTGTCGGTGAGATGGCTATCGTCTACGAATGCATGAATGGGCAGCAATTCAACCGATGTCACCCCCAGGCTCTTGATGTGCTCAATAACCTCCTTCGTGCCCAATCCCTCGAAGGTGCCGCGCAAATGCTCAGGTACAGCCGGGTGGCGTTTCGTGTAACCGCGCACGTGGGTTTCGTAGAAGATGGTCTGTTCCCAAGGTACGCGAACGCGTGTCGGGTGAACCCACGAAAAACTCTGATCGACCACCTGGCACTTTTGCACGAATGGCGCACTGTCGCGTTCATCGAACGTGAGGTCGTCGCCGTCCGCGTTCAGCGTGTAGCCGAACACCGCCGCGTCCCACTTCAACTCACCCACGTGCGCCTTCGCGTACGGGTCGAGCAACAGCTTGTTCGGGTTGAAACGATGTCCGTTCTCCGGCTCGTAAGGACCGTGGACACGATACCCATAGACCGCGCCCGGTTTCAGACCGAATAGATAGACGTGGAAAACTTCATCGGTGTATTCAGGCAATTCGATACGTTCGAGTTCCTTCTCGCCGAGTTGATCAAAGAGGCACAGTTCGACTTTCGAGGCGTGAGCGGAGAATAAGGCGAAGTTGACGCCCTCGCCGTCCCAAGTCGCGCCGAGGGGAAACGGCGAGCCTTCGGCAATGCGGATATCGTGTGCCATGTATGCGTGTGTCCAGGTGTTGGATGCTTCAATCGATATGTGATGGTGCTTCAACCCGCCGCGCCGCGAGCGCATGGCGAGTTGCCAGCCGGGATGAAACAACGGATTGCGACGCCCTGCGTGCGACGTCTTCCCGAGCCCACGGGCAGAAGGAACAGCAGGTTTCGTGCCCATCGAGGAGCGTCCTTTTCGGACAGCTTTGGCGGCTGCTGCAAAGCTCCTCGCGGCGCCGCCCGAGAAAACGTAGCAGTGCGATGGGCGCGAACGAGGGGAAAACAATCAGAATTCATCCGCCAAACCCTGTCCGATCCGCCGATGACGTCAAAAACCCGGGACGCAAATGCAACCGATTCGCTATGATTGTCGCTATCCGTTTAAAAAACGGTGAAAGCCTGAACAGAAAGCAAAGCCAGGACGGCGGCAGGAAATGAGGACCCGCGAGGACACGCGCACGTCGTCGAATGGCACATCCCTTGCTGCCGATTCTTATGATCTTTAATGGAGGAAGCAACGCATGAGCATGATTGAGGAGTTCAAGAGCTTCGCCCTCAAGGGCAACGTGATGGATCTGGCGGTCGGTGTGATTATCGGCGGCGCGTTTTCGACCATCGTTAATTCGATCGTCAAGGATTTGATCATGCCGATCGTGGGGCTAGTCACGGGCGGGCTTGATTTTTCCAACATGTTCATCAAGCTCGGCAACATCCCGCCCACGTTCAAGGGCAATCCCGACTCGTACAAAGACTTGCAGACGGCGGGTGTCGCCGTGTTCGGTTACGGTTCGTTCATTAGCGTGCTGATCAACTTCATCATCCTGGCGTTCATCATTTTCCTGATGGTCAAGTTCATCAACAAGCTGCGCCGGAACGAGGAGCCAGCACCGCCGCCTGCTGTAACGCCTGAAGACGTGTTGTTACTGCGCGAGATCCGCGATTCGCTGAAGGCCTCACCCCGCATCTGACCTGCTGGCCTGACGTGAGCCTCTAAGACAGCGGCGACCCAGAAAAGCCCGTGACGGCCGTCGCGGGCTTTTTCGTTTTCGGGCGCAACCGTGAGGTTGGTTGCCTTCGTGACACGCGTTTGAATTTTCTGGCGATTTTTCATCGCAGTGAGGTTTCGTAGGTCTATTATTGAGACAGAAACATGCGAGCCGCAGCAGGGTTATCGGCATGATTCGTGCGCCACCGTCAGGTCGGTCCGAGCATGACCGGCGTGCGGTGTCCTAAACTGAATCGCCGTGAATCCACCACTTCGATGTGCTATAAAAGATCGACGTGTCCAGACAAACGAGCGGCCCGCCAGACGGGAGTGGCCGCATGAGGACGCTGCGTTTTTTGCAATTCTTTTTCAGGCGAATTTTTATGTCCTTCCCGAAAAAGCGTAGACGCGCAAAGGTCGATGGCGACGAGTCTTTCCTCGCCGTGCTTAGGCATTTCAAGCCGTTCGGCCAGCTCGATACCAAGATCGCACGGGCGCGCGCACAGGATGAACCGGTGTTGTATGCGCATGTGCTGCCGGGGCTTGATGTGCTTCTTTGCAGCGTTCGGGGTGCGCAGCCGCCGTACCCGGCGGTGGAGGAGTTGCATCGACGGTGCATCGAATGTATTACGAACGCGCTGGAGCAGCCGCTCGATGGGCTTGAGAATGGCGGTTACTGGTATGAAGCCAACGGGTTTGGGGTTTTAGTGTTTGCGAGCCGGGCACGGACGCAGATTTTGAGTGAGTTCGGCGCGTCGGCGAGTGCGAGGACGAGGCGCGGCGCGCGGCGGCAGGATGCGGGGGATGCGGCTTCTAGGCCCCTACGGTAGGTGTTCGCACCGGTGGACGGGGTTTTTCTGGGGGTTTGGGGGGTTAGCGGTCGGGGTTAGTGTTCGGTTGCCAGGTTCCTGCGTTAGCGGTCGGAGTCGTTGCTGGGTTGCTGCTTTCGGGGTTTGTGGTCTGCTTGAGTGAGCTATTTTCTTTATCACTATTAGCCACTGCGCGTGGCAGCGCGTCATTTCTTTGTCCAAAGCGACAAAGAAACGAAGCAAAGAAAGCGCTTTCAAAACGCGGGCTCGTAAGTTGACCTAGCGTGCCGTTTCCGCGTTTTTGGCACCCCAAAAGCACGGTGCTCGCCAGAGCGACGGATGTGTGAAACCCTCTTTCTCCGAACACGGATACCCACACGCTTCGCCACCAGTGACTGAACCTGCCCAAGGCGCACCCCGCGCTATCCGCGACACCGCGCGCGAACTGACCCGCATCGCCTCTCCTGCCCTCCGTAAAAGAACTGAGTGCGTCCGGTTCTCCCCTGGCGCATGATTTGCTCAGTCCTACGAACGCCACTTCTACGTGCCATGCCAACAGGCTGCAATCAAAGGAGATCACAATGACCAATCACGTCTACAAACAAATCGAACTCACCGGCTCGTCCAGCCAATCAAGCGACGACGCAATCCGCATTGCGCTCGAAAAAGCCTCAAAAACCCTCCGCAACCTCCACTGGTTCGAAGTCATCGGCACCCGGGGGCAAGTCGAGGACGGCAAGGTCGCTCACTGGCAAGTCACGCTTAAAGTTGGCCTGCGAATCGACGATTAAGATTAATCACGACGCAGACAATAAAGGCCGCGCTAACCTAAGCGCGGCCTTTCTTATGACGGAAACGATGACAAACACCCGGTAAGTTTTGCGAAGCCGCACGCCCTCCCTGTGGTATCGCCTACTACCCCGTTCCCGAGTTACTTCGGCAAGGATCCGTCAACGCCTTCAACGTACCAGTTGATACGCTGCAACTCCGGATCGGTCAGGTTCTGGCCAGCCGCAATCTTGACCGCACCCGACTGATCCTTGATCGGACCCGTGAACACGTCCCACTTGCCACTCTGCAACTGTTCACGCTTAGCCTCGACCGCCTGCATCGCCTTGGCCGGCACCACCGCCGTATTCACATCCTCAAGATCCACCGCCTTTTGTGGCATCCCGAGCCAGACCGGATCGGTCTTGACCTTGCCATCAAGAAGCTGCTGCACCATCGTGTTGTAGTACACCCCCCAATGCTGTACTACCGAGCCCAGGTGCGCGCTCGGCCCAAACTTCTTCATGTTCGAATCCCACCCAAACGCGTACACCTTCTTCTCAGCAGCCGTCGCCAGCGTCGCGTTCGAATCAGTGTTCTGCAACAACACATCTGCCCCCTGCCCGATCAACGTTTCAGCCGCCTGCTTTTCCTTGCCCGGATCGAACCAGCTATTAATCCAGATCACTTTCGTATGGATCTTCGGATTCACCGAACGCGCACCCATCGTGTAGGCGTTGATGTTGCGGATCACCTCCGGAATAGGCACCGATGCTACAAACCCCAGCGTATTCGTCTTCGTGACATAACCCGCCGCCACGCCGGCAAGATACGCGCCCTGGTACATCCGATCGTCAAAGACGCCGAAGTTTTTCGCTTTCTTGTAACCCGTCGCGGTCAGGAACGTAATGTCCGGATAGTCGCGCGCCACTTTCAGCTGGAAGTCCTGGTAACCGAAACTGGTCCCCACGATAACCTTGTTGCCCTTCGCAGCCAGATCGCGGAACACACGCTCCGAATCCGCCGACTCCGGCACGTCTTCCACCCGCGTGATCTTGATCTTGTTGCCGTACTTGGCCTCCACTTCCTTCGTGCCGGCATCGTGGGCAAAGGTCCAGCCTGCATCGCCGGGGTTCCCAAGGTAGACAAACGCGATGCCCGGCGCGTCAGCGGCCCGCGCCGGACCGGCAACCATCGTGGCGGATAGCGCGAGCATGGTGCCCACGGCCCCGGCCGCGCCCAAAGTGTTCAGCCAGCTTTTCTTCATCGTGTTTCTCCTGTCGATGGTTCTATGGTGTTTGTAAAAATCGTGCTGCAATGTTTTGGGCCAAAAGCCGGCCGTAGTTCGAAATGTCAGTCCGCTTTCAAGCGCGTCAGCATGTGCAACGACCTTGCGCCCTATCGATCACCGGGCTGACCGCGCTCGCGGGTGCCAAGCGTCAGCGCCTGACAAGTCGCGCATGGCATTCGCAGTGGCATGCGCGTTCGCGTTCGGACGCAGCCACCCGGCGAGCACCGCGCCCCAACCATCAGCTAGCTGCAAAAAACGGCTTGCCGAGCGACGTAGGCGCGTTCAGCTTGATCGTGTTCGGATTGCGCGAAATGATCACCAGCACAACGATCGTCGCAATGTACGGCAGCATCGCAAGGAACTGCGTCGGGATGGGCACGCCAATGGCCTGCGCGTAAAACTGCAAAGCCATCACGGCGCCGAACAGCAACGCGCCGATCAGCAGCCGCCCCGGCCGCCACGTCGCGAACACGACCAGCGCCAGCGCGATCCAACCGCGCCCAGACGTCAGCTGTTCCTGCCACAAATGCAGATAGACGATCGAGTAATAACCACCCGCAATACCCGCCATTCCGCCACCGAAAAGTGTCGCGCCGTAACGCACGCCGACCACCGGAAAACCCACGGAATGCGCAACCGAAGGCGACTCGCCCACCGAGCGCAGCACCAGCCCCGCGCGGGTTCGATACAAAAACCAGCTGATCACGCCGAACATGATGAACGCGAGATAACCCAGCGGCGTCAGCGTGAAAAACGCGGGGCCGATCACGGGAATGGAGGTAAGACCGGGAATGGGCAGCACGTCGATAGTCGCGCGCACAGCCGCCGACGTATAAGGCTTGCCGATATACGCCGAAAACCCAATGCCAAAAATAGTCAGCGACAACCCCGTGGCGACCTGGTTCGCAAGCATGGTGATGGTCAGGAACGCGAACACGAGCGACATCAGCACGCCCGCGACAATCGCGCCCAGAATGCCGAGCCACGGATTACCGGTGATCGCGGTGACGGCGTAACCGGTCACGGCGCCCATCAGCATCATGCCTTCCACGCCAAGGTTCAACACCCCCGACTTCTCCGCCACGAGCTCCCCAGCGCCCGCGAACATCAGCGGAATGGCGGCGACGACTGCGCTCGAGGAAAGCGAACTGGCCTGATTGATATCCATAAGGTTTCTAGTCCGCTTTTGATTACGAATGCGCGTGCGTCGCGACCCGGCGCCGCACGCGATAGTTGACGAACAGGTCCGCGCCCAAAAGGCAAAACAGCAGCAGCCCCTGGAACACGCCGGCGAGCGCCTGCGGCAATTGCAGCGACGTCTGCACCGCTTCGCCGCCGAGATACAGCAACGCCATCAGCAAGCTCGCGAGCACGATGCCAATCGGATGCAAGCGGCCGACAAACACTACGATGATCGCGGTAAAGCCATACCCCGGTGACCAGCTCGCCTGCAATTGCCCGATCGGCCCGGCCACCTCGCCCATGCCGGCCAGCCCAGCCAGACCGCCACTCAGGAGCAACGAGGTCCAGATGGCCTTTTTATCGGAGAAACCGGCGTAACGGGCTGCCAGCGGCGCCAGGCCACCCACGTTCATCCGATACCCCGCGAAGCTCTTGCGCATGAACAACCAGACAAGCGGAATCGCGATCATCGTCATGAATACGGACGCATTGATCCGCGTGCCCTTCAGCCATGCCCAGCCCCAATCGCCGTAAAGGCGGGGGTATAGCGCCGAATCGCCGAACATCGCCGAGATCGGGAAGTTCATGCCCTCAGGGTCACGCCATGGACCGCTCACCAGATAGATCAGCAACTGCGTCGCGACGTAGGTGAGCATCAGGCTCGTCAGGATCTCGTTGGTGTTGAAACGGCTCTTGAGCAACGCGGGAATCGCCGCCCACGCCATGCCGCCTATCACGCCGCCAATCATCATCAGCGGCAGGATCCACCAGCCGGTGGCATCTCCCAGATGAATCGCGATGCCGCCCGCCACGATCCCGCCCAGCAGCATCTGCCCTTCGGCGCCGATGTTCCACACATTGGCCCGATACCCCACCGCCAGCCCCAGCGCGATCAGGCACAGCGGCGACGCCTTCAGCACGAGTTCAGACCAGCCGTTCACGTTCGACAAGGGTTCGATGAAAAACCCGTGCATTGCGCGCAAAGGGTCCTGGCCCACGAGCGTAAAAATCAGGAAGCCGATAATCAGCGTCAGCACCGCCGCGACCAGCGGCACGGCAAGCTGCATGGCACGGGACGGCGTCGGACGCGCTTCGAGTCGATAAGGAAAATTCATGTCGGGGCCGTGGTGTCGAGGGCGACGGAGTCAGCGCGATTGCCATCGAAGAGACCGGCCATGAACAGGCCGATTTCTTCTGCATTAGTCAACCCGGTTTCACGGACCGGGGAAAGCTTGCCGCGAGCGAGAACGGCGATGCGGTCGCAGATATCGAAGAGTTCTTCCAGCTCCTCCGAAATCACGAGGATCGCCACGCCGCGCGCAGCCAGATCCAGCAGTTGTTGACGGATGAAACCCGCTGCGCCGACATCGACGCCCCAGGTCGGTTGCGCAACGACGAGCACCTTCGGTTCCTGCAAGATCTCCCGTCCCACGATGAACTTCTGCAAGTTCCCGCCCGAGAGGCTTTGCGCGAGCGCGCCGTTGCCGCCGCAGCGGACATCGAATGCGCTGATGCAGCGGTCGGCAAACGCGCGCATGGTTTTTGTGCTGATCCAGCCGCCACGCACCATGTGTTCGCGATGTCCTGTCAGCAGCGCATTTTCCGCCAGCGACATGGCCGGCACCGCGCCGCGCCCGAGCCGTTCCTCGGGCACGAAGGCGAAGCCGAGCGTGCGCCGTCCGCCCGCGCTGTAGCGCGCGGCGGGCTGACCGACGATGGTGATGGCATCGGGGGCCACATGTTTATCGCGAATCTCGCCTGAGAGCGCAGCCAGTAACTCGGCCTGTCCGTTCCCCGAAACCCCCGCGATGCCGAAAATCTCCCCCGCGTGCACGGAGAACGAGACGTCCTGCAGCGACGTACCGAACGGATCGGCGCTGGCGACAGACAAGTTCTTCACCGCGAGCTTCACGTCGCCCGGCGTATGTTCGCGGCGGGTGTAATCGGGTAGCGAATGCCCGACCATCAGTTGTGCGAGCGATGCGTGGGTTTCCTTGCGCGGATCAACGCTCCCTGTCACGCGGCCACCGCGCATGACGGTCGCGGTCTGGCACAACGCCTGGATTTCATCGAGCTTGTGGCTGATATAGAGAATGCTGCATCCCTCCGATGCCAGCCGTCTCAACACCGTAAAGAGCTTTTTAACCGCCTGTGGCGTGAGCACGGACGTGGGTTCGTCCATGATCAGCAGACGCGGGTTCTGCAGCAGACAACGCACGATCTCCACGCGCTGGCGTTCGCCCACCGCGAGACTGTGCACGTGGCGTTGCGGATCGACATCGAGCCCGTATTCCGCCGATACCTCGCGAATCCGCTTGCCGAGCGTCTTGAGATCGAATTTATCGTCGAGAGCAAGCGCGATGTTCTCGCCCACCGTCAGCGTCTCGAACAGTGAAAAGTGCTGGAACACCATGCCGATGCCCAGCTTTCTCGCGGCCGCGGGACTGCCGATCTCGACCGGTTCGCCCTCCCAGCGAATCTCGCCTTCGTCGGGACGTACCGCGCCGTAGATGATCTTCATCAGCGTGGACTTGCCCGCGCCGTTCTCGCCGAGCACGGCGTGGATTTCACCCGGTTCGACGATGAGCGTCACGTCGTCGTTGGCCTTGACGGCGGGATATTGCTTGCTGATGCCGTGAAGCGCGAGGCGCGATGTAAGCGCACCGCCCGGCTGAATGGATGAAGAAATGGCGTCGCCCATATGGACTCAGAAAGTGCGGAAAGCGCGCAAAACCGGGATGACCGGCATGTGGGCAACGGAAACTTGCAGTCTGCGAGTAAAAGATACCCAAAACGGTGCGGGCCGTCGATTACTCAAAATAGTGCGCGCAATTAGCAACAGCACGGTGTTGCACAGCTTGCAACGAGTGTGCTTGCGGGTATGCCCAGCTTGACGGAAACAATGTGTCATATTAAAAACGATATGTTCTGCACCCTGGTCGATCAGCCTGACCGTATATTGGAGAGAAGATGAGTCAGCAACGCGAAGCGATCGACACTTACCTGTTACGCGTCCTTCACACCCTCTTGATGGAGCGCAGCGTCACGCGCGCGGCCGTCAAGCTCAATCAGTCACAACCCGCCATCAGCGCGGCGCTCCGGCGCCTGCGCGATATCACCGGCGATCCGCTGCTCGTGCGCGGCAAAGCCGGCATGGTGCCGACCGAGTACGGCCTGCGCCTGCTCGAACCCACGCAAAACGCGCTGCGTGAGATCGAACGCATCAAGGTTCAGCAGCACAACTTCGAACCCTCGACGTCCGTGCGGTGTTATCGCATTGGCTGCCCGGACTATTTAAACGTGCTGTTTGTGCCGACCGTGGTGGAGCGTTTTCGGATAGCCGCGCCCAACGCCACGCTCGAATTTCATTCGCTGGGTCCCGCTTTCGACTACGAACTCGCGCTGGAGGACGGCAAGCTCGACATCGTGGTGGGCAACTGGCCCGAGCCGCCTGAACAACTGCATCTCTCGAATCTTTTCGTCGATAAGATTGTCTGTCTCGTCAGCTCGAATCATCCGTTTGCACGCCGCGGCGCGCTCACGCTCGACCAATATCTCAACGCGCCGCATCTCGCACCTACGCCGTATTCCGTGGGCCAGCGCGGCGCTATCGATGTGCATCTGGCACGCGAACGGCTCAAGCGGCATGTGGTTGTTACGCTGCCCTACTTCAATCTCGCACCGTATGTGCTGATCAAGTCGGATCTGGTTTTCACCACCACGCGCCTGTTCGCCGATCACTACGCCAAGTTCTTGCCACTGACCGTGGTCCCTGCTCCGCTCGATTTCCCGCCGATGCAGTACTACCAACTGTGGCACGAGCGCTGCCACTACTCCGACGAAGTGCGCTGGCTACGCCACCTCGTCGCCGATGCCACCCGCTCGCTGATCGAAGCGCCTTAACCTGGATGGCCGCTTAGTTGGCCATGGCGATCAACTGGCCGGCCAGCCGGTTGTGACGCTCGACGATCGGTCCAAGATCGACCGTCGTCAACTGGCCGTGGCGCACCACTACCTTTCCGTCGATAACACTCGTCGATACCTGCGGCGGCGCGCAGAACACCAGCGCCGCGACGGGATCGTGCAACGCGCCCGCAAAGCCGTGCTGGCTCAGATCGAAGGAAACGAAATCGGCTGCCATGCCAGGCGCCAACGCGCCGATATCATCCCGGCCCAGCACCTTCGCGCCGCCCAGCGTGGCGATTTCGAGCGCTTCGCGTGCGCTCATGGCATCGGGACCGAAACCCACGCGCTGCAATAACAACGCTTGCCGCACTTCGGCGACCATCTGCGCGCCATCGTTCGATGCCGATCCGTCCACGCCTATTCCGACCGATACGCCCGCGTCTCGCATCGCCCGGATGGGTGCGATGCCCGACGCCAGCCGCATGTTCGAACATGGACAATGCGCGACACCCGTTCCCGTACGCCCAAACAACTCAATACCCGCACGGTCCAGCTGCACACAATGCGCGTGCCAGACATCCGGTCCGACCCAGCCCAAATCTTCCGCATACTCGGCCGGCGACATGCCGAACTTCTCGCGGCTGTACGTGACGTCGTTCACGTTCTCGGCGAGATGCGTGTGCATCGATACCCCGTATTCCCGCGCCAGCAGCGCCGAATCGCGCATCAACTCGCGGCTGACCGAGAACGGCGAGCACGGTGCCACGACCACGCGCAGCATCGCGTAACGGCCTTCATCGTTATACGTTTCGATCAGGCGCTGCGTGTCCTTCAGAATCGCATCTTCTCTCTCGACCACTGAATCGGGCGGCAAGCCGCCGTCCTTTTGCCCGACGCTCATGCTGCCGCGTGCCGCATGAAAACGCATGCCGATCTGCTGCGCCGACGCAATGCTATCGTCCAGGCGCGAACCATTCGGATAAATGTAGAGATGATCGCTCGACGTCGTGCAGCCCGAGAGCAGCAATTCGGCCATGGCGGTCAGCGTCGATACCTCGATCATCTCGGGCGTCAGGTTCGCCCAGATTTTGTACAGACTGGTGAGCCAGCCGAACAACTCCGCGTTCTGCGCCGCCGGGACAGCACGCGTGAGGCTTTGGTACATGTGGTGATGCGTGTTGACCAGGCCAGGAGTTACCAGATGACCCGACAGGTCCAGCACCTCGTCCGCGTCGTGCGGCAAGTCGCTTGTCGCGCCGACCTGCGTGATCCGATTGCCTTCGATGTACAAGCCGCCGTTGGGAATCTCGCGTCGTGTCTCGTCCATGGTGACGAGCACGTGCGCGTTCTTCACCAGCAATGTCCGGGGTTTCTGTTGCATGCCGATCTCCGCTATTTCACTGTTTTACCGAGGGCGCAAAAGCATAAAAGCACCACTTGAATCCGCGCCTGTTACCCGGTTACCCAGCGTCGATCGCCGTCTTCGGGATGCCCAGCGAGCCTTCGTGTACGCCGCTGTGCAAGACGCTACTGTCCGTAGCCAAAAAGCCCCTGACAATGCTGACACTGCCATAGTTGTCTTCACGGACTCAATATGATCGTGAATTTTGGCTCGCGTAGCATCGCCGGGAAGCGGTAAAAAGGGCTGCAACGAAGCGCTGCAACGCTGACGTTTCCTTTACGAAAGCGCAATAAGCGGGCGACCGATATGTGCTGGCGATTATCTTGCCTATCGCGGGCGTTATGATCACCGCAACTTTTTACAATGCTGTACACGGCGCGCATCCTCTCACGCCGACGGGTATGTAGCCACGCTTGTGGAGCCTCGATCCGCCGCTGATTGTCGAAACATGGACGAGAACTCAGACGGTTCGATGCGCAGCCGCTCCTCGCACACTACAAGGACAACGCGAATGGGCAAGCTCACAACCCACGTACTCGATACCGCGCACGGCCGCCCCGGCACCGGTATCAAGGTCGAACTTTTCGTGCTGACCGGCGACGCCCGGCGCGCGCTCCTCACCACGCACACCAACTCGGACGGCCGTTGCGACGCGCCGTTGCTACAGGACGACGCGTTCGTCGCCGGCGAATACGAACTTGTATTTCACGCGGGGGCTTATTTCGCAGCTAGTGGCGTTGATCTACCTGAGCCGCGTTTCGTGGATCAAGTGGTGCTGCGTTTTGGTATTGCCGATGCCACGTCGCACTATCACGTACCCCTGCTGGTTTCGCCCTGGGCATACAGCACGTATCGCGGTAGTTAAGGTTTTTATCTGAGATTCACTTAGTTTGAATCAGTTCGGCCGACGCTTTTTCATCCAGCGTCCGTCCGATGGTTCGATAACAGAATTCGTGGTGGAGACGTTTCATGGAAGGCTTTATTGTTGACTGGCTGAATCTTGCTTTGCGCTGGCTGCATGTGGTGGTGGCGATTGCGTGGATTGGCGAGTCGTTTTATTTCGTGGCGCTCGACAACAGCCTGAAGCCGCCGAAAGACCCCGCTGCGACCAAGCGCGGTGTGTTTGGCGAGTTGTGGCATGTGCATGGCGGCGGTTTTTACAACATGCAGAAGTACACGGTTGCGCCGCCGAACATGCCCGACGACCTGCACTGGTCGAAGTGGCCTTCGTACACTACGTGGATGTCGGGCTTTGGCCTGTTCATGGTGTTGTATCTGTTCTCGCCGAGCACGTATCTCATCGATAAGAACGTGCTCGATATGGGACCCGTGGTGGCGGTTTCATCGGCGCTGGGGTTCTTGCTGGCCGGCTGGATTGTGTACGACTCGCTGTGCCGCGCGCTGGGCAATCGCGATGGTCTGCTCGGGATTTGCGTGGGCGCCTATGTGGTCATCGCGGCGTGGCTTGCTTGTCATGTGTTTGCAGGGCGTGCCGCGTATTTGATTACGGGCGCGACGTTGGCCACGATCATGTCGGCGAACGTATTTTTCGTGATCATTCCGGGTCAACGGAAGATGGTTGCAGCCATGCTCAAGGGCGAAGTGCCTAATGCCATTTATGGCAAGCGTGGCAAGCAGCGCTCTGTGCACAACACGTACTTCACGTTGCCGGTGGTGTTCGTGATGTTATCGAATCACTACGCGATGACTTATACGCATCCCTATAACTGGGCTGTGTTGCTGATCATCATGTTGGCAGGTGCGCTGATTCGACAGTTCTTCGTGATGCGCCATCGTGGGCAGGTGTTGTGGTATTTGCCAGTGATTGGTGTGGTGCTGATGTTTGGCGCGTTTGCGTGGACCATGCCGAAGGGTGTGCCGACGGTTGCGCCAGTGGCTGGAGCGCCTGCGATTCGCGTGGCCGATATTGAGCCGATATTGCAGCAGCGGTGCGCGACGTGTCATGCCGCTCATCCGACGATGATGGGGGCTGCGCCGGCGGGGGTTTTGCTGGATACGCCCGAGTCGATTTCGGTGAACGCGCAGCGGCTTTATCAGCAGGCTGTGGTGTTGAAGGCGATGCCGTTGGGGAATGTCACGCAGATGACTGATAAGGAACGCTCAAAGATTGCCGCGTGGTTCCAGGGTGGGGCTTTGAAGTAGGATTCTGTTTTACTCGTGATTGGATTTTGCGCGGGCCTTGGGCGGTGATGGCCAGAGCGGATAGAAGCCTGCAATTGCCTAAGGTTCGCGCATTATGTCTTTGTAACTCAGTTGGCAAAATTGGCTGCTGGCGGTTCAATTACAAGTCGGCGGGATGCTGTTTCGGAAGCACCAAGCGCGGAATCAAAAGCCTTCGGCGCTCGCGAATCCCGAGCGACCACATTCGCAGCCACTTTCGACGATCATCATCGGTTGCACCTGCGGGCCAGGGAGAAAACCTCGACTATGCGGCACGGCAAGGCGAGGCACTGCCTGTGCTTGCGCGGGTCCATGAATCCATGGAAGGCAACGACATCGGGTTACCGGCTCAGGCGCCGCTCGCGAAAGCTTCGGCTGTCCGCAACATCACTGGCCGACGCTTGTTTGCTACACTGAGAACGTTGTCGTACTGCCGGAAAGCAACGCGCCAGCGCGGAAAATCGGGCCGATTGGCCTAGGAATGTCGAACTGAATGTTTGTAGGTTCGCCCCGCGGCGCATTAGCGGCAGCCACGATGTATTCGCTATTCGGCACGGCTCGCCTGAGTGGTCTCGAACCTTATGCGTGACTCAAGGACACGCTCGGGACGTTGCCGTAGTATCCAGTCAATTGCGAGCACCCGCTGTTGCCGCTCGCCCTTCAAATGCCTTCACATTCATGGACCTTCTCGACTCGCTTCGGCAGGCGCCCAGCGCCGAGCTGTATCGCCTCTATCTCGCCATCGGCAAAATGCTCGATGACCCCAGACGGATTCTGGAAGTACGCCAACGTTTGCACCTCGGAATGGCTGTCAGTTACATCGCCGACAATCCGCTGGCCCCACCATTGCGGGGAACCGTCGTTGAGCTTCGACAAACCCAGGCGATCATTCAGGACAATGCGAGCCGGCGCCGCTGGGCACTACCGTACGCGGCGATCATTCCCGACAGCGCGAGCGGTCCGATTCACCCCGAACCGGCGCCCCCGCCGCGCGCACAACGCGAAGAGTTCTTCGTCGGCGACACTGTTGGCTTCACCGACAAACACCTGAGCGAGCGTATCGGCACCATCGTCAGGCTGAACGCGAAAACTGCCTCGATTGCCGTGACAGACTTCGAAGGACACTGGCGTGTCTCATACGGCCTGCTGCGGCGTATTGTTGACCTGTAACGTTATCTAAGCCGATCACCATACGACATCATGGCGAAGACCAAAGTCAACGAGGAGCGTGAACATCGCATCGAGATGGAAGTAGTCGTCGACGCCTACAACGAGGAAGAGCGGGCGACGGCTTGGTACTGCTATCTCGAAGAACAGCTCGCGTTTCCATTCGAGGGGCACATTCGCAAGACCATGGCCGCTTCACCGTTGAGCTCAGGTGAAACCGTCTCCGTCATCGGGCTCGCCCATGAGGATCTTTGTTGCGTCGCCATTTTCGTACGGGTTCGGTCGAAGCAACGCGACGCCGTGGTACCCCTGGCCCAAATCGTCCCTGTGAACTCCGATGAGGCGACACAAGTAGCCGTCGCAGACTGGCATTACTGGCACGATCGAGGTTACGCGTTCTGACAACCACACAGTCCCGGCATTCCCCGACATCTCTCGCACAAGATTACCGGATCAGCGGGTTCCGTGAATGATTAGTGATCAACTGCGAACGAAGTCTCCGACCATTCGTCCTTTAGTCCTTTAGTCCATTAGCCAAACCGACTCATCAAGCTGAACCTCGTTGAGGTTATTACCCTCCCCGCCCCTATCCACGACAATGAAGTCGCTGACTTCATCAAGGGCGATCAACGGATGATGCCAGACGCCCTTGGCATAATTCACCCCTTGCCATCCGCGAGTAACGAACCCACGAATAGCAGATTCATCAAGCTCCCCAGCCGGCGCAACAACAACCAGATACGGCCGATCGTTGAGCGGCAAAAACGCCTGACTCCCCAACGGATGCCGTTCGAGCATAGACACCTCAAACGGCAATACCCGCGGTTGCCCGCGAAACAGATTCACAAGCGGCCTGCCGCCCTCGTCTTCCACGTCGATCCGTGCAAGATCGTGGAAACGAATCGTTGTCCCGAGATTAATCGGGATCTGCTTCGCACCCTCGAGCTCGATGACATCGCCGAACGACTCGAACGCCGCCCGGGTCAGCGGTTCAATCAGCAATTTTTTCATCGCAGAGCCCGTGTCTTATTTACGTAGATCAAACAAGCGTGCTGAACAACCGCAACCGCGAAACTCCGCCGTCCGGATAAATGTTGAACCGCACATGTGTGACAGGACCCAACGCAGCCAGCTCCGACTCAAACACATGCTGCTTGTCCATCTGCAACTTCTGTTCGCCCAGCAGCACCGGCCAGAACATCGCCTGCGTGACAAGCGAGCTGTCCGTGCCACCCTTCACATACGCTGCCTGCAACGAACACCGGTCAGGATAATTGCCCTTGAAATGCGCCGTATCCACTTCGATCTTCTTGATTACGCCTGGTTGAGCAAGCGCCACGATGCACCAGTCGTTGCCCGGCTCACGACGACGCCGCGTCTCCCAGCCATCGCCCATATTTGCGCCGCGTCCCGGCATCAGCAAGGTCGAAGCCGGCCCGAAATGCTGGTTGTTCGCGCCAACAACGTACGCGCCGTTTTCCATCGCGGCGAGATCGAATAGCTCAGTGCGGCTGGCGCTGCTCCAGTCAAGCTGAGGCTGTCCATACACACGCAACCGCGCGATACCGCCGTCCGGGTAAATGTTCACACGCAGATGCGTGAACGGCTGCTCGCTGGCAATGTCCACGTAATGATGCGTGTTCCCTTGCAACGTCATGGACGGCACGACTTCCGTCCATTGCGTCGCTTGTGTCGGCGCGCCGTTCACCACGTGCGCACCCTCGATAGACGCAGCCGGCGGAAAGTTACCCGTGAAGTGACTCGTATCGATGTCAATACCCTTGATCACACCCGGCCGCGCCAGCTTCACCACGCACCAGTCGAACCCGCTCACCCGCTTGCGACGCGTTTCCCAGCCGTCCATCCACTTGCCGTTATCGTCGTATTTGCCCACGATAAACACCGCCGGCTCCGGATTGAGCATCCGCTCTTTTGGTGCGAAAAATTCGTCGCTGGCCTCGAGCGCTTGCGCGCCGAAGCGCGGGTCCGCGAGGTTCACATAACGGCGCGTGAATTCGGGCGCGTTGGCATCGAGTATGGGAGCGGCCATGGTGTTTCCTTATAAGGTCTTAATGGTGGTGCGCTGCGTTCAAACGTTCAGACGCCAAGCAAATCGTCGAGCCTGAAGCGCGCTATCCGGTAAATCTGCTGGAGACTTTCGCGTAACTCGATGTCGCGGCCGTGATGCAGGCGCGCCTCGAAGTTCGCGATAATGCCGTGGCGATCAAACCCGCGCACAGCCAGAATAAAGGGAAATCCAAACTTCTCACGGTACGCAGCGTTGAGCGCCTGCAATCTGTCGAACTCTTCCTGAGTGCAGAGATTGAGGCCGGCGCCGCTCTGCTCGCGCGTGGATTCGTCCGTGAGTTCTCCGCGCACTGCTGCCTTGCCGGCAAGCTCGGGGTGGGCGTTGATCAAGGCCAGTTGCCGTGTATTACCCGCCTGGTCGACGATCGTCGTCATGACGTCGTGAAGCTGGTCGATGCTCGTGAACGGCCGCTTCCCCAACGCCGCTTCGGGCACCCACGGGGAGTGTTCGAAGATACCGGAAAGCGTGTTGATAAACGCGCCGGCAGGCAGCGCATTGAGTTGGTCCAACGTGATCCGCACAATACTCATGACGCGCTCACTCCCGTCGTGCCTGCATACGGATGATGCTCGCGCCAATGCCGCGCAATATCGACCCGTCGCGTCACCCACACACGGTCGTATTGTTCGATGTGATCGAGGAAACGCTGCAGCGCACGGAAGCGTCCCGGGCGGCCCAGCAACCGGCAATGCATGCCGATGGACAACATTTTCGGCGCTTCGCTGCCTTCTTCGTAGAGCACGTCGAACGCGTCGCGCAAGTAGGTGAAAAACTGCTCCGCCGTGTTGAACCCTTGCGGCGTGGCAAAACGCATGTCGTTGGTGTCGAGCGTGTAAGGCACGATCAATTGCGGCGCCTTCGCGCCCCCACTGACCTCCACGTCCATCCAGAACGGCAGGTCGTCGCCGTAGTAATCCGAGTCGTACAGGAACCCGCCATGCTCAGCGACGAGCCGGTGCGTGTTCGGACTATCGCGTCCTGTGTACCAACCCAGCGGCCGCACGCCCGTCACGCGTTCAATAGCCTCCATGCCGAGACGCATGTGCTCCGCTTCCTTCTCCGGCGACATGTCCTGATAGTGGATCCACCGATACCCATGACACGCAATCTCATGCCCCAATTCGACAAACGCGCGCCCGAGATCCGGATAACGTTCGATCGCCATGCCCACGCCGAACACGGTAAGCGGCAAATCCCGCTTTTCGAACTCGCGAAGAATGCGCCAGACGCCGGCACGCGAGCCGTATTCGTAGATGGATTCCATGCTCATGTGACGAGACGGATACGCCGCCGCACCCACGATTTCCGACAAGAACTGTTCCGACGCCGGATCGCCATGAAGTACGCAGTTTTCCCCGCCTTCCTCGTAATTCAGCACGAATTGCACCGCAATGCGTGCGTTGCCGGGCCAATTCGGTTGCACGGGGTACCGGCCGTAGCCGATCAGGTCGCGTGGGTACTTCAATTCGTTCGACATGGCTGGATGAGTGCGTGAAAGTCGATGGAGCCGCACACGGTAAAAGACCCGCGCGACGATAGGCCAGTTTAGCGAAAACACATCGTCACGCCCATATTCATACGCAGATATTGCGGGTCAGGCGAGGTGTATGGTCCAGGCGTTTTATTGGGGTTTGCCCGGGCTATAAGGCGCTAGCGCGCCGTCATATTGCTTCGCTAGCGGGCGGGCATAGTCGCCTCGTTTCGACGTTCGCAGCTTTAGCGCAATCAACGCTTCCGCCCATTTCACCGCGGTCGTCACGCCCTCGATGACCGGCGCGCCGATCGCATCTTCAATCTCGTGGCAAAACTCGGCCATGCCTGCGCAGCCCAGGACGATCGACTCGGCATCGTCTTCCACCAAAGCCTTTCGACACTCTTCTATGATGATCGAGCGTGCGCTGGACCCGGGGATATCCAGGTCCAGTACCGCTACGTCGGTTGCACGGACGTTCTTACAGAAACGCTTCATGCCATAGCGCTCCGCCAGGTGCCAGGACATCGTGCAAGTGCGCTTCAAGGTGGTCACTACGCTGAAACTCGGCGCTATGACGCTTGCTGCATGCATTGCCGCTTCTGCAATGCCGATGACCGGGCCTCTGGACAACTCCCTGGCGGCATACAACGCAGGGTCGCCGAAGCAGGCAATGACATAACCGTCCATACCCTCTTTCTCACCCTTTTCAATCTCCTGCAACAAGGCTAGCGATGCGAGTGCTTCGTCGTAGTAACCCTCGATAGAGGGCGGCCCCATTGAAGCGCTTACGGAAACTATCTCCGTTCCTTTTGACGCTACTTCGCGGGCACAACGGTCCATCGCCAGCGTCATGCGTTCCGTTGTGTTCGGGTTGATCAGCTTGATACGCATTTGGTTCGTCCTTTAGTTCCTACAAGCATCATTTGATACGGATTACATAGTATCAATATAAACCCCTGCTTGCATTTGTTGCTCGCAGTGACCATCGCATCCCGCCCCGGGAAACCCCTATGCGATAGCCTGCCTGTCGCCCTGAATTCTTTACTAAGCGAAATTCGATACCGAGTTCTTGTCCGCAATGATCCTGTAGAACAACGCGCCCAACCCAGCACCTATGAACCACGAGAAGTTGCCGGCGCCTTCCAGGGACGGCAGCATCACACAGGCAACCGCGATGGCCGCTGCGGGCAAGAGTGCACCCACCGCGCGCCAGTTCACACCATTGCTATACCAGTAGCGGCCTGTCTCCGATGTCGTGTACAACTCCTCCACCTTGATGTTGCCACGCTTCATCAGATAAAAATCCACGATCAGCACGCCATACAACGGACCGATGAAACTGCCGAGCACATCGAGCGTGTAGTGGATCACAGCAGGGTTGTTGAACAGGTTCCAAGGGGTGATGAAGATCGATGCCACCGCGGCCATCATGCCGCCCATCCGCCAACTGATCAGGCGCGGTGCGACGTTCGAGAAGTCAAACGCCGGCGACACGAAATTCGCCACGATGTTGATACCAATGGTCGCGATCGTGAAAGTCAGCGCACCCAGGATCACCGCCGTCGGCTGATCGATACGCCCCACTGTTTCCACAGGGTCAGTGATCAACTGGCCAAAGACCGGCAAGGTCGCGGCGGTCGTGACGACCGTCACCAGCGAGAACGCCAGGAAGTTGATCGGCAAGCCCCAGAAGTTGCCGCGCTTCACGCTCTTGTAACTCTTGCAGTAACGCGAGAAGTCGCCGAAATTCAACATGGGTCCGGAGAAGTACGAGACCACCAGGGATATCGCCGTGATCATGACCGGCACCACTTCCATACCGTGATACTTCACGCCGCCCAGGTTCAGGCCAATGTTGCGCCAGCCCGCACGCCACACCATGTAACCAGCCAAAATGAACATCACCACGTAGACCGCCGGGCCTGCGAAGTCGATGAACTTCTTGATCATCTCCATCCCGCGCCAGAACACCACGGCCTGCAACACCCACAACACCATGAACCCGGCCCAGCCCACTGCCGAGAGCCCGGCAAAACCGTATTTGTGCACATCGGCATAAGGCATCCATTGGGGCACGAATTTCAGCACCACGATCACCAACGCGCTCGAGGCCAAAAACGTTTGGATTCCATACCATGCCACGGCGATCAAGCCACGAATCACAGCGGGAAGATTCGCCCCCAGCACGCCAAAGGTCACGCGACACGCCACCGGATACGGAACGCCCGCCTGCTGGCTCGGCTTGGCGATGAGGTTGCACAGCAGGTTCACAAAACCGATGCCGACAATCAATGAAACCAGCACCTGCCAGCTCGTCAGGCCCAACGCAAACAAGCTCCCCGCGAACACGTAACCACCCACGCTATGCACGTCGGACATCCAGAACGCAAAGATGTTGTACGCACTCCACGTCTGATGTTTGAGCGGCGCAAGGTCGTCGTTATAGAGCCGGTCGCTGTATCCGGCCGGATTATCAGGATTACTACCTGAATCGTCGCCGTAGGAAGGTATTGCAGCACTACCCGGGGTTGCACTGAACTGAACCATGACTTCTCCTTGAATGAGCTCGGCAATCAAGCCGCAAATAGTCGACTTCGTATAGCTTTCGTATAGCAATACGCACCGTCGCGTGGTCAACGCGCAGTGCTTTCTTGTCGGTATGGGCTACGCCGTCCTGTAGCCGCGGGCGAACCCGCGACCAGACGCAATTCATCCACTCGGCACGCGCAATAACGCGCATGCGTCCACGGAAAAGGCATGGTGAAAGTCCACGCATTCGTTGAATGCGGGCTTTTTAAATTCGTTTGGCTTTCAGATGTTGATAGTGCTGGTATTACTTCGCGCCCGGAGAGCGGTCGCGGTGTTGCTGCCGGTGAGGCTGATAATCCAGCCGAAAATCACGCGCTTTTATCGCGCTCACCAGCCTTCGGCTTCGAGAAAACTTCGCGCAAATCGACCGCGCCGCGTGCGGGCCGGTCCAGCATCTTCAGTTCGACTTCCTGCAAGTGCCGAGCCATCAGTTCGGCGGCCTTCGGTGCATCGCCGGCATCCAGTGCGACTAGGATCTGCTCGTGATCTTCAAAGCTGCACGAGCTTTGCCCAAGCGACTCATACAGCGCCGATATCAGCGTGGAGCGCGCCACAAGACCCGACAAGCATTCGCACAACACCGTATTGCCGGTAAGCTGCGCAAGCTCCTTATGGAACTCGCCGGACAGCCGTATCCAGGACGAGAAATCGCGACTCTCATAGGCCTTGCGTTCACGTCCGATCGTCGCGCTGATCGACTTGAGCCGGCGCGTGCCATGCCCGGTACAGATACGCTCGACGACCGCCATTTCGATGATTCGCCGCATCTCGAACACTTCATGCACTTCCTGCACCGAAGGGCTTGCGACGAACGCGCCACGATTCGGTTCAAGGTCCACGAGGCGCTCACTGGCAAGCTGCGCCAGCGCCAAGCGCACCGTGCCGCGTTTTACATCGAATACTTCGCACAACTGTGCTTCTGTCAGCTTCGCGCCTGGAGCGAGACGGTGTTCGAGAATGGCATCACGAATATTCGCCGCAATAGATTCCGCCGTCGCGGCGGCGACCGAAGCCGCAGTGCCGATGACGCTTACCTTCGACAAATCTTTCAGTTTCGTTTCGGACATGATCGTCTTCGCTCTATGTGATACATCTTATGACGGACATAAAAACTGTCAACAATTTCAGAAACTTTTTTTATTTGCGGATGCATCATTTTTTCGACCTACTGATCGAATGCCCGTCCAGAAAGGCATTACACGATTTATCCAAGCAAATAAGACGACATCCGACGGACATATTGTTGACAATCCAATGCACGTTATTCGTGCGCACGCGCTCAAAACCGGTGCGCTGAACGAAAAAAAGCGCCCTTCCGGACGCTCGTTCGACTCGCATGAAAACCCGCTACGCCAAGTACGGATAGTCAGAAAGCTTCATTTCAAAACCGTGCGATCGAGCCACGAGGTGCGCGGTCGCACCGAACGGCAACGTCAGCAATTCGGGCACGTGCCCGAATTGCAACCCCGTCACAACAGGAATTCGGATCACCGACCTGACCTGTTCTAGCATCGTCTCGAACGTATAGCCGTTGTCGTACTCCGACAGCTTTCCGCCCGTGAATTCGCCCAGCACCAGTGCCTGTTGCCGCGCGAGAATCCCTGACTGATGCAGTTGGTAAATCATGCGTTCAACGCGATAAGGATGCTCGTTCACATCTTCGATGAACAGGATCCCGCCCTCCACCGGCGGCATGTATCGCGTGCCGATCAGCGACGCAATAATCGCCAGATTGCCACCCCACAACATGCCGGTGACATCGACGGACTGGGCCTGCGGCACGTGGCTGGTCACCTTGAACGACGAGTGCGTGATCGCGTTCCAGAAATGCTCCATCATGAACGCGCTCGGTTCTTCCGCGCCGAAATCGGCGGCCAGCATTGGACCGCCAAATGTCTTCACGCCTGCCAGGGAGTACAGCGCCAGCTGGATCGCGGTGAAGTCGCTATGGCCGACAATCGCAATCGGCTGGTCTTGCAAGCGGCGCTGCAAGCCCTCGTAATCCAGGCCATGAAGAATGCGTGAAGCACCGTAACCGCCGCGCACCGCCAATACGATGTCAGGCAGAGGACGCGACGAATCGGCAAGCCGGTTCAGGTCCGCGGCGCGTTCGCCGTCAGTGCCGCCGAAGCGTTGAAAACGACGGTGCGCCACCGACACATTCCCCAGCCGATGCCCCTGCGCGCGCAGGCGCTCCATCGCGCGTCCAACCACTTCAGAGTCGGGGTACCCCGAAGGTGCGACGAGATCGATGGTACGGGTCGGGTGGGTCATGAGCGAATGGAAAGTGGATCGATGGAATCGGGTGGTACGGCGTTGCGGGCATCGCGCGCTTCACGCACGGCGCGCCGGCGTTCGGCAAAAAAGCTGCGCAACGCATTGGCGCATTCGTCGCCAAGCACCCCGCCGGTGACGCTCGTATGGTGGTTCAGATTGCCGATGGCGAATGCATCGACCACGCTCCCACACGCGCCCGTCTTCGGATCGTGCGCGCCGAACACCACGCGGGCAATCCTCGCGTGCATGATCGCGCCGGCGCACATGATGCAGGGCTCGAGCGTGACGTAGAGTTCGCAACCCGGCAACCGGTAGTTTTCAAGCGCGAGGGACCCCGCGCGCAACGCGGCCATTTCGGCGTGCGCCGAGGGATCATGCGCACCGATCGGATGATTGAAGCCGGTCGCGATGACGTCATCGCCACGAACCAGAACCGCGCCGACCGGCACTTCGCCCAACGCACGCGCCTGCTCCGCAGCGCCTTGCGCGAGCGCCATGAAACGGCGGTCGCGTTCCGCGGCAGCCGTCAAGGCGAGATCGGTTGGGGATGCGGGAGTCACTTTGCGGTTGCCTCGAACCCTGCATTTCTCTCGTTCTCCGAGAGCCGCTCGGACAAACGCTCAGCAATGCGCCGCCGATATTCCAGCGGCACGACGGTGCTGCTGCCGCGCAAGGATTCCAGCGCCATGTCGAGCGCCAGCATTTTTGCTTGCAGCTTGCGGCTGCTCGCCGGATCTCCGGTGCTGCCAGCTTCGTGTTGCAGATCCCGAAGCGCGCGCAAATGTTCGACAGCCGGCGGCACGAAACCGGCATTCTTCATAATGCGGTTGGCGACGCGGACCTCATCGGGGACCAGGGCGTCGTCGTCGAACTCGAGGGGCTCGCCCGCGCCAGGCAGATTGTCGAACTCGCCGCGCGCGGCAGCAGCCGAAATTCGCTGTTCAACCAGGGCATCTAGCAGTTTCATCAGCGTCTTGGGTGCCGGCGACCGGTCTGTCGAACGTTTGTCGGAGAACGTTATCGAGCAGCAGGATCAAGCCGGATTGTCACGTTTTGAGGGTTGCGCTTCGCGGTGTCATTCACTTTCAAATGAGCCGCCGGCTGCGTGGGAAGCCGGGTGAGCGATCCCGGCGCAACGCGCTTCGGGGATGCCTACTACCAAATTGGTATTCTATCAGGCGGCTTCCGCAGGGCGGTTCACGGCCGGCTCCGCGCACATTGCACAGCGTGACTAGGCCGGATCGACGGCCTTGCGTCGATACCCTTCCGTGGCGAGCAACAAGCTTCGTGTGTATTCATGCACCACGTTTTGCTCTCGGACCGCTTCAATGGGAAGCTGCTCCACGATCTCGCCATCGCGCATCACCGCGACCCGCTGGCATAGAAATCCGACCACCGCCATGTTGTGACTGACGAGGATCATCGTGAGTTGGCGTTCGCGATGCAAGCGCCGCAGCAGGTTCAGGATCTCCGCCTGTACGGACACGTCGAGCGCGGACGTCGGCTCGTCGAGCAGCAGGACACGCGGCTCCACGATCAACGCCCGCGCTATTGCAACGCGCTGGCGCTGGCCGCCCGACAACTGGTGGGCATACCGGAACCGGAACGCCGGCCCGAGGCCAACCTCGCGCAACGCGTCGAGAATGCGGGCATCGTGGCGATCCATGCCGTTGATGGTGAGCGGCTCCCGCAGCGTCTGGTCCACGGTAAAGCGCGGATACAGTGAACCGTACGGGTCCTGGAACACCATCTGCACTTCGCGCCTGAACGCACGGTCGATGTGTTTGCCGAGCGTATGGCGGCCAATCCGCATCGACCCGTTGGCGATAGGTACTAGCCCGGTCAATGCGCGAAGCACGGTCGATTTGCCGGAACCCGATTCGCCGACAAGTCCGAACACCTCGCCTTCATCTACATGAAACGTCGCCGAGCGAACTGCATCGGCGAAACCGGTTTTCGTTTTGAAGCGTACCTGTACCTCGTTTGCTTCGATCATGGCGCGACCTCGGCGAACCATGCGGGATCGCGTTGCAGCACCGGCAGCTCGTCCGGCGGATTGCGCAGCGGCGGACTTGCGGCCAGCAATCCGCGCGTGTACGGATGCTTTGCATGCGCAAGATCGCGCGCCGCGCAGGTCTCGACCACCCGTCCGCCAAACATCACCAGCACGCGGTCGCAAAACGACATCACCAGCGGCAGGTCGTGGCTGATGAAGATCAACCCGGTGTCGTGCTTCGCGATCATCTCGTCCAGCACCGACAACACCTGCATGGAGACGAGCACATCGAGCGCGCTGGTCGGTTCGTCGGCGATCAGCAACCGGGGGCCCGACGACACCATCATGGCAATCATCACGCGCTGGCCCATGCCGCCCGACAACTCGTGCGGATAGGCATCGGCAACTCGCTCTGGATCGCGGATATGCACTGCCTCCAGCGCGGCGACAATCCGCTCGCGCATGGCTTTCGCATTCAGCTTGGGCGACTGCCGCCCGAATGCCTCACGCATCTGCTGCGCGACGGTCATCACCGGATTCAGCGAATACTTCGGGTCCTGCAGGATCATGCTCATCTGCGTGCCGCAAAGGCGTCGCCGCTCCTTCGGGCGCAGGGCGAGCAGGTCGTGGTTATCGAGCCGCATGGCGTCGGCCGACCAATGTGCCGATGCAGGCAGCAGCCCGAGCAACGCGCGTCCGGTCAGCGATTTCCCCGACCCCGACTCGCCGACGATACCCAGTCGCTCACCCTTAGCGAGCGTCAGGGAAATGCCGCGCACCGCTTCGGTCAGCGTGCCGTCGTGGCCCTCGAACGCTATGCGCAGGTTATCGATTTCACAGAGGGTATCGGCTGGCATGTCAGCTTCCTTGACGGGGATCGAAGACATCGCGCAGACCATCGCCGAGCAGGTTGAACGCGAGACTCACGAGCAGGATGGCGATGCCGGGGATGGTTGCGACCCACCATGCGTCGAGCAGTACGCCGCGCCCCGACGCCACCATGAAACCCCACTCCGGACTCGGCGGCTGCGCACCGAGCCCGAGAAAGCCGAGTCCCGCGACCGTCAGGATGATGCCGGCCATGTCGAGCGTCGCGCGCACGATCACCGACGACGAACACAGCGGGACAATGTAGCGCAGCAAGATCCGCATGGACGACGCCCCTTGCAAGCGCGCGACGTGGATGAAATCGGCCTGCACCAGCCGCAGCGTTTCGGCGCGCGCGAGGCGTGCATACGGTGGCCACGCGGTGATCGAGATCGCAATCACCGCGTTGATCACGCCCGGTCCGAGCGCCGCCGCGAACGCAAGCGCCAGCACGATCTTCGGAAACGCGAGCGCGATATCGGTCAGTCGCATCAGGACGGTATCGACGAAACCACCGCAGAAACCCGCCGTTGTACCGATCAGCAAACCCACCGGGACGACCAGCACCACGACCAGGATTGCGATGCTCAAGGTCAGGCGCGAGCCGATCACGAGCCGCGCGAGAATGTCGCGGCCGAGTTGATCGGTGCCGAACCAGTGCGATGGAGAACCGGGCGGCAACAACCGGTCGCTGAGCACTTGCCGCAACGGATCATGCAGCGGCAATAACGGGCCGATCGCGGCGATCACAATCATCAGTATCAGGATCACCAGCCCGAACACGCTTAGCGGGTTGCTTGCGAAACGCCGCCAGCGACGGTACGCCAAGCCCAACGCAGCCTGCCTGCGCGATGCGGGCGTATCCGTGAGAAGCCACGCACGCCACTCCCCGCGCGCCGGCTTCATTGTCTGAGTGGAATTGTCTGTGGATGGAAGCACGTCATGAGCCTTTGGCATTCATCGGGCACGCGGATCGAACACGCGATACAGCGCGTCGGTCAGCAGATTGAGCGTGATGAACGTGGCGCCAATCACGAGTGTGCTGCCCAGCACCGCATTCATGTCGGCGTTGAGCAACGCACCGGTGAGATAAGAACCTATGCCCGGCCACGCGAACACGATCTCCGTCAGCACGGAGCCTTCCAGCAGATAGCTATAAGCAAGCGCGATCACGGTCAACAGCGGTACCGCGATGTTGCCGAATGCGTGGCGCCAGATCACGCGGCGCTCACTCAATCCCATCGCGCGGGCCGTCACAATGTATTCCTGACTCAACTGCTCAAGCATGAACGATCGCGTCATGCGGCTCAGGTAGGCGATGGAATAGAACGCGAGAATAGCCGCGGGCAGCACGATATGAGAGAGGGCATTCTTGAACACGTCCCACTCGCCCGCCAGAATGGAGTCGACCAGCAGGCTGCCCGTGCGAGTATCGACCAGACCGTCGTATAGCGGGTCGATACGGCCCGGCCCGGATACCCAATGCAATTTGGCGTAGAACAGCAGCAAGCCCATCAGCGCGAGCCAGAACACCGGCAGCGAGCTGCCCGCCAGGCCGATGAAACGCGCGATGTGATCGATCCAGCGGTTATGCCGCACAGCGGCCGCGACGCCCAGCGGCACGCCAATCACGATGCCCATGAACGTCGACAGCGTGGCAAGTTCGAGCGTGGCGGGGAAGACGCGCTTGATGTCGTCTATCACCGGGTTCGATGTCAGCAGCGACATGCCCAGGTCGCCGTGCAGCACATCGCGTACGTAGATCAGGAACTGGACGATCAAGGGCTTGTCGAGCCCCAGCGCCACGCGCGCCGTTGCATAGGCCTGCGCCGACGCGCGCTCGCCCAGCATCGCGAGCAACGGATCGATTGGTATCTTCCTTCCGATAAAAAACGTCACCCCAAGCAACCCGATGAAGGTCACGGCGAGCATCAGCAGCCAGCGCATGAACAGCCACGTCCGGCGCACACCGGCGTGGCGGGTCAGCACTAGTTGCAGGCGCTGAAACGCGGTGAGTTGTGCAGCCACGCTTACTGTTTCTTCACGTCACGGTACGACACGAGGTCGAAGATCGGCCCGACTTCCAGGCCCGTCACGCCCGGCCGCGCCGCGACTTGCGAGACCTTCTGGAACATGATCACGAATGGCGAGTTCGCGAGAAACTCCTTCTGCATCGCTTCATAGCGTTGCGCGCGCTTTGCCGTCGATGATTCCTCCAGCGCCGCCTGCGTCTCCTTCGTCAATTGCGGAATGTCCCACGCGTTGCGCCACGCGAGCATCTTGAAGGCCGATTTATCGGAGTTGTCCGGGTTCCACGCGAAGCCCTGCGCGTTGCTATGCGGATCGATGTAATCCGCCGACCACTCGCCAATATAAATATCATGCTGACGCGCGCGATACTTCCCAAGGGTCTGCTTGTTATCGCTTGAGATCAGTTCGACCTTGATACCGCCCTGCGCCAGGTTCGCCTGCACCGCCTGCGCGATCTCGCCGTACGGCGAGTCGTTGCGCACATCCATCTTTACCGTGAAGCCGTTCGGGACACCGGCTTTTGCCAGCAGCGCCTTCGCCTTCGCTACGTCCTGGTGATACGGATTGATGTTCAGCGCACCGAGGAAACCTTCGGGCAGGAAGGTCTCGTGCACCTTGTACGTGGTCCGCACGATGTTCTGCTGAATGCCGTTGTAATCGATCAGCCATTTCATGGCTTCCTGTACATCGGGCTTCGCCAGGTTCGGGTTCTTGTTGTTCAGGCCAAGGTACATCAGCGTCGCTTGCGGCACGGACGTCACGCGAATCGTGCCCTTCTTGGTCAGCGTCGCGAGGTCGTCGGAACTCAGGTCACGCGCGATATCGATATCGCCGTTCTCGATCATCAGCCGCTGGCTCGATGCTTCGGGAACATGCCGCAGCACGATCCGTTTCATCGCAAGCGGCACACGATAACCATCGAAACGTTGCAGCACGATGCTGTCGTTCGCGGTCCACTTCACCAGCTTGTATGCGCCCGATCCCGCCTCGTTTGTCTTGAGCCACTCATTGCCGAAATCGTTACCCTTCGCGTGCGATTCAAGCAACTTCCTGTCGAGCACGGAGGCCGGCCACGAGCCCAGTACGTTCAACACGAACGTGGGCGCGTACTTCTGGTCGGTGGTGATCGATACGGTGCTGTCGTCGATTTTCTTCACGTTCTGCAGCGCGTTTTCTTTCGTCAGGCCAATGCCGGCCAGCACGGCGGCCGCGCCTTTATCGAGTAACGCGGTGCGCTGGATCGACCACGCGACGTCGTCGGCGGTGAGCGGATTACCCGAGTGGAACTTGAGCCCGGAGCGAATCTTGAAGGTGAACGTGAGGCCGTCCGGGCTCACTGCCCAGGATTGAGCAACGTCGCCGTTGAAGTGGGCCGGGTCCTTCAGGTCAACGCGAATCAGGCGATCATAGGTATTGGCGACGTATTCCTGCGGCACCAGTTCGTAGATCTCGCCCGGGTCGAGCGTGGTGAACTCATCGAGTAAAGTGGCCATGACCAGCATGTCCTTCGGCGTGGCTGCTTCGGCCATTCGCGTGCCGGCAAGCATCAGAGTGGACACTGCCGCGATAGCTGCCAACGCGTTGCACAAAACCCGTTTCATACTTGCTCCGTGAGGGATGTTGATGAGATGTTCTGCGCGTTCCGTGTGGTGACTCCGTGCGGTTACATCAGGCGCAAGGGGCCGCTGTCGGCGTTGTCGATCAGGTCCAGTGCGCGCGAGCCGGGCAATTCGTAATGCCACCACTCGCTGTGAATATGGATGAAGCCGGCGCCATGCATCACGCCAAGCAACAACGTGCGGTTGCGCTGCACATGCTCTGGCAAACCCGGATGGAAGTGTTCGGAAGCGACCGACATCTCGTCGAAACCTGTGCCCATATCGAGGTCCTGGCCTTGAGAATCGACCAGTGTCAGGTCGATCGCGGTGCCGCGGCTATGGTTCGAGCCGCGCTGAAGGTCTGCTATGTAGGTCGGGTCGGGAAGGAAGTCCCAGAGTACTTGCTGGGCTTGCGGCGGACGGTAGGCGTCAAATATTTTCAGCGTCATACCGATGTTGGCCGCCAGCTCGACGGCTTTCTTCAGGGCGGCTTCGGCGGGAGCCAGTAGCAAGCAATGTGCCGTCTTGTAGATCGGCTTGCCTGTCAGGTTTCGATCGGTTGCGTAGACCAGGTCAATCGCGACGCGGTGCGTTTCAGGAGAGATTCTCAGCAGACGGTGATCGGGCATCGGCGGCGTTGGTTTCGAGGCTCACGAGTTCGTGCGGTGCCGTTATTGTTTATCAAAATGAGTGGTTTGGGGGTGAATGTGGCGGACATGCCGCACTTGGTCGATAAATGCCACATTCGCGCATGGCCATTGGGCCGCTCGTAGTCGGGGCATGGCAACAGGTCGAGATCATGGTCGGGAAGCTATCGCCGACGGTCGCACTTGTCCCAGATCACCAGATTCTCGATTAGAACCCGCCAAAAATACAGGGATTGGGTTCGGAAGAAGACATGGGCGGAAATGGCTGCACGCTCGGTGACGCTCAACTAGGGGGACGGATGCGCTGAGGGCCGCAGTCTGCTGGCAACTCAGGCGGATTGAGTGGTGATTTTGCCTTGCCAGGCTTTAAGGTCTTGCGGATACCGGAAGTATCGACAGAAGGTGAAAGCACAATCGAAAGCGGTTCGACCACACCCGCAGAACCGCTTTCGATGCTCATGCAAACTACTGCACAGATTACTGCGCCATCGCGCCCGAAGCCGGATGGCCCATTGCGTCGTTCTTTTTCATCTTGTCGTCCTTCTTCATCGTGTCCTTGGACATCGAGTCTTTCGACATTGCATCCTTGGACATGGTGTCCTTCGACATCGAATCGTGGGCCATTGCATCGCTTGCCTGGGCGAACGCCATGGAGCCGCTCAGGGCCAACGTTGCTGCGAGTGCTGCAGTGATGAACAGTTTCATATAAACCTCTTGCTGGAGTAAAAGTAACCGGTCATGCCGGGGTGAATCGAAGTACCTGACGCCGCGATATGTCTCGATCCTTCGTGACGTCAGGAACCTCCGAACCAGTTGTAGCCCTGATCGACCCAATAGCCGCCAGGGAATTTGTTAGTGACGAAGATCTCCATGATGTGCTTCGGATTTTTATAGCCCAATTTTGTAGGCATCCTTAGTTTCATCGGATAGCCATATTTTGGCGGCAGTTGCTGGCCATCAAAGGTGAACGCCAGCAGCGTCTGCGAATGCAGGGCGGTCGGCATATCGATGCTTTCGTAGTAGTCGTCCGCGCACTTGAAACCGACGTATTTCGCCGATGTATCCGCGCCCACTTGCTTCAGGAACTCCGAGAACGGCGTGCCGCCCCAGCGTCCGATCGCGCTCCACCCTTCCACGCAGATATGCCGCGTGATCTGCTCGGCTTTCGGCAATGCGTAAAGCTCGGGCAAGCTCCACGTTTTCGTGTTCTGCACCAACCCGCTTACTTTCAGGCGGAAGTCGGAACCATCGACAACAGGAGCATCGTCAATGCCGTAGAACGCGTTGAATGGAAACGGCCGCGTGATCTGTGCTTCCGTGTATGTCGGCGCGAGACGGTTCGGATCGAAGAGCCAGCCTTGCACGGTATCGTTCAGGCGAGACACACGGCTGAGGAAGGTCTCGACGGATTTGTCGTCCGAGATACTGCAACCGGCCAACATGGCCAGGCCGCCGAGCGTCACAATGCGCTTGCCGAAGAGGCGGCGGGACGGCATGTCGAGTTCGCGGCGAACGTCGATGATCAGCGACTCGCGATCTACGCTCACGCGGTTTGGCTTGACGGGTTTCATGATCGAGATTCCTCGAGTCCTTAAGTTATCTTTTAATCGGGCGTGTTCGCACAGCCGTGTTAGCGACCGCGAATCATCGTAAGCAGCGAACGCGGCACCAGTGAAACCATTACCAGATGCACGACAATGAACGCCGCCAGCAACGACATGGCCGAAAAATGCACGACACGCGCAAAGTCATAACCGCCCATCAATTCGCGCAGCAGCGGAAACTGCACCGACTTCCAGATTGCAAGGCCAGACAGGATCAGCACGGCAATATCGAGCATCACGAACAGGTACGCGAACTTCTGCACCGCGTTGTATTTGCTCGGGTCGGCATGCGATAAATGTCCCTTAAGCGCCTCGCCCAGGTCATGCAAAATGGCACGCGGCGAGAGCGGAAAAAACTTGCGTTTGATGCGCCCTGTGACAATGTTCATCGCGAGGTAAAAGAGACCGTTGAAGAACAGTAGCCACATGGCCGCGAAATGCCATTGCAAAGCGCCACCAAGCCATCCACCCAACGTGATACCCGGCGGAATCACAAAACCCTTGAATACCGGCGATGCATCGTAGATCCGCCATCCCGAGAGCATCATCAGGATCGCCGCGAGCGCGTTCAGCCAGTGCGTGATTCGTACCCAGACCGGCTGAATGGTCCGCGAGGGAATGCTTACGCGCCTCGTTTCATGTGTTGCGTTCATCTGGGCCTCCATGACTAGTTTCCATGGGCGGGGAAAAAACGCCGCCAAGTGCATCTTGTGCAACTCGCTTTCTTGATCCGTTCCTCTATCGTCTGCAAGAGGCCTTCAGAAGCAGGTCGTTGGTTGCTAGTTAATTCGCTCCGAATGCGCGGCGGGTTACATCGCCCGACGAAATATTTCAAGAACACGAAAGCGGTCACACGGTGCGTATGTGAGTTAGTTCGGCGGGGAAGACGGATGGGTTACAGCGAGCTATTTATTTGCCGCGGACAATCAAGCACGAAGAGTGAATGACCGTTGGGAAGGGTCAGCGAGGCGATCAAGAGCGAAGCCAGGGCGGCCGCTCAGTTATCCGGCGACAGTCCGGGAATCGAGCGACGCGAGCATCGGCCGCAAGAGTCCTTCCAGCAGCGCGGGTTCCGGCCGGCTACGTGCGAGTACCCGAACGCCGAGCAAGACCGCCAACAGGAGTCGAGCAAAGTCTTCAGCAGGCTGCGCGGATGAGATCTCGCCGGTTTGCTGCCCCGCGCTCACGCAGCGGCCGAAATAGGCCTCAAGTTTCACCAGCACGCCCGCCACGACTTGCTGGAACTCCGGATCATGCGGAGCCATTTCCAGCGCCGAATTCACCAGCATGCAGCCCTTTCGATCCTTGTCAGTCAGTGAGCGGTGGACGATCTCATCGAAGAAAGCCTTGATCGACTGAAGCGGCGAGAGCGTGCCGTCGAAACGCCGGACACGGTCGTCCACGCTTTGCGACACGTAGTGAGCCAGCGCCTTGCCATAGAGCGAATGTTTGTCGCCGAAAGCGTTGTAGAGGCTCGCGCCCGTGATGCCCATGCTATCTGCGAGTTCACGAACCGAGGTAGCTTCGTAGCCACGGTTCCAGAAACACAGGACCGCGGCGTCGAGTACGGCGGCTTCGTCGAATTCTCTTGGCCGTGGCATGCAGTCCCTCACTCCCTTGAACAAGCCCTTGAACGAGGCGATATTGCCATTCCGTTTTCGTTACGATATTCTAAATCGATCGATCTAAATCATAAATAACAATGCGCGTCGGGCAATGAAGACGGCGTCGCTGCCTGAGTCTTACAGTTGCATTTCAAGGGTGCGCATCGGCGCGTCCGGATGGTCTCTCCTTTATCGCGCTGTCCGTGACGTTTGACGCCCTCCGCGCATGGCGCCTGGCGGGACCCTGCCGTCCGCAAGCGGCCCACCCCATCACCCAAGGACGACATGATCCGTTTCTACTTTCACCCGACACCGAATCCCGCGAAGGTCGCGCTCTTTCTCGAAGAGGCAGGACTCGACTATGAGGTATTTCCCGTCGACACCAGCAAGGGCGAGCAGCATCTGCCGGCATTCAGGAGCATCAATCCGAACGGTAAGGTCCCCGCCATCATCGATACAGACGGTCCCGGCGGCACCGAAGCACGGGTGTTCGATTCCAGCGCCATCCTGCTCTATCTCGCCGACAAGACGCAGCGTTTCGCGGGTAAGCCCTCGGACCGGCCCGAACTGCTCTCTTGGCTGTTCTTTATCAGCTCCGGACTCGGCCCCTTCTCCGGCCAGGCAGTGCACTTCCAGCACGGCGCACCCGAGAAGATTCCGTACGCGATCAACCGGTATCGGCGGGAGATCGAGCGGCACTATCGCGTGCTTGACGAGCACTTGTCGGGGCGCGACTACATCGTGGGAAACGAGTATTCAATCGTCGATATGTCCGCGTGGGGATGGCTCGAGCGCGCGTCGCGGGTGTTAGCCACCGACGCACCGCTTGCCGCTTTCCCGAATCTGAGCCGTTTCTTTGACGCCATTTGCGTACGCCCAGCTGTCGCTCGGGCGCGAGCGGTAGGCCGCGAACTTACGTTCAAGCGCGAGGTGGACGAAGAGACGCGGCGCGCGTTGTTCCCATCGAATTATCCTGAGACCACGCGCTAAGCAAGAGCTCGCTTAGGGCGGATGGTTTTTGACCTCGGCCTGCGATCGACAGAAGCAAGCCGATCCGGCACAATCCGCTCGCTTTGTTGTGTGCCGTTAGGACCACCGCGCATGCGATTGCGCCGCGCTTGCATGCCGGATCTGTAGCTTGCAGCCGCCGCGAAGCATTGGCTTGCAGCGCGGCCAAGATCGATCCCGACATAAAATCGCGGTAATCTCCGGCGTCAGAACCTTGGGCGACGAGCCTCGCGCACTGCAAGAGACCCGTCGAAATACCTGCTGTAGATGACCGCGCGAACTGTATCCATCCCCGGCGCCGGGACCGTCGACACCCGTCGGCAAACCCGTCGCAATTTATTTGAAGCGCGCTGTAACCCGATTCCGCGATGAAGCGAATAATACAAAGTGGTTCTGTGCCTGGTGTCGAAGAACGGTTGAGGGCCTTGTTCATTCGCGGCCTGAATGGCGACGCTGTCGCCTACCGGACGTTCCTCGACGACCTGACGGGACATCTGCGCGGCTTCCTGAGAAAGCGCATTTATTACCTGCAGGACGACATCGAGGATGTCGTGCAAGAGATCCTGCTGGCCGTGCACAACAGCCGCCATACCTATCGCCCGGACGAGCCGCTCACCGCCTGGGTGCATGGGATCGCACGTTATAAGCTGATGGATTTTTTCCGCGCGAGATCGCGGCGTGAAGCATTGAACGATCCGCTGGACGACGCGCTCGAGATCTTCGCGACCTCGGATGAAGAACCCGCCGATGCCAAACGCGATGTCGGCAAGCTGCTCGAACAATTGCCGGACCGTCACCGGCTGCCAATCGTTCACGTCAAGCTGCAAGGGCTCTCCGTGACGGAGACGGCGGCGCTCACGGGCATGTCGGAGTCGGCCGTCAAAGTGGGCATCCATCGTGGATTGAAAGCACTGGCAGCAAAGATTCGAGGCACCGCATGAAAACCGAGGACCTGATTTCGCTTCTATCGACTGGCGTGACGCCGGTCGACTCTCGCGTGCCCGCGCGCCGCTTCGGGCGTGCAATCGTAATGGGCGGGCTCGGCGCGCTCGTGCTGATGGCGGTGATTTTCGGCGTACGTCCGGACATCGCCGTGATCTCGCGCACGCCGATTTTCTGGGCCAAGTTTGCGTTCCCGACATCGCTCGCCGCGACGGCATTGTTCCTGGCGGTGAGGCTATCGAGGCCCGGTACGACCATTGGCAAGTTCTGGGCAATGCCTGCTGTGCCCGTGCTCGTTGTTTGGAGCGCGGCAGTCGCGGTCTTGTGCCTCGCCTCACCCGACGCACGCCTGCCGCTTGTCATGGGCTACACGTGGCGTACCTGTCCGTTCAATATCCTGCTGTTGTCGGTGCCGGCGTTTGTTGCTGTGTTCTGGGCAATCCGCGGACTCGCGCCAACCCGGCTGAGGCTCGCGGGGGCAGCGGGCGGCATGCTCGCGGGAACCCTCGCGACGATGGCCTATTGCTTCCACTGCCCCGAGATGAGCGTCGCGTTCTGGGCCGTCTGGTATCTGCTCGGCATGACGCTGGCCACGCTGATCGGTGCATTGCTTGGGCCGCGGTTCTTGCGCTGGTAAGTAAAGCTCTGCGTAAAAAATAGACCGCGGGCGTAACCCGGCCACTCCTCGAAACGAATAGAAATCATGCGTTAGTGCATGACGCTGCTTAACAGCTGGCAGCGCTGTCGCTTCGCTGTCGTTCCTTATCAGCGGAGTGGTCATGAAAACCAGCGAGTTCGTATCGATGCTTGCAACAGGCATCGTCCCGACCCATCCGCATGTCATCGCGCGACGCTTCACAACCGCCCTGTTCTTTGGATTATCCGGCGCTACCTGCATGGTCGTCGCCATCTACGGCGTGCGCGGCGACATGCCGCAAATGCTGACCACTCCCCTCTTCTGGCTGAAGGTTGCGTTCCCGCTCGCGGTCGTAGGCGCGTCGCTTTTCGTCGCGATGCGGCTATCACGTCCAGGCGCGGACACGACAATGGCCTGGGTCACGCTCGCCATTCCGCTCGTGCTGATCTGGCTGACGGCGCTGGTTGTGATGGTTGCGGCTCCGCCCACGCTCCGGCTTCAGCTTGTGCTTGGCAGAACCTGGCAAGTCTGCACGATGAATATCGTGATCTTGTCAGTACCCACGTTTGTCGCTGTGTTCTGGGCCATGAAAGGGCTGGCGCCAACGCGGCCGGTTGTTGCGGGCGCGGCAGCCGGCCTGCTAAGCGGCGCGCAAGCGGTGCTCGTTTATACGCTCTATTGCGTGGAGATGACCGTGCCGTTCTGGGGCGTGTGGTATGTGCTGGGCATGGCGGTCCCGACCGTCCTTGGTGCTTTGATAGGGCCCAGAGTGCTGCGCTGGTAAGTCGTGCAGATGGAGCTTCTACCGCGTACGGGTCCCCGTATCCAGCCGATCAACCCGCACTGGCGGCACGAACCAGGCAAGGCAAAGCCCTACGATCGCTGCCGCAGCCGCTAGCCCAAGTCCCACGTGTATCGATTCGATCAACGCACCGCGCGCGGACTGCATCATCGCGTCGCCGGCATGACCCGCCATGATCAGGCGACCAATCAGCGCCGCCTGTTCCGCACGATCGATCAGCAACTCAGGGCTCGCGAATGACTTAAACCACTGCGTCGCCTGATACGTATCCAGCGACCGATGCACGCCGCTCGTATAGAGGTGGCCGAGCAAAGCGCCCGTCATGGCGGTGCCAAGCATGCCGCCAAACAACCGCAGCGATTGCAGCAGTGCCGTCGCGGCGCCAAGATGGTCGCGCGCCACGAGTTGCTGCGAAAAGAGCGTGAGGTTCGACACGACCAGACCCAGCCCGACGCCGCTGAATCCCATGCACGCCATCCACACAAGATGAGGCACGGTCCCCGTGATCGCGACGAGACAAAGCGCGGCGCACGCGAACAGCGCAAAGCCGATATACATCACACCATTCGCATGCCTGATGCGCGTAACGATCCGGTTATTCAACACGCTGCCCACCGTCGTACCCAGCAGCAGCGGCGTGATCAGCATGCCTGAGTCATGCGGCGACATCGCAAAGCCGCCTTGAAATAGCAAGGGCACGTAGAAGACCAGCGAGAAGAGCGAGAAACCACCGAGCACCGCCATCGCGAACAACGCCGCCAACTTTCGATCCAGCAGCATGTCGATGGGAACGATCGGGTAAGTCATGCGTTTTTCCCAGAACAGCAGCACCGTTGCGCCGGTTAGAGTTAAGAGACCTACTGCACAGGTGAGGGGTGTGATTCCTTCATTCGGGACCCATTCGATCACCAGTTGCAGCCCGCCGAACGTGGACGCCAACACCAGCGCGCCAACCCAGTCCAGCTTTACCGGGCCGGCTGAACGCGGCCTCCGGAGATGTGGCAGGAAAGCGTGCACGAACAGCAACGAGACGATACCCACCGGCAAGTTGACGAAAAACACGAGCCGCCAGCCACCGTACTGGGTCAGCACGCCGCCTAGCGTCGGGCCAACAATATTCGCTAAAGCAAACGCCGAACTGACAAACACCAACCAACGCAGGCGAAGCTTCGGGTCGGGAAAAAGATCGGCGACCGTGGCGAACATCGTGCCCACCAGGATGCCGCCGCCGATCCCTTGCAAGCCGCGCGCGATCACGAGGAACATCATATTGCCCGCCATGCCGCACATGACCGATGCGATCGTGAAGAGAATAATCGCGGCCATCAAGAACGGCTTGCGGCCAAACAAGTCGCCTAGCCGTCCGAAGATCGGGATCGTGATGACCGATGTCAGCATGTACGCGGTCGCGACCCATGCATACAGATCGAATCCCTTGAGATCGGCGACTATACGTGGCAGCGCTGTCCCCACAATCGTCTGATCGAGGGCGACCAGCATCGCTACAAATGAAACGCCAAGCATCGCCAGTACCGACTCGCGGAACGGCAGCAACTGTCCAGCTTCAATAGGTGCAGCGGGTGCAGCGGTGTCCGGGGTCATGGCGTTCTCCTGATGCTGTCGGGAACTGCGGTGCTGGCGGTCTACGCCGGGTTAGCGTGCCTCAGGCGGCGTGCGTGCGCAAGTTAAGTCGTGAGGCACGCCAAGATGGGCAGCAACCGTGATGTTGGTAGTTCGGTTACCTATTCGATACGGTTACACGTATCAGCTCACTTCCTGTGAATCTTCCGTGCGCTGGCCGGCGCGCTTGGTGTTTGGCTTGCCCTCGGAAGTTTTTATTACCGCAGTGTTATATACGTTTCACACGAGCTTGCGGATGCACCAAGCCAATTTCGCGTTGGCTGTAACCGGTTTTTACGGAGCGACGAAATACCTATCAGGCGACGCGACTTCTTGATCAGGCATTCGCCAGCCTTATTTGAACTGCGAATAAATACCGACGCTCGTCAATCTTGACGACGATGGACCGTGACCGCGGTTCTGCCGAACCGCGTCACGTTCTACGACATCCTTCCTTTTACCTTCGGAGCCCATCATGCGTGCTTCATCGATACTGTCCCTCGCAGCGCTGCTCGTTGCCTTCTCCACCGCCACGGCCAGCGCCGCGTCCGCGAACGCATGCAGCGCGTCGAGCCCCGATCATCGCGCCGCGCTCGTCGAACTCTATACGAGCGAGGGTTGCAACAGTTGCCCGCCTGCCGACAACTGGTTGAGCGAACTCGATCATGCCCGCAAGACCAGCACGATCGTACCCCTGGCACTGCATGTGGACTACTGGGATAGCTGGGCGTGGAAGGATCGCTTTGCGCAAGCCGCATTTACTACACGACAGCAACAACTGACCTACACGGGCGGGGGCCACGTGGTGTACACGCCGGAGATTTTCGTAGGCGGCCGCGAGTTGCGAAGCTGGTCGAGCAACGCCAGCTTCGAGTCCCGCATTCAACAGTTGAATAGCGAAACCCCGCTCGCCGATATCCACATTGGCGGTCATCCTGCCGCGCCCGGCCATGTCGCATTCGACGCTGCATTCACGGCTCGCCAGAACCTTCCCGACGATGCGGTCGCGTACGCCGCGGTGTACGAAAATCAGCTCGTCAGCGCGGTGAAAGGCGGAGAAAACAGCGGAGCGACACTGCATCACGACCGCGTGGTGCGTCGCTGGATCGGGCCGGTCCGGATAGTCGACGGACGCGCGGTGATTACCGGCGACTACGCGTCTGCCGATGGCCACGAAGGCGTGGTGGCATTCGTCGAGCGCGGAGCAACGGGGGAAGTGCTGCAAGTGGCAGAACTGTCCTCGTGCGGCAGCTGACGCTCTGACGCACAAATGCTTAGTGCTATTGGCGACCCGGGCCGCGGCTTATACCGCGTTCTGAGCGTCGTTATCCCACGTAGGAAAAGGGTCCGTGAATCACTGCCAAGCTTGCGGACCCTGCGCCATTTCCACGTCGTTGAGCAGGCACGCATCCAGGCGCGTCGTAACGTCCTTTCGTCCATTTTAATGCCGATCAGCACGAGCTCTTGCCGCGCGTCGCCGACTTGAGGGTCCCACTCATCATCGATCGATTTGAGCGATTCAGCTCTTCCGGCCAGTAGGCTTTTGGTACGGCTGCCCAGCACCACCCCATCTCGCAGTGCCGGCATACGGCGCCCGCCTGCCCTCTCGATTCTTCAGGATGTGATTGAGCAACGTGCTCTTTCCTGCGCCCAGGAAGCCCGACAAAACAGTCACCGGTAGCTTGTCCATTCTTTCCGTCCAAAAAGTTCTCGCACAATTGGTTACGAATGTTATAACATTTCATTTGTAAATTGTAGAACTTTTTATCCGTCTGGCGTTCCGCGCGCTCCGCTTCAGCCGCGCGGCTCGTCACGTCTGCACCTGGCGCCTGTCCACTATCGATTAGGACTACGTTCTTTACAAACGAAGGTCAGTCCTCGGGGACCCTATTACGTCGCCGGGCGGCGCACATCCAACACAACCCTTCCAGAAAAATAATCGATGAAAAATCGTACGCTCATCGCCCACGGGGCCTTATTGTTGTTCGCACAGATCGTTGCAGGACAGGCCTATGCCGCAGGTCCGGACGGTGCCGTATCAGGCTCCGTCATCGATAGTTCCGGCGAGCCCGTCGCCAACGCCAGCGTGACATTGCAAGACGCCAGCGGTGCGTCCGTTGGCGCCACAAGCACAGACGGTACCGGACACTTCGCGGTCCATCATGTCGCGCCGGGAACTTACGCGGTAGTCGTTGCGGCGCCGGGCTACGCAAGCGGCAGCAGCATCGCGACGGCGAGCGAGGGCGTGGATGCGTCGGTGTCGATGGCGCTCAGCAAGAGCGACGCGATCGATGTGCAGGTCAATGCAAAGCGGCTCGATCGCGCACGCAACGGCCTGCTGCCTGAAACGGGCAGCAGCGTGTATCGCTTCAGCCAGGCGGATATTGATACCCTCCCCGCCGGCCAGGACACGCCGCTTAACCAGGTGTTGCTACAAGCGCCCGGCGTGGCGAGTGACTCGTACGGCCAGCTGCACGTGCGCGGCGATCACGCGAACCTGCAATACCGTATCAACGGCATCATCATTCCGGAGCCAATCAGTGGATTCGGCCAGTCGCTGGATACGCGCATCATCGACCAGCTCAATCTTCTGACCGGAGCATTGCCCGCGCAATACGGCGACCGCACGGCGGGTATTGTTGATATTCATACGAAGAACGGCGACCAGGGCAACGGCGGTTCCATCGATGTCTTCGGCGGCAGTCACCAGACCATCAAGACCAGCGCGGACGTCTTCGGCAACCAGGGACCGTTCAGCTACTATTTCAGCGGCTCGCTGGGCGAAAACAATCTTGGCATCGAGAATCCGACTTCAAGCGCGAGCCCGATTCACGATCACACGCGTCAGGGCGATGCGTTCGGCCTGATGTCCTACATTATCAATCCGCTCACGCGCGTGAGCCTGATGTTCGGCACGACCAGCAACCAGTTCGAGATTCCCAATACACCAGGCTTGCCGACCGCCTTTACTTTGAATGGCAACACCACGTTCGATTCGAGCAAGCTCAACGAGACACAATCCGAACTCAACCAGTTCGCGGTCGTCGCGCTGCAAGGTACCAACGGCGGCGCGCTGGACTATCAGGTCGCGCTCTTTACTCGCTACTCGCGTACGCAATTCAATCCTGATCCGGTGGGCGACCTGCTGTTCAACGGCGTGGCAGCGAATGATTTCCACAGCGATAGCGCCAACGGCGTTCAGGCTGATACGACCTATCGGCTCAACGATAAACACACGCTTCGCGCGGGCATTTCGTTCCAGCAGGAACACGCGATCTTCAACAACAACCTGAGCGTCTTCCCCGCCGATGCCGACGGTAACCAGCTCTCCGATCAACCGTTCAACGTGCCTGATTCGAGCAGCAAGACGGGTTATCTATATAGCGCGTACGTTCAGGACGAGTGGAAACTGACCGACAAACTCACGATCAACTACGGCCTGCGCTACGACAAGATGGACGAGTACGTAAGTGCAAGCCAGCTGAGTCCACGCGTGGGCCTCGTCTATGCGTTGACGTCTTCAACAACGGTTCACGCCGGTTATTCCCGTTATTTCACGCCGCCTGCATTCGAGCTTGTATCGGGCGAAGATATCGCGCGCTTTGCCGGTACGACCGCCCAGGCGTCGACCCAAAACGATCCTGTACAACCGGAACGCAGCCACTATTTCGATCTCGGTGTCACGCAGCGGCTAAGCTCGACTATCACGGTAGGCGTCGACGCGTACTACAAGAAATCGACGAACCTCCTCGACGAAGGTCAATTCGGCACTGCGCTGATCTTCACGCCTTTCAACTATCAATACGGCCGTGTCTACGGGGTCGAATTCACCAGCAACTATAAGCAGGGCAATGTTTCGGCCTACATGAACGTCGCGTTCAGCCGCGCGCAGGGCAAGGACATAGACTCAGCACAGTTTAATTTCAGCGCCGATGAACTCGCTTTCATCAGCAACCACTATGTGTTCCTCGATCACGACCAGCGTGTGACTGCGTCGTTCGGCGGCGCTTACCAGCTGGGTAAGACCACCTTCACCTTCGATGGCATCGTGGGTAGCGGCTTGCGCAGCGGCTTCGCAAACACGGACCGCTTGCCTGTGTACACGCAGGTAAATCTCGGCGTGATCCATCACTTCAACTTCAACGAACCGCTGATCGGCAAGTTCGATGCGCGCCTCCTGCTCATCAACGCGTTCAACCGCGTCTACGAGTTGCGCGACGGCTCCGGCATTGGCGTGGGTGCACCGCAGTATGGCCCGCACATTGCCGTGTACGCGGGCGTCACGAAGAATTTCTAATCAATCGGATTACTTAGCGAAGAGGCTTTTATCATGCAGGATTGGGCAGGAATCACTGCCGCGGCACAAGTCGGTGGCTGGGTGGTGTACCCGCTCACGCTGCTGGCCGTGCTCGCGATCGCCATAGCAATCGATCGCGCTTATATGTTCGTTCGGTTTGCAAGCCAGCCGGGAACCGGCACCAACACGCTGCCGGCTCAGCACGCGTTCAAGCGCCTCGACGCAACGGTGGAAGCCCCAACCGGCACACCGTTATGGTTGGTCGAAGCCCGCGCGCAATCGGTCGCCACGCGTATCGAACGTGACATGAGCCGCGGCTTCTGGGTGTTGGAGACTATCGTGACGGCCGCGCCCCTGCTCGGGTTGCTGGGGACCATTGTCGGAATGATGCATTCGTTCCAGCTATTCGGAGGCAATGGCCTGGTTAATCCTGGCGGTGTGACCGGTGGCGTGGCGCAATCGCTGGTGGCCACGGCTATCGGATTGGTCGTCGCGTTGTTCGCGCTTTTCGCATTCAACTATTTCTCGCGACGCCTTGAACGCCTGATCGATGACCTCGAAGTGCACGCCAACGAGCGCCTCAGCGAGATTCGGCTCAAGGCCGAAAGCGCTGGGGCGATGGCCGGAGATGCGCAATGAAGTTCCGGCGCTCGCGGGCGTCGAAGCGTGGGCGCATCGAGATCATTCCGATGATCGACGTGATGTTCTTTCTGCTCGCCACCTTCATGCTGGCGTCGCTGGCTATGCAACGGCTGGATGCAGTCAGGGTCGATTTGCCGAGGGGACAGGCGCAGCAGATGTCCGTGGATCAACCGTTGACGCTCGCGGTCGATCGCACGAACACGGTCTTTTTGAATCGACAGCCCGTGCGTCTCGATCAGGTGGAAGCCGGCGTCAGGCGGCTTCTCAAACCGGACCGGAACGTAATCATTGCCGCGGACCACGCCGCGGCGCAAGGAGCCGTCGTTCAGGCCATGCTGGCCGCACGCCGCGCGGGCGCGGAGCATTTCCTGATAGCGATAAATCGTGAGTAGCGGGATGGGGAGACGTGCAGATTTGATGGATGCGCCACGACTCAGATTTAGCGTGGCCCTTTTGATTGCGTTTGGCCTTTGGGCCGTTCTGCTGACCCAGATCGTGAACCCGCTCTTGCGGCCTCTGCCGAGCGTCGCTGCCCCGGTACAAGCGACTATGGAGATGCGTCTTGTCGAACTGGCCGCGCCTCCCGCCAATACGCATGCAGTTGCCCCTTCGACGGCTCCTGCGCCAGTCACCCCGCAAGCGCACGCACGACGAGATCCAACGCCCGCCCGAGTGACGAAACCGCACGAAATCCAGCACCCGACCCAGGAGCACTTGATTGCGAAAACGGACCAACCGGCACCGCCAGCGCAACCGGAGGCACGCCCCTCGGCGATATCTACTGCAACTGTTACGGCGTCATCTTCCGCATCGCCGAGCAATGCGGCAGCCACGCCTGAGGGTTCCGCCGCACGTGCCATCAGTCAACCAATGCCTTCACTTCCTGACGATCTTCGTGAAGATGCCTATCAGATGATCGCCATCGCGCGTTTCGATATCCACGCGGATGGAACGATTGAAGTAGAACTTTCGAAGCCCACGCAGAACCCTCGCCTGAACGCGCTACTGATTGAAACGCTGCGAAAATGGCGTTTTTTCCCCGCGATGCAAGGAGGACATCCCGTGGAAAGTCATCAGGACGTGCGTGTGCATTTCAACGTCAGTTAAGCCCATGCCCTCGGCGCGAGCCGCGAGCGCACTATGGATTGGCAAGCGGCCGTCTTCAGGATCAAGGTTTCTGCCTATGCCTCAACTCACACCGTAAGCGGCCATCGCGCAAGCTGCACGTGCTGCGTTTTACCGACCCTGCTATCAACCAGAACAAACTCGCGCGCGGTCCAGCGAACCGGTTCGATAGTTCGTTCGGCGACTTCGAGCTTGTCGTAAAGCAAGGTCACATGTGGCGTGAAACTTGACGGTTTTAGATTAAATCCCGCCTTCGCCAACGTCGCGCCGAGAATGCCGTGGAACTCCTTTAGCGCAGCGATGCCTTCGCTTCCAAGTAGCACGACAGGCCGATCGCGGGCCGTCCGGTGAAAACTGGCGGCATGATCAAACGCAACGTCGAATGCAGGCATTGAAATGGTGGAAGCAGCGGCTTGTGCCCAAGATGCGACACGCTCAAAGAACTTATCGTGGATACCGATGAAATGCACTGTCACGTGAAAGTGTGCAGTCGGAAGCGGCTTTCCTTGCAAGCCATGTTCGACACGCAGACGTTGTGCCAACCGTTCGATATTCAAAGCCGTATCCGGGTCCGGCACAATCGCGAAGAATAGGCGATGACGCTCAACCGGCAACGGCGCAGGTATTGCGTCTAATCCCGGCGGCACTAGATGCTCTGGCATACGCTTGTCACGCCCACGGCTCGAGTTCCAGCTTTAACCAACGCTCCCATCACCCCAGCCTACTACTCGTCGGCCGACGAAACCGGAAAAACGTTTTCGCTTTCTTCGGTGGCGGTTCATCACCTAGCAACCCGAATTCGATGGGCGCGCGCGTGTAGAAAACATGCACGTGCTGTGCACGCACCACTTCCAGTATTTCGTCGGCTTCATGCTCGGTCACTGCCAGAATGACTTGCACGGGCTGGTCAGCGAGTTTAAGAATATGCGCGGCATGATGAGCACCTGCGTGCCCGATGCCTTCCGCTGCACTGATGACGGTCGCCCCTCGAATACCGCGTTTGCGAACCTCTTGCAGAAGCCATTCACAAAACGTCAGATGACCGCATTTGCGATTCTGCTCAGTGTAGAACGTCAGTTGATAGCCGTTCATACCGACCTCCACGGCGACATTCCGAGTGCTGACCGAACGCCGCCCTTACAAACTTCATGCGTACACTCGCCGCGCAGATTAAAACAGATCGACTGCGTGACGCTGGCGATAAATCGCACGATACTTAATTGTAGGTCACGTCCTTAATACCGTCACGCTTGGCGCAATGCAGCAACCGGCTGATTCTCACGGTTCCCCCAGCACCTCATACTCGATCGGAGCACGCGTATAGGACAGCTTCGCGCCGCCTTGCCTGAGGCTCGCGAGCAGCGCGTCGATCTGCGCATCTTCCGCAACGACCGTCACCACGACCGGTTGATCAGCCAGTTCGAAAAACCGCGCAGCATGATACTTGCCGAGCATATCGATAGCTTCGGTAACCTCGACGACCGTCGCCCCCACAATGCCGATCTTCCTGGTCTCTTCAAGGATCCAGTCGACCACCGTCAGGTGATGCATGCGATGACCCTGCGTCGCGGCATAGACCGCAAGCTGACTGCCTTTCATGAGATCCTCCGCTCGACTGGTGCTCATACGATCGTCGATGCATCGTTGACCCGCTTAAACCCGCGCGATCGTTTCAATCCACCATCCGGACTTTCCCCGAAGCGAGATCGTAGATCGCTCCGACCACCTGCACCTTGCCCGCCTTCACATACTCTCCGATCAGCGGCTGCGAGACCCTCAAGCGGTTGGCATTCAGCCGCACGTTTTCGATCGTGGCGTCCGCCACCAGATCGCCGTGCCCGTGCGTTCTGGCAATCTCGACGGCCGGCCTGATCGCCCTGACCAGTTCGGGTAAATGGCCGGGCAGGACGGCATGTTCGCGGATCGCCTTGACTGCGGCGGAGACCGCGCCGCAATTTGTATGTCCGAGCACCATGATCAACGGTACACCCAGGAACTTCACTCCGTATTCCAGGCTGGCGAGTCCATCGTCGTTGACGAAATTGCCGGCGACCCTGACGACGAACAAGTCACCCGGGCCTTGATCGAACGCCAATTCCGGCGCCACCCGCGAATCCGCGCAACCGACAATCGCCGCAAAGGGGTATTGCGCTGTGACGCGTGCTGCCCGGCCAGCAGAATAGTCCTTGTTTGCAGGCGTATTGGCGGCATATCGATTGTTGCCCTGCAGCAAACGAGCAAGTGCATCCGAGGGTGCAATCGCGTTGGGACCAGGCCCCGTTGAAGGTTCATCTGCACGCGCATCCTTCAACGAAAACGCAGCAAGAGTCGCGGACGCCACACCGGCGAACAAGGCGCGCCGCCGCGACAAAGAACACATCGAATCAACGCACATGGATCACCTCCTCCAGAGGAATAAATGCCGCACCATCGCCGGACGTTGATCCACGTCCCACGCTCCTCGATAGTGCGCCAACCGCGTCCGGGCGAACGTATTCTTCGCCACATCGCGCTTTAATCACCGCCGTACCGGCAACTTCCACTCGCTCATTGCATCCCGGCGACGGGAACCACCATGACGGGTTGTGCGTACCTTACGTACGCCACAGGCACGGCAGCGTAGCTGCGCTGCACCGGCACATAGACCACTGGCTTCGGCGCGGGCACGTGGACTGGAACCGCAACAACAGGGGCCGGGCGCACCACCGCGACATACCTATGATGAACAGGTACAGCGTAATAGACAGGCCGCGGCGGCGGCACATAAACCACCGCTGGTCCTGCGTAGACAACCAATGTCCGGGCTTCAACGCCGGTGGAAATCATGAGGCCTAGAGCGGTGGCGGCGGATGCACTGATAAGACGAATATTCATGTGAACTCCCTTCGATTCGATCGGCAGGTCTCGTCTTCTTTGGAAGCCGTTCCGCCGGATCATTCGCATTGCTTGAGCGCCTTGCGAATCCGTTAAAGCGCTCGTAGCGCCGACCACCGAAAGATACGCAAAGAGAGCTTGAAAGCCACGTCAAAACATATTTCATTCGATGTCACGGACCATCGGCGCTCGGACGCCGGAGCGAACATTTTTGTAGGGAGCAGATGCTTAGTTCACGAGTCCCATGCGTGACATGCGGCGACATGATTCGTAGCCGGTTTGTCATTCATTTTCCGGTGCCGGTCGATAAGCTTCGGTCTGCCATCAGTCAGGGCCGCTTCAAACGGCAAAACACAGACGCTCGCAACCGATGGCAAACGAACCCTTCATTCACTGGAATTCACTGGAGCACCCCATGAAAAATACGATTGCCGTCTTCGTCCTGTCCATCGCCGCCTCCTTCGCCAGCGCGGGCGCCATGGCGCAAACCGCGCCGCAAACCACGGTCAGCCCGCAACGCATGGAGCGCGCAATGCAGCAACTGCAGGCGCGCTTTGCTGCCGCCAACACCACGCACGACGGCAAGCTGACCCAGGCGCAAGCAGCGCAAGGCATGCCAATGGTCGCGCAGAACTTCGATCAGATCGACACGCAAAAAGCCGGCTACATCACGCTGCCGCAGATCGAGCAATTCATGCAGCAGCGCGCGACATCGCACTGACGGCGACGCGACAAGAGGTAGAAGCTTTTTGTTCTGTGCGTACTGGACTATTGTTTTTGAACTGAGGAGCGCTTTGCCTTCTTCCTGCAGCCAGCGTGGCGTTCATCCTGACGCTTGCGCCTTGCTTGAAGCAGCTGGAGGCGAGCGTGCTGAACCCGTGGTCTGAAAGTCTGCCGGCCCAAGCACTGCTACAGAGGCTTGGCGAACATCAAGAAGCCCGACCGTCCGACGCATTGAAGGAGACATGAATGGAGAGTCAGCCGAAGATCATCGTTCTCGACGATGAAGCCGAATTGCGCAATATGCTGCAGCGTTTCCTGAGCAGTCACGGATTCGAAGTCCGCGTAGTCGCCGACAGCAAGCGGCTTGATCGCTATCTGCAGCGCGAGCCCTTCGATTTGCTGATCCTCGACCTGATGATGGATCAGGAGGATGGGCTGTCGGTCTGCCGGCGCTTGCGTGCCGAAGGCCAGACGCTGCCCATTCTTATCCTCACGGCTAAAGGCGATCCCGTCGACAAGGTCATTGGTCTCGAAACCGGCGCCGACGACTACCTCGCCAAACCGTTCCTGCCGCGCGAACTCGTTGCACGCGTCCGCGCGCTGCTGAGACGCCAAAAGATTGCTGCAGGCGAACCTGTACTCAGGTCGCAGACCGTGCGTTTCGGCGACTATTGCCTCGATCTCGGCAAACAGCGTCTGTACAAGTCGGGCGAGGTGTTCGAGATTCATTCTACCCAGATGCTGCTATTGAACGCGCTGGGTGCCTCACCGAACCGGCCCGTCAGTCGCGACAACCTGATCGCCCGCTCACGCGGACGCGACCACGATGCGCTTGATCGCAGTATCGATGTGCAGGTACTGCGGCTGCGGCAGATCGTGGAAGCCGATCCGTCGAAACCGCGCTTCGTCAAGACGGTGTGGGGCGTGGGCTACATGCTGGTCGCGGAAGTCGAATCGTGAGCCGGCGGATGAGCCAGATCACGCTACCGCGCTCGTTGTTCGCACGTAATATCGCGCTGCTGGTGGCGCTGGTCATTGTCAGTCAAATTAGTTCGTTAAGCGTATTATTCCACTTCGTCCAGAGACCGCGGATCGAACGCGCCGCCGAAACTTTCGCGATCTACGTGCAAACGCTGGATGACCTGTTGAAGACCACGGCGCCGGACGCGCAAAAAGGACTCGCGGTTCGCTTCGAAGCCAAGCGAGAATTCCCTGTCGGCGCCGCCTCGGAACCTGCGGTGACATGGCGTAATTTTTATCGGACTTATCAGCGCGATGTTTTTATCGATACCTTGCGCCAGCATCTGCCCGCGAACATGGAGGTTCAATGGCAAACAGAAGGCGAACAACGGCTTTGGCTTCGCGCGCATCTGGGTCTTGAGCCTTACTGGATCGCCCTGCCCGTTCCTGAGGCCGCGCACAACGACGGCGCGCTCTCGGCAATCGCACTGTCGCTTGCGCTTGGTGGACTTGCCATCGTCACCGCCTACCTGATCCAGCGCCACATCAACCGGCCGTTGGGCGATCTCGCCAACGCAGCGCGCCGTTTGAGCTCGGGAGACGCGCATCAGGCACTACGTGTGGATGGACCGACCGAGATCGCGCAGGTAAGCGTCGCTTTCAACCAGATGGTCCACGCGTTGCAGGAAGCCGATGCGACCCGTTCGCTGATGCTCGCCGGTATCTCCCACGATATCCGCACGCCATTGACCAAGCTGCGTCTCGCGGTAGCCATGACAACGCCATCGGAAGAACACGATGAACTCGCGGTATCGACGGATCATTATCTCGATCAGATCGACGCCATTCTCCAGCAGTTCATGGACTATGCCGGCAGCGGCACGCGGGAGGTGGCCGAGGTCAGTGATCTGAATGCGCTCGTGAGCAATCTTGCCGCCGACTTCGCGGGTCTCGGTCACGTGTTCCAACTCGCTCTCGGCGACCTGCAACCGTTCGCGTTTCGTCCTATCAGCGTCATGCGCGTGCTGATGAACCTGATGCAGAACGCGGTGCTTTATGGCCGCGTGGGTTTGTCGGTGCGGACGTGGACCGACGATGTCATTCACACCGCGTACGTGGAGATCGCCGATCGCGGCAAAGGCGTGAATGAAGGCGATCTGAATGCGTTGAAAGCACCGTTCAAGCGGGGGCGATCGACGGGCAAGCATCCGGGAGGTACCGGGTTGGGTCTGGCTATCGTCGAAAGGATCGCGAAGCTCCATGGCGGTGAGCTTCAATTAGCGCAACGCGAAGGCGGCGGGTTTGCGGCTGTCGTCTCGTTGACCATGAGGCAGCAAGAGGGACGTGGCGCGGTTTAAAAGCCCTCGCAAGCGAAGCGGCTGCCGCGCATCGAGCACGGCGTTGCGCGTACTATTTCCGTCTGGACGCGGTTGAGACGATCGCGCTGCGCAACGCTTTATCAACAGCGACAGAGACGAAGACGAGGACGAACTTGGCTACCCCAGACAATCTGATCGATGCAATGACTGCCCGCGAAGGCGCAACCTACGTGCTGGTTCACGGCGCCTGGCACGGCGGATGGTGCTGGAATGCCGTCGCTCGAATCTTGCGCGCGCAGGGGCATCAGGTCTTTACCCCCACCCTCAGCGGCCTTGGTGAACGTGCGCATCTGCTTTCGAAGGCTATTGATCTCAGCGTGTTTATCCAGGACGTCGTCAATGTCCTCGAGTACGAAGACCTGACCGACGTCGTTCTGGTCGGCCACAGTTTCGGCGGACTGCCGATCACCGGTGCAGCGGATCGCGTGCCTCAGCGCATCCGGCAACTTGTCTTTCTTGATGCCGTCGTGCTCGAGCACGGACAGACGGCGTTCTCCCGACTCGCGCCCGAGATCGTGGCGCAACGCATCGCGCTATCGAACAAAAGCAGCGGCGGCCTCTCCATACCGGTGCCGCCCGCGAGTGCATTCGGTGTGTTCGAACCCGCCCAGGTGGCGCTGCTGGAACGTAATTGCACGCCGCATCCGCTGAAGACCTTCGATGACCCCATCACGCTCAACGAGCCCGTGGGCGGCACGATCCCGAAGGTGTACATCCAGTGTGTCGATCCGGTGTACGAGCCGCTGCAATCCAGCCGCGATTTCGTCCGTGCTCAAGAGCATTGGACATGGGACGAGATAGCAACCGGACACGACGCGATGATCAGCGCGCCCGCAGCGCTTGCCGCCAAATTGCTTCGGTATGCGTCGTAGTCAGGCCGGCTTGTCTATCACCGCACGAACCGCACGGCAGTGCCGCACAAGATCCAGTCGTGTCAAAACAAACTGCTTGAGCGGCGTGTCAATATCGTAGAAAAAAATGTTTGCCACGAAGCCATACACGGCGGCATCGATACTCGCAGGCTGCGCACCGAACAGGAATTCATTGTCGCCAAGCAAGTTCGAAATCACCGTCAAATCAGCGATGCCTCGCGCGTAGACCTCGCCGGTTTCAAAGCGACCGATGCCTTGATATCGATACCGCTCGAAGTTGTATTGCCTCGCCGCGTCGAGACTGTCTGCAGTGATGCCCGGATGTGTCGACAAAAACGCGTCCTTGAAGACCGGCCAGAAACGCGGATCGCTCCAGCGTGAATACGACATGACCCAATACAAATCGTCGAGCGCTCGCCTGATCAGAAAGTCCAGGTCATGCTGGATGGGCGTCAGTGCGTGATCAATATCCAGGCCGTACTTGCGCTTGAGATAAGCAATGATGGCGTCGCTGTCGCCGATCGATGCCTCGTCATCGGTCACGTAGGGAAGCTGCCCGCGAGGCGCAGATCCTGTATCGAGAATGTGCCGATGCTCGAACGGCAAACCGCAGAGCTTGAGGAACGCGAATATCTTCAGACCATAGGGATTGTTGTCTTCGAGACCGAACAGTCCCGGGTATGAAAAGAGAGTGATCATGCAACGCTCCCTGAAAAGATGCTACGTGGCGGACGTGAGTGTTCCCAGTTTATTCCAGCCGGCCTGACGAGCAACCGGACATCGCTCGGGAGCTTGTACCGTGCTCGTGCACGCCGCTGCCAATCGCTCAAGCGGGCGGACTGGAGAACGCAGCAAATACCCGGGCGACGATCGCCAATGCCTGTTGCTTCAGTTCCTGCTCCGATGACCCCGCTCCATCCAGCAGCAACGCGGCCTCACAGATCATCGAACCGATCATTCTTGCCACCAGGTACGGGTTCTCACAGTCAAGGCGCCCCGCCTTCCTGAGCTCCGTCACCGCGGCTATCAGCAAGCCGTATGGGTAAGCCTCGCTGATCTCGCGGCAACGCAACTCACCGAGAACCGCCGGCGCGTCCTGGATCACCAGCCGCCGGTAGGCGGGTTCCATACAACTATCGAGAAAAGCGGCGGCACCCGCCATCACACGCGCTTCGACGTTCGGCTCCGCCACCGCGTGCGCCCGGATCTGCTCCGCGGCAGCCGCCTGGAGCGACACGACCAACGCTTCGAAGAGCGCTTGCTTGTCGTCGAAGTGGTGATAGAAAGCGCCGCGTGTCACACGCGCAATCTCGGCAATCTCGCCGACATTCGCTTGGCTGTAACCCTGGGTCGTGAAGATCGTGCGAGCGGCCGCGAGCAATGCCGAACGGGTCTGATCGGCGTACTCCTCGCGGCGTGTCTTGATGGGCGTGGGCTGGTTCATCGTTTTAGTGTACCCGACGTCTTTTTAATTCTCATGGTATGTTACATACACGGTGTATGTGAAATGAGACCGCACTGGGTGTGTCTCCGCAGCGCCGACATGGAGCAACTCATGACAGAAGCAATCCGCCTTGACGCCGCCGCGCGTTACGTGCCGCCTACGTCCGGGCAACTGGCCGCCGCGCGAGATATTGTTGGACGATTCGCAGAACGCTGGGATCAGCCGCAAGCAGATGATCTTCGCGACCTGATGCATCCAGACACTCAAAATCTGATCCCGCCGATGAAGACGCCGGGTAATCGGGAGGATGTAGTCGAGCTCTTTCGGCAGGTGCTGCAGCGGATGCCCGACTTAAGAATCGCCGTCGAGCGATGGGCGCCCACGGAGAATGCGGTGCTGGTGGAATGGCGGGCGAGCGCGACCGTTGCGGGTCAACCGCTTAGCTGGACAGGGGTGGATCGCTTTTGCCTACAGGACGACCGTATGATCGAAGGACGCGTGTATTGGGACACGCGCGGACTCGCGGAAAGAATCGCGGCGATTGCGGGGCAAGCTGGGTCCTAGGTTGAGACGAACGCTGCTGATGTACGCCGGCATTTCCAGTTTCCCGTTTCCCGTTTCCCATCACACGGCAGCGGGATCTCACTCCTGATGCATCGAACCGGACGCAATCCGCTCGGCCAGCCCTGCGTCGTAACTGGAATGGACATGCACCCGCTTCTTGTCGGGATACGCATAGGCGTACGCTTTCCTCAGCGCCAGCGACGCCTCGTGAAAGCCCGAAAGGATCAGCTTTTGCTTGTTCGGATAATTCGCGATGTCGCCCACCGCGAAGATCCCCGGTTGTGAACTCTCGTAGTTCGAGGTATCCACATCCACCCGTCCACCGATGATTTTCAAACCCCAGCTCGCGATCGGTCCCAGGTCCGCGACCAGACCATACAGCACCACAAGATGATCCGCATCGATCTGCGCGGCTCCGCCAATCTGCCGGATCTCGATCGATGCCAGCTTGTTTTCGGGTGCTGCCAGCGCGGCGATAGAACCGACCATGAACTCCATTTCCCCGGCATCAACCGCGCGCCTCATCTCATCGACACTCGATGCCACCGCGCTGAACCCATTGCGCCGATGCACCAGCACGACTCGGCGCGCCACCTTGCGCAGGGCCAGCGCCCAATCGAGTGCGGAGTCGCCGCCGCCGGCGACTATCACGGTTTTATCGGCGAAATCGGCGAGATTGCGCACGCTGTAGTGGACATGGCTGTCTTCAAGCGATGTCGCTTCGGGAAGTGCCAGGCGTTGCGGTATGAACGCTCCGTTACCGGCGGCCAGCATGATCGCGGCGGTATCGAAGACGAGGCCTTGACCTGTCGTGACCGTCCAGCGGCCGTCTTCGCGCTGCTGAACAGTTTCGACTCGTTGACCTAAGTGAATCGGGACATTGAAAGGGCGACATTGCTCCATCAGCCGGTCGACCAGTTCGCGTGCGGTGCACGACGGAATGGCGGGGATATCGTAGATGGGCTTGTCCGGGTACAACTCAATGCATTGGCCGCCGATCCGTTCAAGCGTATCGACGATCTGACACGATAACCCGATCACTCCTGCCTCGAATGCCGCGAAGAGGCCTACAGGCCCCGCGCCGACGATCAGGACATCGGTTCGTATTGGGGATGTTGATGCCTCTACTAGGATGTCTGCATCGGAAGTCATTCGGTATCCGTGGTGTCATGCAGCCGGGAGCGCTGCATCTGTTGACTCACCATACAGAACCTGCCGCACCACGGCAACGAAGACACCACCGGCGGCGTGGGCAGCGTTTGAAAGGGGTAAAGACCCTATGCCACTCGTTCGAGCCTATTTCCACGTGGCCGCGGGTTTAGCACAACAGTCGGAAAAAATCAGTCCGCAAGACGTTGCGCCGGTGTCCCGGCGCAGCGCTTCCAGCGCTTGCCTGAAAGCTTGTCGTGCATGAACTTTAGAGCAGTTATCGAACCGTCACCCGGCAGCAGCGCTTGCTCGAATCCCGATACCCGGCTATATTACTGGATATATCCGGAGGGCATCATGCGTACATCCCAAAATCGCGCCATACAGAACTATCGCACTCGGCTCAGCGAGCGTGGCCTTGCACGTTTCGAAGTGCTGGGCCGTGACGCTGATCGCGACCTTCTGCGCTCGTTGGCCCGACGCCTGGCCGAAGACACTCTCCAAGCGTCACAACTACGTGCAGCAATAATCCAGACCCTCTCCGGCAGCTCACCCAAAAAGGGCGGCATCCTGGCGGCTCTCCGACGCTCTCCGCTGGTAGAAACTGATATCGAGTTCGTTCGTTCCCACGATGATGGACGTCGCGTAGATATCTGATGCGCTACCTGCTCGACACCAACATCATCAGCAAAGTCACCAAACCAGCGCCGTCCAAATCATTGCTGACGTGGATGGCCCGACAGAACGACGACGACCTTTTCATCGCCTCCCTGACGGTCGCGGAGATCCGTCGGGGATTACTGGAAAAGCCCGCGGGGAAACGGCGAGATCAACTGGACGCCTGGTTCTTCGGGCCTGAAGGACCTCAGTCACTGTTCGCTGGGCGCGTGCTTTCCTTCGACGAAAGCGCCAGTCTCATCTGGGCTCGCCTGATGGCCGATGCAAAGGGCATAGGACAGCCAAGGAGCGCACTGGACACGATCATCGCGGCCGTCGCCGAGGCCAACCAATGCGTTGTCGTAACCGACAATGAGCGGGATTTTCCCGGCATCGAGACGTTCAATCCCATTCGGGCGCGTGCTTGATACGCTGCACTTGATCAACTGACTTGATCTTCCGCGAAGACGTATCTGGAATGCAGCGATGGCGGCAATCGGCTCTCGGCGCATCGTCACGCAAGTACAGCCGCCACCAGACCGTTCCGATGCCCCGCTGATACGCTCTGGTTAAAACCGGTACCCAACACCCAGAAAAACGATCACCGGATCCGCCGTGATGCGCGTCCTGCTTGTCAACACCGTCTGACCGTTGGCGGCTACGGACGTGACCGTCGCATTTGTCTTGAGAGACAGATAGGTCACCGACCCGGTCGCATACCAGTTCTTGCTGATGTTGTAAGACGCGCCCGCGGTGACCGCGGGGTTCCATGACGGACTGAGCGTTGCCTTGACCTGCCCGCCAGGCCCTGCAATCAGTTGTCCCGCAGCACTGAATGTCGAGTTGAGATTGGTATGCGAAAACCAGGTGTAATTCCCGCCGACACCGACGAACGGGCGCAGCTTCGTCTGCGCGTCGAAGAAGTAATACTTCAGGAACAGAATGGGTGACCACGACCGGGTGGTGGCGAGCGGCGCCAGATTCCCCAGATCGAGCGATGGCCCGCCAGCACCGAATGGCGTGGCCTTGCCCTGCGCAAAGAGCTGGAGCTTGGGCGGTATGCCTGCCGCCAGGTCAAAGGCAATATGGTCCGTGACGAAATAAGTGGTCGCGAGCTCCATGGTGAACGTGTTATGGATCTGACCACCGGTTCCTGTCGACGTGAATGTGCCAAAGGTCGAGGTGCTCTGCAACGATGTTGCGGAAGACGGGCCAAAATCGAGCCACACTCCACCTACGCTGGTTATGAGACTGCCCGCGCTTTGCGCCATCGCAGTGGAACATATCGCACCCGGTATTAACGCAAGGCATAGAAGTTTTTTCATCATTTTGTCTCTGATTTATTTAGCATGACGTATCAATGTTTCAACGCCGCCGTTTTCTCTTATAGCGCCGCTCATTACTGGTCGGAACTGGTCAGAACTGCTCGATTGGGAGGCTCGACTCGCTCGGTGCGCCGCTGCGGATTGTCTCCAGAAGCGCAATCGCTTTGGGCAATATTTTGTCGGCGTAGAAGCGCACAGTGACAAGCTTCGCGCGATGGAAATCCGGGTCTTCATTTGCCGCGCAATGTTTTGACGCAGCAAGCGCAGCGCGCCCCATCTGCCACCCGCCGCACACGTATCCGGTGAGCATCAGATAGTCGACCGAACCGGCAAGCGCTGCGTCAGGCTCAGTTGCCAACGCATGCAGCATCCAGGTGGTGGCATCGTCGAGCGCCTGGACACCGGCCGCGAGCGCCGTGCCAATGGAAGCCACCTGGCGGTCCGTGCTGCGCTCCAACTCCAACGCGGCCTGACGAATCTCGGCCACCAGCTCAGCCATCCCCTTGCCCTGATCTGACGCGAGCTTGCGGCCGGCAAGGTCGGCAGCCTGGATGCCCGTCGTGCCCTCGTAGATCGGAGCGATGCGTGCGTCGCGCAGGAACTGGCATGCGCCCGTCTCTTCGATGTAACCCATCCCGCCATGCACCTGCACACCCATCGATGCAATCTCGACGCCCAACTCCGTACACCATGCTTTCAACACGGGGATCAGAAGATCGACACGCGTCTGGCGACGTGCGCGTTCACCGGCGTCAGGGTCACGATGCGCGCGGTCCATGTCCGCGGCCATCACGTACGCGAAAGCACGCATCGCTTCGACTTGGGACTTCATCGTCATCAACATGCGCCGCACATCCGGGTGATGAATGATTGCCACTGCTCCACCCGACTTGCTGCCCGCGAGCCGGCCCTGGACGCGTTCCTTCGCGTATTCACGGGCCTGCTGATAAGCGCGTTCGGCAATCGCGAGCCCCTGGATGCCTACCTTCTGGCGCGCCTCGTTCATCATCGTGAACATATGCGCGAGCCCTTTGTTCTCCTGCCCCACCAGATAACCGATCGCGCCGCCTTGGTCCCCAAAGCTCATCACGCAGGTCGGACTCGCGTGAATGCCTAGCTTGTGTTCGAGGGACACGCAGTGAACGTCGTTGCGTTGTCCCGGAGAGCCATCGGCATTCAGCAGGAACTTGGGCACGACAAAGAGCGATATGCCGCGCACGCCCTCGGGCGCATCCGGCGTGCGTGCAAGGACCAGATGAATGACGTTGCCCGTCATATCGTGATCGCCCCACGTGATAAAGATCTTCTGACCAGAGAGGCGATAATGGTCCCCCTCGGGCACCGCCTTCGTGCGCACGGCAGCGAGATCCGAGCCCGCTTGCGGCTCGGTCAGGTTCATGGTGCCCGTCCACTCACCGCTGACGAGATTCGTCAAATAGCGTTCCTTGAGTTCGTCCGAGCCGTGCTGCCTCAACGCCTCCGTGGCGCCTGCCGTCAACAGAGGACACAGCGCGAACGCCATGTTGGACGAATTCCACATCTCGACGGTCGCCGCACTCAACAACTCGGGCAGCCCCTGGCCGCCAAAATCCGGGTCACCTGAGAGGCCGCTCCAGCCGCTTTCGACGAACTGCCGGTAGGCTGCCGCGAAACCGTCCGCTGCAACCACGCCGTCCTTCGTCAGGCGCGCGCCCTGCTCGTCACCGGGCTTGTTGAGCGGCGCCAGCACTTCGGTTGCGAGCTTCGCCGCCTCGTCGAGCACAGCCTCGGCGAGCTCGGGCGTGACCTCCTCGAAGCCCGGCAGCGAAGACAACCCACCGAGACCGGCCAGTTCCGTCATCACGAAGCGCATGTCGCGCAGCGGTGCAATATAGGTGCTCATCATGGTCTCCGGAATCAGTTTTGTTGCAGTTTGTCCAGCTCACCGGACAACTCCGGCAATACCTTGAAGAGATCGCCAACGATCCAATAGTCGGCGACCTGAAAGATCGGCGCCTCCTCGTCCTTGTTGATTGCAACGATCACCTTCGAGTCCTTCATGCCGGCCAGATGCTGGATCGCGCCGGAGATGCCGACCGCGATATAGAGCTGCGGCGCGATGACCTTGCCGGTCTGGCCCACCTGATAGTCGTTCGGCGCGAAGCCGGCATCCACGGCAGCGCGCGATGCGCCGACCGCTGCGCCCAGCTTGTTAGCGATATCCTCAAGTAATGCGAAGTTATCGCCCGAACCCATGCCCCGGCCGCCCGAGATCACCCGTTGCGCCGCTGTCAACTCAGGACGCTCGGAGCGGGTCAGTTGGTGGCTCACGAAACGTGAGCCCGGAACCTCGACGGCCGGCGCGAGCGCTTCGATCGCCGCCGCGCCGCCAACCGCCTGCGCCGCTGCAAAGGCTGTCGTGCGTACCGTCATGATCTTGATACGGTCCGCGCTTCGCACCGTCGCCAGCACGTTGCCCGCGTAGATGGGGCGCACGAAGATATCGGCGGACTCGACGGCAACGACGTCAGAGATCTGCGCGACGTCGAGCAGCGCAGCCACGCGGGGCAGCGCGTTCTTCGCGGTGGTCGTGGCGGGCGCCAGTATGTGGTGGTAGTCGGTCGCGACCGTCGTGATCAGCGCGGCCAGGTTCTCGGCCAGCGGATGCGCATAGTGCGGCGCATCGGCGACGCGCACGCGGGTCACGCCGGCGATGCTTGCAGCCTGCTCGGCCACGGCCGCGCATTGCGATCCGGCGACAAGCACATGAATGTCGTCGCCAAGACGCGCAGCGGCGGTGACGGTATTCAACGTCGCGGCCTTCAGCGTCTGATTGTCGTGTTCTGCAATAACAAGTATGGACATGTCTCCCTCTTCCTTTTTAGATGACGTGTGCGACGTTCTTCAGCTTGGCCACGAGATCAGCGGCGTCGGCGACGCGAACGCCTGCCTCGCGCTTCGTCGGCTCAGCGAGCTTCAGTGTCGACAGCCGGGGCGAGATGTCGACGCCGAGCGCATCGGGCGTCACCACATCGAGCGTCTTCTTCTTCGCCTTCATGATGTTGGGCAGCGTCGCATAGCGCGGTGTGTTGAGCCGGAGATCGGTGGTCACCACCGCCGGCAGATCGACCTCGATCGTCTCCAGTCCGCCGTCGATCTCACGCGTAACGAGTGCCTTGCCTGCTTCGACGCTCAGCTTCGATGCAAAGGTCGCCTGCGGCCAGCCGAGCAACGCCGCGAGCATCTGGCCGACCTGATTCGCGTCGTCATCGATGGCCTGCTTGCCGAGCATCACGAGTTGCGGCTGCTCCTTGTCCACCAGCGCCTTGAGCAGCTTCGCAACCGCCAGCGGCTGCAACTCGGCGTCGGTCTGGACGAGGATGGCCCGGTCAGCGCCCGTCGCCATCGCCGTGCGCAGCGTTTCCTGGCAACCCTGCACGCCGCAAGACACAACGACCACCTCTGACGCCGCGCCGGCTTCCTTCAAACGCACCGCCTCTTCCACGCTGATTTCGTCGAAGGGGTTCATCGACAGCTTCACATTCGCGATGTCAACAGCGCTGCCGTCGGCCTTTACGCGGACTCTCACGTTCGCGTCGACGACGCGTTTGACAGGAACCAGTACTTTCATTGCCTTCTCCGTTTCGATAAGGGACTCTGTCGCGCCGGCGATGTGAACCGATCGCCAGAGGCTTGGTTTTGTTCGTACGGGATCCGCGCCACCGGCCCGGGCTTGTGCACCGCAATACGATCAGATGCGGGTAGACACGTCTGCAGCCTCAAGGTGGTTGCGCGTATCATTTCCCGAGCAGAGCACCCCAACAGGCCGCGCCCGCCGAGGGGCGACTCCCAATGACCGGTCGTCGTGCCGCACCGTTGTCCAACTGTGGAACTGCATGTCTCCTCACTGGAATGAATGGTGTCTGAACGCGGCGCCGCGCAAAATCCCCCTTACAGGGGAGCGCGATCGCGAGGACGGAAAATGGCAGTCAGGGTCAACCCGAACGCCTGGAGCAACTGATGCACGTGATAGAAGCACCACCCCCGCACAGGCCGCCTGTCTTCCTCGCAACGAAGGTCTTCCCGCCGCGCCTGCCCGCCGGATTGATCGATCGGCCACGGCTCGTCGCGCTGGCCGGGAAAGCAGAATACAAACGGCTGACCGTCATCAAGGCGCCTGCCGGTTTTGGCAAGACATCGCTTGCGCTCACGTGGCTCAACGGGCTGAATGCAAGCGGCGCCTATGTCGCGTGGCTGTCGCTCGACACGGAGGACGACGAACCCGCGCGCTTCTTCCATCATCTGGCGCGGGCGTTGCGCAACGCCTGCGCCAGCGTCGGCGCGTCCGCGCTCAGCCTGACCACCGAGGCGTCGCTCGTGCCCGCGCACTCGGTCGTGTCGACGCTGATCAATGAGCTCGTCGATGTCGACGACGAGGTCTATCTATTTGTCGACGACTATCACCTGATCAGCCTGCCCGCCATTCACGACGCCATGTCGTATTTCATCGTGAACGCACCGACGAGCGTGCATGTCGTGGTGTGCACGCGTACCGATCCGCCGCTGCCGCTCGCCAACCTGAGAGCCCGGAACGAGCTGCTGGAAATCGACGCGTCGGCACTTCGTTTCAACTTCGACGAGACCCGTAGTTTTGTCGAACACGAATGCCCCGGCGGGCTGCGGGCTGCCAGCATCAAGTCGCTGTTCGCGAACACGGAAGGCTGGGCTGCGGCGCTGCGAATTTCCGCCTCGGTGCTGTCGCGGGACGAATGCAAACCGGACTGGGATGTGAGCGCGCCGTCCGGTGCCTCCCGGCCGTTCGCCGCCTACCTTGAAGACATCCTCAAGCGTTTGCCGGCCGGCATGGTCGAGTTCATGTTGCGCACGTCGATCCTTGATCGCCTGACGGCGTCGCTGTGTGAAGCGGTAACCGGCATTGGCGCGGGGCAAGGCATGCTGGACACGATCTCCGCCCGCCAGTTGCTACTCGAACCGCTCGATATCGAAGGACGCTGGTTTCGCTATCACCATCTGATGGGCGAGTACCTGCGCCGGCGGCTCGAAACCCGGCATCGCGATGAAGTCGTGGACCTGCATCGTCGTGCGTGCCAGTGGTACGCCCGAGCGGAGCAATGGACAGACGCGGTCAAGCACGCGATCGCCGCGGGCGATACGGAAGACGCCGTCTCCCTGATGGGTCACTGCGCGATGGCGCTTGTCACGAAAGGCGACCTGCTCACGCTGCTCGGCTGGCAACGGCAGTTCCCGGCGCGCCTGATGCGCGGGCAGGTCGCGGTTACGCTCGCGATCGCGTGGGGAATGGCGCTTGCGATGCGTTTCGACGAAGCGCTCGCGATGCTCGATGAGATCGAGCGCGACGCGGGTACGGGTTCGAGCAACGCCCACGAAAACATCCGCTGGGAGTGCCAGGGGATCCGCTCGGTGGTGGCCGGGCTACAGGACGACGCGCCGCGCGCGCTTGCGATCGCACAGGCGTGTCTCGACCGGCCGTCGACGGACAGCTGGACCACCAACGTGGTCTCCAACGTCGTGCGCTTCGGGCACTGGAAAGCAGGCAACCTGCAAGCGCTGTACGCGACACCGTGGATCCCCTATTCGATCGAGGAAGACCAGCGCAACGTGTTTGCTTCGGTCTACCGGCTATGCCTGCTCGGCCACGCGGAAATGCAGCAGATGCACTTCGCGCTCGCCGAGCGCTATTTCACCGAGTCGATGCAACTCGCCGAGCGCCATTCCGGTCCGAAATCCATCTCGGCCGCGTTGTGCGCGCCCATGATTGCGCAGATCTGGTACGAGCAAGGGCGGCTCGATGAGGCTGAAGCGTTGCTGGTCGATCTCATGCCGTTGATCGACCTCGCGGTCCTGCTCGATAGCACCTTGATCGCCTATCGGGTGCTTGTGCGGATCGCTATCGCGCGCGGCGACAACGAGCAGGCCTATGCGCTGCTCGATCAGGCGCAGGCCCTGGGTTACGCACGCCGCTGGGACCGGCTGACCGCCGGCGTCCTCGTCGAGCGCGCGCGGCTCTACCTTGCGGAAGGGAGAGTGACCGAAGCATCGGCATGTGTCGTGCAGCTGGATCAGCTGGTGGGCTCCCGTTGCGCCGCGGAGGAAGCAGTCTCGCCGGAGATCGAAACCTTCCGTGCCATCGCGGTGGCCTGGGTGGCCATGGCCCAGAACCACACAGAGGAAGCGCTCGGGTCATTGACATGCGCTTTGCGAAGCGTCGAAGACCGGCGCGGCGACTATCTTGCGCTGCGCTTGCGCACCGTGCTCGCGCTCGTCTGGTTGCGTGCGAACGAACAGACCCGCGCCGTCGAAATCTTTCGCGAAGTCCTGAACGCCAATAGCGACATCTACCGCTCGATTCTCGACCAGGGGCCGGAGATGGGGCCGCTCCTGCGTGCGGTTCGCGACGACACGCGCTCCACCCCGCAGACCAAGGAGACCGTTGCTTACATCGATCGCCTGCTGGACGGCTGGCGAGCGCTTTACGAGCCCGCTGCCGGCGCGAGGCGTGAGCCGGAGCGCGAGTCGCTGAGCGCACGGGAGCGCGGTATTGTCGAGCTGATTGCGCAGGGGCAGTCGAACAAGGAGATCGCGCGCACCCTGGGAATTACGCCCGAAACCGTCAAGACTCACGTGAAGAACATCTTCGTGAAACTGGCCGTTGAGAAGCGCGCGCATGCCGTTGCGCGCGCGCAGGCATTGGGACTAGTTGCGGCCGGTTAGCGCGCGTGTCACCGCATGACGGCGAGTGTGGCGGCGTGAAGCAGCACGCCGACCAAGCCGCCCACGAAGGTACCGTTGATCCGGACATACTGCAGGTCACGGCCGATTTCCGCTTCGATCTTCTGGCTCACTTCACCCGCATTCCAGCCTTTCACGACCTCGGTGATCAGCGCGGAGAGCTGGCGCCTGTAGCGCACGACGAGTTCCCGCGCGAGCGCGAGCCACCATGCGTTCAGCTTGTTTCGAATCGCAGGCTCACGGCTGATGCGCTTGCCGAGCGAAGCCAGCATGTTCGCCAATGCATCGCGCACGGCCGATTGCTCGCGACCGAGATCGGCGGTCACGCGCATACGCAAGCGCTCCAGCAGCACGCGATAATAGTCTGCATGCCTGAAATGACGGATGCAGTCGCGCATCAGCGACCTGCCGATACGGCGGTGCACAGCCGATGTCTGCAATCGCTCGGTCAGCGTCTGCAAGGTCTCATCGAACTGGCGGCGAAGCGCGTGATCCGGACTCGCCGCCGCTTCATGGAGAAGCGCAATGATGCCGTCGATAAATTTCCTGACAATATAGTCGTCCAGCGGCGCGGGTGTGTACCTCGAGGTCTCGCTGAATTTGGCCTTGATCATGTCGACGTTCGCCGTCAGCCACTTCTCAAACGCCTCGAGTCCGTGAACCAGCCACGGCTGATGCCGCTCGCCTTCGGTCAGTATCTTGAGGATGTCGCCAGCCACGCGAGAGACGTCGAGTGTACGCAACTGCGGTATCACCAGGCGGTCGAAAAACCACTGGAGGTCTGCTTCGTCAATGCCCTCAAGCAATCCTGCGACGGCGTCCGAGACGATATCGGCGACCCCGCTGCTATTCGCCGGGTGCGCCAGCCACTGGGCAAGTGCCTGTGCGGCATCGTGGCCGCTCAGCCTGCCGATGATGAGTTCCGGTGTCAGAAAATTTTCTTCGACGAAGCTGCCGAGGCTCTCGGCAATGCGCTGCTGGTTTTGCGGAATGATCGCCGTATGCGGGATCCGCAGACCCAAGGGATGACGGAACAGCGCGACGACTGCGTACCAGTCCGCGATCGCGCCGATCGTGCCGGCCTCCCCAAACGCGCGCGGCCACGCAAGCCATGAATGGTCAGCCTGCCAGGCGACACACGCGAACAGCAACGCAATCATGAAGGCGAGCAGGCACATCGCCGTTTGCCGCATGCGCTTCAGACCCATTGCCTTGCGGTCTTCGCGTGCATTCGCAGTGCCCGGCCATGCACTTTCACCACCGCCATCGTCAAACGGGAAACTCAACTCCCCTCCTGCCGGAGAAACTTGCGCACCACAGGCCCGACTTCGCTCGCGCGCGAGATAAGAAACAGGTGACCGTCATCGATCACATAGAGCGTCGCATCGCGGATACGGGCCGCAAGAATCTTCGCGTTGGTCAGCGGCACAATAGGGTCATCGTTGCCGTGCATGACCAGGGTCTTCTGGCGCAACGAACCAAGCCACGGCAAACTGCTCCAGCCTGCCGCGGCCAGCAGCTGATACACGTAGCCCCGCCCGCGCGGCGGCTGGATATGCTCGCTGTGCGCCTTCAGCAGCGCCGGGTCGCGCCGGTAAGCGCCTCCGTAGATGTCCGCGCCCACCTGTTGCAGGTAAGCGGGATCGGTATAGCGGCGTGGCCCGATCAGCTTTGACAACACCGACAGTTTGGCCGGCACCATGATGACGCCCGGAGAGGTTGCCGCGAGTATCAGCCTGCGGCAGCGCTCCGGATACAGACGCGCAAACTGCTGCGCCAGCGCGCCGCCCCACGATACGCCAAGCACATCGATGGCCCCCTCATGACCGAGACGCGTCAGCAGTTTGTCGGCCAACACGGACAACGTCGAGAAGCGATACGGCACGACCGGCGCAGGCGAGCCGCCGACGCCGGGAACGTCGAAGATGATGACGGTCACATCTTCGAGTGCCGCGACGAACGGCTCCACCAGTTCGAGGTTGGCGCCGATGCCGTTGAAAATGAGCAACGGCGGCGAAGCATCACTGCCGTGCCATGTTGCGACACGTAGTGTCTGACCATCCAGATCGATCGTCTGGATTTGCATGGCGCGAAGAGACTCGGGGATCGTGTGCATTTTTTGTTTCCGGATCATCTTCAGGACGGACATATCGTTCGAGGCGTCGGCATTGCGCAGGAGCTGCGTCACACCACCATTACTTCTTCGGCTGGAGGAGCGTCTTCAGTTCCTCGACATGCTCGGCGACGCGCTTGGTGACTACGGCGAAGCTGTCCGACTGCGCACGGTATGCCGTGCCCGCGAGTTCCTGCATGTCCAGCAGCGCCTTTTGCAATGCCTGCTGGACCACTTCGCCTGTGTTGGCGGCGGGCTGGCCTCCCGACTGGGCCGCGCGGCTCGCGAACGACTGCAATTCGGTCAGCGTCGTGCGGAGGATCTCCGACTGCTTCTGGGCCAGCGACTGCACGCCTGCAAGCGCTGTCGTGTTGGCTTCGGCGATCGCCTCGATGTCTTTGCGGCGCGTCTCGAGGATCGCGTTGACGTCGATGCCGGGCAGCTTGAACTGTCCAACGACCTTTTGGTACTCGGCAAAAATGTTGTTCGGATTGGTTGAATCCATCATCAGTACTCCAATTAAACTACGTTAAGAAAATGCTGGCCACCGTGCTGTCAACGAGCGTGCCGGTGCGTGTGCCTTATGCTTCCACCACATACGTTCCCGGCGCTTTCACGCCCGCGGGGTGCTGCTTGTTGCCGAGCTTGGCCGGTGCAGGCCGCCGCTCGCCGGAATGGTCGGCGAGCCATGTGCGCCAGTCGAGCCACCACGTTTCTTTTTCGACCCGGGCATTGGTGAGCCATGTATCGGCATTGGTGGATAAATCGGGATTGAGGAAGAACTTCGCCTTCGGATTGCCCGGCGGGTTGATCAGGCTCTGGATATGACCGCTCGAACTCAGCACGAAGCGCGTGTCGCCGCCGAACGTGCGCGCCGTGTTGTACACGCCCTTCCACGGGGTGATGTGATCGGTCATGCCCGCGACCACGTATTTGTCACACGTCACTTCGGACAGGTCGATCGGCGTGCTCAGGACCGTCAGCGCGCGAGGCTTGCTGAACAGATTGCCCGTGAAGATATCGAGCAGTTGCCCATGCATCGCCGCGGGCAACCGGGTCGCGTCGTTGTTCCAATAGAGGATGTCGAAAGCGGGCGGCGTTTTACCGAGCAGATAGTTATTGACCCAGTAGTTCCAGACGAGATCGTTGGGTCTCATCCATGCGAATACGCGGCCCATTTCTTCGCCGGCGAGCACGCCCTTCGATGTGCTGTTCTGCTTTGCGGCCGCGATGGCTTCCGGCGTTGCAAAGAGACCGAGTTGCGAGTCAGCCGTATTGTCCAGCACGGCGACCATCAGCGTGGCGGCATTGACGCTCTTGTCACCACGGCTTGCGAGGTGGCCGAGGAGCGCCGATATTGTCATCGCACCCGAGCAGGCGCCGTGCAGGTTGACGTCGTCGCTGCCGGTAATATCCCGCACCGCACCGATCGCTTCGAGGAGCGCGGCGACATAGGTATCGAGATCCCAGTGCCTCTGGGCAGCGGTGGGATTGCGCCAGCTCACCACGAACACCTGGAACTCGCTCTTCACCAGATAGTCGACAATGCTCTTGCCGTCAGACAGGTCGAAAATGTAGAACTTGTTGATCTGGGGTGGGACGATCAGCTGCGGGCGGGCGTACACCTGTTCCGTTGCCGGCGTGTACTGGATCAGCTCGAGCACATCGTTGCGAAAGACCACCGAGCCCGGCGACGTGGCGAGATTGTCGCCTACCTTGAACGCCGTCTTGTCGACTTGCGCGGGCATCCCCTGGTTCTGCAGCATATCCGTCACGAGGTTCTTCATGCCGCCGAGCAGGCTCGCACCGCCCGAATCGATGACTTTCTTGAGCGCTGCCGGATTGCCGAGCAGCGTGTTCGTCGGCGACATGGCATCGGTGTACAGCGACAGCACGAATTGCGCGCGCTCCTTGCTCTTCGCGTCGAGCGAGGAGCGTTCGACAAACCCTGTCAACGCGCTACGCCACGCGACGTAACCTTGCATCGCCATGCGGTAAAGCGAATTGTCTTGCCACGCAGGGTCGGTGAAGCGCTTGTCGCCCTGAGGCGGCGCACAGTCCGCGCTGCCGGCAAGAACCGCCATCAGATCGCGGACGAGCGCCGCCTCCTGCTCCATGAGCAAGGTGGGTTGCCGCATCGCCTGGGTACCAATCTGCTGCGCGGTTGCCAGAATATCGCGCGGGCGCAATCCCACGAACGGATTCGGTCCGAGCATGCCTTCCGCGGCAGACGCCGCGAGGTCGTTCTGCTCCTCGCTGCGTGCCTTGCTTTTATCATTTGCCGCCATCTTGCCGCTCCTCAAACGTCTCTGTCCGCTGTCTTTGTCCGCTGTGCCATCACCGTTGCCTGCCGCTTACGCGACCAGCATCGCCAAGGTCTCGGCGACGAGCGCCGGCTTCTCCTCGCCCTCGATCTGCAGTTCGTTCATCGTCTTGACGATGATCCGGCCGCCGCTCTTCTTTTCCACCGATATCAGCGTCACGCGATTTCTCACCCGCGCACCCGCCTTCACCGGTGTCATGAAGCGCACTTTGTCCAGCCCATAGTTCAGCCCGGCCGATGCGTCTTCAGGAATGAGTCCGATCTCCATCGCGAGCGCTGCCAGTAGTGAAAGCGTCAGATAGCCGTGAGCGATCGTGCCGCCGAACGGACTCTCGCGCTTCGCCCGCTCCTCGTTCACATGAATCCATTGCTTGTCGCCCGTACACTCGGCAAACGCATTGATACGAGACTGATCGATGACGACCCAATCCGATATGCCCAGTTCGCGGCCAACGAAGTCGTCGATCGTGGCGATGCTGTATCCCTTGATGCTCATCGTGTCTGCTCCCGGGCGACGGTACTGGCGAACTGCTCGCGCAGCCCCTTCTTGTTGATCTTGCCAACACTCGTTTTTGCGAGCGCATCGACGAACGTCACGACCTGCGGCACCGCGTATTTCGATATCTGTCCGGATACGCTGAACGACAGTACGTGCTGCTTAATATCGTCCTCCGTGACTGCCGTCCCCTCCCTGAGCACGACCAGCGCCACCGGCCGCTCTCCCCACTTGTCATCCTTGATGCCGATGACGGCCACTTCGGACACGCCTTCGTATTGCGAGATCAGATCTTCTATCTCGATTGATGAAACCCACTCGCCGCCGGACTTGATCACGTCCTTGATGCGGTCGGTAATTTGTATGTTGCCTGTCGGATCAATATTGGCAATGTCCTGCGTATGGAGATAACCGCCGGTCCACAACTGCTCGGAAGCCTCGGGATTGTTCAGATAACCCTGCGTGAGCCACGGTGCCCGCGCGACAATTTCGCCGGTGGATTTACCGTCGTGGGCGAGCTCGTTCATGTCGTCATCGACGACACGCAGGTCAACCAGAGGAACAGGCCGGCCGGTCTTGCAGCGCAGGCGAAGCTGCTCGTCGGCGGGGAGCTTTTCGGCGCCGGGCGGGAGTTGCGCGAGACTGAGTACGGGGCAGGTTTCCGACATCCCGTAACCGACAAACACATCGATACCTCGGTCCAGCGCCGCTTGAGCGAGGCCTTGCGGCAACGCGCCGCCACCGATGATGATCTTCCACTGGCTCATGTCGGTCGCCTTGCCTTCCTCGCACGAGAGCAGCATGTGCAGGATCGTGCCGACGCAATGCGAGAACGTGACGCCCTCTTCGCGCACGAGTCGTGCGAGCCGGTCCGGCAAATAGCGTCCGGGATAAACCTGCTTCACACCCAGAGCCGTGGCGATGTACGGCATGCCCCACGCATGGACGTGGAACATTGGGGTGAGCGGCATGTACACGTCGCCACGATGGAAACGCTGTCCCGAGACCGGACTCGCCAACGCCGCCATCAGCGTGATGGTGTGCAAGACCAACTGGCGGTGCGAGAAGTACACGCCCTTGGGCAGGCCGGTGGTTCCCGTCGTGTAGAACGTCGTTGCGCGGGTGTTCTCGTCGAAGTCGGGGAAATCGTAGCTTGTCGCGCTCGCCGAGAGCATTGCCTCGTATTCCGTGGCGAACGCAATGGTGTGCGGGCACGCTTCACTGTCCGGCTCGTCGATCCACACGAATGTGCGGACCGTTTCAAGCTGATCCTTGATCGCTTCGACCACGGACAGGAAGTCGGTGTGGACAAACAGCACTTCTGCGCCGGCATGGTTGATCGTGTAGGCGATCTCCGCCTCCGATAACCTCACGTTGACCGTCTGAAGCACGGCGCCCATCATCGGGACTGCAAAGTATGATTCCAGATATCGGTGGCTGTCCCAGTCCATTACCGCCACGGTGCTGCCGTGCCGCACGCCGAGCTCGTTCAGCCCATTGGCAAGCCGGGCGATGCGTTCCCTCAGCGTGGTATAGGTCATCCGCACCTGGCCGCGGTACACGATTTCCTGTTCCGCCGCCTGAACGAACGGTGTATGCAGCAATTGCTTGATCAGCAGCGGATAAGCATAGGGGGTTGGCGTCGAGCCCTGCACGGCGTCCTGCATCTACGTCTCCTCAAGTCGAGAAATGGATCGGGATGACACAAATCCGTCGTTGCATGTCGCACGCGGTGGCCTCCCGGTTGATGCCATCATCGGATTGTTCGAAGGTAGGAACCATCCCCCGAACAGGGGAGCTTTTTGGATGCTGGCGAGTGGTGCGGATCCCGGCGCGGGTGCAGGCTTTGACGCAGGCCGCACGGGGCATGGATCGCGGCGGGAAGATGAGAGAGGTTTTGACGGATCGGCGGGCGAGCGGCGAAGCGATCGGTGCGGGCAGGATCTCCGGCGCCGTGGCGAACGAGGGTCTTCCCCTATCCTATGGGCCCGGTCATGCCGACGTTGTACGGGTTGTCGTGTTCAAGCGCATCTTTGGCACGGGACGTATGCGCAATGGCCGCCTTGAGCCGCTCGGCGACGGCCAGGATTTCGGCATGGGCGCCACGGCATCCCGAACCGCCATAGATCGCGATCTTGTCACCTCCCGAATTGAGGATGTCAGCGACACGGTCAAGGTCTGCGTCACTCGGCCGAACTATAGGCACATTTGTGTGGACCGAATACGGGACGTCGTCGCTCGCATTGGCATGGGCGATGTCAACCGGAACGATCAGCACGGCGACGCCGCCTTTTGCAATCGCGGTCTGACAGGCAATCACTGTTTTGCGGCGTGCCTGCTCCGGCGCAATGATCATGTCGCAGAACACGCTGCACGATCCGTAGATCGCCTTGAAGTCGACTTCCTGCGGAAAGTCGAAGCCGAGTTCCTCGCTCGCTACCTGGGTTGCGATCAGGATAACCGGAGCCCGATTGCGGTTAGCATCCACCAGGCCGTTGATGAAGTTAAGACTGGCCGGGCCGCAACTTCCCGCAACGGCCGTCAGGTTGCCGGTCAACATGGCTTCGCCTTCGGCAGCGAATGCTCCCGCCTCCTCATGACGCACATGGACCCACTCGATGTCGCTCTCGTTGATGTGGTGAGTGATGAGATTCAGCGTATCGCGCACGATCCCGTAGCAATGCTTGACGCCCGCCGAGGCGAGCGTGTTCACGATAATTTCGGCGACTTTTTTGGTCATGTCGGCGCTCCTGAAGGTGGTCTTTGCGTGTAATGATTAGCCACTGGTGTGGCAAGATTTATTTATCTTGCGTCGACTCTTTATCACCGGATATCACCTAATGGGGGGATCGGCGCCGTGGTGGATCGCCCGGGGTTCGTACCTGAAATCTGGATTCTCAGGTGACGTGTCGAATTCGTACGAACCGGGGCGTCGGGCAGAGTGTGGACAGTGGCGCGCTTGACGATTGGCGTGAGCAGAGCCTAGTCAGAGGAGGCCTTGCAGGGGATGTCGTGGCTGTCCGCACAGTTCCTCGAAAAATCTGAAACTTGCTTCCGAAGATGGACACGAAATCGATGAGCCGATCCGCTCACCTATTGCTCAGATAACCGAAAGGCGGTCGAAAATTGACGTTGCTGCTGGATCGGAATCGCCAGGGATGTCGCGATAGTTCGCCATTGAGAAATGAGCTGCTGCTGCTGACTGACAATTTCGTTAGCGTGGCTCGTGGACAACCGGAAATAAGGCGCCACTGACCGTGCCAACTCCAGATCCATTGCGTTGTCCGCCTCGCTGATATTCAGTTTTAGCCCATGCGCGTGCGGCACGGGATTCATATCGAACGCCGGGGACAGCGCCCACCCCTTGCCCGGCTCAAGCAAGAATCCGTGGTTACGCAGGTGGTCATCCGTGTTCGATACCAACAGATTAAAAACGATGCGCGACCATAGCTCGCGTAGATCAGCTTCGGTATGTGCGCCGTCTGTCATCAACACTTGCGCGATCTCCAGATAGCCGGCACCGGTCGAAGCATCGTCGCCATCCTGATGACCAGTCAGGTTCATCGCAGAAGCAAAGTGCCGCCGCCGTCCCACTACCGTGCGATCGAAGCGTTTGACCAAGAAGGTGTGATAGTTGCTGTTGAACCGCCTTACCAGTGCATCGGGAACATTAAGCCCGCAGGCCTTGGCCAGCGTATACACCACCATTTCCCATGCTCCGACATCGGACTCATCTCGAACGCTGGGAAACTTCGCAATCCACAGATGGCCATTCGGATCGACCACGCTGGCCTTGGGCCGCGCGCCACCCAAAGAGCCACCGGGCGCGATCAGCATCCGCAGCCATTCATCCGCTTCGCTCGCCGTATTGTTTTCGTCGCGCTCAAGAGCCAGGCTCGCGGCCTCCAGAGCGCGCAACTGCACGAAGGGAGGCGCAGCGATATCGTTCCGATCGTCCAGGAACGGGCCTTCATCGTCGCGTCGAAAACGAAGCGCTCCCGCGCGATACATGTCATGCACGCCTAAGAGATAGTCGGATTCATAGAGTCGGGTCTTGGGATCAATCTGGCCGGCACGCTGTGCGCGCTCAAGACGGCGGCGCATCAGCACCCGACCCCAGCGATCCGGGCTGGCGTCGGCGAATACACCAAACGTCTCCTGGCCTCCAGGCGGATATTGCCGGCCTGCAAACCAACCGAGCCGCGGATCGAGTTTAAGACCCGCCATATCGGGACGCGCCAGCACGTCGGCGTCAAATTCGTACTCGAATACTTCCCGGGCAGCCGCACGATGCGAATAGAGCCTGCCCAAGCGCAGCGGCTCGGCGAGACCGTCCCAGTCTGCATAAATTCCAACGGAGCCCTCGATCATCTCGCCGGTCCCTTTTTCTTTGAATTGGGAGGCTTGAGAAGAGACGCCAGGCTTTCAGCGCTCACGAATGTGTCATCCGCCATCCATTCGCTGCTGGCGACTGGCTCTTGCACGGTTGAGTCTTGAGGAGAAGGCGACTCTCGACGCTCCGGTGGCGAAGCGGCAGCTCGCTTTGTTCGGCTTGAGCGCGGCACCAGCGCTGCATCCTGCAAGTCGCGACCGAGCGTGTCGTCCTTCAGCAGGAGATCGAGGTCTTTCTCCGCTCCCAGCGCTTGCATAACCGCCAGGTAAGCACCAATAGTGACCCCCGAGCTGCCTTTTTCCAGGCTGCGCAACGTGATCGGCGTCATACCTGCACGCTCGGCGACCTGCTTGCCGGTCAAGCGGCGACGCAGGCGGGCCAGGCGCAAGCGCTCCCCGAGTTGCTGCAGTCGCAGTTCGGTAGCGGGGAGCAAAGGAGCAGTCTTCTTGGCCATAAAGATAATATTACAGCCTTATCCATTCAAAAAGGAAAGAATATTATCCTTTCTACTTTCATTCGATTGTGAATCCCGTGGCTATGATCTTGGACACGCCGGGAGGCCGACTCATTTGGGTATCGCCAAATGAGCCGACCCTTCCATATGCGTCAAGAAAAACAATAAGCGACTTAAATTGGCTGAGCTGAGCTGAGCAATCCACCCGAGCCCAGCGGCTTGATCGTAATGCAATTTTGCATTACGCTGTACACCTTAACCGATGGAGCCAACGCCATGAGCACACTGACCGTCACCGCGCGGGGCCAGGTGACATTCCGGAAAGAGGTATTGCAGCACTTGGGCATTAAACCCGGCGACAGGATTGAGCTGGATTTGCTGCCTGACGGCCGGGCCGAGTTGAAGGCCGCGCAACCGACAGGTTCGTTCCGGGAGCTGCGGGGCATCCTCAAAGGTAAGACGAATGGCGCTCGGTTGAGTATTGAGGAAATCAACGATGCCATAGTCGATGCCGGGGCTGCGGCCGGTAAAGCATGAAAGTGACTGCTGATACGAATGTCCTGCTTCGCGCGATTGTTGACGACGACGAAGCCCAAACAACGCGCGCTGTCGAACTGCTGGAAGCGGCCGACATGGTAGCGGTGAGCCTGCAGACGCTATGTGAGCTTGTATGGGTGCTGCGCGGCCGATACGGTGTGGAGCGCACGCATATCGCCTCCGCGATCCGCACGCTGTTGAGCACAAGCAATGTCGTGGTCAATCGCCCGGCCGCCGAGGCGGGCCTTGCGTTGCTCGATGCGGGCGGAGATTTTGCCGATGGTGTCACTGCCTATGATGGTACTTGGCTCGGCGCAGAAACCTTCGTTTCGTTCGACAAGAAGGCGGTGTCTCTGCTGACGAAGCAGGGGCAGGCTGCGCGTCTGCTCTAGTGGCAGGATTTCCGCGTCGCGTTAAAGCGAAAGGCCGGGCTGGTTGACCCGGCCTTTCGCTTTCTGCCATCACGTGCATATCGAATAAAAATGATGCTTCCTGACGCTCTACCGTGCCAAGTGTTGCCAAGTTAAATGCGAAAAAAAGCCCGCAATCGCGCGGGCTTAGGTGTGTCTCACTGTGAGGTCGTCCCCGTATGCCAGACGTTCAGTCACTCCCACTCAATCGTAGCCGGCGGTTTCCCCGAAATATCATAAACAACGCGATTAATCCCTCTCACCTCGTTAATGATCCGGTTAGAAACATGCCCTAACAGCTCATGCGGCAGATGAGCCCACTGCGCGGTCATGAAGTCGAGCGTCTGCACGGCTCTCAAAGCGACCACATACTCATAAGTCCGCCCATCGCCCATAACACCCACGCTTTTCACCGGCAAAAACACCGCAAAAGCCTGACTCGTGAGCTCATACCACGACTTCCCCGATTCCTTATCAAACGTATTCCTCAACGTTTCGATAAAAATCGCATCTGCGTGTCGGAGCAACTCAGCGAACTCCTTCTTCACCTCGCCCAGAATCCGCACACCCAAACCCGGACCCGGGAACGGATGCCGATAAACCATCGCCGGCGGCAGCCCCAACTTAACGCCCAACTCCCGCACTTCGTCCTTGAACAACTCCCGCAGCGGCTCAAGCAACTTCAAATTCAGCGTCTCGGGCAAACCACCCACGTTGTGATGACTCTTGATCGTGTGGCCCTTCTTGCCCTTGCCTGCCGACTCGATCACATCCGGATAAATCGTCCCTTGCGCGAGCCACTTCGCGTCCTTCAGCTTATTAGCTTCCGTCTGGAACACTTCAACAAACTCAGCGCCAATGATCTTCCGCTTCGCCTCAGGATCCGTCACCCCGGCAAGCTTCGATAAAAACACTTCGCTCGCATCAACATGAATCACCTTCACGCCCAGGTGATCGGCGAACGTGGTCATGACCTGCTCGGCTTCGTTCAACCGCAGCAACCCATGGTCGACAAAAACACACGTCAGTTGCGCGCCAATCGCACGATGCAAAAGCGCCGCCGCCACCGACGAATCCACGCCGCCCGACAACCCGAGAATCACGTGCTCATCACCGACTTGCGCGCGGATCTTCTCCACCGCTTCATCGATGTAATGCCCCATCTCCCAATCCGCCCGCGCGCCGCACAACTCGAGCACGAAGCGGTCGAGCATCGCGCGTCCCTGCACGGTGTGCGTGACTTCCGGATGCCACTGGAGGCCGTAGAAATGGCGCTCGTCGTCGGCCATCGCGGCGATCGGGCAGGACGGGGTAGAAGCCATCAGCTTGAATCCGACCGGCATGTCCGACACCTTGTCGCCGTGGCTCATCCACACTTTCAGCATGCCGTGACCTTCGGGCGTCTGGAAGTCTTCAATGTCGTTCAGGAAGCTCGTATGGTTATGCGCCCGCACTTCGGCGTAACCAAATTCGCGGACATTGCCGAGTTCGACCTTGCCGCCGAGCTGTTCGGCCATCGTCTGCATGCCGTAGCAAATGCCGAGCACCGGCACGCCGAGATCGAACACAACGTGCGGCGCGCGCGGCGAACCGTGTTCGGTCACCGAGTTCGGGCCGCCCGACAAAATGATGCCCTTCGGCGCGAACTCGCGAATGAACGCCTCGTCGACGTCGTACGGATGGATCTCCGAATACACATGTGATTCGCGGATGCGTCGTGCGATCAACTGGGTGACTTGGGAGCCGAAATCGAGAATCAGGATCTTGTCGTGCATGGCAGCGGCCGGAAGGCGAGTGAACGGAAATAGTTGGCAAAGGCGTAAACACAAGCAGCAGGAACGAGGTCCCGCGCATCACGTTACGCAGAGAGTTCAACGGCCGGCGCTTGACGCCGACCGCAGCAAGACTGATTCATCGATACAACGAAACACAACGCTCCGTTCCTCGATAGAGGTTCAACCGACCCAGCGCAATCGTCAGGACCTGCGCGTGCAATCTTTCAGCGCGGGTCGCGGCGAACCGGATCGATGAACTGTCCGGTCACCGGATCTACCGTGCGCCCTGTGACCGGATCGATCGGGCGACCGGTTTCAGGATCGATCTTGTGACCGCTAACGGGCTCGAACGCGCGACCAGTGGCGGGATCCAGCGAGCGGCCCGTGGCTGGATCGATGACATGTCCGGTAGCAGGATCAAACGCGGTAACCGAAGGCGCCGGCGCAAGGGGACGCGCAATAGCCTCACCCACGACCGGTTCGTTATCCCAGCGCGGATTCGCCGGGGCAACGGGATCGGACGACAAAGGCCTGGGCGCCGGAGTGACGCGCTCCACACGCTCGTCCACCTTGGTCTTCGCCGCACGCTTTTCAGCACGCTCAGCCGCGGCAGCACCGGCCAGCGCAGCGCGTTCACGCCGCCGCACCGCCCCTGACAGCCTCACGCTGCCCAGCCCCAGCACCAGCATGGCCACGCCGACCAACGCCGCGATCACCTGGCCAAACCCCGTCAACTCGGGCGTACGCAGCCCGAGCAGCCAGACCATCATCACCAGGCCCGACAGCCACTCCACATGCCCCGACACCTTGGCGGCAGTCGCAGTCAAGGCGCCATCAATAGCGGCATGAACCGCCAGCCACGCAATCCCGATCAGCGCGATCCCGAACAACTGTCCGACAAACGGCGGCTGCACGGTCACGAGATGCATCGATGCCCACAAGGCTGTCCATGGCGTGAGCAGGAACAGCACGCCAAAGGCCAGGAAAATCAGTGCATTGATGACAAGAACAGCGCGCAGCAGCGGTTTCATGGTCAGTCCACGTGGTAGTTGGGCGCTTCCTTCGTGATCTGCACGTCGTGCACATGCGACTCGCGCATGCCGGCACCCGTGATCTGGACGAATTCGGCCTTGTCGTGCATTTCAGCGATATTGCGGCAACCGCAATATCCCATGCTCGCCCGGACGCCGCCGACCACCTGGAACAGGATGGCATTAACGGAACCCTTATAAGCCACCTGCCCTTCGATGCCTTCAGGCACAAGCTTGTCGATATTCGCCGAGTTGTCCTGGAAATACCGGTCCGCCGCGCCGTCCTTCATCGCGCCGACCGAACCCATGCCGCGGTACGCCTTGAACTGGCGGCCCTGGAACAGGAACACGTCGCCGGGGGATTCTTCCGTGCCGGCCAGCATGCTGCCCATCATCACGGCGTCCGCGCCGGCGGCAAGCGCCTTGCTGACATCGCCGGAAAAACGCACGCCGCCGTCGGAGATCACCGGCACGCCCGAACCGCGCAACGCATCCGAAACATTCGCCACCGCCGTGATTTGCGGTACGCCGACACCCGCCACAATCCGCGTCGTGCAAATAGAACCCGGGCCGATACCGACCTTCACGCCGTCCGCGCCGTATTCCACGAGCGCCTTGGCGGCTGCAGCCGTAGCGATATTCCCGCCGATCACTTCAATGTGCGGATAGTTCTGCTTCACCCAGCGCACGCGTTCAAGCACGCCCTGGCTGTGACCGTGCGCCGTATCCACGACGATAATGTCCACGCCCGCCGCCGACAGCAGCTCAACGCGCTCTTCGTTCTCCGGACCCACGCCCACTGCCGCGCCAGCGCGCAGCTTGCCGTGTTCGTCCTTGCAGGCGTCCGGGTGTTCGGTTTGCTTGGTGATGTCCTTGACGGTCATGAGGCCGCGCAATTCGAACGCGTCGTTCACAACCAGCACGCGTTCCAGCCGATGGCTATGCATCAGCGCCTTGGCCTCTGCGAGCGGCGTGCCTTCCTTGACGGTCACGAGACGTTCACGCGGCGTCATGATCTTGCGCACTTCGTCGTCGAGACGTTCTTCGAAGCGCAGATCCCGGTTCGTCACGATACCGATCAGTTTCGGCCCTTCCACCACGGGAAAGCCGGAAATGCCGTGCTGTTGCGTGAGAGCGATCACGTCGCGCACTTTCATTTGCGGCGGAACGGTGATCGGATCGCGCACCACGCCGGATTCGAAGCGCTTTACTTTCGCGACTTCGCGGGCCTGTTCGGCAGCGGTAAGGTTCTTGTGAATGATGCCGACGCCGCCGAGCTGGGCCATCGCAATAGCGAGCCGGCCTTCGGTGACTGTGTCCATGGCGGCGGACAGCAGGGGCATATTCAGGGAGATCTTGCGGGTTACCTGTGTTTTCAGGCTGGTGTCGCGCGGGAGAACGTTGGAAAACGCGGGCACGAGGAGCACGTCATCGAACGTGAGTGCTTTCTGGATCAGACGCATGGCAAATCCTATGGGCGCAAAACCGAATTATACCGATAGTTCCCCGGATTTTCACTGCCCGAACAGCAGCTTACGCGGCGTCCCTCATTTTCTGCCGCAATTTACGGGCCTCGGACGGCAAGGCGATTTGCCTCGCCGTTTCGGTTTTTCGCTCGATTTATGTTCGATACAAGTTCGGTTTTGCGGATGCCCGAAGGATACCGGCGGATGCCGGCAAAGATCTCGGCAACCAGGAGGATCGCCCTTACCGCGCTTCCTTACGGGTCCACCGGCGCCCTTCAATGGACCCGCCGCGCCGCGTCTTCTCAACCCGCCTTTGCCGCGCCAGCTTCGGATCGACCTTCAGCGGCCGATAAATCTCCACCCGGTCGTGATCGACGAGAACCGCATCCAGCGCCTGGATCTTCCCGAAAACGCCCACTTTCTGCACGTTCAGGTCGATCTCGGGAAACTGTGCGAGCAAACCACTTGCATCGATAGCCTCCCGCACAGTCACGCCTTCGCCCAAGGAAAGCGCGCATACCGCACTCTTCCCCTCCGGCAGCGCATAACAAACCTCAACGGAGAGCGTCATCACTTTCCATACCGCTGATCGGCGCGCTTCACGAACGAATCCACGAACGTGTGCGCAATGTGACTGAAAACCGGCCCGATGATCTTCTCGAGAATGATGTTCGAAAACTCGTAGTGCAACGCGAACTCGATCTTGCAGGCATCGGCTCGCAGCGGCGTGAACCGCCAGTATCCGGTGAACTTCTTGAAAGGACCGTCCATGAACTCCATATCGATGGTGGTCGGCCGCGTATGCACGTTACGCGTGGCGAAATGCTGTTTGATGCCCTTGAAATTGATGTGGATCTTCGCTTCCATGCTGTGTTCGTCGTGCCGGCCTACTTCCACGCCTCCACACCACGGCAAGAAATTCGGGTAATCGGCGACATCGGTGACGAGGTCGAACATCTGCTCTGCAGAATGACGAATCAATACAGTTTTCTGGACATCTGCCATAAAGGGCGCAACGCGTGGCAAGAGTGGGAAGCTTTGCGGGCTTTACCTCGCCCGCGCTGCTAAAATCAGGATTTTAAACGAGTTAGGCACTTTTCATTCATGAGCATCATCGACAACAGAAAAGCCTTCTTCGATTACTTCATCGAAGATCGCTACGAGGCGGGGCTCGTGCTGGAAGGGTGGGAAGTCAAGGCGCTCCGGGCCGGCCGCGGCCAGATCAAGGAAGGCTACGTCATCATTCGCGACGGAGAATTGTTCCTGATCGGCGCGCACATCAGCCCGTTGCCGGAAGCATCGACCCACATCCACCCGGACCCGGTCCGCACGCGCAAGCTGCTGCTGCACAGTGAAGAGATCTCGAAGCTCATCAGCAAGGTCGAGCAGAAAGGTCATACGCTTGTCCCGCTGAACTTCCACTACAAGGGCGGCCGCGTGAAATGCGAGATCGGCCTTGCGAAGGGCAAGAAGCTCCACGACAAACGCGAAACCGAGAAAAAGCGCGACTGGGAACGCGAAAAAGCGCAAATCATGCGCGGCGCCAAGCATTGAGCACCACCAGCATGATCGTGAGCATATCCAATCAAAAAGGGCGTCGACCATGAAAGTCGACGCCCTTTTTGCGTGTGGCTAGCTGATTCTACGTAAGGCTTCAGCTCTTCCGAATTACCCCGCCACCCGCTCCATCGCCCTTGATAATGGTCAGCGCGGACGCGATCATCGAACTCATCTCCGACAAATTCCCCGGCACGATCAGCGTATTGCCCTGCTTCGCGATGTTCCCGAACGCAGTGACGTATTGCTCGGCCACCTTCAGGTTCACGGCTTCCATGCCGCCAGCCGACGTGATCGCCGCGCCCACCTTCTCAATCGCCTGAGCATTCGCAACAGCCACCGCCAGAATGGCAGACGCCTCACCTTCGGCCTGATTGATCTGCGCCTGACGCTCGCCTTCGGACTTATGAATGGCTGCCTCACGCGCGCCCCAAGCGATATTGATCTGCTCCTGCTTGCGACCTTCGGACGCAGCAATCACCGCCCGCTTCTCGCGCTCGGCCGTAATTTGCGCCTGCATCGCGTGCAGGATTTCCTTCGGCGGCGTCAAATCCTTGATTTCATAGCGCAGCACCTTCACGCCCCAGTTCGCCGCGGCCTGATCGAGTGACGTGACAATGCTGTGGTTGATGTAATCGCGCTCTTCGAAGGTCTTGTCGAGCTCGAGCTTGCCGATGACCGAACGCAACGTGGTCTGCGACAACTGCGTGATGGCGTAGATGAAGTTGCTTGATCCATACGACGCCTTCATGGCATCGGTCACCTGGAAGTACAGCACGCCGTCCACCTGCAACTGCGTGTTGTCGCGCGTGATACAGACCTGGCTCGGCACTTCGAGCGGAATTTCCTTCAGCACGTGCTTGTAGGCCACGCGGTCGACGAACGGCACGACGATGGTCAGCCCCGGCGTCAGGGTCGCGTGATAGCGCCCGAGCCGCTCCAGCACCCATGCATGTTGTTGCGGCACGATCTTGATCGTCTGCGCGGCAATCGCGATGACGATGATCAACAAAATTGCCCCGATGATAGTCACGTCCATCTCTACTCCTTGTTATGCGTGTCTTGCTTATTGAGTTGCTTATCGACTTGCTTGGGAAAGCTCAAACCCCGGTCCAACGTCTCAGCGTTTCGCCGCCACCACCAGCGTGTTACCGGAAAACGCCGTGATCCTGTACATATGCGCGCCTTCGGTCTCGCCCGGCGCCAGTTCAATGTCCCACTCCGCCCCACGATACAGCGCCCGCGCGCGGCCCTCGTGCCACTCGTTCACCTTCAGCGTCTCGCCAATGTCCAGGTTCACGCCCGGATCATGCGATGCATCGCGCCGGGTCACATGGCCCAGCTTCGAGCGCCGCAACACAGTGACGGCGATCATCGCGACCAGCGCGGCTACGAGCAGCTCGATCTCCAGCCCCGCGCCAAACAAATGCGCGATCCCGCCCGCGATAAAACCAATCGCCACCATCAATAGATAAAACGTACCGGACATCAGCTCGAGCAACACGAGCACCCCGGCGCCGATCCACCAAAAATATCCGTTAGCAGCCATGCGTTACCTCCAAACAAAAACACCCCGGAACGTCCGGGGTGTTATAGCACGCTTACTGTTTTGAAAGCTTGATGCTCTTTCGATGCAGCTGCATGTTTTACTTATCGCGCTTACTTATTCAAAGCTTTGGCCAGCGTCTTCCATGTGTCGATGATCGTGTCCGGATTCAGCGACATCGACTCAATGCCTTCCTTCGCGAGCCATTCGGCGAGGTCGGGATGGTCCGACGGACCCTGACCGCAAATACCCACGTATTTGCCGAGCCGCAGACAGGTTTCGATCGCGCGCTTCAGCATGAACTGCACAGCCGGGTCGCGCTCGTCGAAGTCGACTGCGAGCAACTCCATGCCCGAATCGCGGTCCAGACCCAGCGTGAGCTGCGTCAGGTCGTTCGATCCGATCGAGAAGCCGTCGAAGAACTGCAGGAACTCTTCGGCAAGAATCGCGTTCGACGGAATCTCGCACATCATGATCAGCCGCAGACCGTTCACGCCGCGTTTCAGACCGAACTTCTCGAGCAGGCCAACGACCTTCTCAGCCTGTGCCAGCGTACGCACGAACGGCACCATGATCTCGACGTTGTCCAGGCCCATCTCTTCGCGCACCTTCTTCAACGCGACGCATTCCATCTGGAAGGCTTCGGCGAAGTCCTCCGAGATATAACGCGATGCGCCACGGAAGCCGAGCATTGGGTTTTCTTCGTCCGGCTCGTAACGCGAACCGCCGATCAGCTTCTTGTACTCGTTCGACTTGAAGTCGGACAAGCGCACGATCACCGGCTTCGGATAGAACGCCGCCGCGATCGTCGCGATACCTTCGGTCAGCTTGTCGACATAAAACGCTCGCGGCGATGCATGACCACGCGCAACGCTTTCCACGGCTTTCTTCAAATCGGCATCAATGTTCGGGTACTCGAGAATCGCCCTCGGATGCACGCCGATGTTGTTGTTGATGATGAACTCGAGCCGCGCCAGGCCCACGCCTGCATTCGGCAGATGCGAGAAGTCGAACGCGAGTTGCGGATTGCCGACGTTCATCATGATCTTGACCGGAATCTCGGGCAGTTCGCCGCGCTCGACTTCGGTCACTTCGGTTTCGAGCAGGCCGTCGTAGATCTTGCCTTCGTCGCCTTCAGCACACGACACCGTCACCAACTGGCCTTCCTTCAGCACGTCGGTTGCGTCACCGCAACCCACCACGGCCGGCACGCCCAGTTCGCGCGCGATGATGGCCGCGTGGCAGGTCCGACCGCCGCGATTCGTGACGATGGCCGATGCACGCTTCATCACCGGCTCCCAGTTCGGGTCGGTCATGTCGGCCACCAGCACGTCGCCGGGCTGCACACGATCCATCTCCGACGGATCGTGAATCACGCGCACCGGACCCGCGCCGATCTTCTGGCCGATAGCCCGTCCCGTGGCGATCACGTTCGACTGGCCCTTCAGCTTGAAGCGCATTTCAGCCTTGCCCGCAGCTTGGCTCTTCACCGTTTCAGGACGCGCCTGAAGAATGAAGATCTTGCCGTCGCGGCCGTCCTTGCCCCACTCGATATCCATCGGACGCTGATAGTGCTTTTCGATGATCACCGCGTACTTCGCGAGCTGGATCACATCATTGTCACTGATGGAGAAGCGGTTGCGCTGCTCGTGCGATACGTCGACCGTCTTCACGCGGCCGGCTTCGCCAGCGTTCGTGAATTCCATCTTGATGAGCTTCGAGCCAATCGAGCGGCGGATGATCGGGTACTTGCCTTGTTCGAGCGTGGTCTTGAAGACGTAGAACTCGTCCGGATTCACGGCGCCCTGCACGACCGTTTCGCCCAGGCCGTAGCTCGACGTAATGAACACGGCGTCCTTGAAGCCTGATTCGGTATCGAGCGTGAACATCACGCCGGCTGCGCCCACGTCCGAGCGAACCATGCGCTGCACGCCCGCCGACAACGCGACTTCAGCGTGCGTAAAACCCTTGTGCACGCGATACGAAATAGCGCGGTCGTTATACAGCGACGCGAACACGTGCTTCATGCGATCGAGCACTTCGTCGATGCCAACCACGTTCAAGTAGCTTTCCTGCTGACCCGCGAACGATGCGTCCGGCAAGTCCTCAGCGGTAGCCGAAGAACGCACGGCGAACGAAAGCTCTTCCGGCGAGCCGTTTTGCAGCGTGTCGAAGCCTTTGCGGATCAGTTCTTCGAGGCGCGGTTGCATCGGCGCGTCGATGATCCATTGGCGGATTTCCTTGCCGGCTTCGGCCAAGGCTTTCACGTCGTCTACGTCGAAGAGTTCCAGACGTTTGGCGATGCGTTCCGTCAGGTTGTTGTGATGCAGGAAATCGCGAAACGCCTGCGCCGTCGTTGCAAAACCGGTCGGCACCTGCACGCCGGCTTCAGCGAGCTGGCTGATCATCTCGCCGAGCGACGCATTCTTACCGCCGACAATGTCGACATCGGTCATTCGCAACTGCTCGAATGGCACTACATACGCCTGGTCCTTTGCAACGTTAGCTTCGTTAGTCATGTAAGCCCCTAAGGTGGATGGAATTCACGATCATGCAAGTGGGCTCGAAGCGGCGGCGCTCATTGGAAGCGCGTACCGCAACCTGCATAACCTGTTTGATAAGCACATGCCGCTTCTCTACGCGCCTTGAGGGCGCGACGCATCGTGCTGTGGCCGGAGCGTGAAGCCCTGCATGAACCACGCTGCGACGCTGAAAAGCACGACGTCGAAACATATCGATATCGGTTAAAACTGCCTACAAAATCTACGTTTTGTTTCGAAAACGCACGAATAGGCGGTAACTTTCGTGAATCGATGATTAATCGTCCGCAATTGCTTATCGAACAGGTTGCCGCTATTCTACCGTGCTACCTCTCGAAAATGTTTCATGGCAGGGCATAAAAACGCTGCGTAATGAGACCCCTCACACGCGCATGGTGTGGCGGCGCACATCGCGCGTTTTAGCGGACGCTTAGTTTGGAGCTATTCGCCCGACGCCATGCGCGCCACGGCGTTGGTGGGTAGTGATATTCACGCGTTTGCGTCAATATGGCGGGTTTTTTAATCGGCCATAATCACCGTCAATTCATTTCACGTAATTTCACGCACCTTCACGCCGATGCCGCCTACCGTATTCATCGTTTCAGATGGCACCGGGATCACTGCCGAGACCTTCGCGCATTCGATCCTGTCCCAGTTCGACCAGAAATTCCGGCTCGTGCGCGTGCCGTTTGTCGATTCGACCGAAAAGGCGCGCGCAACTATCGCGAAGATCAACGAGGCCGTGTCGCTCGATGGCCGTCGGCCGATTGTGTTCACCACGCTGGTGGACAGTGCGTCGAACGAGATCGTGCAGCGCTCGAATGCGCTGGTGCTGAACATGTTCCAGACGTTTATCGAACCGCTGGAACTGGAACTCGACATCAAGTCGACGCACGCGATGGGCCGCGTCCACCAGAACGCGGATACGGACGAATACAAGAAACGGATTGAAGCGATCAATTTTTCGCTGGCGCACGACGACGGCCAGTCGAATCGTAATCTGTCCGATGCCGATGTGATCCTGGTCGGCGTGTCGCGCAGCGGCAAGACGCCGACGTCGCTTTATCTGGCGATGCAGTACGGTGTGAAGGCGGCGAATTATCCGTTGATTCCGGAAGATTTTGAGCGTGGTCGGTTGCCGACGCCGTTGCTGCCGTATAAGGAAAAGATGTTTGGCTTGTCGATCGATCCGCAGCGGCTCGCGGAGATTCGCAATGAACGGCGGCCGGGGAGCAAGTATGCGGCGTTGGAGAATTGCCGCTACGAAATCAACGAAGCCGAAGCGATGATGAAGCGCGAGGGGGTCAAGTGGTTATCGTCGACGCATAAGTCGATCGAGGAAATCGCCACGACCATCCTGCAGGAGATCCGGCTGGAACGGCCATCGTATTACTGATATCGGTTGGGATGTTAAAAAGCCGTTTTCAACGAAAGTTGAAAACGCCTTTTTTGCGAACTCATGCGATGACTATCGGCGTTGCTGCCGACACTGTTCAAAGATGCAAATCGCGGCAGCCGCCGCCACATTCAGCGATTCCATGCCGCCCGGCTGGGGAATCGTTACCCGAAGCATCGCGTGATCGCGCCAGAATGGCGAGACGCCCGCGCCCTCATTGCCCATGACCCAGGCCACAGGCCCGGACAAATCGGCATCGTAGATCGCCTTTGCCCCATGCGAATCAGTGATCGTCACCTGCACCTCAGAGCCAAGCCGCGACGTTAACTCCGCCGGCTCGACATCCTCGTAAATGCCGAGCAGGAAATGCGCGCCCATACCCGAGCGCAGCACCTTCGATGACCACGCATACACCGTCCCCGGCGCGCAAAACACATGCTGAATTCCAGCCGCCGCGGCACTCCGCAAAATGGATCCGACATTGCCGGCATCCTGGATGCCATCAAGAACCAGGCACGTCCCGGTAATGCGTTCAGGCAACGATGGCTCAAGCTGCTCGACCAGCAACACCATCCCCACACCATGCACGACACTCGATAGCTGTCCGAACAAAGCATCGGGCAACGTATAAACGTGCGCGGGATTGATCCGCCCGACAATCTGCCGCGCTTCTTCGTGATGAAGTGCGCCCTCGGTGACAACGCACGTCTCAGGCTCCCCGGCAGCATCAAGATAAGCGCTCGCGAGATGCAGCCCTTCCAGCAACGCGTGACCGCTGCGCCGCTGCTGCGCGGTCGATCCGGCGAGCGCCTTCAGGCGCTTGTAAAGCGGGTTATCCCGCGAGGTAATGGCTTTCACTTGGGGAGAATTCAGAACGGAGGAGCGTCGATGCCCTGTCCCGCGGCAGCCGCTTCCAGCACCCCGGCTGCAACGACCGGCAACACCGTGCCCAGTCGCGCATGCGCCTCACGAACAGGCGCAAACGAACGCCGATGATGCTCGCAAGGCCCATGTTCAAGCAACGCCCTCAGATGCTGCGGCGTGCCGTAACCGGCGTGGGCATCGAAACCATAGACAGGGTGGACTTCATGCAATTGCAGCAGCATCCGGTCGCGCGTGACTTTGGCCAGAATGGATGCAGCCGATATCTGTGCAATCAACGCGTCGCCGCCAATGACAGCCACTGAACGCATCGATAATTGGGGACATCGGTTGCCATCGATCTTCGCCACCGTCGGCAGGACCGAGAGCCCTTCCACCGCGCGTTTCATCGCGAGCATGGTGGCGTGGAGAATGTTGATCGTGTCGATTTCCTCGACCGTTGCCGAAGCCACGCAATAGGCCAGCGCCCGATCGATGATCTTCTCGTACAGTTCCTCGCGCTTCTTGGCGCTCAGGACCTTCGAGTCGTCGAGTCCGCGAATTTTAGGTTTCGATGGATCGAAGATCACCGCTGCCGCCACCACGGGACCTGCCAGCGGGCCACGACCGGCTTCGTCCACGCCGCAGATAACGTCGGAGGGCGTATCGACATCAAAGTCGAACGCAGGCTGCAGCGAACTCCGTACCACGCCTTTCACGACGATCTTCGCCATTACCGCGGCCTCCTCGTTTCCAGCACTTGCGCCACGGCCTCCGAAGCACGTTGAGCCGTGTTCTGACGCAGCGCGTGGTGCATTTCCGTGAAGATTTCCGTCAGTGTCGCGCGGTTCGCTTCGTCGTTCAACTGTTTCAGCGTGGCGTCGGCAAGCGCTTCGGGTGTCGCGAAATGCTGGAGGATTTCCGGCACGACAAACCGCCCGGCCAGGATGTTCGGCAAACCGACATACGGCAAATAACCCTGCCGCTGCATGATCTGGCCCGTCAGCCAAGGCACCTTGTACGAGATGACCATCGGCTTCTTGAGCAACGCCGCTTCCAGCGTGACCGTGCCGCTCTTGACCAGGATGGCGTCGGCGGCAGTCATCGCGACCTGGGCGTTGCCTTCAGTGATCGTCAGCGCGAGATTCGGGTGCGCGGCAACCAGCGGCTGCAACAACTCGCGCAAGGCGGCATTCGCTGCCGGCATCACGAAACGCACACCGGGTTCGCGAAGCTGCATGAGCTCCATCGCGTCGAAAAACGTCGGACCGATCAGCGCGATCTCCGAACGCCGGCTGCCCGGCAACACCGCGATGATCGGGCCGCCTTCCGGCAAGCCCAACGCGCGCCGCGCACCTTCAACGTCAGGCACAAGCGGAATTTCATCGGCGAGCGGATGGCCCACGTACGTGGACGCAATACCCGCCTTCTCCATGAGAGCCGTTTCGAACGGGAACACGCACAGCATGTGATCGACGGCTTTGACGATCTTCTTGATCCGCCCGCCGCGCCACGCCCAGATCGACGGACACACGAAATGCACCGTCGGAATGCCGGCATCGCGCAACGCGTGTTCAAGACCAAAATTGAAATCGGGCGCATCCACGCCGATAAACACCGACGGCGGCTCCGCGAGCAGTTGCCGCTTGAGCTCGTTACGAATGCCGAGGATCTCGGGAATATGCTTCAGCGCTTCGACATAACCCCGCACCGTGAGCTTGTCCATCGGCCAGTGGGCATCGAAACCGGCGGCCGTCATGCGCGGACCGCCAATGCCGTTGAACTGCGTGCCCGCCGGCAAGCGCTCGTTCAGGCCCTCAAGTAGCGACGCCGCGAGCAGATCGCCTGACGGCTCACCCGCCACCATCGCAACGCGCAGAGGGGCGGGAGCCAGCGTCATCGGGCGCTCGGTCAACGGATGATGCCGCGCTGCGAAGCGTCGATAAAATCAGCCAGCGCCGTCACGGGCGCGTCGCCGTCGCCGCCTGCGGAAGCCAGTTCGCGCAATTGCACCTTCGCTTCTTCCAGCGTCGCGCCGCTCTTGTACAACACCCGGTACGCCGAACGCAGCGCCGAAATAGCCTCAGCCGAAAAGCCGCGCCGGCGCAGCCCTTCTACATTGATACCGTGCGGCTCAGCCTTGTTGCCTGCGGCGATCACGAACGGCGGAATGTCCTGCACGAGCGCAGACGCACCGCCCAGCATGGAATGCGCGCCGATGCGCACGAACTGATGCACGCCCGACATACCGCCGACAATGGCGTGATCGCCAATGATCACGTGCCCTGCCAGTTGCGCGTTGCTCGACATGACGATGTTGCTGCCAAGCTGGCAGTCATGGCCTACGTGCACGTACGCCATGATCCAGTTGTCGTCGCCGATGGTGGTCACGCCCGTGTCCTGCACCGTACCGGTATGAATGGTCGTGAATTCGCGAATGGTATTGCGGTCGCCAATCACGAGCCGGGTGGGCTCGTCCTTGTACTTCATGTCCTGCGGCCGGCCGCCGACGGATGCGTAGTGGCCGATGCGGTTGTCGCTGCCGAGGACCGTATGGCCTTCGATTACGCTGTGCGAGCCGACAGTCGTGCGCGCGCCAATCTGCACGTGCGGTCCGATGATCGCGTACGGGCCGACTTCGACGGATTCGTCGAGCTGCGCGCCCGGCTCGATAATCGCGGTAGGGTGAATCTTGCTCATGCGCCCTCGCTTGGTGTTCTGTTGCTGTCTGTTGCTGAGTTTGCCCTGCTCTGCCGCGCCGGCGCTTAAGGCACGGCTGGCGTCGCTGTCACTTCGTGTCGGCGGCCGTATTTTTCACGGTGCACATCAACTCGGCTTCGGCTGCCACCGCACCGTCCACTTCGGCGCGCGCGCTGAACTTCCAGATGCCGCGCATGTAGCGCTCGAAGTTCACATTCAGGATCAGCTGGTCGCCGGGCTCGACCACGCGCTTGAAGCGCGCCTTGTCGATGCCCACGAAGTAATACAGAGTCGTTTCCGGATCGTGTGGTTCCTTTTCCTCGGCGAACGTGAGCAGTGCGGCTGCCTGCGCAAGCGCTTCGAGAATCAGCACGCCGGGCATCACGGGCCGCGTCGGGAAGTGACCCTGAAAATACGGCTCGTTGATCGTCACGTTCTTCAGCGCTTTGATGCTCTGATGCGGCGTGAGTTCGAGTACACGGTCGACGAGCAGGATCGGATACCGATGCGGCAGCAACGTGAGAATCTTGTGGATGTCTAGATTGATTTTTTCGGTGCTCATAGTCGTTCTGCTCGCGCGCTTCACAGCGCGGGTGTTGACTGCGAAACCGCTCGTTAGCTCGCTAAAAGCCACGACCAACAAGCGATGTCGCGTGGGATGCCGGTTTTTACCGTCTTAATGCTTGCCTGAAGTGCTGTCCGGGGTGTTATCTACCTCAGTGCCCGCGGCTACGGCCGCTTCGAGCGTCTTGATGCGTTCGCGCAACTTGTCCAGATTACGCACAATGGCAGCGCTTTTGTTCCAGTCGGCGTGATTCACGGCGGGGAATGCACTCGTGTACATGCCCGGCTTCAACAGCGACTTCGACACGCCCGACTGTGCCGTGACAATCACGTAGTCCGCCAGCGTCACGTGGCCCGCAATGCCCACCGCACCGCCGATCATGCAGTGCCGCCCGATGTTCGTGCTGCCCGCAATGCCCGCGCAGCCTGCGATCACCGTGTAGGCGCCGATCCGACAGTTATGCCCGATCTGGACCTGATTATCGATCTTTACGCCTTCCTCGATCACCGTGTCGGCCATCGCGCCCCGGTCGATCGTCGTGTTCGCACCAATTTCCACGTCCTGCGCCACGACCACGGCGCCGACTTGCGGGATCTTGACCCAGTTGCCGGTGCGTGCGTCGCCGTCGCCGACGAAATCCGAAGCAAAGCCAAATCCGTCCGCGCCGATCACCGCGCCTGCATGCACAATCACGCGCGCGCCAAGCTTACAACCATGATAGACGGTGACGTGGGGATAAAGATGGACATCGTCAGCCAGCTTCACGCCCCGCCCGATCGTCACGCCCGCATCCAGCCTCACCCGCTCGCCGATCTCGGCGCCCGCTTCCACACTGACGTGCGGCCCGATTACCGCGGTGGCGGCCACCTTCGCGCCGGGATGGATAAACGCCGTGTGGTGCACGCCAGGTTCGACCGGCGGCGTCGCGAGGTCGATGAAAACCTGCGCCACGCGCGCAAAATAAGCGTAGGGGTTAGCCGTGACGATAAAGTTACGCCCTTCCGGCGTCGCCACTTTTTCCAGATCCGATGGCGAAATCAACACCGCGCCGGCCTGCGTGCTTTCCACTTGAGACAGATATTTCTGGTTCGCGAGAAAGGCGAGTTGCGTGGGGCCAGCTTTGTCGAGCGGCGCGAGGCCGTTCACCCGATGCGCCGCATCGCCTGCTATGTCTCCGCCGAAGCGCTGTGTCAGTTCACCAAGCGTGATCGCGCTGTCTGATGCCATCCGGTACCGCTCCCGATCAGTTCGAACTACTAGCTGGATTGATCGACAGGCTTGCCTGATTTGCGGCCAGCGCCTTCAGCACCTGATCGGTGATATCGATACGCGGACTGACGTATACCGCTTCCTGCACGATCAGGTCGTAATGCTGCGCCTCGGCAATCTGCTTGATGACCTTGTTAGCCTTGTCCAGCACCGCAGCGAGTTCCTCGTTACGGCGTTGGTTCAGATCTTCGCGAAATTCACGCTGTTTGCGCTGAAAGTCCTGGTCAAGCTGCGACAGATCGCGTTGCTTGGCCGCACGGTCGGCAGGCGCCATGGAGGCGCCGTTCTTGTCCATCGCGTCCGACATGGTCTTCAGGCGCGCTGCCATGTCCTGCAACGCCTTGTCCCGCTTCGAAAACTCTTGCTCGAGCTTCGTCTGCGCGGCCTTGGCCGCCGACGATTCACGCAAGATGCGATCGGAGTTGACGGCTGCAATCCGGGTCTCCTGCGCCTCTGCCTTGGCGGCACCCATCAGGCCGAGCGTCACCGACATAACAAGCGCCAACGCTACATGTTTCGAAAGCTTACCGGTTCGCAAAGTCTTCCTCACGTTACTTATTTACACCACTGACTTGTCTTGCTCAATCAAGTCACTGAATCAGGTCATTGCAACAGATCGCAGGTCAAGCCACTGTTTCACAGCGACTGCGTCAGGCGTCCCGGTTCCGCGACAAGAACGGAAACAGGGAACCCACACCACACATCCCGATCGGATTTAGAACGCCGTACCGATCTGGAACTGGAACTTCTGATACTGGTCGCCGGTATGCTTCGTCACCGGGAAACCCAGGCTCAACTTGAGCGGGCCGATCGGCGAGATCCACGCCAGACCAAAACCGTAACCATACCGCAAGCCGTTCGCGCCGGTGCTGGTGCCGCCCTGACCCGGATCGCCCCAGACGTTACCACCGTCAAGGAAGGTGAAGACGCGCAACGTGCGGTCATAGCCCGTACCCGGCAACGGGAACGTCAACTCGATGTTACCCACCGCCATGCGCGAACCCCCGATCGGGTCGCCCGTGGTCGTGTCACGCGGACCCAGCGAGCTCGGCTCATAACCGCGAACCGAGCCGATACCGCCAGCATAATAGTTCTTGAAAATCGGGTAGGTCTGGCCTTGCAGGCCCTTACCGTAGCCGCCCTGCAAATTCAGGCCGAGCACGAAACCGCGCGCGAACGAGTAGTAATACTGTGCCTGGGCGTCAACCTTGACGTACGTCGTGTTACCCGCCGGCGTACCGTATTCCGCGTTCGTCTGCGTGTAATAACCGCGGCTCGGGACCAAGGCGCTGTCACGATTATCACGCGACCAGCCAACCGTCACCGGCACGTTGTTCACTACGCGGCCGAATTCCTTCACGTAGTCGATATAGCTTTGCGGCGTAGCGGAATCGATATCGAGCGTGTTCTGCTCGAGGCCCGCGCCGAAGTACACCGTGTCCTGCTCCGAGAACGGAATGCCGAACTTCAGGTCACCACCAATGGTAACGATCTTGAAGCTGGAGTCCGTGGAGTAATAGAGCGGCTGATACGTGCGGTAGTACAGGTCGGTAATGCGCTTGATGCCGTCGATGGTGAAGTACGGATCGACCTGCGTCACCGTCAGCGTCCGATACGTCTTGGCCGTGTTGATGTTGACCGAGAGGCTCGTACCCGAGCCGAACACGTTGTCCTGCGACACGCCTGCTGACAAAACCACCTTGTCCGTCGACGAAAAACCCGCGCCGAGCGTAATCGCGCCGGTCGGCTTTTCCGCGACCTTCACGTCCACGTCCACCTGGTCGTTCGTGCCTTCGACCGGAACCGTGGTCACGTCGACGTCGGTAAAGTAACCGAGACGATTCACGCGATCCTTCGACAACGCCAGCCGGCTCGAATCGAACCACGAGCTTTCGAGCTGACGCATTTCCCGGCGCACCACTTCGTCACGTGTACGCGTATTGCCGACGATGTTCACGCGCCGCACGTACACACGGCGGCTCGGGTCCACATTCAGCGTCAGGTCGACGCTGTGATCGGCTTGATTGATCTGCGGCTGCGCGTTGACCTGCGCGAACGCGTAGCCATATTCGCCGAGCTTGTCGACGATGGCCTTCGTGGTCGCCTGCAGCTTTTCGGCCGAGAAACGGTCACCCGGTTTGATCTTGATAAGCTTGGTCAACTCGGCCTGACGGTCGAGCAGATTGCCCGAGAGCTTGATTGCGCTGATCTTGTACGGCTCGCCTTCGTGCAACGAGATCGTCAGGTACATGTCCTTCTTGTCGGGCGAGATGGACACCTGCGTCGAGTCGATGTTGAACTCGAGATAACCGCGATTCAGGTAGTACGAGCGCACATTTTCAAGGTCGCCGGTGAGCTTGTCTTTCGCGTACAGGTCGTTCTTCGTGTACCACGAGAACCAGTTCGGCGTGGACAACTGCATCTCGTCGCGCAGCGTGCTCGTGCTGACCACCTTGTTGCCGATGAAGTTGATCTGGCGAATCTTCGCGCTCGGACCTTCCGCCACCGAGAACAGGATCTGCACGCGGTTGCGGTCGACCGGCGTGACGGTAGTCGTGACTTCGGCCGCGTAGAAGCCGCGCGTCAGGTACTGGCGCTTGAGCTCCTGCTCGGCTTTGTCAACGAGCGCCTTGTCGTACGAGCGGCCCTGCGACAAGCCTACCGCGCGCAACGCCTTCGCCAGGTTGTCCTTTTCGAACTCGTGGATGCCCGAGAAGTCGATTTGCGAAATGGCCGGACGCTCCTGCACCTGCACGACCACCACGTTGCCCTGTGTGGCGATCTGGACGTCGTTGAAGAAGCCCGTTGCATAAAGCGCGCGAATTGCTTCGGAGGCTTTGTCGTCGGTGAACGTGTCGCCCTGCTTGATAGGCAAGTAGGCGAATACCGAACCGGGTTCAATGCGCTGGAGGCCGTCAATCCGGATGTCCTGCACGACAAACGGCGTTGTCGCGTGCGCCGCCATTCCGGTTGCGGCCAATGCTGCGGCCACAGCCGACTTAGGAACAAAGCGATGAGGTTTGAACAACGTGCTTCCCCAGTGTGTATAGCTGCATCAAGCCCGACGGCGTTCGTTCAAGCGCCGCCAGACAGGATGAAAAAGGATCAAGGTGAAACGGTCAGCCGGATCAAAAGCGGATCAGGCGCGCAAGGTCATTAAAGAGCGCGATCATCGACAAGGCGACGATGCAAACAAGACCCGCCCGCTGCAAAACCAGCTGCCAGCGATCTGACACGGCCTTGCCGGTTGCGGCTTCAACCAAATAATATAACAGATGCCCACCGTCAAGAACCGGAATCGGTAACAAGTTCAACACGCCGAGGCTGATACTCACGAGCGCGAGGAATGAAAGAAACGCCGACAAACCAAGCCGCGCGCTCTTGCCCGCGTAGTCGGCGATCGTCACCGGCCCCGAAAGATTTTTCAGCGACGCTTCGCCCGTGATCATCCGCCCGAACATGCGCAGCGAATAAATGCTGATGTCCCAGGTCCGCTTGACGCCCAGATGCAGGCTTTCGACCGGTCCGTAACGCACGTCCACCGATGGAATCCGGGTCGCGAGCGACGCGCCGATGCGCCCGACATCGCGATGCGTAGCAGCGTCTTGCTTGAGCTCCGGCACGATCTGCACTGCGCGCTGCGCGCCGTTGCGCTCGACGGTCAGCGAGACCGGCGTACCCGGACGATGCTGTACGTAATCGATAAAACCCATCGCGTTATCGATCTTTTTGCCGTCGATAGCACGCAGCACATCACCCGCCTGCAAGCCCGCGTTCGCCGCCGCGCTGCCCGCTTCCACACCGGCCACCGCCAGCGTGCCGCCACCCGGCTCGAAGCCGAGTTTATCCATGAAATCCTGATCGGCGTCCTGGTCGTCGATCTTGCCCACGCTCACCGGGAAATCGAACGTACCGTGGTTCGTGCTGGCGGTGAGCACCACGCGGCGATGATCGAATGATGCGTCGAGCAGTTTCCAGCGCAGGTCGGACCACGAGCGCACCCTATGCGTCTCGCCGCTCGCATCGCTGTCACCTTGCACATCGCGCATTGAAACGATCGTCTCGCCACCCTCGAAGCCCGCCTTCGCCGCAACGGTGTTGGGCGCAGGCGCCGAGAGAATCGCAGCCGGCTCGGAGACGCCGCCCGCGAACACGCCGGCGAACAGCAAGATGGCGAGAATGAAGTTCGCCACCGGACCGGCTATGACAATCGCGATCCGCTTGAGCACCGGCTGCCGGTTGAAGGCGCGCGGCAGATCGGCTTCGGGAATGCTCGCTTCCGCTTCGCGTTCGTCGAGCATCTTCACGTAGCCGCCCAGCGGCAGCGCGGCGATCGTCCACTCCGTGCCCGTGCGCTTGCTGACCCATTTCACAAGCGGCTTGCCGAACCCGACCGAAAATCGCAGGACCTTCACGCCGCACAACCGCGCGACGCTGTAATGGCCGAACTCGTGGACGACGACCAGCACGCCGATAGCCACCACAAATGCAACGATTTCGATCAGGAAGTTCATGGCGACCTCAGTGCAGGACGCGTTCGGCGTGCGGCGCGTCGGCTGTCAGCAAAGCAGCGAACTCGCCTGCCAGGCGACGCGCTTCGGCATCGGCGGCGAGCACTTCATCAAGCGTCGACGCGCTGCCGTTCGGCAACACGTTGAGCACGCGCTCGACCACTTCCCCGATCGCCATGAAGCCGATACGGCGAGCCAGGAACGCCTCGACCGCAACCTCGTTGGCCGCGTTGAGCGCCGCGCTTGCGGTGCCGCCGGCTTCCAGCGCCTTCAGCGCAAGCGCGAGGCAAGGGAAACGGTTCAGGTCAGGCTTCTCGAAGCTAAGCGTTGCAATTTGCGCGAGATCGAGTTGCGCGACTCCGGAATCCACGCGTTCCGGGAACGCCAGCGCATACGCGATCGGCGTGCGCATGTCGGGGTTGCCCAGTTGCGCGAGCACGGAACCGTCCGCGTATGAAACCAGCGAATGAATCACGCTTTGCGGATGAATCAGCACTTCGATGCGCGACCCCGGCACGTTGAAGAGCCAGTGCGCCTCGATCACTTCGAGGCCCTTGTTCATCATCGTGGCGGAATCGACGGAAATCTTGCGGCCCATTGCCCAGTTCGGATGCTTGCAGGCTTCGTCGGGCGTAACGTGGCGCAGTGTTGACGGCTCGCGGGTGCGGAACGGGCCGCCGGATGCCGTCAAAATGATCTTCGATACCCCGCCGTGCAGCGCCACTTCACGCGGCATGCACTGGAATACCGCGTTGTGCTCACTATCGACCGGTAGCAGCACCGCGTTGTTGTCATGCACCGCGTCGATGAAAATCTTGCCCGACATGACCAGCGCTTCCTTGTTGGCCAGCAGGATGCGTTTGCCCGCACGCGCAGCAGCCAGCGTCGGCGCCAGCCCCGCAGCACCGACAATAGCGGCCACGACCGTGTCGCAACTTGCGCTCTCGGAGACGTCCACGAGCGCTTGCGGGCCGTAGTCCACCTCGGTCTTGCAGCCCTGCGCACGCAGTGCGGCGGCGACCTTTGCAGCGGTATCGGCGTCACCGACCACCGCCACTTCCGGCTGGAACCGCACACATTGGTCGACGAGCTTGTCGCCGTTGCGATGGGCGGTCAGCGCGTAGACCTTGAAGCGATCCGGGTGCCGCGCCACGACGTCGAGCGTGCTCTCGCCGATCGAGCCCGTGGAGCCGAGCAGAGTCAGACGTTTTTGCATAAATCCTTCTTTAGCCGATTAGCCGATTGACTGGGCAACAGGACCGAGCAACAGGAGTGCGATCGGCAATACGGGCAACAATGCGTCGATCCGGTCGAGGACGCCACCGTGCCCGGGCAACAATCCGCTCGAATCCTTGACGCCGGCCTGGCGTTTCAGCAGAGACTCGAACAGGTCGCCAATTACGCTGAATACCGTCAGCACCGTCAAGGAGAGCAGCGCCCCGGCCCAGCCGAGATGCTGCACCAGCGCCGAAAAAAGTGTCGGCGCAAAAACCAGCGTGGCCGCCCCCGCCGAGCCGACGATCATTACCGCCAGCCAGCCGCCCAACGCACCTTCGCGGGTTTTGCCCGGACTGATGGACGGCGCGAGTTTATGACGACCAAACGCTTTTCCGGCGAAGTATGCGCCAATGTCAGCCAGCCATACGACTAGGAGAAGCGATAGCACGAACGCCACCCCGATCGTACGGGCCGCAACGAGTGCGTGCCAGCAGGCCACGAACGTCACAATGCCGGCGAACAGGAGGAACACGCGCCACGCGCCGTCGGCAAGAGCGGGCTTGCGGGCGAGCGCGAACGGGCCGGCCAGCACCCAGAATATGGCGGCCATCTGATACAGCGGTTTGTAACCTAGCCCGAGCCGCGTGCTGGCAATTAGCGCCATGCCGGCAATCACCGCGTACACCACGGGCGAGCTGCCGGTAAGCTTGAGCAGGCGCGCCCACTCCCAGGCAGCAAAAATGACTACAACGGCGATCAATGCCGCGAAAACGCCGACTGGTGCGAAAAACGTGATTGGCAGAAGCACTGCCAGCAGGACGATTGCCGTGATGACACGGGTCTTTAGCATGAAAGAGTGTCGGCCTTCTGCGCTTGCGGTTCAAGCTGCGCGCTGGTTCGCCCGAACCGGCGTTCACGCTCAGCGTACGATTCGATCGCGCGAGCCAATGCTTCGGCGTCGAAATCGGGCCAGTAGGTATCGGTGAAATAGAGTTCGGTGTACGCCATCTGCCACAGCAGGAAATTGCTGATGCGCTGCTCCCCGCCCGTGCGGATGAACAGGTCAGGTTCCGGCGCGTAGGCCATGGCGAGGTGCTGCTCGAACGCGGCTTCGTCGACGGGAACCACGCGGCCTTCCTTGACCGACTGCTCGGCCAGCTTTTTCGCCGCCTGCATGACGTCCCAGCGGCCGCCGTAATTCGCCGCAATGGTCAAGGTCAAGCGCGTATTGCGCGCCGTCTTGGTTTCGGCGCGCTGGATCAGCGCACGAATGCGATCGTCGAACATGGAGGTGTCGCCGACCACGCGCAAACGGATGCCGTTGGCGTGCAGCTTGCCGACTTCCCGCTCGAGCGCCGTGACGAACAGGCGCATGAGGAACGAGACTTCGTCGGTCGGACGACGCCAGTTTTCGGAACTGAAAGCGAACAGCGTCACGAATTCGACGCCCTGGCGCGCACAGCTTTCGACTGTAGCCCGCACGGCGTCGACGCCACGCGTGTGGCCGGCCACGCGCGGCAGGCGCCGTTGCGTCGCCCAACGGCCGTTGCCGTCCATGATGATCGCGATATGTCGCGGGACAGCCGCGACATCGGGTACGCGAACGGTAGAGCTGGTATAGGTCATGGCCGCTGAATCTAAGTATCGACAGAGTGACGCGCCGGCACGACGCAAGAGACCGGAAACGGCCTCAAACCGTCATGATTTCGGCTTCTTTCGACACAACCAGCTTGTCGATTTCCGCGACGTTTTTATCGGTGAGCTTCTGGACGTCATCGCTTGCACGACGTTCGTCGTCCTCGGAGATTTCCTTGTCCTTCACGAGCCGCTTCAGTTGCTCGTTGGCGTCACGACGCAGATTGCGCACGGCAATCTTGGCGTTTTCACCTTCGCTCTTGACGACCTTCACCAGCTCGCGGCGACGTTCTTCGGTCAGCGCGGGCATGGGGACGCGGATCTGGTCGCCCTGGTTGGAGGGGTTCAGGCCGAGATCAGAGTCACGGATCGCCTTTTCCACCACCGGAACCATCTTCTTTTCCCACGCCTGCACACCGATCGTACGGGCGTCGATCAGCGTCATGTTCGCCACTTGCGAAATGGGCACGCTCGAGCCGTAGTAATCGACCTGGATATGGTCCAGCAAGCCCGTGTGGGCGCGGCCCGTGCGGATCTTCGCAAGATCGTTCTTGAACGCTTCGATCGACTTTTGCATCTTCTGATCGACGCTCTTTCTAATGTCAGCCACACTCATTTGAGCCTCCGTACTTGTATTGCGTGCAGTGCTGGCGATGGCAGCGCAGTTCCCTCGGAGCGCGCCCGCCCTCGCCCTTTTGTCACCGCGAGAGTTTACACGTGGACGAGCGTACCTTCGTCATCGCCCTGAATGATGCGCTTGAGCGCGCCCGGCTTATTGATCGCAAACACACGAATAGGCAGCTTCTGGTCGCGGCACAGCGCAAACGCCGTCGCGTCCATCACCTGCAGATTCTTGCCGATCGCTTCGTCGAAACTGATCGTGCTGTAGCGCGTGGCGCTCGGGTCTTTCTTGGGATCGGCGGAATATACACCGTCCACTTTCGTTGCTTTCAGCACGACTTCCGCACCGATTTCCGCGCCGCGCAGCGCAGCGGCGGTATCGGTGGTGAAAAACGGGTTGCCCGTACCAGCCGCGAAAATGACCACCTTGCCTTCTTCGAGCTGGCGGATAGCGCGCGGGCGAATGTACGGCTCGACCACCTGGTCCATGCGCAGCGCGGATTGCACACGCGCCTCGATACCGGCGTGGCGCATGGCGTCCTGCAATGCGAGCGCGTTCATCATGGTGGCGAGCATGCCCATGTAGTCGGCCGTTGCACGGTCCATCCCGGCCGCACCGCCTGCCACGCCGCGAAAAATATTACCGCCGCCGATGACAACCGCGAGTTGCGTGCCCATGCGCACCACTTCCGCGACGTCTGCCACCATCCTTTCGATTGTCGCGCGATTGATGCCGAAGGCATCGTCGCCCATTAGAGCTTCGCCGGAGAGTTTGAGGAGTACGCGTTTGTAGGCTGTGGGCATATGAGGGTTCCGATCGCGCCGAGAGGGAGTGCAACAACGTAGAACTGTAGGGGTGAAACGATATTTCCGGCAAGCATCCCATATTGGACAAGCCGCGGCGGCGTGACGGATTAACCCCGGGCTTACCTGAATTAGCCCCGTTTTGCCCGTCCGGCGCGGTTTTGACCGCCATGAGGGCGCGAGACGGGCATTCCGCATTCGGGAACGCCGGGCTCGCATTGTGCTGCTTTCACTGCATTTTTGACTCGGCGGCCAGCGCGTTTGCATCGAGCGGCCCGCTTGAACGGACCGGCTGAAGCTGCGCGGCATTGCTAGGCCCGAACAGCCTGGCGCAGTCCTGACCGCCGTTTGAAGCTTTAGCCTTGCTTGGCGGCAGCAACTTGCGCGGCCACTTCGGCAGCGAAGTCGTCCGTACGCTTTTCGATGCCTTCGCCGACCACGAACAGCGCAAACTTCTGCACCGACGCGCTTGCTGCCTTCAACATCTGTTCGATCGTCTGCTTGTCGTTCTTAACGAACGTCTGGTTCAGCAACGAGACTTCCTTCAGGTACTTCTGGACGCTGCCGTCGACCATCTTCGCGACGATCTCAGCCGGCTTGCCCTATTCCGCGGCCTTTTGCTCGGCGATGCTGCGTTCCTTCGCGATCAGTTCCGCCGGAACGTCGTCCGACGACAGCGAAACCGGCTTCATTGCAGCAATGTGCATGGCAACGTCCTTGCCGACCTGCTCGTCCGCGCCCGTGAACTCAACCAGCACGCCGATGCGCGTACCGTGAAGATACGAAGCCAGCTTGTTAGCGGATTCAAAACGCACGAAACGGCGAATCGACACGTTTTCACCGATCTTGCCGACCAGCGCGAGACGCACGGCATCGACTGTCGAGCTTTCCAGCGGCAGCGCGCCGAGGGCAGCGACATCGGCCGGGTTGTTCTTCGCCACGATCTCGGCGACGGTTTTGCCGAATGCCAGGAAGTCGTCGTTCTTGCCGACGAAGTCGGTTTCGCAATTCAGTTCGACGAGCGAACCCACGCCGCCGTCGATGTGCGCCGTGATGATGCCTTCAGCCGTCACACGCGACGCTGCCTTGCTTGCCTTGTTGCCCAGCTTCACGCGCAGCAGCTCTTCAGCGCGCTCCATGTCGCCTTCGGCTTCGGTGAGCGCCTTCTTGCATTCCATCATGGGCGCGTCGGTCTTTGCGCGCAGTTCTGCCACCATGCTTGCGGTAATTGCCGCCATCATTTGCTCCTTGAGTCTGTGCCGTGCTCGCGCACGTATCGCACTATTGACACGCGCCGCCGGCGAGAAATGCCCGCGGCCAGAATGGGGGTGCTGCCTGATACTTCACTAATACTGCTCAGGTACTTCGCGACTGTTTCGCGTTCTGCTGCCCGCGAATAGTGCCGTTGTTACTTTACGTTGCAGTTGCGGCCGGTTAAAAAAAGGGGGCCTTTCGCAAAGCCCCCTTTCTTGCCGGATACATCACGTCGGCGTCGTATGCAGAGACTTACGCTTCTGCGTTGACTTCCACGAAGTCGTCGCCGTCACCACTGCGAACTGCCTGCACCACTTCGTTTACCGCGCTCGAACGGCCTTCCAGGATCGCGTCAGCCACGCCCTTCGTGTACAACATGACCGCCTTGCTGGCGTCGTCGTTACCCGGGATCACGTAGTCGATGCCTTCCGGCGAGTGGTTCGTATCAACCACGGCGATAACCGGAATGCCCAGCTTCTTGGCTTCGGTCACGGCAATCTTGTGATAACCGACGTCAACCACGAAAATTGCGTCAGGAATGCCGCCCATGTCCTTCACGCCGCCAATCGACTTCACCAGCTTGGCCATTTCGCGTTCGAACAGGAGCGCTTCCTTCTTGCTCATGCGTTCCGTTTCACCGGCTTCCAGCGCTGCTTCCATGTCCTTCAGGCGCTTGATCGATACTTTCAGCGTCTTGAAGTTGGTCAGCATGCCGCCGAGCCAGCGTGCGTTCACGAAAGGCATGCCAGCGCGTTGCGCTTCTTCTGCCACCGTGTCACGCGACTGACGCTTCGTGCCAACGAACAAAATCGTGCCGCGATTCGCTGCCAGTTGACGCACGTACTTCAGCGCGTCGTTGTACATCGGCAGCGTTTTTTCGAGGTTGATAATGTGAATCTTGTTGCGATGGCCGAAAATGAACGGGGCCATTTTCGGGTTCCAGAAGCGCGTTTGGTGACCAAAGTGGACACCGGCTTCCAGCATTTCACGCATTGTTACTGCCATGAGAGTTCTCCGCGAGGGTTAGGTCTTAAGCCGGCTGCCGCATCGGGCGCCCCGTGTTTCTCGATTTTTCGGGGCGCCGGACACCCTGGGTGCGCCGGCTTGCGATTCAAAGTCCGATCTTGCTTCGCTTCACGCCTTTGGCCTTTGCATTGGCTTTCCAAAAAAACACAGTGTTTTCAGAAAGGCCGCATTGAAAAGACGATTACAAAGTAGATGCAGACTTAGCCAGCGAGTATATCACGCACGAATGGCAGGACTCAAGACGTCCGATCACTCGGACAAGCGCCCGGGGACGGCTTTCCCAATTGCCCTGCCGCGCGTCGCGGTTGCCGCTGAGATCGGTAAATTTGGGCGCCGACTGCTCTAAAACCGCCTCTCCGGCCCGCGCCCGGGTGCGGCGAGCCCTGTAAGGTGCGATAATGGCCGATTGGCGCCAACAGCCGCTTACACGCTTTCTCGATACAAGTCATGTCCATTACGCTGAAAAACGACCACGATATTGCGCAAATGCGCGTCGCCTGCCGGCTTGCCAGCGAAGTGCTCGACTTCATCACGCCCCATATTGTTGCCGGCGTGACGACAGGTGAACTCGATCGCCTCTGCCACGAGTACATGCTGAAGGAACAAGGCACCGTGCCCGCGCCGCTGAATTACCAGCCGCCCGGCTACCCGCCGTATCCGAAAGCGACCTGTATCTCGGTCAACGATGTGATTTGCCACGGCATTCCCGGCGACAAGACACTGAAAAACGGCGACGCGCTGAATATTGACATCACCGTGATCAAGGAAGGCTATTTCGGCGATACCAGCCGGATGTTCCTGGTCGGCGAAGGATCGATCCTGGCGAAACGCCTCGTGCAAACCACGTTCGACTGCATGTGGCTCGGAATCGACCAGATCAAGCCGGGCGCGCATCTGGGCGATATCGGGCACGCCATCCAGAAATATGCTGAAGCGCAGGGCTACAGCGTGGTGCGCGAGTACTGCGGCCACGGCGTGGGCAAGGTGTTCCACGAAGATCCGCAAGTGCTGCACTACGGCCGCCCCGGCACGGGCATCGAGTTGCAGGCGGGCATGATCTTTACCGTCGAACCCATGATTAATGCTGGCCGCCGCGATATCCGCACCATGCCCGACCAATGGACCGTCAAGACGCGCGACCGCAGCCTGTCCGCGCAATGGGAACATACGGTGCTGGTTACGCCGACGGGTTACGACGTGCTGACCGTGTCGGCAGGTACGCAAGCACCTTCGCAATTGATCGCCGCGACGGCTTGACGCTGGTTGATTGAAAGCCGGGGGACGTTTTGTCCTTGATGGACCGGGTTCAAGCGCCTTGCGCCTTGGCTGAGTGATACACCCGCCGTGCCCTGCCGGTGCAAACCGACGTTGTACTGTGCTCTACCCTACTGTGCTTTACCCATCAGGCGCTTTCGCTTGTTAAGTTTTTGTCCGTGCATGGTGACAGATCGTTTAAACCAGTTATTTCGCCGGGTTTAAAGACAGCTTAAGCTGGCGGTACAGAGATCGTCATAGGGCGTGGATTGCATCAGCCGCATCCGCTCTCCGGCACCTCAAGCTCGCGGTCATGACTGCCCGGACGGCATCCTGAACTTTGTTTCAAGCACCTGCGTTGCACGCCGCCCGCCGCATGTGGCCCACGTCGGGGTACGCACCTGCCGCATCGCCGTGACCTGATTAAAACCCGGCGAACCGTCTGTTCGCTACGAGCAATTTTCACCCACTGACCTGACGACCCGCCTGCCCATGAGCGTACCTGCCGACGCCCCAACCCGCGCTGATTTGTTGAAAGCCTCTTACAAGACGGCCAAGGCGGCCCTGCTCGAGCGTTTCCAGAGCGCGACCAACGTCGATGGCCTGATGCACGCCCTCGCGCGCGCCACCGACGAAGCGCTGCGAGGCGCCTGGGAAGCCTGCGCGATGCCGAAATCGGCGGCGTTGATTGCAGTCGGCGGTTATGGGCGCGGCGAGCTTGCACCTTACTCGGACGTCGACATCCTCGTTCTCTTGCCCGATGAGGACACGCCTGATCACACCGCCTCGCTGGCCGCGCGGATCGAGCGGCTGATTGGCATGGCGTGGGACCTTGGCCTGGAAATCGGCAGCAGCGTGCGGTCGGTGACGCAGTGCATAGATGAAGCGAGCAACGACATCACCATCCAGACCTCGCTGCTGGAAGCGCGACGCATAGTGGGCGACGAAACGCTGTTCGAGACATTCGAGGGACGGTATCGGCAGACGCTTGATCCGCGTGCGTTCTTCCAGGCGAAAGTCCTGGAGATGCGCCAGCGGCACGCCAAGTACCAAGACACGCCGTACAGCCTCGAGCCCAATATCAAGGAAAGTCCCGGCGGCCTGCGCGACTTGCAGCTTATTTTATGGATTTCGCGCGCGGCCGGTTTCGGCAGCAGTTGGCGTGAACTGGATTCGCGCGACCTCATCACCGAACGCGAAGCCAGCGAACTGCGCCGCAACGAAGGTTTTCTGAAGACCCTGCGCGCGCGGCTGCATGTGATTGCCCGGCGGCGCCAGGACATCCTCGTCTTCGACTTGCAGACAGCACTGGCCGAAAGCCTCGGCTACAAGGCGACGTCGTCCAAGCGCGCGAGCGAACAGCTCATGCGCCGCTACTACTGGGCCGCCAAAGCCGTCACGCAGCTTGCCACCATCCTGATCCAGAACGTGGAAGCGCAACTGTTTCCATCGACGAGCGGCATCACGCGCGTGCTCAACGAGCGTTTCGTCGAGAAGCAGGGCATGCTGGAAATCGCCAGCGACGACGTTTTCGAACGCGAGCCCAATGCCATTCTCGAAGCGTTCCTGCTATACGAACAGACGCGCGGCGTGAAGGGGTTATCTGCCCGAACGCTGCGGGCGATCTATAACGCACGTGACCTGATGGGCCGCGACTGGCGGCGGGATGCCGAGAACCGGCGCCTGTTCATGGAGATACTGAAACAGCCCGAAGGCATCACGCATGCGCTGCGGCTGATGAACCAGACAAGCGTGCTCGGGCGCTACCTGCTCAACTTCCGGCGCATTGTCGGCCAGATGCAGCATGACCTGTATCACGTCTATACCGTCGATCAGCACATCCTGATGGTGTTGCGCAATCTGCGGCGCTTTGCGTTGGCCGAACACGCGCATGAATACCCGTTCTGCAGCCAGTTGATGGGCAATTTCGAGCGCCCGTGGGTGCTGTATATTGCGGCGCTTTTTCACGATATCGCCAAGGGCCGCGGCGGCGATCATTCCGTGCTCGGCATGGCGGATGCACGCCGTTTTTGCCGTGAACACGATGTTGGCGCGGACGACAGTGACCTGGTGGTGTGGCTCGTGGAACAGCATCTGACCATGAGTCAGGTCGCGCAGAAGCAGGACACGAGCGATCTGGAAGTCATCAAGCAATTTGCATCGATGGTCAAGACCGAGCGCCGGTTGACCGCTCTGTACCTGCTGACCGTCGCCGATATCCGCGGCACCAGTCCCAAGGTCTGGAACGCGTGGAAAGGCAAGCTGCTTGAGGATTTGTACCGCGCCACGCGCGCCGTGCTCGGCGGCGCCGAACTGCACGCGCACTCGGAACTCAAGTCGCGCCAGGAAGACGCGCTCGCGTTGTTGCGCCTTGAAACCGTGCCCGAAAACGCGGAAAAAGTGTTGTGGGATAAGCTCGACGTCGGCTATTTCCTGCGCCACGACGCCGCCGATATCGCCTGGCAAACTCGCGTGCTTTATAAACACGTTGAGAGCGAAAAACCAATCGTGCGTGCAAGGCCGTCGCCCATTGGCGCCGCGCTCCAGGTGCTGGTTTATGTGCAAGATCGGCCGGACCTGTTCGCCGGGATTTGTGCTTACTTCGACAAAAACGGGCTGTCCGTGCTCGATGCACGCGTCACGACCACCCGGCACGGCTACGCACTCGACAATTTTCTGGTCGCGCATCCCGACCATGACGGGCATTATCGCGACATTGCGAATCTCGTTGAACAGCAGTTGAGCATGTTGCTGACTGCCGAGGGCATCTTGCCGGAACCGTCGAAGGGACGGGTTTCACGGCTTGTGCGCACTTTTCCGATCACGCCGCGCGTGGATTTACGCCCCGACGAACGTGGTCAGTATTACATCCTGTCCGTATCGGCTAACGACCGGCAGGGCCTCCTTTATTCGATCGCGCGGGTTCTGGCCCAGCACCGGATCGGCGTCCATGCGGCGCGGATCAATACGCTTGGCGAACGCGTGGAAGACGTGTTCCTGCTCGACGGCAAAACCCTATCCGACAACCGGACACAGATCCAGGTCGAAACCGAACTGCTGCGCGCGATCGCAGCCTGAGAATATATGCGCGTCAAACTGACAGCGAAGCACCCGCGCCCGGCATCGCCGGCACGTTCACCCGTTCGTACCGGCAGCGCTGCCGGACGGAAAAAACCCCCTCGCGCTGAAATGGCGAGCGGCGATCGGCCAGTGCGTAGCGATAAACCGGCAGGTGCACGGCCTTCGGGTGCGGGTGAACGGAAGCCTTTCAAAGCGCGTAGTGATGACTCGCGTGGTGCGGGTGATCGTGGTCCGCGTCCGTCGTTTGGTGACCGTGGCGCTCCGCGTGTTGATCGGCCTTCCGGTGATGGCGAACGCCGTCCGTACGCGCCGCGTGGAGATGCGCCGCGTGGGCCGAGTGGTGATCGTGGGGCGCGGCCGTCGTTTGGCGATCGTGGTGCTCCGCGCGGTGATCGGCCTTCCGGCGATGGTGAACGCCGTCCATTCACGCTGCGTGGCGATGCTCCGCGTGGTCCGAGCGGTGATCGCGGGCCTCGGCCGTCGTTTGGCGACCGCGGTGCTCCGAGCGGTGATCGGCCTTCCGGCGACGGTGAACGTCGTCCGTACGCGCCTCGTGGCGATGCTCCGCGTGGTCCAAGTGGTGATCGCGGGCCGCGTCCGTCGTTCGGCGATCGTGGTGCTCCGCGCGGTGATCGGCCTTCCGGCGATGGTGAACGCCGTCCCTTCACGCCCCGTGGCGATGCGCCGCGTGGGCCGAGTGGTGATCGTGGACCGCGACCTTCGTTCGGAGATCGTGGTGCTCCGCGTGGCGATCGGCCTTCCGGCGATGGCGAACGTCGTCCATTCACGCCGCGTGGCGATGCGCCGCGTGGTCCGAGCAGCGACCGTGGCCCGCGTCCCTCGTTTGGCGATCGTGGCGCTCCGCGCGGTGATCGGCCTTCCGGCGATGGTGAACGCCGTCCGTACGCACCTCGTGGCGATGCTCCGCGCGGTCCGAGCAGCGATCGTGGTCCGCGTCCGTCCTTTGGCGATCGTGGCGCTCCACGTGGTGACCGCCCTTCCGGCGACAGTGAACGCCGTCCTTTCACGCCCCGTGGCGACGCGCCGCGTGGTCCGAGCAGCGATCGCGGTCCCCGCCCATCCTTTGGTGATCGCGGTCCGCGTCCCTCCTTCGGCGACCGCAGCGCCCCACGTGGCGACCGCCCCTCGGGCGACGCCGAACGCCGTCCGTTCAAGCCTCGCGATGATTCGCGTGGCCCGGGCAGCGATCGAACGCCCCGCCCGGCGTTCAATGACCGCGGCGACCGTAACGGCGCCCCGCGCGAGCGCAACCACGCGCACGATGGCAGCCCGCGTCCGGCGCCCACCGACCGCCAACGGCCCTCGGGCGACAGCCCTTACGTAGCCCGCGACACCTCCGGACGCTTCGGCGACGAGCGCAAACCCGCCGCGCGCAAACCGGTATCGAAGCCGTCAAAACCGCGCGACGCCGACGCCCCGCCCTCACCCGCCCGCATCGCGCGCGAAAATGAAGAAGGACTCGTGCGCTTGTCGAAGGTGATGTCGGAGCTCGGCCTGTGCTCACGCCGTGAAGCCGATGAATGGATCGAAAAGGGCTGGGTGCTTGTCGACGGCGAAGTCATCGATACGCTCGGCACCAAGATTCGTCCCGACCAGAACGTTGAAATTGCACCTGCCGCGCACGCAGCCCAGATGCAGCAGGTGACCATCCTGATCCACAAACCGGTCGGCTACGTGTCCGGTCAGGCGGAAGACGGGTATCAGCCGGCTGTCACGCTGGTCAATCCGTCCAATCATTGGGCCGATGACCAGTCCGGCATCCGTTTCACGCCGCTGCATCTGCGCACGCTTGCACCGGCAGGCCGTCTGGATATCGATTCGACCGGCCTGCTCGTCCTGACTCAGGACGGCCGGGTGGCGAAGCAACTGATCGGCGGCCATTCGGACGTCGATAAGGAATATCTCGTGCGCGTGAAATTCGGCGAGCATGAAGTCGATATCGAACCGCACTTCCCGCCCGAAAGCCTCGCGTTGCTGCGTCACGGGCTCTCGCTCGACGACGTGCCGCTCAAAGCAGCGCAGGTCAGCTGGCAAAATGGTGAACAGTTGCGCTTTGTGTTGCGTGAAGGCAAAAAGCGCCAGATTCGCCGGATGTGCGAGCTGGTTGGGCTGGAAGTGGTCGGCCTGAAGCGGATCCGGATGGGCCGCGTGACGCTCGGCGCCTTGCCGCCGGGTCAGTGGCGTTATCTGGGAGCGGACGAAGCGTTCTAAAGCAGCTTCGCTCAGGGCTTTCCGCGCGCTTTAAATCGTCGCGGAAAGACGAAGAAATTGTTACCAATCGATGCGAACGGCACCCGCCGAACGCATCGATTTTTTTTTGGCCAACTTTTTGGCTAAAGAAAATATGACGCATGACCGTTAGTCAGGTACACGCGCAATTTACCGCTTCGAGTCGCGTGTACTTAGGCGTTGAGCTACTGGAGAATTGCCATGTCCGTCGAAATCATTGTTCGCGAAACCAAGACCGGCCTCGAAATCGTCAGCGGCCGGCGTCGACTCGACGCGCTGCTCGCCGTGCGCGATGAAGTCGTCGTGACGAGCCCGGGCGTGGGTGAAGTTGTGATCGCGCGATTGCCGGACGGGCGCTTGCAGGCATCGGCGAATCCGGAGCACATCGCATTGTTTCGCCAACCGGAAATGGCGTCGGGACCCAAGAAAAGCTTCGCCTGACATGAAGCCGCCGGGTTTCGGCGGTTTTTGATTCGTGATGCGTGATGTTGATCCAGCGAAACGGCAGGATCCTGTCCGGCACGGCTGAACGCGTCGCCGATTTATCATGCGATGCGACAAAAGCTGCATCTCATCTCATGAAACGCCAAACAAAAGGGCCGCGATTCTTCGCGGCCCTTATTCCTTTCAGCGGCTAAACACCGCCTGTCAAACCGTCCGTTCGCCCCCCATCAATCAATCATCAGTTTTCGGATCAAGCCCCGGAAACAGGATCTCAGTGAAGCCGAATTTCGAGAAGTCCGTAACCCGCATGGGATAAAGCTTGCCGATCAGGTGATCGCATTCGTGCTGCACGACACGAGCATGAAATCCCTCCGCGAGCCGTTCGATAGGTGAGCCGTACTGATCGAACCCCTGATAGCGGATCATGGTGTATCGCTGCACGGCGCCACGCAAACCCGGCACCGACAAACACCCTTCCCAGCCTTCTTCCATGTCGTGCGAAACCGGCGTGATGATCGGGTTGATCAGCACCGTTTCCGGCACCGGTTCGGCCTCCGGATAACGTTCGTTGTGCGCGAAACCGAAAATCACGACCTGCGCATCCACGCCGATCTGCGGCGCGGCCAGCCCTGCGCCGTTGGCGTGGCGCATGGTGTCGAACATGTCTTCAACGAGAGCATGCAACTCGGGCGTATCGAAGTGATCGACCGACTCAGCGATACGCAACAAACGCGGATCGCCCATCTTGAGGATTTCGCGAATCATGGTGTTTCTCCCTCCAAAAGCTTGCGCATACCCTCTTCGTCGAGTACCGGGACGCCGAGTTCCTCAGCCTTAACGAGCTTGCTGCCCGCCTCCGCCCCCGCCACCACGTAATCCGTCTTCTTCGACACCGATCCAGCCACTTTCGCGCCCGCCGCCTCCAGCATCTCCTTCGCGTCTTCGCGGGACAACGTGGGCAGCGTGCCGGTGAGCACAACCGTCTTGCCGGCGAGCACGCCCTGCGGCGCCTTCGGCGCGGGCGGCCCTTCGGGCCACGTCACCTTGCCCGGCGCGCGCAACTGCTCGATCACCGTCTGGTTATGCGCTTCGCTGAAAAAATTGTGCAGCGACTCGGCCACGACCGGGCCCACATCGTTCACTTCCAGCAATTCCTCGACGCTCGCCGCCATGATCGGATCGAGCGAACCGAAATGCTTGGCCAGGTCTTTCGCCGTCGATTCCCCGACATGACGAATACCGAGCGCGTACAGGAAACGCGGCAACGTGGTTTGCTTCGCCTTTTCGAGAGAATCGTACAGGTTCTGGGCGGATTTATCGGCGAAACGGTCCAGCGCTGCGAGCGTTGCCACACCAAGATTGAATAGATCCGCAGGCGTGCGCACGATGTTCTGCTCAACCAGCTGGTCGATGATCTTCTCACCCAACCCGTCGATATCCAGCGCGCGCCGTTGTGCGAAATGCCACAGCGCCTGCTTGCGTTGCGCGGGACAGATCAGGCCACCGGTGCAGCGCGCAATGGCTTCGTCAGGAAGCCTTTCGATTTTCGATCCGCAGACCGGGCACTCGGTCGGCATCACGAACTCGCGGGCGTCGTCTGGACGGCGGTCGAGGATCGCGCCGACCACTTCGGGAATGACGTCGCCGGCACGCCGCACGATCACCGTGTCGCCGATACGAATGTCCTTGCGCCGCACTTCGTCTTCGTTATGCAGCGTTGCATTCGTGACCGTCGCGCCGCCGACAAACACAGGCGTCAGACGCGCGACCGGCGTGATGGCGCCTGTACGGCCGACCTGGACGTCGATAGCCAGCAACTGCGTGAGCGCTTCCTGCGCGGGAAACTTGTGCGCGAGCGCGAAGCGCGGTGCACGCGAGACGAAACCCAGCTTGTCCTGCTCGTCGCGCTGGTTGACCTTGTAGACCACGCCGTCGATGTCATACGGCAAACCATCGCGCGTCTCGCCTGTCTTGCGGAAGAACTCAAGCAGGCCTTCAGCGCCTTGCACCACGCCGCGCTCCGAGTTGACCGGCAGGCCCATTTCCTTGTACCAGTCGAGCAGCGCCGAGTGCGACGGCGGCATGTCCACGCCTTCCAGCATCCCAATGCCATAAGCGAAAAACGACAACTGGCGCTGCGCGGTCATCTTGGGATCGAGTTGCCGCAAACCGCCCGCCGCCGCATTACGCGGATTCGCGAACTCGCGTTGTTCAGCCTCGCGTTGGCGCGCATTGATCTTCTCGAAATCGCGTTTGAACATGAGCACTTCGCCGCGCACATCGAGCCGCTTCGGCAAGTTTTTGCCCTTGAGTTTCAGGGGGATCGACCGGATGGTGCGGACATTCTCCGTGACCTCTTCGCCCGTCGCACCGTCACCGCGCGTCGCTGCCTGAACAAAGATGCCGTCGTCATAACGCAGGGAGATGGCCAGGCCGTCGAATTTCAGTTCGCACGCGTATTCCACGGGCGCGTGACCGAGCGCGTCGGCGACGCGTTTATCGAACGCGATGATGTCTTCGTCGGCGAAACCGTTGTTCAGCGAGAGCATGGGCACGTCGTGCATGACCGGCTGAAAACCCGTTGCAACCTGACCGCCGACGCGTTGCGTAGGCGAGTCCGGCGTGATCAAGTCGGGCTGATCGGTCTCGATCTGCTGCAGCTCCTTGAACAGGACGTCGTATTCGGCGTCGGGCAGATCCGGCTGATCGAGAACGTAATACGCGTAGTTGGCGCGCTCGAGTTCCGTGCGCAGCCAGACGGCACGTTCAGCCGGCCGCTCTTTGCTCGCGACAGGCGCGCCGTGCGCAGCGGAAGTGGCGGAGGCGGCGGAATCAGCTTGGGCAGCAGCTTTCGGTTTGGCAGACATGCGGCGAGACAGGCTAGATAGTTAGAAGAAACCGACCTGTTGATTGTCTCAGAGATCGGCTGATCGTGGCATCGACCGCGCAGTCGATGCCACGATCAGCGACGGCAATCGCTAACTGTCCAACTGGCCTACCGGTGTCCTCGCGAGGTCTTATTGGCTGAACAATCGACGCGTGGCGGGTGAGCCTGCCGGAATACCGGCCTGTTCGAGCTTCGCGTACAGCGTCATCAACTGCTTTTCAATTGCCAGCAGCGACGATTCCGGCAACGGCCGGCGCTGATCATCCACCACTCGCGCACCGATGCGCTCGGACAGCGACTTCGCGTAATCGCACATCAGGCGGAACGGCAGGATGTCCTCATCGGCCACCGGTACGTCCAGCACCAGCGTGATCATCTGACCGCCCTTATACGTCAGGTCGTCGCGCAGGAAGTTGGTATCGCCGAAAAGCAGCATGAACACCGGGTTCTGGCGTGCGTCCAGCTTCACGAAACGCGTGCCGTCGCGCGACAGCAGCAAACCATCCTGCGAGGCCACCGCCTGCACATAGTTTGCCGACCACGGCGCGCCGTCGGAGAGAATGTTGATCGACAACTGCGCGTCGCATTGAGCCGCGAAAGCGTCAAGTTCGCGCGCCATGCCGACCGTTTCCAGCATGTCGGGGAATTCGGGGGAACCGTCGATACCATCGGCGAAACGCTGCACGCCCGTGACGAACTCCGAGAACTCCAGTTCGTTCAGCGGGCCGCCGCGATTGGCCAACTGTGCCGCTGCGCGCAGCTCTTCATAACGGGCGCCGTTTTTCAGCAATTCCCAGGTCGTGCCACCTTCCGGCTTGCCTTCAATATGTACAGGCTTCGCGCCCGCGCGGCGTAGCTTCTGCGCGCTCGGAATCAGCTTTTCGCCCGCGATGGGGGCCAGCAAACGGATCGGCACCACGCAATCGATCCGGCGGTCCACGATAGCCGGCGGCGCCGATGAAATCGTGGTCGCGGCGGGCAAAATCGGGTCGTCATCGTCGGCCAGGATGGGCGACAGCGGTGACGAATCCGGCTCCGGGAAATCGCCATTTACCGAAGTCGCTTCAGCCTGGATATCGACTGCGGTATCGGCCGGCGCCACCGTGGAAAGCGGCGCGCCGCCGAAACTCGGCTCGACCCGCGTGTCCGCTTTCTCGCCCTCACCCTCGCCCATGGCGGGTTCGCGCCGCACCGGGCGGGTCGGTTCGATGAAAGGATGCTCCTCGTCTGCGTCGTTGCGCGCAAGCGACTCCGCTGCTTCGTCAGGCATCGGGCGCGGCATCTTGCGGCGCACCTTGGCGCCCTGCCACGCGTTGTACACCACCACACCGCCTACCACCACGGCACCCGCTCCAATCAACCCGAGGGTCAACTCGTCCATGCACTCTCCGTCATTCTTTTCTGGTTGCGCTCTCGGCGCGCCTGGCTGCGCTATTGAGGCACCCGGCGCTCGATTGAGCGCTTGTTGAGCTTGCGCTGCGCGATCTGCGCCCCATGCAATGTCGAATTTTTCTTCCGCACTGCGTGGGTCACTCCGCGCCTGCGCGCCAAAACCGGCCTCCCAGGCCGGTTTTCCATTCCATCCACACTATCTTGCTGTCCGTTCTAAAAAAGCCTCGTCAAACGTTCAAGCATTCTGGGCGAAACCCGATGCGGATTCCATATCCACGGCAACAATCCGCGAGACGCCCTGTTCCTGCATCGTCACGCCGATCAGTTGTTGCGCCATTTCCATCGCGATCTTGTTGTGCGAGATGAAGAGGAACTGCGTCTTCTCCGACATCGCCCGCACCAGGTTCGCAAAGCGTTCCGTGTTGGCGTCGTCGAGTGGCGCGTCCACTTCGTCCAGCAGACAGAACGGCGCCGGATTCAACTGGAACATCGCAAACACGAGCGCGGTCGCGGTGAGGGCCTTTTCTCCGCCCGACAGCAAGTGAATGGTCGAATTCTTCTTGCCCGGCGGTTGCGCGAGCACTTGCACGCCGGCATCGAGGATTTCGTCGCCGGTCATCACGAGTTTCGCCTGACCGCCGCCAAAAAGACGTGGGAAAAGCTCGCCGAAATGACGGTTCACTTCGTCGAACGTGCCTTGCAGCAGCGAACGCGTTTCCTGGTCGATCCGGTGGATCGCGTCTTCCAGCGTGCCGATGGCGTCGTTCAAATCCGCCGATTGCGCGTCCAGGAACTCCTTACGCTCACTGGCCGCGGCGAGTTCGTCGAGCGCCGCCATGTTCACGGCGCCAAGCGCTGCAATTGCGTTATTCAGCCGCGTGACTTCGCCCTGCAGATACGAGGGTTTCATGTCCGGCGTGAGCTTGGCCTGCAAGTCGGCTTCATTCACACCCGCCGCGGCCAGTTGCTCGATGAACTGCTCGCCGCTGATGCGTGCCGCCTGTTCCTTCAACTGCAGCTCGCTGATCTTGTCGCGCAACGGCTGCAGCGAACGTTCCGCGATAAGACGCAATTCGTCGGCCTGACGCAGGCGCGCGGTGAGATCGTCGAGTTCGATGCGTGCCGATTGCAACGCCGCTTCGCGGGCCGCGCGCAATTCGAGCGCATCCTGCAAGCCGGTGTGCGCCGTTTGCTCGTTGATCGTTTCGAGTTCGGCACGGGCGTCTTCCAGTGAAGCGGCTACGCGTTCGCTCTGATCCTTCGCCGTTTCGATGTTGCGCCGGTATTCCTCGATCTTCGCCGCGAGCCCACGCGCCGCGAAGCTGGCGTCGGTGGCCGCGCGTTCGAGGTCGCGCGCTTCCTGACGGGCGTGGGTCAACGATTCGTCGAGTGCTTCGAACGCCAGTTGATTGTCTTCGAAGCGTGCCTGCAACTCGGCGAGTTCACCGTCGTGACGCTCGAAATTTGCTTCCGATTCGGCACGCAGGGCGCGCTGTTCATCGATTTGCGCGGTGATTTCAGCCAGTTCCTCGCGGATCTGCGTGCTGCGCTGCATGTAGCGCTCTTGCGCCTGTGCAAGCTTCAACACATCCATTTGCAATGCATGGACGCGTTGGGTCGCGCGTTCGGCGGAAGAACGGGCATCGCCGAGACTTGCGGACGCCTGCGTGTGCGCCGCTTCCGCTCGCACGGCCGCGGCCTTGGCTTCATCGGCGAGCAGGGCTTGCGCGCGCACTTGCTTCGTCAGGTTCTCGATTTCCTGCTGGCGCGCGAGCATGCCGGCTTGTTCGGAGTCGGCGGCGTAAAGCTGCACGCCAACTCGCGTCACCACGTGTCCCGCCTTCACCACGAAGGCAGCGCCGTCCGGCAATTGCGAACGCGCGGCCAGCGCCTGGGCGATGTCATCGGCGACAAAAACCTGGCCCAGCCAATCGGTCAGGACGGCGCGCAGACCGGCGTCATCGATACGAAGCAGGGCGAGCAGCGGCCGCAATCCGGCAGGCGTTTCCTGCGGACGGCCGGCGTTAGGCGGCGCATAGAACGCCAGTTTGGCCGGCGGAGCGTCGGTCGCGAACGCCTTCACCCAGTCGAGATTCGATACTTCCAGCGCCGCGATCCGCTCACGCAGAACGGACTCCAGCGCCGTTTCCCAGCCCGCTTCAACGTGCAGCTTTTTCCACAGGCGCGGCAACGAGCCGAGTTCGTGTTTATCGAGCCACGGTTGAATCTTGCCTTCGGTCTGGACGTTTTCCTGCAATTGTTTCAACGCCGCGAGCCGCGCTTCGAGCTGATGAATCAGCGCGCTTTCGGCCTGCACTTTCTCCTGCGCCGAGCGACGTTCGCCATCCAGACGCGGCAGCGTATCCTGCGCGTCGGAGAGGCGGGCTTGAGCTTCAGCGAGGATTTCTTCGTGCTCGGCGAGCTGCATGCGCAACTCTTCGAGCTGCGCTTCATCCGGCGCATCCAAACCGCCCGCTTCGCTTTTCAAACGTTCGTGACGCTGCTGCAACTGCTGCAATTGCTGATCGGCATTACGCTGATGCGCGGCCTCGAGTTTCAACGCTTGTTCAGTCTGCGCGATACCGCCGCGCTCCGCGTTCAACTCGGCCTGGGCGTCGCGGAAACGCGCTTCGAGCGCGGGCAATTCGTCGTGTTTCGCCGCCGCCGTTTCCTGCGCGATCGCCGCCTTTTCCTCGCCGATAGCCAGCGCCTCTTCAGCATCCGTGATCTCGCCGCGGGCTTTTTCGGCTTGCATATGCCATTGTTCGCGCTGAGCGCTCAACGCAGCGATCTGCGCCTGCACCCGATTGCGCGATTCCACGATAAAGCGAATCTCCGCCTCAAGCTTGGCCACTTCCGAGTTCGCTTCGTACAGTGCGCCCTGGGCGCCCTGCATGGCGTCGCTCGCGCTGTAGTGCGCCACGCGCAAGGTTTCCAGTTGCGCTTCGACCTCGCGCAGCTTGGCGGTTTGCGCTTCGAGTTCGATCTGCGCGTCGCTGATTGCGCGCTGCTGACGCTCCGACTCGTTGCCTGCCTCGTTTTTGCGCAACAACCACAGGAGCCGCTGCTTCTCCTCACCGTCCGCCTGCAACGTCTTGTACTTCGTCGCGACAATCGCCTGCGCTTCCAGCTTCTCCAGATTCGCGCTCAGCTCGCGCACGATGTCTTCTACGCGGGTCAGATTTTCGCGGGTATCGTGCAGGCGGTTTTCGGTCTCGCGGCGGCGTTCCTTGTACTTCGACACGCCCGCGGCTTCTTCCAAAAACACCCGCAACTCTTCCGGCTTCGCTTCGATGATCCGGGCAATCATGCCCTGCCCGATAATCGCGTACGCACGCGGCCCCAAGCCCGTACCGAGGAAGATGTCCTGGATATCGCGGCGCCGGGCCGGCAGGTTGTTGATGTAGTAGCTCGACGTGCCGTCGCGCGTAAGCACGCGCTTGACGGCGATTTCGGCGTAGGTGCCCCACTGGCCCCCGGCCCGGCCGTCGGCGTTATCGAAGATGAGTTCGACGCTGGCGCGGCTGCCCGGCTTGCGCGCCGTGGAGCCGTTGAAGATCACGTCCTGCATCGACTCGCCGCGCAGCTCGGAAGCGCGCGATTCGCCGAGCACCCAGCGCACGGCGTCGATGATGTTGGACTTGCCGCAGCCATTCGGGCCCACCACGCCGACAAGCTGGCCTGGGACCTGGAAATGGGTGGGATCGACGAAGGACTTGAAGCCAGCGAGTTTTATCGAGGTCAGACGCACGGCGATATCGCTGATTGAAAAGAATTCGGGAGAACGGGCCGGCGGGCCTCGGAGCCGTGATGCTTGTGCGGCAGGAGATAAAACAAACGCCGGTCGAAAACGCTCGGGCGGTAGGTCGAACCCCGTCGATTAAACGCGACGGCGTGCAACCCGTGATGCTGTCGCTTGAGGCCTTCTATATATAAACCGCAAGCACGCAACCCGGCGAACGGTGACAATCATACCATCGCCCGTCTTGAATTCTTTTGGTTTGCTGACACAGGCATTTTCGCTCGCGACGGTCGGCGGGCCGGGGTTCCGCAGGGCTCCATGCGAGTCGATTTAGGCTTACCGGTGGCGCCAATGGTCCAATGCCGCCGCACGGTGGAAACCGGTCTTCCAGCCGCCGCCGGAAACCCTTCAAAGCACCCGCAAACCCAACCAGGGGCCTACGGAGGGCTATAATCCGAGCCTTGTCGTTTCATCGTCTGCACCGACTTCGCCGTGAATCCACTTCTCCAGAAACTTCAGCCGTATCCATTCGAAAAGTTGCGCGCGCTATTCAAAGGCGTCACGCCGCGTGCGGATTTGGCGCCGATCAGCTTCGGTATCGGCGAGCCGAAACATGCAACGCCGGCGCTGATCCGCGAGGCAGTCGTCAATGCGATGTCCGGCTTGGCGTCGTATCCCGCAACCGCCGGCAGCGAGCCGCTGCGCCAGGCCATTGCTGACTGGACCAAAGAGCGCTACGGCCTGCCCGCAGTCGATGCAGCCACCGAAGTCCTGCCCGTCTCCGGTTCCCGCGAAGCCTTGTTCTCGCTGGCGCAAACCGTGATCGACAGCCGCAGCGGCGGTGAACCGCCTGTTGTTGTGTGCCCGAATCCGTTCTATCAGATCTACGAAGGCGCAGCGCTGCTGGCCGGCGCCGAGCCGTACTTCGTGAACAGCAATCCGGCGCGCAACTTCGCCTGTGATTACGCAGCCGTCCCCGACGCCGTCTGGGCGCGCACGCAATTGCTCTACGTCTGCTCGCCCGGCAACCCGACCGGCGCCGTGCTGACGCTCGACGACTGGCGCGAGTTGTTTGCGCTATCGGACCGGCATGGCTTCGTGATTGCCTCCGATGAATGCTATTCCGAGATCTATTTCAACGAAGCCACGCCGCCGCTGGGCGGCCTCGAAGCCGCGCACAAGCTGGGCCGCGGTTTCGAACGGCTGGTGATGCTGTCCAGCCTCTCGAAGCGCTCGAACGTGCCGGGCATGCGCTCGGGTTTCGTCGCCGGCGATGCATCGATACTCAAGCAATTCCTGCTCTATCGCACCTATCACGGCGCGGCGCTCTCGCCCATGTTCCAGGCCGCCAGTGTCGTTGCCTGGAAAGACGAAGCGCATGTGCGCGACAACCGCGCGCTGTACCTCAGGAAATTCACGACCGTCACACCGATGCTCGCCGAGGTGCTCGACGTCCGCCTGCCTGACGCCGCGTTCTACCTGTGGGCAAACGTGGCGCGCACCGGCCTCACCGACACCGAGTTCGCCGCCCGCCTTTACGCCGACTATAATGTGACGGTTTTGCCGGGCTCGTACCTGGCGCGCGACGCCCATGGCACGAATCCCGGCAGCGGCTTCATTCGCATTGCGCTGGTCGCCGATGTCGACGAATGTGTGGAAGGTGCACGGCGTATCGTCGAATTTTGCAGCACGCTGCCGCAGTAACCCCTCCTTAAATCGCAGCACTCACTTAAGTCACGACCATGTCGCAACAACTTCAGCAGATCATCGATACCGCCTGGGACAACCGCGCCGAGTTGTCGCCGAAATCGGCCCCCGCCGAAGTGCGCGACGCCGTCGCTCACGCCATCGAGCAACTCGATAAGGGCCTGGCGCGTGTCGCCGAGAAACGGGACGGCGAATGGGTGGTCAATCAATGGCTGAAGAAAGCGGTGCTGCTGTCGTTCCGCCTGGAAGACAACGCGCCCATGCCGGCTGGCGGATACAGCCAGTTCTACGACAAGGTGCCCTCGAAGTTCGCCAACTACACCGCTGAAGATTTCGCTGCGGGCGGCTTTCGCGTCGTGCCGCCGGCCATCGCGCGCCGTGGATCGTTTATCGCGAAGAACGTCGTGCTGATGCCGTCGTACACGAACATTGGCGCGTATGTGGATGAAGGCTCGATGGTCGATACCTGGGCCACCGTCGGCTCGTGCGCGCAGATCGGCAAGAACGTGCATTTGTCAGGCGGCGTGGGCATTGGCGGCGTGCTGGAACCACTGCAGGCGAACCCGGTGATCATCGAAGATAACTGCTTTATCGGTGCGCGTTCGGAAGTGGTGGAAGGCGTGATCGTGGAAGAGAACTCAGTCATCTCCATGGGCGTGTATCTCGGCCAGAGCACCAAGATTTATGACCGTGAAACGGGCTCGGTCACGTATGGCCGCATTCCGGCGGGATCGGTGGTGGTCGCGGGCAACCTGCCTTCGAAGGACGGTTCGCACAGCCTGTACTGCGCGGTGATCGTGAAGAAGGTGGACGCAAAAACGCGCGCCAAGGTCGGCCTGAACGAGTTGCTGCGAGGCGATTGATCCATGGCCGCGAAGAAGATCGTCGTGTATGGGATTCCGAATTGCGACACCGTAAGAAAAGCACGCGTGTGGCTGGAAGAACATGATGTGCCGTTCGAATTCCATGACTTCAAGAAAGCCGGGGTAAACACGGCCTTGTTGCAAGACTGGCTGAAGGACGTCACGCTCGATGAACTGATCAACCGGCGCGGCACGACCTGGCGCGGCCTGTCGGACACCTACAAGGACGAAGCCGGCTCCACGGCCGGCGCGATCGCGTTGATGATCCACAAGCCGTCGATCATCAAGCGGCCCGTGCTGGTCGTGAACGGCCGAGTGAAATCGCTCGGTTTCGATGCCGACAAGTACGAAACGCTGTTCGTTTGAGGCTTGACCTTTCAGCGCAGTTTTGCGCGCCCCCTGATAAAAGGAGCGCGAATCTTGATTCCTGCCGGCCGCAACGCCGGCATTTTTATTGAAAACGGCTCGAATCCATGTCCGGCACCCTACTCCTCTCGGAACAACTTATCGCGCGCGCGTCCGTCACGCCCGACGACCAGCATTGCCAGAATTTGCTGATCGAACGGTTATCGGCGATTGGCTTTGAGTGCGAAACGATCGCGTCGGGCGGCGTCACGAATCTCTGGGCCGTGAAGCGCGGCACGCAAGGAACCGACGGCAAGCTGCTAGCGTTCGCCGGCCACACCGACGTCGTGCCGACCGGTCCGCTGGAACAATGGACCTCGCCACCGTTCGTGCCGACCCACCGCGGCGGCAAGTTGTACGGCCGCGGTTCGGCGGACATGAAGACATCGATCGCGGCGTTCGTCGTGTCGAGCGAAGAGTTCGTCGCGGCGCACCCGTCGCATCGCGGCTCTTTGGCTTTCCTGATCACCAGCGACGAAGAAGGCCCCGCCACCGACGGCACCGTTAAAGTGATCGAAGCCTTGAAAGCGCGTGGCGAGCGGCTGGACTACTGCATTGTTGGTGAGCCCACTTCCAGCGCGATCCTTGGCGACATGGTCAAGAACGGCCGGCGCGGTTCCATGTCTGGCAAGCTGGTCGTAAAAGGTGTGCAGGGGCATATCGCTTATCCGCATCTCGCGAAGAACCCGATTCACTTGCTCGCGCCCGCGCTTGCCGAACTGGTCTCGACACATTGGGACGACGGCAACGAATATTTCCCGCCGACCACGTGGCAGGTTTCCAACCTGCACAGCGGCACGGGCGCAACGAACGTGATCCCGGGTCACATCGACCTGATGTTCAATTTCCGCTTCTCCACGGCAAGCACTGTGGAAGGACTGCAAAGCCGCGTTCACGCGATCCTCGATAAGCACGCGCTGGACTACGATCTCACGTGGAGCGTGAGCGGCTTGCCGTTCCTCACGCCGCGCGGCACATTGTCGAACGCGCTGGAACAAGCCATCCTCGATGAAACCGGCGTGCGGACCGAACTGTCTACGACCGGCGGCACCTCGGATGGTCGCTTCATTGCACGCATCTGTGAACAGGTGGTCGAGTTCGGACCGCCCAACGGCAGCATCCACAAGATCGACGAGCACGTTGAGGTGGCGTTTATCGAACCGTTGAAAAACGTGTATAGGCGCGTGCTAGAAACCCTGCTTGCCTGATCCGACTCACTCTTATAAGGAGCCTGCGATGGCGCTTCCCTTCACCACCGTTCGCGATCTGCTGCGTTTTGCCGTGTCGCGTTTCACTGCGGCAGACTTGTCGTTTGGCCACGGTTCATCGAATGCATTCGATGAAGCCGCGTACCTCGTGCTGCATACCTTGCATTTGCCGATCGACACGCTCGATCCGTTCCTCGACGCACGCCTGCTCGACACCGAAATCGACGCCATCATGAAAGTGATCGAGCGCCGGTCGACGGATCGCGTGCCGGCGGCGTACATCACGAACGAAGCGTGGATGCACGGGCACCGCTTCTACGTGGATGAGCGCGTGATCGTGCCGCGTTCGTTTATTGGCGAGTTGTTGCAGGATGGCTTGCAGCCGTATGTGCAAGATCCCGACGAAGTGTCGCGCGTGCTTGAACTCTGCACGGGCTCCGGCTGCCTCGCGATCCTCGCGGCACAGGCGTTCCTGAATGCGGACATTGACGCCGTCGATATCTCCGCGCCGGCGCTGGAAGTCGCGCATAAGAACGTGGACGACTACGACCTGGATTCGCGCGTCGCGTTGTACGAGGGCGATCTGTTCGCACCGCTGCCCGTCGGCCGTTATGAGGTCATCATCACGAATCCGCCGTACGTCAACGCGCTCGCCATGCAAACCCTCCCCGCTGAATATCGCCACGAGCCGGAACTTGCGCTCGCGGGCGGCGCGAACGGCATGGATATCGTGAAGCGGATTGTGGGTGAAGCACGCAAGTGGCTGACCGAAGACGGCGTGCTCGTGGTCGAAATCGGCAATGAACGGGCCAACGTTGAAGCCACGCTCGGCGGCCTCGATATTGTCTGGCTCTCGACCAGCGCCGGCGACGACAACGTGTTCCTCATCCAGGCAGCCGACTTGCCGGGCTGACGGCGCAACTCTCGACTACTCGTATTACCAGGCACCGCTTACATGCATTTCGAGTCGCAGGACTGGCTTCATCTCGGCACGTTTGTGATGATCGCCCATTTGCTGGGCGCGGCGGCCGCGTGCCACGCGGTGCTCAACACCCGCACCTCGCAAGGCGCGGTCGCCTGGGCCGTGTCGCTTGTCGCCATGCCCTACTTCACGCTGATCCCGTATCTCTTTCTCGGGCGCAGCAAGTTCGCCGGGTACATTGACGCGCGTCGGCTGGAAAACGAGATCCTGCGCAAGAGCGCGCACCCGACGGAATGGAATTTCCCCGATGAAGCCGCCCGCCTGCGCGGCGCGGCAGCAGGCGACCCCGCGGAGTATCTCGGTCATCCGACCATCCGCGCGCTGACGCGTTTGAGCGGCATGCCATTTTTGCGCGGCAATTCGGTGCGTGTGCTGATCAACGGCGACGCCACGTTCGATGCAATCTTCAAAGCCATCGACGCGGCGAAGGTCTATGTGATCGTGCAGTTTTTCATCGTTCGCGACGATGAGCTCGGCGAGAAACTCAAAGACCTGCTGCTCAGGAAAGCCCGGCAAGGCGTGCGGGTCTATTTTCTCTACGACAGCATCGGCAGCTTCGATCTGCCCAAACGCTACGTCAACACCTTGCGCGCGGGCGGCGTGCAAACACATCCGTTCGCGACCAAGCGCAAGTTCGTCAATCGCTTCCAGATCAACTTTCGGAACCATCGCAAGATCGTGGTTGTTGACGGCGAATGCGCATTCGTCGGCGGTCACAACGTAGGCGTGGAATATCTCGGCGCGAATCCGCGTCTGTCGCCCTGGCGCGATACCCACATTGAAGTGCGCGGTCCGGCGGTCGCGAGCATCCAGTTCGTGTTCATAGAAGACTGGTACTGGGCGACGCAACGCATTCCGGAAGTGGAGGCGTCGAAAACATCAGCGGACGATATGAGTTGCCTCATCCTCGCGAGCGGCCCCGCTGACCACCAGGAAACGTGCTCGCTGTTTTTCGTCGAAGCGATCAACGCGGCGCGTTCGCGGATCTGGATCACGACGCCGTATCTCATTCCCGATGAAGCCGTGTTCTCCGCGCTGCGGCTCGCCGTTATGCGCGGCGTGGACGTGCGCATCCTGATTCCGAGCCGGCGCGACCATCGCGTAGTGTTCGCTGCGTCGACACTCTATGCGTACGATGCACTGCTCGCCGGCGTGAAGATCTTTCGATACCGCCCGGGCTTCCTGCATCAGAAAGTGGTGCTGGTGGACGACATGTCCGCCGCCATTGGCAGCGCAAATCTCGACAACCGCTCGTTTCGCCTCAACTTCGAAATCATGGTCCTGACCGTGGACCGGCACTTTGCAAGCGAAGTCGAAAAAATGCTGCTCGACGACTTCGCGCAATCGTGGGAAATCAGCCGCGACGATTATCTCGGTGCACCCGCTTGGCGCCGCATGTCGATGCATGTCGCGCGCTTGTTTTCACCGATTCTTTGACGCGGTTTTAATTCGCGTACGGTCCAAGGCTGTCGGCGAATCGTCTTGCGCATTCCAGGCCGAATGCAGTCGGCGCAATGCCGCGATCGTGCTGGACTTCAAACCCCATTCGCCATGCCGCGATGCGCTTGCCATAACAGGTGAGCGCATCGAGCGACTGCATCACGAAAACAATCGCCGGCAACACCTCCTCATAGTGCAGTTGCGCCGCGGCCGGATCGTGCGCGAAGGCTTGATAGATTTCCACCTGATGATCGAAGCTATCCGGCGCGACGATCATGCCTGCGCAGCCGGCGCGCAAGTTGTCTAGCAACTCCTGGCCGCCGCGCCCGTTGAAGACGGGCATGGTGCTGCCGGCCGCCACCAGGCAGTCGATGGTCGCACGCAGCACCGTCGCCGCACCCTCGCCTTTCAGCCAGCGGAAGTTCGGGCATTGCTGAGCCAATTCGGCCAGCGCTTGCGGCGACAAACCGACGCCCAGATACTCGGGCGCGTTTTGAATACCCGCGCCGGCCGTGTTCGTTAAACCGTTCATCACGGCGGCGAAGAAATCGAAGTAAAAACGCTCCGGTTCGGTACGCGTGGACGGCGGTTGCAGGATCAGCCATTGCGCGCCGTGCGCGACGGCCCAGTTGCCGAATTCGGTCTGCTCCGGGACTGTATCGCCGGTGACGGTGACCGCCAGCGGCACGCGAGATGCGATGTCCTCGCACGCCCAGTTCACAAGCTGCTCACGCTCTGTGCGCGACAACCGCTGCACCTCCGTTGCAAGACCGAGTATCACGATGCCGGGAGCACCTGCGGATATGGTCTTCTCGACCTGCACTCGCATGGCTTCACGATCAAGCCGGTTGTGTTCATCGAAATAGGCGTAGAGGACCGGCCAGATGCCGGCGGGCGAAGAGTCGTTGTTTAAAGTCATGTGGGGTCGGGCCTGATCTTCAATGTTCAATGAGAGTCTCGCGGCACGGGTGCGCCGCTCGCGCCAACCAGAAAATCGAGATCCGCGCCCTCGTCCGCCTGCAACACGTGATCAACGTAGAGCTTCACATAACCGCGCAGGGGCGACGCCGGCCTGGTCCACGACGCACACCGCCGTTCGAGTTCCTCGTCGGATACTTCGAGATGCAGCCGGCGCGCGTCGACATCGAGTTCGATCATGTCGCCGGTCTGCACAAGCGCGAGCGGGCCGCCTGCCGCCGCTTCCGGCGACATGTGCAAGAAAGATCCTCAGCCCAACCGGTGGCCTACATGCCTGCGCGGATAAACCCAACCCAATAGTGGAATTCAGCCGTCAGAGCAGCTTTTCGATATCGCTGGAAATCGCATCCGGTTTCGTTACCGAGCCGAACCGGGTGATCACGGTGCCTTCCTTGTCGACCAGGAACTTCGTGAAGTTCCACTTGATGCCTTCGGTCCCCAGCACGCCCGGCGCTTCCTCGGTCAGATAACGGAACAGCGGATGCGCGTTCGCCCCGTTCACGTCGACCTTCGCAAACATGGGAAACGTGACGCCGTAGTTCTGTTCGCAAAAGCTGCCGATTTGAGCGGCGTCGCCCGGTTCCTGCTTGCCGAACTGGTTGCACGGGAAACCCAGCACCGCAAACCCGCGATCCGCGTAACGTACGTGCAGCTCCTGCAAACCCTTGTACTGCGGCGTGAATCCACACTCGCTAGCGGTGTTCACGATCAACAGCACCTTGCCCTGATAGCTTTCCATGCTGACGGTTTCGCCACCCAGGGTTTCCGCCGAAAACGAGTAGATAGGGTTCATTCGATGCTCCGCTTGAAAAAATCCAGTCTAAGCGAAACGGGGATCAAAAAACATTCGGCCGAACGGCTAACGGCGCGCAAACACGCGCCAACCACGCGCTAACGTCACGCACCAAAGTCACGAGTCAAGTCAATGAGCCGGCGGCGCGCACCCGTGCCGGTCTAAAATAGCGTTTTCCCGTACTTGCCTGGGTTTCCACGCCGTGATTCGTTTCAACCAGTTCAGCCTTGCCCGCGGCACCAAGCCGCTCTTCGAACAGACCACGTTCGCGCTCAATCCTGGCGAAAAGGCGGGGCTCATCGGCGCTAACGGCGCGGGCAAGTCCACGCTCTTCTCAGTGCTGCGCGGCGACTTGCACGCTGACGGCGGCGATTTTTCGATGCCGCCGTCGTGGCAAATCGCGCACGTCGCACAGGAAACGCCGGCCGTGGACCGCACCGCGCTCGACTACACGCTCGACGGCGACACGCAATTACGGCGCATCGAAGCGCGGATTGCGGCGGCATCGGCGGCTCACGACGGCGCCGCTGAAGCCGACGCGCACGCCGCTTTCGCCGACGCCGACGGTTACACCGCGCCCGCTCGCGCCGAGACGCTGCTGATCGGCCTGGGCTTCACGCTCGCGCAAACAAAGGAACCGGTGACCAGCTTCTCCGGCGGCTGGCGCATGCGCCTGAATCTGGCGCAAGCGCTGATGTGCCGCTCGGACCTGCTGCTGCTGGACGAACCCACGAACCACCTGGATCTCGACGCGATCATCTGGCTGGAAGACTGGCTGCATCGCTATCCGGGAACGCTGATCGTGATCTCGCACGATCGCGAATTCCTCGACTCGGTCTGCAACGTGACGCTGCATCTGGAAAACCGCCAAATCAAGCGTTACGGCGGCAATTACAGCCAGTTTGAGATCCTGCGCGCGCAGCAGATCGCGTTGCAACAAAGCGCGTATGTGAAGCAGCAGAAGACGGTTGAGCACCTGCAAAGCTTCATCAACCGTTTCAAGGCGCAGGCGACCAAGGCCAAGCAGGCGCAAAGCCGCGTGAAGGCGCTGGAACGGATGGAGATCATCGCACCGGCACATGCTTCTTCGCCGTTCACTTTCGAATTCCGCGAGCCCGATGCCGCGCCGAACCCGATGATGGTGATGGAGGCCGTGCGCTGCGGTTATCACACAGAAGCCGGCGAAGTACCGATTGTGGAAGGCGTCACACTGTCCATCCAGAACGGTCAGCGAATTGGCCTGCTGGGTGCGAACGGACAGGGGAAATCGACGCTCATCAAGACGTTGGCCGGCACGCTTGAAGCGTTGAGCGGCACGGTGCGCGAGGGTAAGGGCTTGCGTATCGGCTATTTCGCGCAGCATCAGCTCGAAACCCTGCGTCCTCAGGACTCCGCGCTGGAACATGTCGCCCGGCTCGCACCCGACACACGCGAACAGGAATTACGCGATTTCCTCGGCGGCTTCAATTTTTCCGGCGAAATGGCGACCGCGAAGATCGCGCCGTTTTCCGGAGGAGAAAAGGCCCGGCTCGCGCTTGCGCTGATCATTTGGCAAAAGCCCAATTTGCTGCTGCTCGACGAACCGACGAACCACCTGGATCTCGAAACGCGTCACGCGCTGACCATGGCGCTCGCGCAGTTCGAAGGCACATTAATCCTGGTGTCGCACGACCGCCATTTGCTGCGTGCTACCACCGATAATTTCATGCTCGTGGCAAAGCACCGGCTGCAACCGTTCGACGGCGATCTCGACGATTATCGCGACTGGCTGCTGCAGCACGCGGCGGAGCAGCGGGCAGCGGCCAAGGAGATGGCCGGCAGTAGTTCAACTGATGATTCGCTGGAATCGGGGCAGAACCGCAAGGAGCAGCGTCGCCTAGAGGCACAAGAGCGGCAGAAACTCTCGCATTTGAAAAAGCCGCTGCAATCGCGGATTTCTAAGATCGAGAAGGAGATGGACAAGCTGAATGCCGAGAAAGGGCAGCTTGATATTTTCGTGGCCGACGCCGCCAGTTACGAGCCTGCCATGAAGGCCAAGCTCACGGAATCGATCCGCCGTCAGGCCGATGTGAACGGTCAACTGGAAGCGCTCGAAGCGCAATGGCTCGAGGCGCACGAGGAACTGGAACAGATCGGCTGAAAGCCCGCTGATCTGCCCGGTCTAGCGCCGGGGCAGCGTCTGCCGCGGCATTCCTTCGTCGTCGACGAGTACGTGTTTGCGTCCCGTCACGTGGCGCCGAATGGTCGCTACGACCTCATCTTCGGTCACGTCTTCGGCGACTACACGGCGTGATATCTGCCCCTCGGCGTCGATCCACTCGACGATCCGGCACCCGCCGCCCCATGGCTGCTGGATGGGTGCCGACACTCGGCAGCCGCGCATATGAAAAGAAGGGCGAGACAAAGTTTGATCTGCGTGTTTCAAGGCGTGGTCCTTTTTCCTTTTCCGCTCGTATCCGGGTTTGTCGCGATACAAGGATAGAAAAAGCACGCCCCGCGTGGGTTACACGAACCTCGCAGTTTTTTACACGACATTACTAAGGGACCGATCAACGCCAAGATCGCAGCGCGGTCACGAAACGCTTCAGGCCAGCGACCGCACGCGATCGATCGCCTCTTCAATCCGGTCGACCGCGATCACTTCGAGCCCTTCGATAGGTTGCTTCGGCGCATTCGCCTTTGGAATCAGCGCGATCGAGAAGCCCAGTTTTGCGGCCTCCTTCAGCCGATCCTGACCCCGCGGCGATGGCCTGATTTCACCTGCCAGCCCGACTTCGCCGAACACGATCAGACCCTTGGGCAGCGCCTTGTTACGCATCGACGAGTGGATGGCGAGCAATACAGCCAGATCGGCCGCAGGTTCCGTGATCTTCACGCCGCCCACGGCGTTCAGGAATACGTCCTGATCGAAGCACGCAATGCCCGCATGCCGATGCAACACGGCCAGCAGCAATGCAAGCCGGTTCTGCTCCAGCCCTACGGCTAAACGGCGCGGATTCGGGACATGCGCGGTATCGACAAGCGCCTGCACTTCCACCAATAACGGCCGCGAACCTTCCTGCGTCACCAGCACGCACGAACCTGGAACGCTCTGCTCATGCTGCGATAAAAACAGCGCCGACGGATTCGCTACGCCACGCAAACCGCGCTCGGTCATCGCGAATACGCCAAGCTCGTTCACCGCGCCGAAGCGGTTCTTGAACGCGCGCACGAGCCGGAACGATGAGTGGGTGTCGCCTTCGAAATACAGCACCGTATCCACGATGTGTTCAAGCACGCGCGGCCCGGCGAGATTACCTTCCTTGGTCACGTGGCCGACCATAATGATTGCTGTGCCCGTCTGCTTCGCAATGCGGGTAAGCTGCGCCGCGCATTCGCGCACTTGCGCAACAGAACCCGGCGCGGAAGTCAGCGCTTCGGAATAAACAGTTTGAATTGAATCGATGACCGCCACTTCCGGCCGCTCGGTATCGATCGTTGCCTGGATTCGCTCGAGCTGGATTTCCGCCAGCAAGCGCAAATCGGGCGCTGCGTTGCCGGAATCGCCGAGAAGGCCCAGCCGTTGCGCGCGCAACGCGATTTGCGCACCGGACTCTTCGCCGCTGATATAAAGCGCGGGCCGCTCGCGGGCAATTTCCGCCAGCGATTGCAGCAACAGCGTGGATTTTCCGATGCCCGGATCGCCGCCGATCAGCACCACGCCGCCGGCCACCAGGCCACCGCCCAGCACCCGGTCGAATTCACCAATACCCGTGGTAAAGCGCGGCACGTCCGACGCTTCGATCTCTGACAAGCGCTGCACCGGAGAGGTCTTCGCGAGTGCTTGAAAGCGATGCGCCGAGGGCGACTCCGCCACCGACTCGACCAGCGTGTTCCACGCGCCGCAAGCGGGACATTGACCTTGCCATTTCGGCGCCTGACCGCCGCAGTCACTGCATACGTATAGTGTCTTGACCTTCGCTACTTTCGCCACTCGCCTTCCTGAATTCCGTCGTTATCTACTCGAACAACACGTTTTATTCCGCGCGCATTGGTACGCGCGGCGCTACCGCGCACATCAACTCATATCCAATCGTGCCGCACGCCGCCGCGACATCGTCGATCGGTAGCTTCGTGCCCCACAACTCCACGTGGGCCCCGATCCCAGCAGTTGGGACCGGCGTCAGGTCAACCGTCAGCATGTCCATGGACACCCGGCCGACAATCCGCGTCGTCACGCCATCGACAATAACTGGCGTGCCTTCGGGCGCACATCGAGGATAACCGTCCGCGTAACCGCAAGCCACTACGCCGATCCGCATAGGACCTGTGGACGAGAACACGGAACCGTAGCCGATCGAGTGACCCGCGGGCACTCTCTGCACACCGATCAACTCGGACGCAAGCGTCATGGCCGGACGCAATCCGGTCGTAGCGATATCGGCCGTTTTGCCTGACGGCGACGCGCCATACAAGATGATGCCGGGCCGCACCCAGTCGAAATGCGCGGCTGCATGCCAGAGCGTCGCCGCGGAGTTGGAAAGACTGCGCGCGCCCGCGATGCCTTCGGCACCACGCTCGAACGCTTCGAGTTGATGATCGATGCCGCGCGGACCGTCGGCATCGGAGAAATGGGTCATCAGCGTGATCTGGCCCACGCCCTGCACAGCCCGCGCGCGTTCCCACGCGGCCCGAAAGCGCTCAGGCGTATAACCGAGCCGGTTCATGCCGCTGTTCATTTTCAGCTGGATATTGACCGGCTTCGATAGCCGCGCCATTTCGAGCATCCGCAACTGCTCATCGCAATGCACGGCCGTGGTCAGGCTGTAACGATCGATGACGTCGATATCAGTCGGACGGAAAAAACCTTCCAGCAGCAAGATAGGACCGGCCCAGCCCAACTCACGCAACTTGACCGCTTCTTCGAGGTCGAGCAGACCAAAACCGTCGGTTGCGCGCAATCCAGGGAACGCTCGCGCCACGCCATGGCCATATGCATTGGCCTTGACCACAGCCCATATCTTGGATTTCGGCGCGTGACGGCGTGCGACGGCGAGATTGCTGGCAAGTGCAGCGGTGTGGATGGTGGCGGATATCGGGCGCGGCATGGGAAGTTCAGTTGGAAAGAGAGGTGATTATGCAAGAGCGGAGCGCAGCGTGACGGTTGCCGGAAGGCTCGCCGAATGGCTGCGTTTCTTACCCGGCACGGAAGCAGCCGATCGTGCCCTATTCATGACCTCTCTAAAACGATACCGGCCGCTTGGGGAAGATCCGCCGCCGATTGATCATTGCATATGATGGCCACTCAGTAAGAGACCGTGCACACGGTGATAAATTCGAAAATAACCGATTTGGCGAGCCAATAGATGAATCAGTACCCGAATCAATGTCTTATCGGCGCCTTGCAGACCGGTGACGTTCGGGCCGGAACGTCCGCGAATTGTCATGCACGTTACTGCTAGTCAGAATGCGCCTATTTTCGTGTTATAAAGCCGTGCACACAACCCATTTCGAACAGAAAATGCCTGAACGGGAGCCTGAGCGCAAAGCCGGACGCGAGCGACGAGCGCGCCGTGTGCGAACGGGGCGGATTACCCGCAGTGCGGACTAGCATCGGATCAGATGAAAAAAGGTTTTTACACCATCATGGCCGCGCAGTTTTTCTCGTCGCTGGCCGACAATGCCCTTCTGATCGCTGCGATCGCCCTGCTGAAAGATCTTCACGCACCGAACTGGATGACACCGCTGCTCAAGCTGTTTTTTGTGCTGTCATACGTTGTTCTGGCCGCTTTCGTTGGTGCCTTTGCAGACTCGAGACCGAAGGGCCACGTGATGTTCGTCACCAACTCGATCAAGGTCGTCGGCTGCCTGACGATGCTGGTCGGTGCGCATCCGTTGCTCGCCTACGGCATTGTCGGATTCGGCGCCGCTGCGTATTCGCCCGCCAAATACGGCATTCTCACCGAGCTCTTGCCAGCCGACCGCCTGGTCGCGGCGAACGGCTGGATCGAGGGCACCACGGTGGGATCGATTATTCTCGGCACCGTCATGGGCGGTGCGCTGATCAGTCCGCACATTGCGTCGCACATTCTCCAACTGCATATCCCGAAGGTCGATACCCCTGCTGAAGGCGCGATGCTCGTGATCGTGTTTATGTACATTGTCGCGGCCCTCTTCAACCTGCGGATTCCCGACACCGGCGCGCGTTATCCGAAGCAGGAGCATCGCCCGATCAAACTGATCACCGATTTCGCCGATTGTTTCAACGCGCTCTGGCACGACAAGCTCGGCCAGATCTCGCTCGCCGTGACCACGCTGTTCTGGGGCGCGGGCGCGACGCTGCAGTTCATCGTGCTCAAATGGGCGGAAGTCTCGCTCGGCATGTCGTTGTCGGAAGCCGCCATTTTGCAGGCGATCATCGCTGTTGGCGTGGCGGTCGGCGCTATTCTTGCGGCCGCCCGCGTGCCGCTGAAGAAGTCGCTTTCCGTGTTGCCGGTGGGCATCATGATGGGCGTTGCGGTCATGCTGCTCGCGTTCTATTCGAAGCATCTGTTCCCCGTGCACTGGGGCATCTATTTCGGCCGGATGCACGTCCCGGGGTATCTGATCGTCGCGTATATCTTCCTGATGATCGTAGGCGGCCTGTCGGGCTTTTTCGTGGTGCCAATGAATGCGCTGCTGCAGCATCGCGGCCACGTGCTGTTGTCGGCGGGTCACTCTATTGCAGTGCAAAATTTCAACGAGAACCTCTCGGTGCTCGTGATGTTGTGCCTGTACGCCGTGCTCGTCTGGCTCGACGTGCCGATTCAATTCGTGATCGTGCTGTTCGGCACCTTCGTCTGCCTGATGATGTACTTCGTCATGCGGCGGCATCAGGCGAATCAGCGGGCCTTCGATTCGGTCGCGCTGATCGGCGAATCTCGTCATTGAGTGGTGGCTTTGGGGTGGTCGCTGCGTGTGCCTTGCGTGCGACCTAACCCAAGCAAAGCTTGAAACCACACGGGACACCCAGCCGCCCGGCGCGCGATAATCCCGCTTATCACCATTCTCTCTACACCCTGCCCATGCTTGCCGCCGATCTCTTTTCGTTCGCCGTGCGCGTGCGCGAACGCGCGCCGCTCGTCCACTGCCTGACGAATCTCGTTGTCACGAACTTCACGGCAAACGTGCTGCTCGCGCTGGGCGCCGCACCCGCAATGGTCATCGCCCGCGAGGAAGTAGGCGAATTCGTGCCGCTGGCCAACGCGGTATCGGTGAACCTTGGCACGCTCGACCTGCCGCAAAGCAAGGCGATCCGCGCCGCGGTGGAAGCCGCCCATCGCGCGCACAAACCGTGGGTACTCGATCCCGTGGCGGTCGGCCCGCTGAGTTTTCGCACGGCGTTCGCCTTTGATTTGCTCGATGCACATCCGACCGTGATTCGCGGCAACGCGTCGGAGATCATCAGCTTGTCGGGCGGTGAATCGAGCGCACGCGGCGTCGACAGCACCGCGTTCGCCGAAGCCGCGCTCGACGCCGCCCAACTCCTCGCGCTGAATACAGGCGCCATTGTCGCCGTCACGGGGCAAACCGATTACGTCACCGACGGCCGCCGGACGATCGCGTTATCGAATGGATCGCCATTGATGACGCGCGTGACCGGTGTGGGCTGCGCGTTATCGGCGACGGTCGCGGCGTTTGTGGGCGTGGCCGATAACGATGAACGCTGGGCCGCTACGGTCGCCGCTATCGCCTATTCGAGCATCGCGGGTGAGTTGGCATCGCGTGACGCTGCATTGCCGGGCAGTTTCGCGGTTGCGTATCTCGACCGGCTGGCGTCTCTCGATGCCAACCTGTTCGGCGCCACGCTCGTGTCGCGTGACGTCGCGTCCGGCGCGTGATGAACCTCGATCTTTCGCTGTATCTCGTCCTCGATCCCGTCCAATGCGGCGGCCATGCACGCGCGCTCGATGTCACCCGTGCAGCGCTCGATGGCGGCGTCACGATCGTGCAACTGCGCGCGCCCGAATGGCACAAACGCGCGTGGCTTGAGCTTGCGCTGGACCTGTTGCCGCTCACGCGCCAGTATGGCGTGCCGCTCATTATTAACGACCACGTGGATGTCGCGCTTGCGGCCGGCGCCGATGGCGTGCATATCGGCCAGAACGACTTGCCGCCGGACGTCGCCAGGAAGCTGCTGGGGGCGCAGGCGTTGATCGGGCTGTCGGTGTCAGACCAGCTGCAGGTCGATCACGCCAACACGCTGGGCGCGATAATCGATTACGTCGGCGTGGGACCGGCATTCGATACACCGACCAAGCCGGACGCGTCGGCGGCATGTGGTATCGACGGCCTCGCCGCGCTGTGTGCGGGTTCTCTTCATCCGACGGTGGCTATCGGTGGCATCCAGTTGCACAACGCCGCCGATGTCAAACGCGCGGGACCGGGCGGGATCGCGGTGGTTTCCGCCATCTGCACCGCTGTCGACCCGCGCCTCGCCGCGCAACGATTGCTGGCCTCCTCCTGAAAACCTCATGACCCATTCGATCCCCAACGTCCTCACCATCGCCGGTTCCGATTCCGGCGGCGGCGCGGGCATCCAGGCTGACCTCAAGGCATTCTCGGCGCTCGGCGCTTATGGCTTGTCCGTTATCACGGCGCTCACCGCGCAGAACACACGCGGCGTGACGGCCATCCATACGCCCGACGCGTCATTCGTCACCGCTCAGCTTGACGCCGTTTTCGACGATATCCGCATCGATGCCGTGAAGATCGGCATGCTCGCCAATGCCGACGTAGTGCGCGCAGTAGCGGCCGCGTTGCGCCGGTATCGGCCCGTGCATGTGGTACTCGATACGGTGATGATTTCAAAGAGCAATCACGCTTTGCTCGCGGCGGATGCAGTGGCTGCGTTACGCGATGAACTGCTGCCGCTCGCGACGTTGGTCACGCCCAATCTGCCGGAAGCGGCTGCGTTGCTGAACGTGGCGTCGGCCGAAGATGAGGACGCGATGGTGCGCCAGGGCGAAGCGCTGCGAGCATTGGGTGCGCGGGCGGTGTTGATGAAGGGCGGCCATCTGAGTTCCGCCGATAGCCCCGACTGGCTGATCGAAGACAGCGGTGCGTTGCGGCTTGGTGGGCCGCGTGTGCCGGTGAAAAACACGCATGGGACGGGGTGCACGTTGTCGTCGTCGATTGCGGCGCTGCTGCCCCAACGCGATTCACTTGCCGCCGCCACCGCCGATGCCAAGCTCTATCTGACCGGCGCTATCGAACAAAGCGCGCGGCTGGACGTCGGGCACGGAGTGGGTCCGGTGCATCATTTTTTCAAGTGGTGGTGAGGATCGCTGTGCCAAGTGCGAGCTCGGACGGCGAGGTCAGGAAGCATGCTTAACCCGAAAAGTCGGCGGCGCGCTCCGGCCATTCATCGGGCACGATAAAACCGCGCGAATGCTCGCGCCAGACGTTGCCGGTCGGGAAGTGGCAACGTTCATAGCGCGCGACCATGATCGGCGACGACAGCGATGCAACGCGCTCAGACAACACCGCCGTCTGCTCAACCAGCGCATCACCCTCTTGCGCCAATAACGTTCGTTCTGCCATCCATCCCAATCTGGGCAACGAAGCAAATAGTTCGTCCCCCTTCGAATCCCGCCACTCCGACGCCGTTTTCCACCACCCTCGCAGATGATTCTCAGCAAGCTCGACCGGCGGATTCGACGCGAGGCTCAAACCGCCATCGCGATAAAACAAGCGCCCTTTGACGAACAACTCAGCGCGCCAGGGACCCTCGAAACCGAGCGATGCAAACTCATCGCGTGCACTCAAACCCAGTTGATGATTTAAAAGCCGTGCGTGTTTCAGGTCGAAGCGATCCTGCAAATTCGGACCGACGTAGTGGGCCAGCGTAGCAGCCCCGTCACCCCCGCCGATGTGCAGATAAAACTTCACCGCGAGTTCCCAGTGCAGCCGCTCGCCAAGCACGTTCTCCAGCAGGAAATCGACTTCGCCGAGCGTACGTTCTGCCGTGCGCAATGGGATGTTCGCTGCAATCAGCCGCGCGTTCGGACCATGCGTCAGGAAGTATTCGAGCAACGCTTCAGCGTAGAAACCGAGCCGCGTCAGCGACGGTTTGTGAACCTGTGCATGAAGGGCTGCAGGGTCGCGATCGAGCGCGGCGAGCCAACCCAGCGTGGTTTGGCACTCTGTCGCGGTTGCGGCCGGGTGCGCCAGCGGCGCGCCCGCGCGCGAAGTACTCAGCAAGTCCGGCGAGAACAGCAGCCACGCGAGATCCCGGACGGCGGGATCGTGGAATGGCGTGATCTCGTCCGCGGCCGTCACTGGCCGTCTGCCGCCTGCAGCGACTTGCGGTAAGTAGCTTGGGCGAGACACAGATCGGCCCATGCCTTGGCCTTGTCGGGGAGACTGCGCAGCAGGTAGGCCGGGTGATACGTGACAATGACCGGCACACCTTGATAGTCATGCACGCGTCCCCGCAGCGATGCAATGCTCGCCTCCGTCTTGAGCAGGCTCTGCGCGGCAAACCGCCCAAGCGCGACAATCAGCTTGGGTTTCACCAGCTCGACCTGGCGCTTCAGATAGGGCTCGCAGCGCGCGACTTCATCGAGTTCAGGATTGCGGTTACCGGGCGGGCGGCACTTGATCACGTTCGCGATGAACACGTTGTCCTCACGCGATAACGCCACCGCGTGCAGCATGCTGTCGAGCAGCTTGCCCGCCTGGCCGACGAACGGTTCGCCCAGCTTGTCCTCGTTCTCACCGGGCGCTTCGCCGATCAGCATCCAGTCACCGTTGCGGTCACCCACGCCGAACACCGAGTTCGTGCGACGCTCGCACAAGCGGCAGCGTTCGCACACGGCGACGCGCGCGGCCAGCGTGTCCCAGTCGAGGGTCGCGATATCGTCGGCCGTGTCATCGACGGTTTCCGGCACAGCAAGAGATTGCGGCGGCACATCGTCGAGCCACGGGAGGTCGTCGAAGACTGGCGGCTCGGCATCGGTCCGCGGCGAGTCGATCTTTGCAACCAGTGCCTGACGCGCGTTGCCTTGGGTCGACTTCGCGGCAGAAAGAGCGGCATCGAGCGCGGTCAGTGTGTCGGCTGGATCGGCTTTCCGGGCAACCGTCGTGTGCGTTTCTTCAACCGGCATAGGGGGAGCCACGGCGGCCGCTTTACGATCGAGCGCAATCGCTGTCGACTCTATCGACTGATCAGGCACAGCGACGGACGCATCAGCCGAAGCCGAAGCCGATGCCGCCTCCCGCCTCACCCAGACCGTTCCTAGCCCGAACTCTTCCAGCATCGATTTATGCAGCGCCATCCACGGCCTCCTTTGAAAACGTCAGACGCATGACGAGTGCATCCTCGCGCGATCGGTGCCGCGCGGGGTAATAGTTTTTGCGCCGCCCGATGGTGGCAAAACCAAAGCGCTCGTAAAGCTGGATGGCGCGCGGATTCGACGGCCGCACTTCCAGCAGCACGCCCTCGAGTTTCTGCTGCCGCGAGATACGCACCGCTTCGCGCAACAATGTGAGCCCTGCACCGGCGTGTTGCGCCTGGGGCGCGACGCACAAATTCAACAGATGCATTTCATCGACGACCGGCATCAGCACGCAATAACCCAGCAGCGTCCCCGTGACATGGCGCAGGCAGACGCCGAAATAACCGTTGCGCAGCGAGTCCTGGAAATTGCCGCGGGTCCAGGGAAATTCGTAAGCGAGCTTCTCGATGGCGGCGACCTCATCGAGATCGGCTTCCGTCATCGACGACAGATAACGATCCGCCATCAACACGCCGCTCACCGTAGAGGCTCCGTCGTTTGAACAATCGGGGCGGCGTGATTGGCTTGATCTCCTGCAGCGGCGGCGGCAGCTTTGGCGGCACGCGCGTCCATCCGCTCGGCGGTAGTCTGTGCGACCTTGTTGCGTACGTACTCCGGCGCGGCCTGATCCGGCGCGACCGTCCGGCCGGCGCGTAGTGCGCGCAAACCGGCGAGCGCCACGGGCAACGCATGTGGCAGCGCATCGAAATCGATACGGCACGCCGGAGCGGCCGGCATGGCCAATCGTTCGCCGAAAGCGGCCGCCGCATTGCCCGCCAACGTGAACGGCTCGTCCGGCCGGACAATTGCTTCGGGCAGGTCAAGCGATGCCGCCTGGACCGTGGCCCACTCGCCCGCCGCTGAGTCCCAGCGGAAATCCGCCCAGTACGCCTCGTTCATGCGGGCGTCGAGCGCTGCGAGTACACGCGTGGCCGATGGCTCGTGCAAGCGCGCAAACTCCGCGCAGGCGAGCAAGGTGCCGACCGGCACCACCGGCACGCTCAACCCGAACGCCAGCCCCTGCGCAACGCCGGTTGCCGTACGCAATCCGGTAAATGAGCCCGGCCCGGCGCCGAACGCGATTCCCGAGCAATCTTGAAGCTTCAAACCGGCGAAATCGAATAATTCGCGGATCGCGGGCAGAAGGCGCGTGCTGGATACCGGCCCCGTCAATTCATGACTGAACCAGACCTGAACTTCGCCAGCAGAGTAATGAGGAGCGCTTCCATAGTCGGTGGCCGCGGTGGTGGCCGTCGGATCGGCGATCAGCAGCGCGACTGAACAGAATTCGGTCGAGGTATCGAGGGCGAGTAAAACGGTGCGTGTCATGGCCGCTATTGTAATGCGTGACGTAACGCGTGAGCCGTGAGGCGTAACGGGTAAGCGCCGAGCGGACAACGCCCGCTCGTGCAGCATCTGGCCCTTCGCCTGGGAATTCTGGAAGAAACCCTCGACAAGCGCGCGCAACCCGCTTGCTATGATCGCCGGTCCTTAATCAGCATGTCCGGAGAACCGAATGAGCGGAATCAACGAACTCGACGCGCAATTTGCGCTTGCCCAGGCGGACGTCAAGGAATTGTCCGAGCGCCCGGGCAACCTCACACTGCTGCGCCTCTACGCGCTCTACAAGCAAGCGAGCGTGGGTGACGTGCAAGGCGACAAGCCGGGTTTCGCCGATATCGCCGGCAAATACAAATACGACGCATGGGGCGCACTCGCAGGCACGCCGCAGGACACTGCAAAGCAGCAATATATCGGGCTGGTGGAATCGCTGAAAAGCGGCGCCTCGGCGTAAAGCCCGGGCAGGTAGGCGTCGACCAGGCCGTTGGTTGAGCAGGTTGAGCATCCTGCGGCGCCTTTTCAAGATGCAGGCGAAACTCCCCGCCCCAGCCAACAACAAGATGAATCAAACTGTCTTAAAATCTGGCGCAGCGCAACAATTGCCGTTATACTCTTGCCTGCGCTTCACTGTGACCGGATGAATTGTTGGTTTTAGTCGATTCATCGCACGCAGCGCGGCGCCTCGTAGCGTTTTGCTCCAATCCAGTTTAGAAACTGTCCCCTCCCTGCTAGGCCTTCTCTTCGGCCGATCATGCATCAGGCTGACGACAAAGCCGCCTCGGCCTGTCGAATCCGATACAGCTTCTAACGAAAAGCTCGCCTTTATTGTTGCGAGCTGCCCCCGTTTTTCGATTTGCTCGCTGCTTCTTTGCTCGCTGAATCTGACGACTTGGGTATGCCGATTGGCGCCACACGCCTTATTCCCCGTTTCAAGGAAAGACATGACTTCGAGCAACACCCATAGCCCGCTGGACTCCATCGCTGCACTGGCACTCGGTGAAGACGCACCCGCCGCGCCGGCAGCATCTGTTTCGCCCGCTATCCCCGCCCCTATTTCTTCAGTCGCGCCGGTCGCTGCTGCTATCGCTGTGCAGACTGGCCCGAGCTTCGAGTCGCTCGGCCTGTCGCCAGAGATCATTGTTGCGCTGACAGCCTCTGGCTATCAAGTGCCGACGCCGGTTCAGCAGCGCGCCATTCCCGCAGCGCTCGCCGGCCGTGACTTGCTGGTTTCCAGCCCGACCGGTTCGGGCAAGACCGCAGCATTCATGCTGCCCGCTATCGAACGTTTCTCGCAGCTCGAAAAGGCCAAGGCTTCAGCTCCGCGTGAACCGCATGATCCGAACGCCCGCCCGGCCCGCCGCACCCAGCCGGTCGCTCGTCCGACCATGCTGGTCCTGACCCCGACCCGTGAACTCGCCATGCAGGTTACCGCTGCCGCGACCACGTACGGCAAGCACCTGCGCCGGTTGCGCACGGTCAGCATTCTTGGCGGTGTCGCGTATGGTCAGCAATTGATGCTGCTCGCGAAGAACCCGGAAATCCTGGTTGCTACGCCGGGCCGTTTGCTCGATCACCTGGAACGCGGCCGTATTGACCTGTCGCAACTGCAAATCCTCGTGCTCGACGAAGCCGACCGCATGCTGGACATGGGTTTCATCGACGATATCGAAACCATTGTTGCCGCTACGCCGGCCACGCGTCAGACGCTGCTGTTCTCGGCAACCATCGACGGCAAGATCAGCTCGCTGACCGGCCGCCTGTTGAAGAACCCGGAACGTATCGAGATCATTCAAAAGCTCGAAGCGCAGAACAACATTGCGCAAACCGTGCATTACGTCGATGACCGCGATCACAAGGATCGTCTGCTCGACCATCTGTTGCGCGACGCCGGCCTCGATCAGGCTATCGTCTTCACGGCAACCAAGAACGACGCTGACCAACTGGCTATCCGTTTGTCGGACGCTGGTTTTGAATCGGCTGCCCTGCACGGCGATCTGCCGCAAGGCGCGCGTAACCGCACGATTCGCGCACTGCGCGAGCGCAAAGTGCGCGTGCTGGTCGCAACCGATGTCGCCGCTCGCGGTATCGACATTCCCGGTATCACGCACGTGTTCAACTACGATCTGCCGAAGTTCGCGGAAGACTACGTTCACCGAATCGGCCGTACGGGCCGTGCTGGCCGTACCGGTACGGCAATCAGCCTTGTGCATCACGCTGAGCAAGGCGCGCTGAAGCGCATCGAGCGTTTCGTTCGCCTGCCGCTGAATGTGAGCGTTATTGCTGGTTTCGAACCGCGTCGCTCGGCTCCGGCCGGCGGTGGCGGTGGTCGTCCCGGCTTTGGCGGCCGTGGCCGTCCGGGCGGTGGCGCTGGTGCGGGTGGCGCAGGTCGCCGCTTTGGTAGCGGCGGTGCCGGCAACGGTGGTTCGGCTAAGCCAGGCGGCTGGGGCAACAAGCCGGCAAGCGCCGGTGCTCGCGATTCGCGCGACGGTGGCTCGCGTGACGGATATCGTAGCGGCGGTGGATCGCGTGACGGCGGTTCGGGCTTCGGCGGCGGTTCGCGTGACGGCTATGCAGCACGTCGCAACGACGGCCCGCGCGCTCCGCGTCGTGGTAGCTAAGTCGCAATAAGTACGGCGCACGTCTTATGTGCGCCGGTAAAAAGAAACCGATGCCTCGTGCGTCGGTTTTTTTTCGCCCACGCCTTGAATTTCACAATGTGGAAAGATCTTTTGTGCCGCGAAATTGTTGGTGCATGGCACAAGACTTCACGTATCAGCATGGGAAAGATCGTTTTGTATCGTGAAATATTATTTTCAAATCATTGATTTACAAAGATAATTTATATTAAAAAAACTTCTCTAAACAACTGGCTCCGCTATCCTCCATTCCCTAGACTCTTATATAAGAGTTGAGCAACAAGAAGCACCGAGACTTTATCGACTGCTCAACCAGACGACCATTCATTAGTCATTTGTCAGGTAATCAAAGGAGAAACGCCATGACGCGCCAACAACAAGCTCAGGAACTTCAAAAGCAATGGGACACGGATCCCCGCTGGACGGGCATCAAGCGCAGCTACACCGCCGACGACGTCGTGCGGCTGCGCGGTTCGGTGCCGGTCGAGCACACGCTGGCGAAACGTGGCGCGGAGAAGCTGTGGGCGTCGATTCATGACGAGCCGTTCGTCAACGCACTCGGCGCGCTGACCGGCAACCAGGCCATGCAACAGGTCAAGGCGGGTTTGAAGGCGATCTACTTGTCCGGTTGGCAAGTGGCGGGCGACGCGAATGTTGCCGGCGAGATGTATCCCGATCAGTCGCTGTACCCGGCGAATTCGGTGCCGCTGGTGGTCAAGCGCATCAACAACACGCTGACGCGTGCCGATCAGATTCAGTGGTCGGAAGGCAAGAATCCCGGCGATGAAGGCTATCTCGACTTCTTCCAGCCGATCGTAGCCGACGCTGAAGCAGGTTTCGGCGGCGTGCTGAACGCGTTCGAACTGATGAAGGCGATGATCGAAGCAGGCGCTGCTGGCGTGCACTTTGAGGATCAGCTGGCATCGGTGAAAAAATGCGGGCACATGGGCGGCAAGGTGCTGGTGCCGACGCGCGAAAACGTCGCGAAACTCACAGCGGCGCGTCTCGCGGCTGATGTTTCCGGCACGCGAACCATCCTGCTCGCCCGCACCGATGCGGAAGCGGCGGATCTGGTGACATCGGATGTCGATGAAAACGACCGGCCGTTCCTGACCGGCGAGCGCACCGTGGAAGGTTTCTTCCGTACGAAGCCGGGCCTTGAACAAGCCGTGTCGCGTGGCCTCGCCTACGCGCCGTATGCCGACATGATCTGGTGCGAAACGGGCAAGCCAGACCTGGAGTACGCGAAGAAGTTTGCTGAGGCGATTCATCGTGAATTCCCGGGCAAGCTGCTCTCGTATAACTGCTCGCCGTCATTCAACTGGAAGAAGAACCTGGACGACGCGACCATCGCCAAATTCCAGAAAGAACTCGGCGCGATGGGTTACAAGTTCCAGTTCATCACGCTGGCCGGTTTCCATGCGCTGAATTACTCGATGTTCAACCTCGCGCACGGCTATGCACGCAATCAGATGAGTGCGTTCGTCGAGATGCAGGAAGCGGAGTTCGCGGCGGCTGAGAAGGGTTTCACCGCAGTAAAGCATCAGCGCGAAGTGGGAACGGGCTACTTCGATGCAGTGACGCAAGCGGTTGAAAAAGACGCATCAACGACCGCGCTGCACGGCTCGACCGAAGACGAACAGTTCTTCGAGAAGAAAGTCGCTTAATAAGCTGTAGTCGCTTTAAGCGGATGGAAGGGCATACAGCCACAAGCCGTATGCCCTTTTTGCGTTTTCCTAGTCAGCAAGCGGTATTGGTTGACCATTCGTGGCAACTGAAACGCTCATCCTGTATGCCGTTCGGAATAGTTACCCTTCACCGATAAACAATCACCGGAATCTTGGTGTGGGTCAGCACCCGCTGGGTCTCGCTGCCAATCAGCAGACTTCCCAACCCCCTCCTCCCGTGCGATGCCATGAAAATCACATCGCAGCCATCCCGCTCTGCAATATCGATAATGCCGATATACGGCGAGGATTCCACGCTGGTAACGGAATCGCAGGAAACGCCGACGGCGGCAGCGGCCTTTTCGACAGCCCCAAGATGCTCCCGTGCTTCACGTTCGGCGCGCTCATGAAAATCCCCGGGCGGCTCGACGGCGACATCGGCGAAAGGGGAATACGGATACAGCGGCAAGCACGCATAGGCCGTAATCCGTGCACCCACAGACTGGGCAAGATCGATCGCGCCATCAATTGCTTTCTGCGAAAGAACCGATCCGTCCGTCGGAACCAGAATGTGCTTGAACATGGTCGACTCCTTGGCAGTGGCCATCGTATCGTGCACTTTCATTGTAGTAACTGGATCAACACGGGCAGCGGGCAAATCAGCCCCAATAACCTGGCGTGCCGAAGGTATGTTTCAACAGATCGAGAAAAAGACGCACTCGTAGCGGCAAATGGCGCCGTTGCGGAAAGACGGCGTGAATTCCGATTGGCGGCGCGGCGAACGCGTCGAGCACGCTGACGAGCCGCCCCCGGGCTATGTCATCGCCGACTTCCCACCACGAGCGCCACGCCAGCCCGTATCCGGCGAGACACCACTCGTGCAGCACGGCGCCGTCGGAGCATTCCATGGTGCCGGACACACGCATCTGTACGACCTTGCCGTCTTTCTGGAACACCCAGCCGCGCTGCTGATTCGAGCTCGCCCCAAGCGGCAGGCAGTTGTGCTGCGCGAGCGCGTCGAGATCGGCGGGCGCGCCGCGCTCGCGCAAATAGTCCGGTGACGCCACGCAAACCCGGCGATTCTCACCCAGCTTCAACGACACCAGCGACGAATCCGGCAATTCGCCAAGCCGCACCGCGCAATCGAAACCTTCGTTGACCAGGTCGACCATGCGGTCCGTGAGGTCGAGCGTGATCGATACATCAGGGTGCATCGACGTGAAAACAGGGACGAGCGCGGCAACGTGGCGCCTCCCGAAACCCGCGGGGGCAGACACCCGCAGATGCCCGCTCGCCTTTACCCCGCCAGCCGATACGCTTGCCTCCGCGCTCTGCATGTCATGGATGACCCGCTGGCAATCCTCGAGAAATGCCGATCCCTCGAAGGTAAGCGTCAGCCGGCGCGTGGTGCGCACGAGCAGCTTCACGCCGAGCCGCTCTTCCAGCGCGTCCAGCCGCCGGCCGATCACGGCCGGCGCGACGCCCTCGGCTAATGCCGCGGCAGACAGGCTTCCCTTCGCGACGACCGCTACGAACGTTTCTATTTGCTTGAAGCGATCCATACGCGTGCGTTTGTCCGAATAAAGGGGCGCTTAGATTAGGCGTGAAAAAGTCAAAGATCAAGTGATCTGGATGCATCTTCCGGTCATTTCAACGCACTAATAGAATATTCGATGACCTGATTTATGGAGCACCGCCATGTCGCAGACATCGATTTCGCCTCCTCGTGCAGTCATCTTCGATGCCTACGGCACGCTGTTCGACGTGCACTCGGTCGTGGCCGCCGCCGAGCAGTTATTCCCCGGCCACGGCGACGCGCTTTCGCAGTTGTGGCGCCAAAAGCAGATCGAATACACGCAGTTGCGCACGCTCTCGGACCCGGCCGGCGCTCGATACGAACCCTTCTGGGCCATCACGCTCGACGCGCTGCGCTACGCCGCCACGCGCTTGAAGCTCGACCATGCACTCACTCCCGCTGCGGAAAAGCGCCTGATGGACGAATACGCTTGCCTCGCGGCGTTTCCGGACACCGTCGCGGCGCTGAAATCGCTACGCAAACGCCCGGATCTGAAACTCGCGATCCTGTCGAACGGCAATCCGCAGATGCTGGACATCGCCGTGAAAAGCGCCGGCATGTCGGGTCTCTTCGATCACGTCCTCTCAGTGGACGCCGTGCGGGCCTACAAACCCGCCCACGCCGCCTATGCGCTCGGAACGCAAGCGATCGGCGTGGCGGCCTCGGAGATCGTGTTTGTATCGTCGAATGGCTGGGACGTGACGGGCGCGACGTGGTTTGGCTACACGACCTTTTGGCTTAACCGCATGGCGATGCCTGCGGAACAACTCGGCGTCATGCCACGCGGCACCGGACGCGATCTGACTGATCTGCTTGCTTTCATCGATGCAGGCTGTCCGCAGCATCAGCACGCGGCGCCGTTCGATCTTTCAAAGCGCATGCCTCGCAGTCCCACCAACTAACCGATTCACCCAGCACGCAAAACCGTCTGACCGACCAAGGAGATGTAGAGCATGGCGAACACCCTGACCCACGTGCCGCAGGGCATGACCATCACGGCCGACATCAAACCCGGCTACGAGACCATCCTGACGCGCGAGGCGCTTGAACTGGTGGCAACACTTCATCGCGCGTTCGAGCCGCGTCGTCAGGCGTTGCTCAAGGCGCGCGTCGAACGCACGAAGCGTCTGGACGCAGGCGAACGCCCGGATTTCCTGAGCGAAACGCAATCCATCCGCGATGCCGACTGGACGATTGCGCCGCTGCCCAAGGCTTTGGAATGCCGCCGGGTGGAGATCACCGGCCCGGTCGAACGCAAGATGATCATCAACGCACTGAACTCCGGCGCGGATGCGTACATGACGGACTTCGAGGATTCGAACACGCCGAACTGGGACAACCAGCTGACCGGCCATATCAAGCTGAAGGAAGCGGTCCGCGGGACGATCTCGCTTGAACAGAACGGCAAGTCCTACAAGCTCAACGACAAAACCGCGACGCTGATCGTGCGTCCGCGCGGCTGGCATCTCGATGAAAAACACGTGACCGTCGATGGTCAGCGTGTATCTGGCGGCATCTTCGATTTCGCGCTGTTCCTGTTCCACAACGCGAAGGAGCAACTGGCTCGGGGCGCGGGTCCTTACTTCTATTTGCCGAAGCTGGAAAGCCATCTTGAAGCGCGTCTTTGGAACGAGATCTTCGTGGCGGCGCAGGAGATCGTGGGCGTGCCGCGTGGTTCGATTCGCGCGACGGTTCTTATCGAAACCATCCTGGCCGCGTTCGAAATGGACGAGATCCTGTACGAGTTGCGCGAGCATTCATCGGGGCTCAACGCCGGCCGCTGGGACTACATCTTTTCCGCGATCAAGAAATTCAAGAACGACGCCAATTTTTGCCTCGCCGATCGCGCGAAGATCACGATGACCGTGCCGTTCATGCGCGCCTATGCGCTGCAATTGTTGAAGACGTGTCACCGGCGTAACGCGCCGGCGATTGGTGGCATGAGTGCGTTGATTCCGATCAAAGGCGACCCGCAAGCCAATGAGAAAGCCATGGGCGGCGTACGTTCAGACAAGGCGCGCGATGCGGGTGACGGTTACGACGGCGGATGGGTCGCGCATCCTGGCCTCGTGCCGATCGCGATGGAAGAGTTTGTGAAGGTGCTCGGCGACAAGCCGAACCAGATCGCGAAGCAACGCAAGGACGTGCAGGTGACGGCCGCCGACCTGCTCGATTTCCGCCCCGAAGAACCGATCACCGAAAGCGGCGTGCGCGGCAATATCAACGTGGGGATCCACTATCTTGGTTCGTGGCTCGCGGGCAATGGCTGCGTGCCGATCCACAACCTGATGGAAGACGCCGCGACCGCGGAAATTTCGCGCTCGCAAGTGTGGCAGTGGATTCGCTCACCGAAAGGCAAACTCGACGATGGCCGTAAGGTAACCGCCGAGATGGTTCGCACCTTCACGCAGGAAGAGTTGGTGAAGGTGAAGGCGGTCGTTGCCGGCGACACCGCGCCGTACGACCGGGCAGCGACGATTTTCGAAGCGATGTCGACATCGGATACGTTCGCCGAGTTTTTGACGTTGCCGCTTTACGAAGAGATTTAAGTCGCAACGCTGGCCTTCTGTGAAACAAAGCCGCTCTGGACATTCAGGGCGGCTTTTTAAATCGGCGTTGAACAGGTTACTGCCTTGCTCTTCGATACACGACCCAATCGCCGTTATCGATACGCGGCAATCCCTCCACCGCCTCCTCGCTAACGGGATAAACCAAACAATCGATAACCTGCGCGCACCCGTCAACCTCCACGCTGACATGCAGCCGCTCGCTGCGGTACAAGCCAATAACACCCGGCACGATCTCTTCGATCTCATCGAGCACGGGCACGAGCGTTTCATCGATTCGATAAATATCGCCATGCACCGGCCCAGCCGCCGAATCGAGCACCAGCCCGGGATAAGCGTCGAAGTCATACAGCCGGCCATTGATATGACCCGAGCCGATCAGCATCGGCGCGGCGATCCCGTTACGCTCGGCTGCGAGGCGAATGTCATTGCTCTCGCCCGCTCGCAGCGTGCCGTAGACGAATACGTGTTGCATGCGTTCATTCCTTCCGTGAAGATTCAGCGCGCATTATGCCAAGCCTAAGAAACTGTCGTTCCGTCGCGATGGCTTAATCTAAGGAAACACGTCCGGCGCCGGACTTCAAAGCCAATCCCACCCGATGCCTTTAATATCACGGTGGAGGAGCGCTTAAAACCATGTTCACGCCCACCGATCAGCCGCTGCAGCCACTGCAACCTGAAGAAGTCGAGCATCTCGACATTCCGGCCGAGTCCTCGCCTACGCTCGCGCATCCTATTCGCGTGCGTTCGCGGCCCGTGCCGGCCGGCGTGCGGATTGCGCGGCACACGCACGCGTGGGCGCAAGTTGCATGCACGACTCGGGGCGTGCTGCGAATTGCAGCGGAAGGGTCAACGTGGATGGTGCCGCCGTCGCGCGCAATCTGGGTCCCGCCGAACGTCACGCATGAAGTGGTCATCGTGGAGGACGCGTTCCTGCGGACCTTGTACATAGATGCGAGCGTGGTACCGCCGGGACTGGATGCGTGCCGCGTGGTGGAAGTGTCGCCGCTGCTGCGCGAGGTGGCTGTTGCGCTGGATGACCGGACGATTTCAAGCGAGCGCGAACGGCTGCTCGGCACGCTTGCCCTCGATGAAATCACGCGTTCGCGCCCGTTGCCCCTCTCCATCCCGATGCCCACCGACAAACGCCTGCTGGCATTATGCGAAGCCGTCCTCGCCGACCCTGCTTCCGCCGATTCGCTCGAACACTGGGCCACGCTCGCAGGTGCAAGCACCCGCACGATCGCGCGCTTGTTCCGGCGTGAACTCGGCGTGAGCTTTTCGCAATGGCGTCAGCAAGCAGTGCTGGCGCGCGCGATCCCGTTATTGAGCCAAGGCCGGCCGCTCTCACAAGTTGCGTTGCTGCTCGGCTATCAGAGCCAGAGCGCCTTTTCCGCGATGTTCAGACGTGCGTTCGGCGAAAGTCCGCGGGCATTTTTTGTCCGTGACGGCGAGCCGCGAGACGATAGCCAGAACGGCGGTTCTGGCGAGCATTGAAACGCTTGACGTTAAACGTTAAACGCCGCGCACCATATGCCGGATCGCGCCGAATTGTGCGAGCCGCGAACCCGCGGTCTTATACCCCATGCGGATATAAAGCCGGGCAGCGGGGTTATCGACGAATACGCGCAACTGCGTCTCCGTGAGTCCTCGTGCACGTGCCCAGCGATGCGCGGTATCGAGGAGAAATGTTCCCGCGCCCGTCCGGCGCCAGCCTTCCACCACTTGTACGTCACGGATATGCAGCGACTGGTCTTCTTCCGTCACGCGCATCACGCCAATGGCCTGGCCGTCGCACTCGAGTACAAAGTTTTCCGACTCGCGCCAGCTACCCAGGAAGAGATCGGCGCGCCATACGAGATTGTGGCGGCGGTAGTAGCCGTTCATGTTGTTGCGCGTGAGCGCCTCGGCGAACGAAAAATCGTCCATCGACGCCAGGCGCAACTGAAACGGCGAGAGAGCTTCGGTGGGATCGAGCATTGCGCGATGAAAGCAACTGAATCAAGTCATCAACACTAAGTCAGCCGGCGCGCGCTGGCAATGGAGAGTTTTACGAGCGCGCAGGTTCGATGTCACGCACGCCACACGTTTAACCGAATGCAACGAAATGGTGGTACGAAGAATAGCCGGAGGAACCGAAAGGAAATCCGGAAAGTGGACGAAGGAGAGGACGGAAAACGCGAGGCAAAAAACGTGGACGAAAAAAATCCAGCTTCAGCTGGATTTTTCTTTTACAACTTGTTGGCGGAGCGGACGGGACTCGAACCCGCGACCCCCGGCGTGACAGGCCGGTATTCTAACCAACTGAACTACCGCTCCACTTCTTTCCATCAGTTCGTGAGGTTGGTTGGCTCATCAAACTTGCAGTGCTTTTGGCAACCGCCGATGTCTTGGCGTCCCCAAGGGGATTCGAACCCCTGTACTCACCGTGAAAGGGTGATGTCCTAGGCCTCTAGACGATGGGGACATAAACTTTTCAGTTAATGTCTTTTACTCTTTTCGCTTAAACCCTGACTTGTTTCTGATTAACTTCGATTAACACTTTCTTAATCGCTTGAATCTTGTTTAAAGCTTATTAATCAGTTTCTTGTCAGTCAGCAGCGAAGAACGACATTATAAACAGCTTTGTGATTCTTGTGAAGCTTTTTTTCCGATGCTCTGGCGCTTTAAAAAGCTTCGTTTCCGTTCTGTGGTGGAGGTAAGCGGGATCGAACCGCTGACCTCTTGCATGCCATGCAAGCGCTCTCCCAGCTGAGCTATACCCCCCTTGCAGAACAGAAACGAGATTCTAAAGGGCACTTTTGAAGTTGTAAATACCTTTTAGCCCAGCATCTGAAAATAGTTCGTCCTTCGGGTGCGAACTTGGGGCGTAAAGCGGACACCGTTGGCAACGATGCCACGCGCCCGCCGTGCACCGCAATGTTCAAGCAATGCCCTTGTCGAGCCGGGTCAGCACCGTCTCACGGCCGAACAGCATCAGCACCGCGTCAATGGACGGTGTGTGCGTGGTACCCGCGACCAGCAGGCGCACCGGCATGGCGAGATGCGGCATCTTGAGCTTGTGGCTGGTCAGCGTGGCCTTGAACGCAGCAGAGATAGCTTCCTTGCTCCACTCCACTTCGCTCAGTGCCTGGCGCAAGTCGGCGAGCGCGGGACGCACGGTTTCAGTGACATGCTGCGTGAGTGCGGCGGGATCGATCACGGGCTCCTGATAGAACATGGCGGCGTTATCGGCAATCTCCTTAACCGTCGATGCGCGGTCCTTCAGCAAGCCGATCACGAGTTCGAGCGGCGGCCCCTGCTCGATCATGGCGGAGTCGATACCCAGGTCGGCCAGGAACGGCTTTACAAGGGTCTCGAGCCGCGCGTTATCGGCTTCCTTGATGTAGTGCGCGTTCAGCCAGTTCAGCCGGTCCGGATCGTATTGCGCCGGTGATTTACCCAGATGGTCCAGGTCGAACCATTCGACAAACTGCTCACGCGAGAAAATCTCCGCGTCGCCGTGTGACCAGCCAAGCCGGGCCAGATAGTTCATCACCGCTTCCGGCAAATAACCGTTATCGCGATAACCCATCACGCTCATCGCGCCGTGGCGCTTGCTCATCTTCTCGCCCTGCTCGTTGAGCACTGTCGGCAAGTGAGCGTACACAGGCACTTCGCCGCCCAGCGCGAGCAGGATGTTGATCTGGCGCGGCGTGTTGTTCACATGGTCGTCGCCACGGATCACGTGGGTGATCTTCATGTCGAGATCGTCCACGACCACGCAGAAGTTATAGGTCGGCGTGCCGTCCGGGCGCGCGATCACGAGGTCGTCGAGTTCGTCGTTCGAGATTTCGATCGTGCCCTTCACCGCGTCGTCCCAGCTCACAACGCCGCCCAGCGGATTGCGGAACCGAATGACCGGCGAAACACCCTCCGGAATGGGCGGCAGCACCTTGCCCTCTTCCGGGCGCCACGTGCCGTCGTAACGCGGCTTTTCATTGGCCTCCCGCTGACGTTCGCGCAATGCGTCGAGTTCTGCTGTCGACATGTAGCAGTGGTACGCCAAGCCCTGGTCGAGCATCTGCTTCAGCACTTCGCGATATCGGTCCATGCGCTGCATCTGGTAGATCGGGCCTTCGTCGTACTCAAGGCCGAGCCATTCCATGCCTTCAAGGATGGCGTCGACGGACGCGTCGGTCGAGCGCTCCAGGTCGGTGTCCTCGATACGCAACACGAAAACGCCCTTCATCTTGCGCGCGAACGCCCACGGATAAAGCGCGGAGCGAATGTTGCCGAGGTGGATGAAGCCTGTTGGGCTGGGAGCGAAACGGGTACGGACTTGGGTCATGTGCGATGTGCTCGATAGCTCAGATGCGTTTGCCGGCGCAGGAGGCGCCAGGCAAGCGATATATCGGGGACCGGCTTGGGCGCGTCTTCTGGACGAACCCGGCGAGCGGTCAAAACGAGTGTGAATTATACCCGCCGGGCGCTTTCGCCCGTTTTCCAGGGTCATCATGTTTTATCATGTCCGCCGTCACTGGATGGCTTAACCGAACGGCTAACTTGCCTGCCTGCGCGGCCTCCACGCTCAACGCTCGTCCCCGCTGCATCGCAGGAGAACTCCTTGAAAATTTCGTCGCCCCCGCTTTCGTCGCTGCCTCAGTTGTCGCGGCGCGCGTTCTCTCTTGGCTGCGCATCGGCCGTGCTTACGGCTTGCACCACGACGACCGGCTCCACGACCGCCGTTACGCCGCCTGCATCGCCAGCGCCTGTCGCCAACACACCCGAGCGGCCCGTGCGGATCGGCCTTGCACTGGGCGGCGGCGCGGCGCGCGGATTTGCGCACATCGGCGTGATCAAGGCGCTCGAAGCGCGCAACCTGAAGGTGGACCTGCTGAGCGGCACGAGCGCGGGCTCGGTGATCGCGGCTTTATCGGCATCGGGGATGAACGGCATTGCGATCAACAAGCTCGCGCTGACCATGGACGAAGCGTCGATCAGCGACTGGGCGATGCCCTTTCGCACCCGTGGTTTCCTGCAAGGCGTCGCGCTGCAGAATTACCTGAACAAGACACTCGACAACCGGCCGATCGAGAAAATGGCAAAGCCGCTCGGCATTGTCGCGACGGACCTGAAGACCGGCCAGCCCATCTTGTTCCAGCGGGGGAACACCGGCATTGCCGTGCGTGCGTCCTGCAGCGTGCCGTCCATCTTCGAGCCGGTGAAAATCGGCGGTCATGAGTACGTGGATGGCGGCCTGGTGAGTCCGGTGCCCGCGGCGTTCGCACGCAAGATGGGCGCGGACTTCGTGATCGCAGTGGATATTTCGGCGCGCCCCGAGACGGGCCTGACGCAAAGCTCCTTCGACGTCCTGATGCAGACCTTCACGATCATGGGCCAGACCATCAAGGCTTACGAACTCGATAAATACGCCGACTTCGTCATCCGCCCGAACCTTGCCGCCATGAGCGGCAGCGACTTCGGCCAGCGCAATGCGGCAATCCTCGCCGGCGAGGAAGCAGTCGCCAAGATCTGGCCGGAACTGCAGCGGCAAATGGCGGCGAAAGGCGCTACCGTTTGAATAGACGGTAGCGCTTGCCCTTCCCTTGCCCTTGCTGCGTCAGACGACTTAACGCAACGCCTTGACCCTCGCGGCCGTTACGTTGCCCAGCTGGCCGCCCCAGCTCGAGCGCAGGTAGTTGGCCAAATGCGCGAGTTCATCGTCACTGAGCGTGGCGGCGAATCCTGGCATTGCCTGCATGCTTTCCGTTCCCGCGAAGTCGGTGGCGTCCACGCCATCAAGCATTGCGACGATCAGGTTATGCGGATCGGCCTGACGTAGCGTCGAACTTCCTTGCATCGATACCGCGACGTGCGGCTTGCCCTCCCCCTCGCGGCCATGACACCCCGCACATACGGCGACATAGCTTGCCCGGCCGGCTGCCACCTGGGCTGCATCGGCGGAACCCGGTTGCACCGGCGTGGGTGGAAGGGGTGCATCGCCGAGCAGATAGGTCGATAACGCGCGCAGATCCCCCTGGCTCAGGTGCTGAGTACTGAGCATGACAACAGGATGCATCTCGCCGAGCGCAGAACCCTGGCGGCTGATTCCCGTTGCCAAGTAGGCCTGCAAGTCGGCGCTGGTCCAGCCACGCGCGGCAAGCCCCGCGGGTGTGATATCCGGCGGCACGACACGACCGAGCATCGAGCCTTGCAACGCCCTCGCACCGTTCATCTGCCCGAACGCGCCGCGCGACGTGTGGCACTCGGCACAGTGACCCAGCGCATTGGCGAGATATTGTCCGCGGGTCCAGTCAGCCGAGGTTCCCACTGACGCATCCGGCAACTTGTCCTTGAGGAACAGGATGTTCCAGAACATCACGGCAAACCGCACATTGAACGGAAACATCAGTTCGGGATCCCGATTCGGCACGGCGGCCGGCTTCTGCGCCATCAGGTACGCATAAATGGCGTCGCTGTCGGCGCGGGACATCGTCCGGTAAGACGTGTAAGGCATGGCCGGATAGAGCTGCTTGTCAGGCGCCACGCCGTCGTGCAAGGCCTTGTAGAACTGCGCGGCGCTCCACTTGCCGATGCCATGCACCGCGTCCGGCGTAATGTTCGTGCCATAGAAGGTGCCGAACGGTGACCCGAGCTTTACGCCGCCGGCAAACGGCGCACCGCCGGGGACCGTATGACAGGCAGCGCAGTCGGCCGCTTTGGCAAGATAACTGCCACGCACGATTTGCTCCGCGGCCGTCTCATGCGTGGGGGCGGCGGTTTCATCGAGACGTCCGTTGCAAGCGGACAGCGCGGCGACGCATAGCGCAAGCGCGCCGAGGCGAAAAGAAATGGCCCGGTTCATGCGGAATCCTTAACAAGTCCTGGCGTGTTCAGCACGATGTCCTTGACGGCTTCGTAGTAGCGCACGTAGCCGGTGCAGCGACAGATGTGGTCATCGAGTGCTTTTGTAATTTCCTGTTCCACTGACTCCCTGGCAATCGGCTCGCGCTTCAGCCGCTCGATCAGCACCGTCGCCGCATTGACGAATCCCGGCGTGCAGTACCCGCACTGGAAGCTGAAGTGCTCGAGGAATTTCTGCTGCACCGGCGACAGTTCCACCACTTCGCCTTGCTCGTTACGCTTGGCGTGGCCTTCAATGGTTCGCACCTTCTTGCCATCGAAGAAATGCGCGCCCGTGATACACGTGCGCACTTCTTCGCTCGACCCGTCCGGCTTGTCGAGAATCACCACGCACGCGTGGCAAACGCCCTGCCCGCAGCCAAGCCGCGAGCCGGTCAAGCCGACGTACTCATGCAGGAAGTCGATCATCATGAGGCCGTCGGGGGTCTGGATCGGACCCATGGCGGCACCGTTGATCGTCAGCGAAATGGGCTTCAAAGCGGGCTTCAAAACGGGCTTCATCTGGATCAGGGGCTGGTGCATGAGCGGTGTCGGAGTTGAATTGGCAGCGGTCATGCGAGCGCCTCCTGAATGTTTTGCGGTTTCACCGGCAAGTCGTTAAACCGGTGCCCGATGGCGTGCGCGATACCGTTGACGATGGCGCCGACGACCGGAATCATCACCACCTCCGCAATGCCCTTCGGCGGATCGGTCTCGGACAGCGGCGGCAGCACTTCGCCCGTCTGGGCCCAGACAGCGACATCGCTTGCGCGCGGCACGTGATAACGGTTGAAGTTCCAGGTGCCGTTGCCAGGACCCTCTTCGTAGAGCGGGAGGTATTCATGCAGCGCATGTCCAATACCCATCGCCAGTCCGCCTTGCAGTTGACCCGAGACAAGTTGCGGCGAAAGCATGTTGCCGCACTCCATGATCGAATGATGCGAAAGCAGGCTGACCCGGCCGCTCGCTTCGTTCACCGCGAGTTCGACGAGCGTTCCAACCGCGCTGTAGTAAGTGACCGCGGCGTTGTTGCGACTGACCGGCGCGATGAAAACACGCTTGCGATCGAGAGCGCGGTAAACGGGCTGGCCCGGTGCCGCGTTGGCCTTGGCATTGACATCGGTCTTGCCCGCGCCGTGAAGCAACGACAGGCCGTCGATGGGCAGACGCTCGCTCACGCCGTCGATGTTGAATTCCGCCTCGCTCCATTGCCATCGATTGAACACGTGCACGATTGCGCCTGTGACCAGCCCGAGGTCATGCGCTTTCTTCGCGAGTTGGTCGAGCGGCAACGGCTCGAGACCTGCAGCCGTCAGCTTGCCCTCCACCCAGCGCGCATCTTCACGACGCACGACAAGCGGCGCGGATTGACCGCCGCCTATGCCGCCGCTCCATATCGCCATCGCCGCCGGCCACAAGCCGTGAGTGAAGACCACGCGCGCCGCTTCGTACGTGCTATGCGTGAAATAAAAAGCCGAATTCGTGGCGCTCGATGGCGATATCAACCCCGGAGACCAGCGCGGATTCGCCGACAGCTTGTCCTGCTGGCCCTGCGACATCATGTACGGATCGCCGCTGGTCACCATCGGCAACTCGGGCCAGTCGACGATCGCCATGCGGACCTCAGCAGCCGGCTTGCCGAGCCACTTCGCGCACGCGATCGCTTGCGATGTCGACACGCCCGTGCCAATCTCGGCGGCCGTGTGATGCAACGTGATCTTGCCGTCGGCCGAGATTTCAACCTTCGCAAACGAAGACTCGGCGCCTGTGCCAAAGTCTTTCTGCACACACGCGAATCCCACGCCGTAGCGGTTGCCGGGATGCGCCAGCTCATACTCCGCCTTCTTCTGCGCGCGCCCGGTCCAGAGCGGATGAACCTTGGCTTTCTGCAAGACTTCATCGACACGAATTGCGCCGGCCGGAATCGCACCCTGGGTATTTTTCATGCCCGAACGCAGCGCGTTCTTCAGCCGCAAATCGATCGCATCGAGCCCAAGCTGCGTCGCAATTTCATCGATCAGCATCTCGGTCGCGGCCATGGTTTGCAGCGTGCCGTAACCACGCGCTGAGCCGGCGTCGATAGCCCGCGACGCGATCGCCACGCCCGTCAGGTCGCTCTTCGGGAAGTAGTAGATCGACTGCGCGGCTGAGGCCCCCACCATCGCCACCGATGGCGAGAAATTGCAGCGCCCGCCTCCGTCGACTTCGAGCTCTGCCTTGAACGATTGCAAGAGGTTCGTTTTCTTATCGATCGCAATGCGATACCGCATCTTCGATGCATGCCGTTTTATCGATGTCTGGAATTGCTCATAGCGATCAAATGCAAGACGCACGGGACGGCCATCGCCATACATGGCCGCGATCAGTCCGTAGAACGGAACCGTGAAGTGATCCTTCGACCCGTAGCCGACCGTATAGGCCGGATGTACGAACAGGTTCTTCACCGGAAAGCGACTCTTCGCCGCCATGCCGGCAGCGCTCTCGGCGACCTCGTGCGGCCCTTGCGTCGGCACGACCATGTGCAGCGATTGCGTTGCCGCGTCATACCAGCAGTTGGTGTTATCGGGTTCGAGTGCTGCGGTATCGATGGACTGGGTACTGTAGTTGCGCTCCAGCACGAGCCAGTCCGCCGGCGGATGATCGAGTTCGCCCTGCATGTTTTGCGCATGGAACATGCCCTGCTCGTCGAGCTTGCCGTCCTGCCGACCCGACGCCCACACAGGCTCGTGCTTGCGCATCGCGCTGGGAAACAGCATGGTGTCCTTCAGGCTCGAGAACGTGTCCTCGTCATAGGCCGTGGCTCCCCCCACGCGCACGAAGCGGAACGTGCCCCAAGGGTCGCGTTCAAGCGGCCCGGTCTTCTCGCCGTAGCGGATGATTTCATCGCGGAACTGGAGCTTGTCTTTGGCGAACCGGAAGCGTGCGAAATCGTGATAGATCAGCATGGCCACGGCCTGGCCGAGATACGCCGGCGTCTTGCCTGGCGGCAGCAACATGTCGTCGCCATAGAAGGCAGGAAATGCGAAACCGTCGTGCGCCAGCTCCGCGGCTGTGACGATCCGGTCCGGCTGAAGGTCGTCGCCGAGCAAGCTCAGGTCGAAACCCTCATAGATCCGGTCAGCCTGCGTCGCGCGCAACATGAACGCGTGCGATTGCTGGTTCGGCCAGTGCGGCATGTCGGCCGCGCGCACGTCGCGGGCGAATACCTTTGCGCCGGTGACCTTCGCAATTCCGTCAATGCGAAACTTCGCGCTGCCGCTTGCTGTATCCCATTGAATCGGCGTCAGGATCTTTTCTTCGAATAACGCAGCGAACGCGCGACTGCCAAGCGGCGCAATAATGACCGTCAATCCTGCAATTGCACTCGCCTTCAAAAAGCCGCGACGCGATCGGTCGAGTTCTCTCATAGTCCTCTCCTTGAATGATCGGCTGAGAGATTCAAGCCAGACTGGTTTGGGTTTCGGATTTTATTTTGCATACCGAAATAATTATCTTATTCATATAACAGCTTGATCCGGTACGAGACGACGATGGGATATCCGGGTATCTCCGATCGTAATCGCACTTCAGGTTCTTCAACGTGCAAGGATTTGCACCAGCCTGTTTCAACGTTTGGCTGGCTTTTTCAGGCTTTGCCTTGAACAGAATTCCTGTCGATGCGCAGCGTTCTGCACTGCCCGGGGAAAAGGGGGCGATTGTACGTGCGAAGCTTGCCTGCAAGCAGCAATCGGCATGTCAAGTTTTGTGCTTGGCACGTATGGGTGCGAGATGGTGCGGAAAGTAGAAACCCGTTGTGACGATCTACATCAATGTCACTCGGAAACGTCCGAATGCGCTTGGGTATAAACGGGTTTTCAGGGGAGACAAACGATTATTGCGTGAACTTGAAGCACGGACGCGCCATGCCGAGATCGCCGCCATCAACAACGTGTATGGCACGCACGCGGCAACGGCAAAAGCCTGCCTTTTTTGGAAGGCAGGCTTTTGTACACCGTCCCGGCTCTCGACAACCGCGAGCAACCGGTCAGATGGGTGACGGCTTAGTTGTCGTTGTTGCTACCAATCGTGGCGCTGACACGCTGACGTAGATCGACGCCATCAATCGGGAAGGTCGCTTCAACACGTCGAGCGCCCGTGTACCGCTTTTCCCAATAGCTGTTGTCCATGTCGTCCACGCGGATCGTGCTGCCCGTGGACGGCGAATGAACAAACTTGTTGTCGCCAATATAGATCCCAACATGCGAGAACGAGCGACGCATTGTGTTAAAAAACACGAGGTCACCCGGTTTCAGTTCGCTCACGCGAACTTTCTCGCCCACCCGGCTCATTTCTTCCGCACGCCGCGGCAAGGTCATGCCCAGCGTGTCCTGGAACACGTAGCGCACGAAACCGCTGCAATCGAGACCGGAATCCGGTGTATTGCCGCCCCAGCGATAACGCACGCCGATCATATTGAGCGCGCCGACGACTACGTCGCCCGCCTTGCTCGCCATGCCGGAAAGAAAAGAACGCGTGCCGCTGGTTGGGTTCGCGGACACGATGCCACCGACATTGCCGGAGTCGGCAACGGGATAAATGTCGTTAGCTGCTTTGGTCGACGCGGAGATGCCATTGCTGGCATTTTGGCTTGAATTGTTGACTTCGTCGGCGAACGCACCGGATGTTGCTGTCATCATCAGGCCGATCAACATGCTGGCTGCTGCACGCGCGCATGTTTGAGTCAAAGTTAATTGCTGCATCGGTCGGTAGTTTTTGGTGAAAAAGACTGATAAATCAGGATCATGCGGAAAAGTTGGCTTGATACTAGCCAGATATTATTTACATGTCAAAAGGCATAGAAAAATTCAATCGAGATACGCACCTAATTGGTGAAAATTAGGCCGCGATCGCGGCTTTCAGTAACTTTCTTGTGTATTCGTGGGACGGCGTCGCAAAAATATTCTCCACATCGCCGGTTTCCACGACAATTCCGTTCTGCATCACCACAACCCGGTGCGCCATCGCGCCGATCACCTCCAGGTCATGGCTGATGAACACATAGCCCAGGTTGTACTTCTGTTGTATATCGGCAAGCAGACGCAAAACTTGATACTGAATTGACACATCGAGTGCGCTGGTAGGTTCATCGAGGATCAGGATGCGTGGTTCGAGCACCAGCGCGCGGGCGATCGCAATGCGCTGCCGCTGGCCGCCGGAGAACTCGTGCGGGTACCGGTTCAACGCCGTACGGTCGATTCCGACTTCGCGCAAAACGGCCACCACCTTGGCGTGGCGGGCGGCGGCATCGAGTTCCGGACGATGCAGCGCCAACCCCTCCCCCACTATTCGCTCAATCGTCTGACGTGGCGACAACGAGCTATACGGGTCCTGAAACACCACCTGCATATTTGATCGCAAAACAGTTTTTTCGCGGCCACGATAGTCGCCAAGCGCGCGCCCCTGGAATTCCACCTTCCCGTGTGACGTGCGCTGCAAACCTAGCAATGCCATCGCCAAAGTGGATTTGCCCGAGCCGGACTCGCCCACGATACCCAACGTTTCACCCTGACGCACCGTCACGGAAACGCGGTCCACCGCCTTGAACGCACTCCGGCGGAACCAGCCACCCACGCCCGGCGTCTTCGTGGCGAATTCCACGGACACCTCTTCCGCGTCGAGCAATACGGGTGACAGCGGCAGCACGGGCAATACCGTGCGCTCCGGCCGGCTCTCAAGCAATCGCACCGTATAGGAATGCTGCGGCGATGCAAATATGTTCTGCACCGTGCCGCTTTCCACCAGCGCGCCCTGCTCCATGACCGCCACGCGCTGCGCGAACTTACGCACGAGGTTGAGATCGTGGGTGATCAGCAACACGGCCATTCCTCGTGACGCGGCTTCGTCGCGTTGCAACTCCAGCAGCAATTCCACGATCTGGGCGCGGATAGTCACGTCCAGGGTCGTCGTGGGTTCATCGGCGAGGAGAAGACGCGGGCGGCACGCCAGCGCCATGGCGATCATCGCGCGCTGGCGTTGTCCGCCCGATAGCTGATGCGCGTATCGGTCGATGCGTTTTTCCGGCTCCGTGATCCCCGTGCGCGCGAGCAGGTCGATCGCTCGGCGACGGGCGTCGCGAGCGGACACGCCATCGTGCAGTTGAATCGTCTCCGCAATCTGGTCGCCGATGGTGTACAGCGGGTTGAGCGCGGTCATCGGCTCCTGGAAGATCATCGCGATGTCCGAGCCGCGCAGTTTGCGCATTGCGGATTCGCTTTTGGTCAGCAACTCCTGGCCGTCCAGGCGAATCGATCCGCTCAGTTCGGCATCGCGCAGAAGCCGCAGGATGGACAACGCGGTCACGCTTTTGCCCGATCCCGACTCGCCGACCAGCGCCACGCGTTCACCGGCTTCGATCTTGAGGCTCACGCCATCGACGGCCATGGTCTCGCCAAAGCGCACCCGCAGATCTGTGATGTCCAGCAATGGCGCGCTCATTGACCGCCTCCGGCTTTGACTGCATCGGAGATACGCGTGTCCAGCGCGTTGCGCAGCGCGTCGCCCATGAACGTGAGCAGCAACAAGGTGGCGACCAGCACGCCGAAAGTGGACAGCGAGATCCACCACGCGTCGAGGTTCGCCTTGCCTTGCGCGAGCAATTCTCCAAGCGACGGCGTGGGCGGCGGCACGCCAAGGCCCAGGAAATCGAGGCTGGTTAGCGCAAGGATCGCCCCGCTCATGCGAAATGGCAGGAACGTGATAACAGGCGTGAGGCTGTTCGGCAGGATGTGCCGCCAAATGATCTGGGCGTTGGATAGCCCCATCGCCCGCGCCGCCCGCACGTAATCCTGCGTGCGGTTGCGCAGGAATTCGGCGCGCACATAGTCCGATAACCCGATCCATCCGAACAACGACAACAGCACAACGAGCAGAACCAGGCTTGGTTCAAAAATAGTCGCAAAAATAATCAGCAGATACAACTCCGGCAACGCACTCCAGATCTCGATCAGGCGCTGCCCGGTCAGGTCGGTACGGCCGCCGAAGTAGCCTTGCACCGCGCCGGCCAGGAGACCGAGCACGGTCCCTATTGCGGTGAGGACCAGCGCGAAGATGACGGAGACGCGAAAGCCATAGAGCAATCGGGCGAACACATCGCGGCCGCGATCGTCGGTGCCGAGCCAGTTTTCACGCGATGGCGGCGCCGGGTTCGAGGCCTTGGAAAAGTAGTTGAGCGTGTCGTAGTAATAGTGGTTCGGCGGATAAACAGCGAAGTTGCTGCCCTCGCTGAAACGGTCGCGAATGTAGGGATCGAGGTAATCGGCGGGCGTCGGGAAATCGCCGCCGAACGTGGTCTCCGCATACGTCTTGACCAGCGGAAAATAAAGGTGCCCCTGATAACGCACGACCAGAGGTTTGTCATTCGACCATAGCGGTCCCGCGAGACTGATCGCGAACGCGATCACGAAAATCACCAGGCTCCAGTAGCCGAGGCGGTTGCGTTTGAACCGCTGCCAGACGCGTTGTCCTGGCGTGATCGAAACCGGCACGCTGAGCGGCTGGGCATCGCTGTCTTGAGGTGGTCGGAGCAGGGAACGGTTCAACTCAACGCTCCAGTTGTTCGAATTGAATGCGCGGATCGACCCAGACATAGCAGAGGTCGGAGATCAGCTTGGTGGCAAGTCCGATCAGCGTGAACAGATACAGCGTACCGAGCACGACTGGATAATCGCGCCGCACGACGGACTCGTAGGAGAGCAGGCCGAGGCCATCGAGTGAAAAAAGCGTTTCTATCAGCAGACTGCCCGTAAAGAACGCGCCAATGAACGCGCCAGGGAAGCCCACGATCAGCGGCAACAACGCGTTGCGAAACACGTGCTTCCACAACACCCTTCTCTCCGACAAACCCTTCGCCCTCGCGGTCAGCACATATTGTTTGCGGATTTCATCGAGGAACGCGTTCTTGGTCAGCATGGTGACGACCGCGAAGCTGCCCACCACCGATGCCACAATCGGCAAGGTGATATGCCACAAATAATCAGCTATCTTCCCGCCGAGGCTTAATGTCGCCCAGTTGTCCGACGTGAGGTTGCGCAGCGGAAACAGTTGCCAAAACGAGCCGCCGCCGAACAGTACAAGGAGCAGCACACCAAGCACGAAGCCGGGAATGGCGAAGCCGACGAGCACAAGCAGACTCGTGGTGAAATCGAACGTGGAACCGTTGCGCACTGCCTTCGCGATGCCAAGCGGCACCGAAATCAGATAAGTCAGAAAGAACGTCCACACGCCGATACTGATCGATACCGGCAGCTTCGACACAATCAGCGACCACACGCTTTGATGGCGAAAATAACTGTCGCCGAGATCGAAACGGGCGAAGCGTCCGAGCATCAGCCAGTAGCGTTCGAGCGGCGGTTTATCGAAGCCGTAGAGTGCGCGAAGTTGTGCGACCTGCTGGGCATCAACGCCCGTGTGCATGCGCATGCCGAAGCTTGTGCCTTGCTCGCCGCGGCGTAATTCGTGCACGGCTTGTTCGACCGGTCCGCCCGGCACGAACTGGATCACGGCGAACGTGAGCGTGAGGACGCCGAGCAGGGTCGGGATCATCAGCAAGATACGTTTAAGGATGTAGCTCCACATGGGCGCGGTCCGCTTGAGTGATTAAGTGCGTGGATTTACTTGGCGGCCGCAGCGGCCGACGCAGAGGTGGACGCGGCGGCAGGTGGCTTGATCCACCATATCGATGTGATCCAGTCCTCGGCGGTGTAATACAGCGGCAAGGTCGCCGGATACGCGAGCGTGTTTCGATACGCCACCCGATGCGACGCCGTGTACCAATGCGGGATTACATAGTAGCCATGCATCAGGACCCGGTCGAGCACGTGGGTGGCATCGAGAAGCTGTTCGCGTGTCTGCGCGCCGAGCAAGGTATGCACGATTGAGTCCACGGCCGGCGACTTCACGCCGATATAGTTATCCGAGCCCTGCTGATCGGCGGACTTGCTGCCAAAACGCGACTCCTGTTCGGTGCCCGGAATCTGCACGTCGGGCATACGCAGGCTCGTCATGTCGAAGTCGAATGCGTCCAACCGCTTCTGGATCAATGCGAAGTCGACCGTACGGAAATTCGCGACAATCCCCAGCTTCTGCAAGTTGCGCTGGTATGTTGCGACCACGGGTTCCATCGATGATCCACCACCCGAGTCATCGAGGATCTCAAACACGAACGGCTGGCCCTTCGCGTTGCGCAACGCGCCATTTCTATACGTCCAGCCCGCATCGGCCAGCAGCTTGCGCGCCTTGATCAGGTTCGCGCGCAGTGACCCGGGTGGATCGGTGTCGGGCTGCTTCACGACGTCCCCGAATACAACAGGATCGAGTTGTGCGCGCAAAGGCGAGAGGATCGCGAGTTCGCCCGCGCTCGGCTTACCTGTCGCTTGTAGATCGGTGTTTGCAAAGAAGCTGTCGGTGCGCGTGTACTGGCTGAAAAACAGTTGCCGGTTCAGCCACTGGAAGTCGAACGCCAGATCGAGGGCCTGACGCACGCGCACGTCCTGGAAAATCGGCCGGCGCAGGTTGATGAAAAAGCCCTGCATGCCCGTGCCGTTGTGGTTGCGGAATTCGCGCTTGATCAGCTCGCCGTTGTCAAAGCGTTTGCCGATGTCGCGACGCACCCAGTTGCGCGCAACATATTCGACCAGCGCGTCGTACTCACCGGCCTTGAACGCCTCGAGCCGCGCCACGCCATCCGAATAGAGCTTGTATGTAATGCGCTCGAAGTTAAACGTGCCCACGCGTACCGGCAACGTGTTGCCCCAATACGAAGGGTCGCGCTTGAGGGTGAGCGTGCGACCGTTGTCGTATTGTTCGATGAGATACGGGCCGCTTGTTATCGGCTTCTGAAACGCGAGTTGATCGAAGGGAATGTGGCTGCCGTCGGGCTTCATCCCCCACTTGTGCGAGAACACCGGTATCGAGCCTGCTATAAACGGCATCTCCCGCGTGCGCACCTTGAAGTCGAAGCGAATGGTCAGCGGATCAAGAACGACCACACGCGAAATCTGGCCGAAAAGCACGGCATATTGCGGCGCGGACTGCGGGCTTTTGAGCGTGTCGAACGAGTATTTGACGTCTTCCGCGGTGACCGGATCGCCATTCGAAAAGCGCGCTTTCGGGTTGATGTGGAACGTGGTGGAGAGGCCATCGGGCGCGATGCTGATGTCATCGGCGAGCAGACCATACACCGTCGATACCTCATCAAGACTGCCCGTTGTCAAACTCTCGAACATATAGCCGAGCCCGGGCGCGGGGTTGCCGCGTTGCGTGAACGGATTGAATTTATCGAAGCTCGTAAGCCGGTTCGGATTTGCCAGAACGAGCGTGCCGCCCTGGGGCGCGTCCGGATTCACATAGTCGAAGTGCTTGAAATCAGCGGGATATTTCGGCTCGCCATACTGCGCGATGGCATACACGGCCAACGCCGCTTTCGGTACCGCTAGCCCGCCGAAGCCGATCAGCAAGCTTCCAAACAGAAGACCGAGGACCCGTCGGGAGCCAGTCGCCATGAGTGCCTTTATAAGTACCAGTGAATCGATGATCGGGAAAACAGCCTGCCTCGCTTAAGAGCGTTCTCGAGCTAACTCCGGGAAGCCCTAAGCGCTGCGCGCCTTAAGCCACATGAGGCGATGTGAGAGAATTCTACTAAAACCACTGTCCCGGGCATTGTAACGACGTGCGCAAGGCTTGCGCGCGCTCAGTCCGCGCATGTGCGATATCGACTTCTTAAGGAGCATTCATGGGATTTCTCGCTGGAAAACGGATTCTGCTGACGGGCTTGTTATCGAACCGCTCGATCGCCTATGGCATCGCCGCGGCTTGCAAGCGCGAAGGCGCCGAACTCGCATTTACCTATGTGGGGGAGCGCTTCAAGGACCGCATCACCGAGTTCGCGACCGAATTCGGCAGCGATCTCGTGTTTCCGTGCGACGTGGGCAGCGACGAAGAAATCGACGCCCTCTTCGTCTCGCTGAAAGAACGCTGGGACACGCTCGACGGTCTCGTGCATTCCATCGGCTTTGCGCCGCGCGAAGCCATCGCGGGGAATTTCCTCGACGGCATGACGCGCGAGAACTTCCGCATCGCCCACGATATTTCCGCGTACAGCTTCCCGGCGCTCGCCAAAGCCGCGCAATCGATGCTCTCCCCCGAGGCCTCGTTGCTCACGCTGAGTTACCTGGGCGCCGAGCGCGCGATCCCGAACTACAACACGATGGGCCTGGCCAAGGCATCGCTTGAGGCCAGCGTGCGTTATCTGGCGGTGTCGCTTGGAGACAAGGGCGTGCGCGTGAATGGCATTTCGGCGGGTCCGATCAAGACGCTGGCAGCGAGCGGCATCAAGGGTTTTGGCAAGATTCTCGAGTTCGTCGAAAACAACGCGCCGTTGCGGCGCAACGTGACCATCGATCAGGTCGGCAATGTGGCCGCGTTCCTGTTGTCGGATCTGGCGGGCGGCGTGAGCGCCGAGATCGTCCACGTCGATAGCGGATTTAATGCGGTGGTCGGCGGGATGGGTGCGCAAGCGGTGTCGGAGTAATAATCCGATAGCAGCGGCACGCTTCTTCCGCGGCACAAAGCAAAGGCCGTCCCGCTTACGCGGGACGGCCTTTTTAATGCATCCAACGAGGGCGTTTAATTGTGGTGGTAGCCGTTTCCGCCGTGGCCGCCATTCCCGCCATGGTTGTAATTCCCACCGTGGTTGTAGTTCCCACCATGACCGCCGTATCCCGGGCCGCCATGACCATAACGGCCACCGTTGTGCCGATACCACTCATCACGTCCCCAATAGCGGCGGCCATCATAGTACCGATTGCCATACCAGCCGATCACGATCTGCGGCTGCGCGTACACGGGAGCCGGTTGATAGATGACCGGCGGCGGCGGTGGCGCATAGTAAGGCTGCGGCGCGACGTACACGGGCGCGGGAATACCAATGTTGATGCCCAGCCGCACTTGGGCGTGGGCAAGGCCGGATATCGTCGCGAGGCACAGACCGGCAACGCCAGTCAGGATCCGGATGCTTTTTAGCTTGTTCATGTAAAGGCGCGCCTCTGGCCGTCATTGTTCAGGTGGAAGCGAATATAGCGGATCGCCTTCAATCCGGTACTTCAACTTTGTAAGTTGTTCGGCAGCGGGAGGTATCGTCTGCTGAAACCTTACTCTTTGTTACATCATGAAAAACCGTAATCTTGGGGAGTGCCGAAGGGAAAGTGGGACGCCTCTATAGACAAAGGCCACCCGGCTTTCGCCGGATGGCCTTGGGGCCAGATATCTGACGGATGCTGTCTCTTCAGGCGGACCGCAGACGTCTTTAGTGGTAGCCGCGATGGTCGTAATGGTCGTAATGCCCGCCGTGATAGTGGTTCCAGTCGTTACGGTTCCAGTAGCGGCGGCCGTCCCAGTAACGATCGCCGTGCCAGCCGATTACCACGACCGGCGCGCCTACATACACTGGCGGGGGCGGCGCGTAGACGACGGGTGGCGGTGGCGGTGCGTAGACCGGCTGCGGCGCAACGTACACCGGCACGGGCACGCCGACATTGATACCAACGCGCACCTGGGCCATCGCCGCGCCAGAAATTCCGAGCGCCCCGATTGCAATTGCGCCGGCAAGAATGGAAGTCTTCAGTTTGTTGTTCATTTTAAGTGCACCTCAACGGAGTAGGTTCGTTGAGTAAATCTTAGCGGAACGACCCGGCTTAAATGTTTCAAGTTGGTAACTCCGAATTACGACTGCCAGCAGGGTGTGACACAACATTTCTTTTGTTGAGCGCCCCTTCTCGCCCGATGCTCGCTGGATTGGGCTCGCGCCGCGAGCATTTCGAGGTGCGCTGATAGAATTGAGCTGGTAAAGCACATATCGTTCATCAATCACAGCAGCCCGGGTGACGTTAGCAACGTGCCGGGCGACGGTTCAGTTTTTGCCTCCCGCCGGCTTGCGCGCGACCGCGTTTGGGCTCCTGATTTAGCTATGTATATCCGTCATCACCTCGCCGTGGTCTGCGGCACTATCCTCGTCTTCCTGCTGGCGCTGGTCGCGAATGAATGGATTTTCAGGCATTCGGAGTTCGTGCGCGGCGTCAACTGGATCTACCTGCCTGCCGGCATCCGTCTGCTGTGCACGCTGTTGTTCGGCGCGCTGGGTGCGATTGGGATACTCATCGCGTCGTGGATCAGTTGTTTCTTTTATTATTTCCCGGACGATCCGGTTCGCGCGACATTCGGCGGCATTATTTCGGCGCTCGCGCCGTATCTCGTGTACCTCTTCGCCAGGCGCAAACTCGGACTCAGTGCGTCACTCGTGAATCTCACGGCCGGACGTCTGTTGGTCCTGATTCTCCTCTATGCGCTCGCGGGGCCGGCTATGCAGCAAGCGTGGTGTGCACTGGCGGGCGATACCGTCAATGTCGGTGAACGTTTTATCGTAATGTTCATCGGGGATCTGACCGGTACGCTCGTGATTATCTACACGCTCAAGCTGGGTCTTTGGTTTGTCACGCGTATGCATGCGTCGATGCATCGGGCATCGCGCCCACGTTGAGGACAAGGCGTTACGGCGTCTGTCAATCCGACCGTTTCTCGCGGTTGCGCAAAGAAAGATCAGGCCGCAGCGTGAACCGCATGCGTGCGGCTTTTGAGTCGCACGTGTGTTGCGTGCTGAAGCACATCGCTATTGCCGCCTTGCGATGCGTACGTGACGCCTTTTAGTTTGTTCGATCGGCTACGTTGCCCTGCTTCCAGCCGCAGGGCAACGCGCTCGTTTTTTTAATCTCTCTCAGGTCTAGGTGCGCGTCACCTTCTTGCGCTGATACACACCCTCTTTCACAAATCGTAACATTTAATTATCAAACTGATAAGGGTTCAGGAAGCAGTTTACTGGCGATGCTATGATTCACAGATGGATTTTGAGTCCGCCACCATGGCAAAAAAACACCTTGTAGATACCTATTTTCGCTTCCTGAACCTCGCTCAGGCGGTACAGGCGTTGCCGTCCGTTCCCAAACTCGATGCCGCCGAAGAACGGCTGCTCGAGGCGCTGACGGCGGCTTGGCACGCGGGGCGTACGCTGACCGTGACCGAGACGATGGCGTTATCGGCTGCGGGCGCGCCGGCGACGGTGCACCGCAAACTCGCGCGACTCAGACAGGAAGGACTTGTCTCGGTCGACGAATCGAGCACGGATCTTCGGTCCAAGACAGTCGTACCCACGCGCAAGGCGCTCGACTATTTCGAGAAGCTGGCAGCGTGTCTAGAGGAAGCGAAGCGGAAGTAGACGTGCACAGATGCGCACGGCGAGCGCGCAAGGTAGTGGCACCTCGTTAAATTCCGAACGGGTTGAATGCTTGATGCTGCTTCGACCGCCAGGCAAACACGATTTAAATCCCACCTGATCCATGCCGCCGTGAAACGTCTGCGCGCGAGTGAGACAATCGCTGAATTTTGGAGAGGCACACCATGATCGACGGCCTGGTTTCCGGACGTCTCTACGGCACGGCGCAAGTGCGTACGGGTCAGCACGGCACTCACTTCGTGACATGCCGGGTTCGCGCTTCGGCGGGCGACGGCGAGAGCCTGTTCGTGAACGTGATCGCCTTCGACGACACCGTCAAGGACGCGCTCCAGGCGCTCGATGACGGCGACAGCGTATCGCTCGCCGGCGCACTCACGCCGAAAACCTGGACTGACAAGCAAGGCAACGCGAAGCCGGCGCTGGACATGGTCGTGCACGCGGTGCTGACGGCCTACCATGTGCAGCGAAAGCGTCGGGCAATACGCGGTGAAGCGGGACAAACGGACCTGCAAGGTCCTGACGATCTGGACGACGACGAAGTCTGAGTGCGCTCGGGGGCTCGGGGGCTCGGGCGCCAGGTCAGGCATGTCGGCCCGAGCGCCCTGCCCGATCGAAGAAGAACATGCTCGCCGATTCCGCTAGCGGTTCAACTCACGAATCAACGGATGATCGCAGTAGATCCGGTTTTCATAAACTTGGCCATTGCTGTGACGCACGCAGTCCACTCCTTCAAAGCGCAGCGGCACATCGCCGTGCGTCCCCGTGGCAATCCATCGGATGAAGACTGTATCGCCGCGACTCGCGTGGTCGGCGACCTCCAGCCTGAAATCCGGAACGTGGCGCAGCAGTTCATGCAGCGGCCGCACATAGGCCTCCACGCCCTTCAACGGCGCGTGCAAACCCGGCCAATATCCTTCGATATCCGCCGCCAGTTCATCGCTCGGCCGGCTGAAGTCGGGAGCAGCCCAAAACGCGGCGGACTTCTCCACGCACCATGCCGGGCCCATCAGCGTACTGTCGAGAAAGCCGGTAATGCCGGCGAACCGTCCATCGATGGAAAATTCGCCGACGTCCGTCCCGCTCGCCAGTTGCCGGCCGGTGGCATCGACCAGACGCCAACTGAAGCGCACCATCGCGCCCGTCGCATCAATTCCGCCGACTCGCTCGAACGTCAACCCCGGCATTTGCGCCTGAAATGCGCCGATCATCTCGGCGAATCCGTTCGGGCCGGTGCTGCTCATCATGGGGTCGGTGTAGCGAGCGCCGTCGAGCAACACCTGCACGGCGAGAGCGTCCCGTCGCGACGGATTCGTCTCGTTCCATGTATCGATATAACGGCCCACCAGCACGTCATGCTCAGTCATGATTCTCTCCTTCGATAGTCTTCGAGGCTATGGCGGCACTGGATTAGCGCGGCCTGGGAGCAATCATCGGGACGCGCATGTCGTGAGTCGATTACCTGGCAGGTAATGGAGCCACGAGCGGCGGTTTGATAAGGTACGAACATGAACACATTGACTGCGATGGCTGTTGGTATCGGTATTGGCCCAATGATCAGGCACTGGCGCGAGCGACGGCGCATGAGCCAGCTTTATCTGGCCAGCGAAGCGGAGATTTCGAGTCGGCATCTGAGTTTTATCGAAACGGGGCGCGCTGCACCGAGCCGCGCGATGGTGCTGAGGCTCGCCGAGTATCTCGATGTGCCGCTGCGTGAACGAAACGAGTTGCTGACAGCGGCAGGATTCGCGCCGGTGTTTCAGGAGCGCTCACTCACGGATCAATCGATGCAGCCCGCCCGAACCGCAGTCGAGCAAATCCTGAAGGGGCATGAGCCGTATCCGGCATTGGCTATCGACCGGCATTGGAACTTGGTGTCGGCGAATGGTGCGGTTGCTACGCTTATCGCCGATGCTGATCCGTCTCTGCTCGAGGCGCCGGTGAATGTGCTGCGGTTGAGTCTGCATCCGCGAGGGTTGGCGTCGAAGATTGTGAATCTCGCGCAATGGCGCACGCATTTGCTGGAACGGTTGGAACGTCAAATCGCACTCACGGCCGATCCGCAGTTGGGCGCATTGCGCGATGAGTTGAAGAGTTATCCGGGGGGATCCAGTCGGGATGACGCGGGGGAATCCTCTATCGTTATCCCATTCGTGCTGAGCACGGCTGTGGGACAGCTGTCATTCATTAGTACGACGATGATGTTCGGTACGCCGATCGATATTACGTTGTCTGAGCTGGCGATCGAGTTGTTTTTCCCGGCGGATGAAGCGACTGCGGTGGTGTTGAGGCGTTGAGGGTTGACTACTTCATTAGTCAACCTGACGAAATATCTTGAACCGGTACACTAACCACCCGCCGGTCAAGTCAGTAGGCCAATGCGTGCGCTCCATCCGTAACCACGGGCGCTCGAGCGGCCTGGGCGTGCACGCCGGGGCGCGCCGGAGCGACCTTTGGAATTCCCTTCGCGCGAAGTTGCCACATGTCGTATTTGACTTGCATTTGCAACCAGCCGAGCGCGGATGATCCGGTTTTCCACTGCTCAAGCCTCGCAGCCATCTCCGGACTGATAGCAGCGTGCTCATTGATAACCCGTGAGAGGGTCGCACGGGACACGCCGAGTTGCTCGGCCGCCTCGCTTACCGTAAGACCCAGAGCCGGCAAAACATCCTCGCGCAGCAGCGAGCCAGGATGTGGGGGATAGCGTTGAATCAACGTTCGCCGCCTATGATTCATTTCGCGCCCCAAAAAACAAAAACCCCGTAAGTCGTTAGACCTACGGGGCTTTGCATTCTTCTGGCGGAGACGGAGGGATTCGAACCCTCGATCCAGGTTTTAGCCCAGATGCTCCCTTAGCAGGGGAGTACCTTCAACCTCTCGGCCACGTCTCCTGCACTTTCTGTCACGCGGGAGTCAGCGCGACGAAGCCAAGATGATAGCGGGTTAGCCGCCGCGGGTCAATTTCATGAGACAAAATTTTTCATCTCGTGAATTGCATCAAACAGCACGTTGCAGCTTATTGCGCGGCCCATTTCGACCACAGCCATAAAACACCCTGCACTGACACACCCGCGCCGTTTCCCGCGTGTCTTCAGCCGCGATCGAGCTCAAATACCTTATGCAGCGCGCGCACGGCGAGCTCGGTATATTTTTCGTCGATAAGCACCGAGATCTTGATCTCCGACGTCGAGATCATCTGGATATTGATGCCCTCTTCCGCCAGCGTACGGAACATCGTGCTCGCAATACCCACATGCGAGCGCATGCCCACGCCAACCACCGACACCTTCGACACCTTCGGATCGCCACGCACCTGCTCGGCCTTCACGTGGTCCTTCACCTGGCTCGACAGGATCTCCATGGCATGCGCGTAATCGCCGCGGCCAACCGTGAACGTAAAGTCGGTCTTACCGTCCACGCTCGTGTTCTGAATGATCATGTCGATATCGATATTCGCATCGGCCACCGGTCCGAGGATCTGGTACGCAATACCCGGCTTGTCGGGCACGCCCATCACGGCAATGCGCGCTTCGTCGCGCTGAAATGCGATGCCCGAGATAACAGCTTTTTCCATGGTCTCGTCTTCTTCAAAAGTAATCAGGGTGCCCGAGCGCATTTCGGTTTCGAGCGGAATCAACGGGTCCGTCAGGCTCGACAACACGCGCGTCTTGACCTGATATTTGCCGGCGAATTCCACCGAGCGGATCTGCAGCACCTTCGACCCGAGGCTCGCCATTTCCAGCATCTCTTCGAACGTCACGCGATCCAGCCTGCGCGCTTCTTCAACCACGCGCGGGTCCGTGGTGTAGACACCGTCAACGTCCGTATAGATCAGGCATTCGTCGGCTTTCAACGCCGCCGCAATCGCGACCGCCGATGTGTCCGAACCACCGCGTCCCAGCGTGGCAATATGCCCGTCCGGATCGACGCCCTGGAAGCCTGTGACCACCACGACCTTGCCTGCGTCGAGATCGGCGAGCACACGCGTGCCGTCGATGTCGCTAATGCGTGCTTTCGTGAACGCGCTGTCGGTCTTGATCGGCACTTGCCAGCCGGCGTAGCTGACCGCTTCCAGCCCTTCCGCTTGCAACGCAATCGCGAGCAGTCCGACGCTGACTTGCTCGCCGGTTGAGGCGATCATGTCGAGTTCGCGTGGGTCGGGGTGGGCGGTGATTTCGCGCGCGAGGCCTAGCAGGCGGTTCGTTTCGCCGGACATGGCCGACGGGACGACGACCATCTTGTGGCCGGCCTTGTGCCATTTCGCGACGCGCTTGGCGACGTTCTTGATGCGCTCGACCGAGCCCATCGAAGTGCCGCCGTATTTATGTACGATGAGTGCCATTGTCGTTTTGAACAGGAGGAAAAGCCGCGCTCGCGCGCCGTTTGATGCGCCGCGTATTGCACGTGCTGCACATGTTTCACGTATTGGATCAGAAGCCGCTTGACGAAAACACAAGCAACGCCCTGGATCGGTGCGATCGACGACTTAAGCGTGACGACGAAGCGCGGTAGCCGCACGCGCAAGGATGGCTCGCGCGCAAAATGCAATTCCGGCGGCTAAAAACGCGTCTTCTGGACGGAAAAGCTGCTTGAAAAGCGTTGCGGGAAACCGGTAAACGTACCCGATCGAGGTCTAAAACACAAGCCGGAACGGGCGATTCGACTCGCTCGAGGGCCGTTCGTAGGTGTCCGCAAGAAAAGCATACCGGGATTTATTCGCGCGCATGAGACACGGAGAAATCGGGGCAGATGGGGTTTCGCTCGCCAGGACCCGTGCAGATACAGCGTGCGTGTGCGTCCGCTAGCCGTTCGAGGTCAGGCAATCACGAGATCCGGTTGCCACTCGATCCGCCTATACCTGACCTGATCGCCCTTACCGCTGACTTCGGTGCATGCCCGATTGACGCCGATCGACGGCACGAACAACAAGGTCTCGCCGAGAAACACCAGCGGGACGTCGCGTTTCCAGCCCGGCACACCGCGCTCCTGAAACAGGTTTTTCAGTGTCCGGCCCGGTCCATCCGCACTCAGGCGCAAGCGCTCGCCACCCGCGCGCGAACGCGCGCAAAGTGGCGCCGCGCGCAGCGTGGCTTCGGAAACCGCGTCTGCATCGTCTGACTCCGCGGGCTTGAACACAAACGTCCCGCGCCAATGCGGCAGGCGCCAGATACTTTCGCCATCCCAGTTGAGTACACTCGCCATGCGGGCGGGATTTGCCCCATCGTCGAGATCGGCGGGGTCCGCGCTGTCGCCCTTTTCCCAAAAGATCGCGTTACGATACGCCCGCAAGCAAGACCCGGCGTGATCGATGCGCAATGCGTGGCCGTCCCTGGAAACTGCGGCGTCGCGCAATTGCCGCAGCACCTCGCCAATACGCGCCGCCGATGCCGCCTGCAGACCGAGCGAACGCATCCAGTAGCGCAGCAAGTTGATTGCGCGTTCATCGTCGAAAGCGAGTACCGCTGACAAGGTCAGCGCCCCCTCATCGTCACCTTGCGCCGAAGTCATATCGATACGCGCGAGTTCATCGAGCAACCTCTGCGCCGATGCCGCATGCGACGCGGTCCGCGCGAGCGCATCGCGGAAACCGGGGAAATGCACAGCGAGTGCAGGTAGCACGTCATGACGCAGTGCGTTGCGGGCATAGCGGGTATCGGCGTTCGATTCGTCGTCGATCCAGCGTAGATCGCGTTCATGCGCGTAATGCTCGAGTTGTGCACGCAACAGATGCAATAACGGCCGCACGCGCGGCGTGGAGGCGCCATCGGCGCGTTGCGGCGCCATCGCAGCAAGCCCGGCCACGCCCGCGCCGCGCAGCAATTGCAGCAACACGGTTTCCGCCTGATCGTCGGCATGATGCGCGAGCCACAACGCGCTTGCGCCGTGCTCGGCGCACAACTCATCGAGCGCGCGATAACGCGCGTCCCGCGCCGCCGCTTCCAGACTCTCGCCGCCTTCGCGCACCACGTCGACCTGACGCGACGCGAACGGGACATCCAACGTTTGCGCGAACGCGTGACAATGTGCGGCCCAGGCGTCGGCGTTCGGACTCAAGCCGTGATGAATGTGCAACGCGATGACACGCGTTTGTCCCGCGCATCGAACGGCGGCATCGAGCAGCGCGGTCGAGTCGAGACCGCCGCTGAGGGCAACGGCGATGCAGGGTTCAGGGGAAGCCAGCACATCGACGAACGCCGCGCGCACCGCATCGATCACGAGGCGGCTGGCGGGAGTATCAATGTCGGAGGATGTCACGGAAGTCGGCTTGTTAAGTTGCCTGCACGGCACCTTCGAGGCACCTTCGAGGCACCTTAACGGCAGCCTGTCAGGGCAAACTGCATGGAGGGAAGCGTGAGCGCCGCACTCAAGCTTCACGCACCCGGCAGGTTTTCCTTGAACTTGCCGTATGCCATCAGCTTGTCGAAGCGGCGCGCGCGAACGTCTAGCGCATTCATGCCGTGGAACTGGCGCAGCGTATCGGCTAATGCACGGCGCAGCAATGCAGCCATGCCTTTCGGATCGCGATGCGCGCCGCCCAGCGGCTCGTTGACGATCTTGTCGATCAGTCCCAATGCCTTCAACCGGTGAGCCGTCAAACCCAGCGCTTCGGCCGCTTCCGGCGCCTTCGCCGCGCTCTTCCACAAGATGGACGCGCAGCCCTCGGGCGAAATCACCGAATAAGTTGAGAATTGCAGCATCAGCACGCTGTCGGCAACAGCAATGGCGAGCGCGCCGCCAGAACCGCCTTCGCCGATGATGGTCGCCACAATCGGCGTCTTCAGTTCGGCCATCACATACAGATTACGGCCGATTGCTTCCGACTGCCCACGCTCCTCTGCCCCAATACCGGGATACGCACCGGGGGTGTCGATGAATGTGAAAATCGGCAAGCCGAATTTCTCCGCAAGCCGCATGAGCCGCTCAGCCTTTCGATACCCCTCCGGGCGCGGCATGCCGAAATTGCGCGCTGCGCGCTCTTTCGTGTCGCGGCCCTTCTGCTGGCCGATCACCATGCACGGCTGGCCGTTGAAACGCGCCAGACCGCCGACAATAGCCAGATCGTCCGCATAAGAGCGATCGCCGTGGAGTTCGTGGAAGTCGGTGAAAAGCTCGTTCACATAGTCGAGCGTGTACGGGCGCTGCGGATGGCGCGCGATCTGTGAAACCTGCCAGGGGGTCAGGTTTGCATAAAGATCTTTGGTGAGTTGCTGGCTCTTCTTCGACAGCCGCTCGATTTCTTCCGAAATATCGACAGCGGAATCGTCCTGAACGAAGCGCAATTCTTCGATCTTCGCTTCGAGTTCAGCGATAGGCTGTTCGAAATCCAGAAACGTGGTCTTCATATGTTCGAATCCTAAAGCATCGGGCAGCGCGTATTCTAACCGCGCCCGCCTCACTAAATTTCGGGTCGCAACTATCGATTATAAGATATCAATAGTCGAACAACTGCAACCGGCAGAATTTAGTGTACGGCGGGGACGGGGTAAAGGCTGCGCCACATGTACCAGGTCGCAACAGTGCGCCACGGTTCCCAGTTAGCCGCGACTTCGCGAGCTTCACTGCGGGTCACGGGTTCGCCGCTGAAATAGTTGACGCTGATCGCCTGGATCAGGCCGAGGTCGTCGAGCGGTAGGACATCCGGGCGAGACAAGTTGAAGATCAGGAACATTTCCGCCGTCCACCGGCCGATGCCGCGAATCTGCGTCAACTCCGCGATCACGGCTTCATCTTCCATGGATGTCCAGCTATTCACATGCAGCGCGCCTGACACGAAATGCTGCGCGAGGTCGAGGATATATTCGGACTTGCGCTTCGATAACCCACACGACTGCAACTTCGCCGGCCCCACCTTGATGAACTGCTGCGGCGCGAGCGTCGGGCACGCACCCTCCACGCGTTTCCAGATGGCCTGAGCAGCCGTCACGGAAATTTGCTGGCCGACAACCGAACGCGCAAGCGTGGTGAACGGATCATCGCGATTGATCAGATGCACCGGGCCAAACTTCGGAATCAGTTTCTTGAGGATACGGTCGCGCTTGACGAGATCGGCGCAGGCCTTGTCCCAATACTCGGGACGAGCCGCTTCCGCCGACAACCCGGGCGTCTGCACCGGCACGGTTTTCTCGGCCGTGACCGCACGCGACTTGCGGACAATCTCGCCGTCGTTCTGCGGAGCGCGCACGAGCGCCTGCGTGGCACCGGCGCTGATGCCGGTCTCATCGGCTTTCACCTCGAGCACGCCATTGGCGTCGCCGCTCGCCTTCTTCAGCGACGCTTTCGGCGCCGCTGCCCGCACTGTCTTGCGTGCACGAGCGAGACCGTTCGTTTTAGCAACGCCGTCATGGGCCACGCCATTGACTGCACGTTTTTTCGATGCCGTCTTGCGTTCTCCATCCAGGGCAGCACCGTTAGCGAGCTTCGCCTCCGGCGTCGATACCTTCGACGTTTTCACTTGCGCACGCCGCGCGACCTTGCTTGGCGGCGCTGCGGTACTACCGGACGCGGCTCGTTTAGCCGGCGCCTTTCTGGCGGTTGCCATCATGCCTCCTACCTGGCGAGTCGATCAAAGGGAACGAGAGGCGCTTAAGCGCGACGCCATTCGGTCAACCCACCCGGTTTGTCTTCAAGTGCAATACCGGCTTCGAGCAATTCGGCGCGAATCCGGTCTGCTTCGGCATAGTTCTTTGCCTGCTTCGCAGCAACGCGAGCGGCGATCATCTTGTCTATATCGGCAGGCGTGAGGTTTTCTGCAGCCTCTTCGCCATCACTATTGCGACCGCTTCGCGGTGTGTCCTGAAGAAACGCACGCGGCTCGCGTTGCAACAGCCCGAGCAGAGCGGCCAGTTCCTTCAATTGACGTGCAAGCACGGTGTCCTGCGAGCGATTCACTTCGCTCGCCAATTCGAACAACACGGCGATCGCAACCGGCGTGTTGAAGTCGTCGTTCATCGCGGCGCTAAAACGTTGCGCATGCGCTTCGTTCCAGTCAAGCGGCCCAGCATCCGGCGTCACGTCTTTCAATGCCGTATACAACCGCGTGAGCGCCCCACGTGCATCTTCTATATGAACGTCGCTGTAATTGAGCGGCGAACGATAGTGTGCCCTCGCAATAAAAAAGCGCACAACTTCTGCATCGAATTTTTCGAGGACTTCGCGGATGGTAAAGAAATTGCCGAGCGACTTCGACATCTTTTCGCTGTCGATCTGCACAAAGCCGTTATGCATCCAGTAGTTCACGAACTGAACGCCCGTTGCCGCCTCGCTCTGCGCAATTTCATTCTCATGGTGCGGAAACTGCAGGTCCTGACCACCGCCGTGAATGTCGAATCGATCGCCGAGCAAGGTGCAGCCCATGGCCGAACATTCGATATGCCAGCCCGGCCGGCCGCGCCCCCATGCCGAGTCCCAGCCCGTGTCGGGCGGCTCCCCTTCCTTCGCGCGCTTCCATAATACGAAGTCGAGCGGATCTTGCTTGGCGTCGTTAGCAGCCACGCGCTCGCCGGCGCGCAAGTCTTCGATCGACTTGCCCGACAGCTTGCCGTAGCCCTCGAACTTGCGCACCGCATAGTTCACGTCGCCGTCTTTCCCCTGATACGCATAACCGTTATGCACGAGCGTCTGGATCATGCCGAGCATCTGCGGGACGAAGTCGGTCGCACGTGGTTCGAGATCCGGGCGGGCTACGCCGAGCGCATCGAGATCGTCATACATGGCCTGGATGAATCGCCCTGTCAACGCCTTGATCGACTCGCCGTTTTCCACTGCGCGGCGAATGATCTTGTCGTCGATGTCTGTGATGTTGCGCACGTAAGTCACGTTGAATCCGAGCGTGCGAAGCCAGCGCTGGACAATATCGAACACGATCATCATGCGTGCGTGCCCGACATGACAATAGTCATACACCGTGATTCCACAAACATACATGCGCACTTCTCCGGCACGGAGCGGCACGAAAGGTTGCTTGTCACGCGCGAGCGTGTTGTAGATGCGCAATGAGTTCATAGGCGATGGTGCGTGGGCCGGGACATCCGTGTTTCGACTGCTGGCCAAATGTTGTAACGGCGGTTGTGACAACGTGCTGCAGGTCCGCGTTCGTTCGCATTCGCTCGCGTTGTTTTGGCTGCCGATAACCATGGTGCTTTCACAACGGTGCTTTTTGCACTGCTGCTGCGACCCATGCTACAGGTAGTCGTGAAACGACGGCAACATCGAGAACGACAATGAGACCAGCGAAGAGAACGAATCGACGCGAACATCAGCGATGTAACGTTTGGCGACACGTTCGTTCCAGCAAGTTTCCAGCACGTTCAACATGTTTGACCCGGCCCGGCTTCGAACTTGAAGCGCCGGGAACGGTGCGCGCCGTCGCGAGAAACATGACGGTCACGCTGCAATCAAAACGGAGGCGGCCGCGAGTGGCGTAAAGACTGTCTGGACGTTCAGCGGAACGTTGCAGACGTTTTGTTAGAATGGGCCGGAGTATAACATCCAGACCAGAGCCTATGAAACCTTCAAGCGGCCGCGCATCAAGCGTTGCCAAGCTAGCGGCGACCGCCCTTGCAACCGTCACATTCGGACTTGGCGCAACTTTTTTGCCAGTTGCGCCGGCGCTTGCACAAGTCTCCACCGCCACCGCGGACGACACGCCCGCCATCGACCTGGCTATTGCGCAGAAGCAATGGCCAAGCGCGCTCGCGCAACTCGACGCGCGCCTGAAAACGAACCCGCGCGACGTGCAGGCCAAGTTCAAGCGTGCGACCGTACTCGCGCGTTTGAACCGGGATGACGAAGCCATCACTGCGTTCACCGAGCTCACCCAGGCCTACCCCGAACTGCCCGAGCCTTATAACAATCTTGCCGCGCTCTACGCCAAGAAGGGAAACTACGACGAAGCACGCGTAGCGCTCGAAACGGCGACGAAGGCGAATCCAAGTTACGCGCTGGCGTACGAAAATCTCGGCGATCTATATTTGCGGCTCGCGAGCGAATCGTATAAGCGGGCGCAGGCGCTCGGATCGAAGAGTCCGTTGACTGCGCAGCGCGTGGGCGACATTCAGAAGATCGTGTCGCCGCCACCGCGACGTCGTCCGGAAGCCGCGGCGGCCGCAGCGGCGGCGTCGGGCGCCTCGCATGTCTTCGCCGCGTCGTCGGCGGCGGCAGCTTCGTCGGCAACGGCCGCGTCTTCGTCGAGTGCAACCTCTAATGACTGGACGGGCACCAACTCCAACGACATGTCGTCGCCGCTTTACTCGCCGTTCGCCGGACCCAGCGTGCCGCTGTCGACCACACCTTACTTCGCGCCCACGAATCCATGATCCGATAATTCGACAATCCCGCAGGATCGGACGTTCAGACCACCAGGCACCTGAATGTCCGGATGTTCGACAAGTCTTCACCCGTAGCTGCTCCAACCAGAGGATCGATTACTCATGAAAAGTTTGTTGTTGGCGCTCGGCAGCGCTGCACTCATCGCCCAGGCGCCCGCCTTCGCTCAGTCGTCGCAGACTGCTGCTCACCCGACCGTGCTGCTCAAGACGTCACAAGGCGACATCAAGGTTGAGTTGTATCCTGAGAAGGCGCCGAAAAGCGTCGCCAACTTCCTCGACTATGTAAAGTCCGGCCAGTACAACGGCACGATTTTTCATCGCGTGATTCCGGGCTTCATGATTCAGGGCGGCGGGTACACGACGAGCTTCGTCGAAAAACCCACGCGCGCGCCCATTCCGCTTGAAAGCAAGAACGGGCTGAAGAATGCGACCGGCACGCTCGCCATGGCACGCACGAGCGATCCGGATTCGGCGACCTCGCAGTTCTTCATCAACACGGTCGATAACACCGGCCTCGATTACCCCAACGGCGACGGCAACGGTTATGCCGTGTTCGGCAAGGTGGTCGCGGGCATGGACGTAGTGAAGAAGATCGAAGGCACGCCGACTACCACGCGCGGCCCGATGGGCGATGTGCCGCAAACGAACGTCGTGATCCAGTCGGCTAGTGTCGTCGGGAAGTGATCGTCGCGATGTGATCGTCCGGAAGTAAGCTTGGGAATCAGCAGGGCAATTGGCCTATAAAGCCCAAGTCGGGGAACAAGCCGTAGCCGCTCGCCTTCGTGGCGTGCCGGTATGAAGCGGGCACAAAGCAGGCATACGCCGTGCGCGTCGCGTAATGCCCCATCTACTCTTGAAAAGGAAAGGAACTCATCATGGTCGAACTGCATACGAATCACGGCATCATCAAGATCGAGCTGAACACTGAGAAGGCTCCCAAGTCGGTCGAAAACTTTCTGAACTACGTAAAGAAAGGCCACTACGACAACACGGTGTTCCATCGCGTGATCGACGGCTTCATGATTCAGGGCGGCGGTTTCGAACCCGGCATGAAGCAAAAGCCGACGGACGCACCTATCGACAACGAAGCGAACAACGGCCTGAAGAACGAACACGGTTCCGTCGCGATGGCGCGTACCAACGACCCGCATTCGGCCACCGCGCAGTTCTTCATCAACGTCGGTGACAACGAGTTCCTGAACCACTCGTCGCCGTCGCCGCAAGGCTGGGGTTACGCGGTATTCGGCAAGGTCGTGGAAGGCCTCGATATCGTCGACAAGATCCGCAAGGTCAAGACGGGCTCGAAGGGCTTTCATCAGGACGTGCCGGTGGATGACGTCGTGATCGAAAAGGCTGTCGTCGCCGGGGAATGATCGACTCGACGCACAGCGTGATCGAAACAGCCGAAACAGCGGGCGCGAAAGATACAGCGCGCCCGCTGTTTTTCATTTCCGATCTCCATTTAAGCGATGCCATTCCTCACACGGTGGCGGCGTTCGAGCATTTCATCGCGGTGACGGCGAACGATGCGGACTCCGTGTTCATTCTCGGCGACCTGTTCGAATTCTGGGTGGGTGACGATGTACTGGATGCATCGGTGCCGGGACCGCGCGCCGCGTTTGCGAGGCGCATGACGGCGTTGATGCATACCTTATCCGAACGCGGCATTGCGTTGTACGTGATGCATGGCAACCGTGATTTCCTGCTCGGCAAACGTTTCATGCGGGCCGCCGGGGCGCTGCCCTTGCCCGATCCGTTTGTTATCACGGCGTTCGGCACGCGCATCGTGGTGGGGCATGGCGATGCGCTCTGCACGGCGGACCCTGCATATCAGCGCTTTCGACGGTTTGCGCGCAACCCCGTTGCGCAACAACTATTCTTGAGTTTGCCGCTGAAGCTGCGTTTATCGATTGCGGAGCGCATGCGCTCGACCAGCGAAGACGGCAGGATGCGTCCAGTGCAGGCGAAATACGACGTGACACGAGAGGCGGTAGCGAAGCTGTTCACGAGCACCGGCACCCACACGATGATCCACGGCCACACGCATTTGCCCGCGCGTCACCGTGAAACCGATGGCGTTCGCTGGGTCATGCCGGATTGGGAACTGGATCACGGCGAGCCACGCGGCGGATATCTGCGCGTGGACGCCGAAGGTATTCGGGCGTTGCCGCTGGAGTGAATGCTGGCGTCGTGTTGCTGCGGCTTTCGTCTTTCGTGCCAAGGTCCGATGATGGAAATCCGCCCGCTTTTTCAGCGCCGCGCTGCTTCGCCTTTCATTGCATCGGAGAGACGCTTCAGATCGATGAACGCGGCAGTCTCGACTCCGCTGATCGCATCTATGCGCGTGCCCAGCTTCTCGAGCGCCGCGACAATCTCATCCACACGATGCGCTTGCGTAGACGCGTGATCGATCAGGCCGTGGATGGCAAGCGACACGGGATCATCGGCGTTCGGCGTGATGCCGTATGCGCAGAACGCTGCACGCTCAGGCACACCCGAGTCTTTTTGCGCGGGTTTGACAGTTGCCGGCATGATTACGCGCGCTGGATTTCCCACGGCCGTTCCACCCGCCGGAACCGGCTTCACCACCACCGCGTTCGACCCGATTTTCGCTTCAGCGCCGACCGTGAACCCGCCGAGCACTTTCGCGCCCGCCCCGACAATCACGCCGCGCTCAAGCGTTGGATGCCGCTTCGCGCCGCGTGCAAGCGACGTGCCGCCGAGCGTCACGCCCTGGTAGATCGTGCAGTCATCGCCAATTTCCGCCGTTTCTCCGACCACCACGCCCATGCCGTGATCGATGAACACCCGACGGCCGAGCGTCGCGCCGGGATGGATCTCGATGCCCGTCATGAAACGCGCGAACTGCGAGACGAACCGCGCGAGCCAGCGCCAGCCCGCACGCCAGCAAGCGTGCGCAATCCGGTGCAGGACGACCGCGTGAAAGCCTGGATAACACGTCACGACTTCCCAAGCGCTGCGGGCGGCCGGATCGCGCTCGCGGATGGCGGCGATGTCTTCGCGGAGTCGATTAAACATGGCGGTGGCTCTGTGGGTGTCCGGGTGCCGACTCCCGATCGCCGCTCAGCACGAATTCGGGAATCGATAGTTCGATTTCTGCAGATTGTAGGATGAGCCGCGGAAGTTCGCTGCGATGCCCCCGCTGGCAAAGCGGTCAGGACTGGCGCGCTGAAAGCGACTCCGCGATGCGGGAGCGTCGAACGCGGGCAGCGTGCGGCTCGCTTTAGTGTCTGGCGAGATAAAACCACAGCTCCGCCGAGCGTTTGTCGCGCCCGCGACTTTCCTATCGCTTAATCTTTAGAAGAATATGCTTGGCGATACCCCGCAGGATATTCACCTCCTCGTGCTCCAGTCCCGAGCGCGAAAAAAGCCGCCGCAGCCGCGACATCAGTTTCTTCGGGTTGGCCGGATCGAGGAAATCGAGTGTGATCAACGCCTGTTCCAGATGCGCGTACATGCCTTCTATCTCGTCGCTGGACGCGCTTGGGGCGGAGATTGTCGGGCTCGTCGGCGCGGGAATGGCCGCCGTTGCGTCCGCGCGGCTGAGTAGCGCCAGCCGCAGTTCGTAGGCCAGAACCTGAACCGCCTGCGCCAGATTCAGCGAGCTATAGGCGGGATTCGCCGGAATGTGCGCGAGCGCGCTACAGCGCTCTACATCGGCATTCGATAAACCGACACGCTCGTTGCCGAACACCAGCGCAATAGCACCCGAATTCCCTCCATGCCCCTGCCCGACGAACTCACAGGCTTTCTCTGCCGCGGCGCGCGGCGCCATCTGCGGCGGGCCGTATTCCCGCGAACGGGCCGTCAACGCGATCGACCAATGCACGCCAGTCAGGGCATCGGCCAGCGTTTCGACGACTTGCGCCGACGCAAGCACGTCGTCGGCCCCACTTGCCATCGCGATCGCTTCCGGCTCGCGCGTGACGAACGCGATTTTCGGCGCGACGACGACCAGCCGCGAAAATCCCATCGTCTTGAGCGCGCGCGCAGCCGCGCCGACATTGCCGGGATGGCTCGGTTCGACCAGCACGAAACGGGTCGATGCAAAAGCGTCGTCCGGACGATCCGGAGAGTTTGATGAGGGGTTCAGGTCCAAGGGGAAACAGTTGCCGGAAGGTTGAAAGAGACGTCATGGTATCGCCGCGCGGCCCATCCGGCGACATAAGCTGCTTGTGCATGACGCGGCGGCGGCCGACTCGGGTAAAATAGGCCGTTCGCGTGTGTCCGCTGTTGCAAGTTGCTGTATTTAGCCACTATTGCAGGTTCAAAGCAGGCACGCGCCCCGCTCTTCTTCAATTCGTTGCCGTCGACACACGTCGTTTTTGCCCGCTGGTTTGGGCCGTTTTCCGTTCGGGGCTGGGACTTCATGCGCGACTTCACGCGCGTGCGTGAACCGCAGCCGCCGGCCAAAGGACTATTTTCATGCATCCGATGCTCAATATTGCTGTCAAGGCCGCTCGCCGCGCCGGACAGATCATCAACCGCGCGTCGCTGGACCTGGACCGCATCCAGGTCAGCAAAAAACAGCATAACGACTTCGTGACGGAAGTCGACAAGGCCTCCGAGGCAGCGATTATCGAAACGCTGACCACCGCCTATCCGAAGCATTCCATCCTCGCCGAGGAATCCGGCGTGCAGGACAAGGACTCGGAGTTCCAGTGGATCATCGATCCGCTCGACGGCACGACCAACTTCATCCACGGTTTCCAGTATTACTGCGTCTCCATCGCGCTAGCCCACAAGGGCATCATCACGCAAGCGGTGGTGTACGACCCCACCCGCAACGACCTGTTCACCGCATCGCGCGGCAGCGGCGCTTACCTGAACGAGCGGCGCATTCGCGTGGCAAAACTGGATCGTCTCGGCGACGCGCTGGTCGGCACGGGTTTCCCGTTCCGCGACGGTTCTGGCCTCGAAGCATATGCCAAACTTTTCTCGCAGATGACCGAAGCCTGTGCCGGCTTGCGCCGCCCTGGCGCCGCCGCGCTGGATCTGGCGAATGTGGCCGCAGGCCGGCTCGATGCGTTCTTCGAACAAGGCATCAACGCATGGGACGTGGCTGCGGGCAGCTTGCTGATCACCGAAGCAGGCGGGCTGGTCGGCAACTACACGGGTGAATCGGATTTCCTGCACAAAAGCGAGATTGTTGCGGGCAACCCGAAAGTTTACGCGCAGATGATCAAGATTCTCGATCCGTTCACCACCACGCGCCAAAGCGCATGACGGTTGGAAAGGGTTGAAAAAGGCGGCTGCGGCCGCCTTTTTGTTTGAACGCGCGGTTTCCCGAGCCACGCTCCGTGCGCGGCATCGCAGCAGCCTTCGGCGGTTTGCGCCCGCCCGCCGAAACAGCTCTCCGAGCCTGCCGCAAGACTAACGTCGCCCGTGCAATTCTGCACGCCGGCGCCGCCTCCGCTAAAGTGCCCTGTTCGCCGTCCGCGGCACTCCTCACCCTTTCTGCCGCCGCTCCTCTTCCGTCTAATGAAAAAAGGCTTCTATACGATCATTGCCGCGCAGTTCGTTTCGTCGCTCGCCGACAACGCGCTGCTGATCGCTGCCATAGCGATGCTTTCGGTGATGCATTCCGCGTCGTGGGTCACCCCGCTGTTGCAGATTTTCTTCACCGTGTCGTACGTGCTGCTCGCGCCGTTCGTGGGTGCATTCGCCGACGCCATCCAGAAACGCTACGTGATGTTCGTCTCCAACGCGCTGAAAGCCGGTGGCTGCGCGCTGATGATCCTTGGCGTGCACCCCATGATCGCTTACGGCGTGGTCGGTCTCGGCGCCGCAGCGTATTCCCCTGCGAAATACGGCATCCTCACCGAGCTCTTGCCGCCCGAAAAGCTCATCCCGGCCAACGCGTGGCTTGAATCGGCAACAGTCGGATCGACGATTCTCGGCACTGTGATTGGCGGTGCACTGGTGAGCCAGTATGTTCAGCACTTGATTAGCGGCGCACATCTCGTACTGATCCGCTCGGCCGCCGACGCCGCCATGTTCGCCGTCATGATTGTTTATGCAGCGGCGGCGGTGATCAACATCGGCATTCCCGATACCGGCGCGCGATACCCTAACCGGTTAAAGGAGCCGTCAAAGCTTGTCGGCGATTTCACCCATGCATTCAAAGTGTTATGGGGCGACAAACTGGCGCAGATCGCGTTGTGGGTCACGACCTTGCTGTGGGGTGCCGCGGTCACGCTGCAACTGTTGGTGCTCAAATGGGCGGCGTCGAACCTGGGTTTGTCGTTATCAAAAGCGGCAGTGCTGCAGGGCGTGACGGGGCTCGGTATTGCGATCGGCGCGAGTGCGGCCGCCGCGTGGGTGCCGTTGCGCAGTTCGCTGAAGGTCCTGCCGATCGGCGTGGTGACAGGTGCTGTGGCCATCGGTATGGCTTTCTATAACAAGGACCTGTTTCCGGCGGGCTCCGGTGTGCATATCGGCCCGCTGTTCGCACCGCTCTATATCCTGGGCGCGTATCCGCTGATGATTCTGTTAGGCGCGCTGTCGGGCTTTTTCATCGTGCCGATGAACGCCATGCTCCAGCATCGCGGTGCGACGCTGCTATCCGCCGGGGCATCCATCGCGGTTCAGAATTTCAACCAGAACCTCGCCGTTTTGTCGATGCTTGGTGCGTACGCGCTTTTGCTGACGACCAACCTGCCGGTGGAATGGATTATCGTAGTGTTCGGCGTGTTTATCTGCCTGATGATGTGGCTTGCCATGCGGCGCCATGCGCGCAATGAGCGGACGGTGGATTTGGGTGGGCTGGTCGAAGAGTGACAGGGTGACGCGAATCATGGCGCAGGAACGAAATCTGCTGCATGCTTTGTTCGGCCTGCAAGAGAGTCGCGCTCGTTGCACCGAGCGCGTGGATTGCAACGAGCATCCAAACAAACGACACGTCAAGGAGCTGCAAATGGGTCTATTCACACGTTCCACACTCGATGGCAACATCAATGGCGCGGCCAAAGTGGGGCATCGCGCGGTTCAGGGCGCAAGCGCCGCGGTCGATACCGCCAGCACGCAGTTGCGCGGTTTGCTCGACGACCTCGACAGTTCGATTCGCGATGCGAAAGACATCGACGTGGACAAGCTGCGCAAAGACTTGCAAACCAAGCTAAAAACGGCGCGCGCCCAGTTCGACGGTTCGTCTTCGGTCATTGCGGGGCGGCTGAACGACGCCGCCGGTTACGCCGATGAATTCGTACACGACAAGCCGTGGCATACGCTCGGCGCGGTGGCGGGACTCGCGCTGCTGGTCGGATTCCTGGCGGGACGATCCTGATTGGGTGATTGGTCTTGCATGACATTAGAGATAAAGCAAAAACGCCGGCATGCCGGCGTTTTTGCTTTTGGACGGTTGCTTTTTAAGATCTGCACGCACAACGGGACATGGCGCCCAGCTCCGCGTTAGCCATCCAGTCAGGGTTACTGCGTTGAGTCATCGCGGTAGGCTAATGTCTTGGCACTTCGGCGCTCGAACGACCACTTAACTGCACCGGTTTCAATACGCGCAATGCTTGGTCGGACCGCCCGTAGAAGCTGTCAACAACAACTTGCATGACTAAGCAAAAAATTTATTTTTTCGCACGTCCGCGTTTGACAGGCGAAAAATCCTTAACCAGCGTACGCTCCTGATGTCAGCAAAGTAGGACTAATGAAAGCGATAGCTCAACCAAAGACAGCACAAATTTTCGATCGGATCAACGCTCTCCAGGCAACAACTTCGCACTACTTCAACTCAGCGCAGTTGACACCTTTCGTGCGGGAATGGCGGGAAACCAAAATCGAGATTGATTCAATAATGAAGGTAGACGCGTGCGCTGCCTGGGAAGCAGCTGGCGCATGGAAGGGTCTCGCTGGAGACCTGGCAGGAACTGAAACTGCGTTTGCGAACAGCGTTCGACTGGGAAACTCCGGTTCGAACCGTGAAAACTGGATGATAAACCGTTTGAACTTGGGCTTGTTTTCTGCCGCCCAAAGCCTTTACGCGGTAACAGGTCATCCGGAAACAGGTTACTTCACACTGCTGCTCGAGGTCGGCTACAAGGCTGGCGCGATCGGGCAAGCAGCCTCGTTCATCGAGAGGGCTAGAGAAATGCGCATCAATTGGGATGAGAATCAAGTCCAGGAAGTCATGACGGCCAACGCCATTCTTCGTCATGCGGGAATTTCGGATCAAGAGATTGGCCGGCAGCTCGACGTTGCAGGTGCGGTCCTTCGGCGCTATCAAATCCGGCCGAACGCATCAGTGCTTGTCACGTCGGCGGAGGACTTTTTTAGCGGCGTTACTTACTCGCTCGCGGTACCTGTCGGGGCCGAAAAAGCGTTCGACATGAACGTGGAATTAGCGAGGGAAGAAGACAAAGCGGGCATCAACAAGAACGTCGCGTTCGACGTCGTCTTTGAAGCGGTGGCATCTTGAGCTCCACGCCCCGAGAGCTGGTCGACTGTGCTGCTGAGTTGCTGAAGCAGGCGTTGGGCGAGCCGCAGTATCGCGCGGTATGCAGTCGCGCGTACTACGGCGCATTTCATGCCGCCAATGCGTTTCACAATGCCCTTCCCGCACCAGGGTCGGTCGGCACCGCGCGGGGACGTCATCAGCAGTTGATCTCGCAGTTGGCAAATCCGACCTGCAGCAAACAAAATGACAACTATTTTGTCTCCCAGGCGCTCAGTAAAAAGCTCCGTCCATTGATCGATGCCCGCGTGAGAGCCGACTATCAGATCCATTCCGATGTAAGCCTCGCGCTCGCTTCGGCGACGGCAGTGGGCGCCGAAGCGATCGTACAAAGGGTCATGTGACCCGTGCCACAAAGCCGCCCTTTCGACGAACCACCACCGTTCGGCGTTGCCGCCGGCCCTGCCCTGCTGGTCGGATTCCTGGTTGAGCGATCATGATCGGTCTTGCATGAGTTTCCCGATAAACCAAAAACACCGGCCGCCCGGTGTTTTTGCTCGTCTGAACGTCTCTTGTGATGGGTTCCCGTATTGGCCGCATAACAGGAAATTGCGCTCCGTCCAGCGTTAGCTATTCGGCCGACATTCCCGCGGCCAGCCGACGCGGTACACTCGTGCCCTTAGGACTTTCGCACATTCACGCACGCAAGATGGGTACGCATATCTCCGTTTCGTCTACCGCTCAAGACTTGAGCCCCGTCGCGCAGGAACCCGGCGCCGCTGTCGATCTGTCGCACCATACTCCCATGATGCAGCAGTATTTACGCATCAAAGGGGAGCATCCCGGCACGCTCGTGTTTTACCGGATGGGCGACTTCTACGAGCTATTCTTCGACGACGCCGTCAAGGCTTCGCGCCTGCTCGACCTCACGCTCACGCAACGCGGGGCCTCAGGCGGAAACCCGATCAAGATGGCCGGCATCCCCCATCATTCGTGCGAGCAATATCTGGCGAAGCTCGTGAAACTTGGGGAATCCGTCGCTATTTGCGAGCAGATCGGCGACCCGGCCACATCGAAGGGACCGGTCGAGCGCAAGGTCGTGCGCGTAGTCACGCCAGGAACACTGACCGATGCCGCGCTTCTCTCTGACAAGAACGACGTTTTCCTGCTCGCCCTCTGCCCGGCGCATAACCGCCGCGGCGTGGTCACGAGCGTTGGCTTGGCATGGTTGAACCTGGCGAGCGGCGCATTGCGCCTCGCCGAAGTCGCGCCCGATCAATTGAGCGCGGCGCTGGAGCGCATTCGCCCGGCTGAAACGCTAATGGCCGACTCATTTTCTGCGACCAACGCGCCGTTCGAAGTGCCGAACGTAGGAGCGACAACGCGCTCGCCCGCGTGGCATTTCGATATCGACTCGGGCACGCAACGTCTGCGTGAGCAACTCGATGTCGCCAGCCTCGACGGCTTCGGTGCGCACTCGCTGACCTCAGCGTGCGGCGCCGCGGGCGCGCTGCTCCTGTACGCAGCCGCCACCCAGGGCCAGCAACTGCGGCACGTGCGCAGCCTGAAGGTGGAGTACGAATCCGAGTACATCGGCCTCGACCCGGCCACGCGACGCAATCTCGAAATCACCGAGACCTTACGCGGCACGGAGTCTCCCACCTTGTGCTCGCTGCTGGACACATGCTGCACGACCATGGGCAGCCGTCTGCTGCGCCACTGGCTGCATCATCCTCCACGCGACTTCACTATCGCGCAAAGCCGGCAGCGTGCAATTGGCGCGTTGCTCGACGCGCCCGCAACCGCGAGCCTCGATGGTTTGCGCGCAGCGTTGCGGCAGATTTCGGATATCGAACGGATTACGGGGCGGCTCGCGCTGCTGTCGGCGCGGCCACGCGATCTCTCCAGCCTGCGCGATACCTTCGCGGCACTCCCCCAACTGCGCGAACGGCTTGCTGCCGTGAAGATGAACGCGGTATCGCTTGAACGTATCGATATATCGCTTGAGCCGCCGCCCGAGTGCCTCGCGCTGCTGAGCCGCGCAATCGCGCCCGAACCCGCGGCGCTTATCCGCGATGGTGGCGTGATCGCCCGCGGTTACGACGCTGACCTCGATGAGCTTCGCGACATCTCCGAGAACTGCGACCAGTTCCTGATTGACCTGGAAACGCGTGAACGCACGCGTACGGGCATCGCGAACCTGCGGGTCGAGTACAACAAGGTGCATGGCTTTTATATCGAAGTCACGCGTGGCCAGACGGACAAGGTTCCGGATGACTATCGCCGTCGCCAGACACTGAAGAATGCCGAGCGTTACATCACGCCGGAGTTGAAAACATTCGAGGACAAGGCGTTGTCTGCACAAGACCGCGCGCTGTCCCGCGAGCGCTTGCTCTATGACGCGCTGCTGCAAACGCTGCTGCCGCACATTGGCGACTGCCAGCGCGTAGCGGCTGCGCTCGCCGAACTCGACCTGCTTGGCGCGTTCGCAGAGCGGGCGCTCGCGCTCGACTGGATCGCACCGGAATTCGCGGGCGACGCAGGTATCCACATCGAGCAAGGGCGCCATCCGGTGGTGGAAGCTCAGGTCGAGCAGTTCATTGCGAACGATTGTTGCCTGAATACCGAGCGCAAGCTGTTGCTGATCACCGGACCGAACATGGGCGGTAAGTCGACGTTCATGCGACAGACCGCATTGATCGCGCTGCTGGCTTATGTGGGCAGCTATGTGCCTGCGAAACGCGCGCGCTTTGGCCCGATCGACCGGATCTTTACGCGCATCGGCGCCGCCGACGATCTCGCCGGCGGCCGTTCCACCTTCATGGTGGAAATGACCGAAGCGGCGGCTATCCTCAACGACGCCACACCGTCGAGTCTTGTGCTGATGGACGAGATCGGCCGCGGCACGTCCACCTTCGACGGCCTCGCACTCGCATGGGCCATTGCGCGTCATCTGCTGTCGCATAACGGCTGCCATACGTTGTTCGCCACGCATTATTTCGAACTGACGCAGTTGCCGGCCGAGTTTGCTCAGGCAGCAAACGTACATTTGTCGGCGGTCGAGCACGATCACGGCATCGTGTTCCTGCACGCGGTGAACGAAGGTCCGGCGAACCAGAGCTACGGCTTGCAGGTCGCACAACTAGCGGGCGTACCACCGGCTGTCATCAAGGCTGCAAGGAAACACTTGGCGCATCTGGAGCAGCAGTCGATCGGCCAGCCATCGCCGCAATTCGATCTGTTTGCACCACCTGTTGTTGAGATCGCTCACTCCCAAGAACACGAGGAACCAGCCGAAGCGCAGCCGCACCCCGCGCTCGACCGGCTGCGTGCAATCGATCCGAACGAATTGCGCCCACGCGACGCACTCGATCTGCTCTACGAACTACATGAGCTGGCGTCGAACGCTCCGGATGCGTCGCGTTAAGGCGGACTTGACCACCGACTGGCCGGGCGCGAGACGCATGGGGCGAACTCATGTCGTCATCTGCTTGACTACCCTCTTCTTGCTGGCCGGAGGATGGCAGCGCGCGCAAGCCGAGGCGCCGCTGCCCACACCACTCACATTCGCGATCGCTTCGAATGTGCTCGACAAGGCCTCCGGCGAAACTGCGCTCCAGCATCTGCTCGATGCCATCGGAGAAGAACGGAGCACATCGTTCATCGTCTACGACGGCGACCTCAAAGGCGAAACGCAACCGTGCCGGGATTCACTCTACGACACGCGCCACCAAATCTTCGATGCCTCGCGCAAACCGGTTGTCCTGCTGCCCGGCGGCAACGACTGGGCGTCGTGCGGTCTCGCGCAAGCGGGCAATTACGATCCGGTAGAACGGCTGGATTTCATCCGTCAGTTGTTCTTCGGCGACTCGACTTCGCTGGGCCAGACCCCAATGAACGTGATCCGCGAGAGCGATGTCGCGCGCTTCCGGCCGTTCCGCGAAAATGTCCGATGGCAAACCAACGGTGTTGCGTTCATTGGCCTGAACGCGCCCGCGCCGAACAACCACTATCTGACCGCGGGCGGACGCAACGGAGAGTTCGAGGACCGCTCTGTCGCCAATGCGTTCTGGCTGGAGCATGCTGTGGAAACCGCGCGACGCTCGGACATGCGTGCGGTCGTCGTGATCCTGCAGGGTGACCCCGACTTCGCGCGTTACGAGCGTCGCGATCGTTTCGCATGGCTGCGTTTTTCTCGCGGCGATACGTCGCGCGATGGTTTTCTCGAACTCAAGCGCAGTCTTGTCAAAGCCGCCGAATTGTTTCGCGGACCCGTGATCGTGATTCACACGTCGGATACGCCAATACCCAGAGGCTTTCGCATCGACCAGCCACTGCGCAACGACAAAGGCACGGTGGTGGCCAACCTGACGCGCATCGCGATAGGTTTGAAGAAACCACAATCGCAATGGCTGGAAGTGGAGTCGGACTTCGCATGGCGGCCGCCCTTTCGGGTGCGCGTGCGCGACGTGATCGTGTGGCCGGTGCCACCCGGCCAGGCGTCGGCGCCGAGCGTGCCCGCGTCTTCGTCGATACCGTCGTCGCCGCCTTCGCCTTCCTCGTCACCTCCATCGATGCCCGGCGTTGAAAACGACACCCCAGGGCCTTCATCATTTTTCCAGCAGATGCAGCCCGTGCAACCCACACAGCAAATGCAACACTCCCCGCCGGCGCGTCAACCGGACACGGGCACGCCTGCGTCTTCAGTGCCGCCCATGCTGAACTTGAACTCGCCCGCGAACCTGCCGCCGATCCTGCCAGTGCCGGCGAGCGGCGCATCGGGCACAGGCCAATAAACCCGCTCACGGATCATCACGCGAAATAAAACAAAGGCGCAGCAACCTGCCTGCGCCTTGTTTCACATCGCTTCGTTCAAGCCGTACAAACCCCCTCAGTGCAAGGTCGGACCAGCGTCCTTGCCCGGCTCCTCGTCATCCTCGTCAAGCACTTCAAGACCGTCGAGGCCATGAGCGTGCTGATGTTCTTTCTCGTCCTCGGTGGCTTCGCGGACTTCCTGCACGTTCAGCGCGAAACGCAGCGCCATGCCCGCTAGCGGATGATTGCCGTCGAGCACGACTTTATCTTCCGCCACGTCGGTAACCGTGTAGATCAGCGAATCGAGTTCGTCCTCGCCGTCTTCCGGGGTGCCTTCGAACTGCATGCCGACTTCGAGCGGTTCCGGAAACCGGCCGCGCGCCTCGACTTTCACGAGATCGGGATCGTACTCACCGAACGCATCCTGCGGTTCGAGCTGCAACTGGGTTTGATAGCCGGCTTCCTGACCGTCGAGTGCTTCCTCGATCTTGGGGAACGTGCCATCATAGCCGCCGTGCAGATAGACCATCGGCTCGTCGCTTTCCTCGATCAGATTGCCATGAGCGTCCGAGAGCTTATAGGCTACTGATACGACGGTGTCTTTTGCGATTTTCATTGGATTCTCCAAGATACAAGCCTCAATTATACGATGCCAGCGCGGTCTCCTAACGTTCCCTCAAGTCCTTTCGCGGTGCCGCTTCCCGACGAACCTTCAACCCTGCTCGGCAACCTCACGCCTGCGCAATTCATGCGCCGGTACTGGCAGAAAAAGCCGCTCCTGATCCGTCAGGCAATTCCTGGCATTCAAGCCCCTCTATCGCGCGACGAACTGTTCGAACTCGCCGATAGCGAAGATGCGGAATCGCGCCTCATCACGCATTTTCGCAAGTCCTGGGCAATGGAGCACGGGCCTTTTGCGCCCGATGAATTGCCATCTGTGAAAAAGCGTGACTGGACATTACTCGTGCAAGGGGTGAACCTGCACGACGACCGTGCCCGCGCGCTGCTAGACCGCTTCCGTTTCATCCCCGACGCCCGCCTCGACGACCTCATGATTTCGTACGCCACCGACGGCGGCGGCGTGGGCGCGCACTTCGATTCCTACGATGTCTTCCTCCTGCAGGTTCACGGCAAACGGCGCTGGCGCTTCGGCGCGCAGCGCGATCTCTCGCTAAAAGAGGGGTTGCCGTTGAAAGTTTTACAGCACTTCGAAGCCGACGAGGAGTGGGTTCTGGAACCGGGCGACATGCTTTATTTGCCGCCCCACATCGCCCATGATGGCGTGGCAGAGGGCGAGTGCATGACCGCGTCTATCGGCTTCCGGGCGCCTTCTGCAAGCGAACTGTCAGGACAGTTCCTGTACCACCTTGCGGAACGCCTGGACGATGCCCACAGCGCCAGCGCAAAAAGTGGCGCCCTGCGCTACCGGGACCCGGCGCAGCCGGCAGTCAGCCGCCCTGCATTGTTGCCGCAGATCATGATCGAGCGGGTTGGCGCGATCCTTGCGAACATTGAATGGAATGAGAAGGACGTTGCTTCGTTTCTCGGCACGTACCTGAGCGAACCGAAGCCGAATGTCGTATTCGATCCACCGCGACGCCCCTTGAATGAGAACCGATTTATCGAACGCGCGAAACAATCTGGTTTGAAGCTCGATAAAAAGACCGTGCTGCTTTATGACACGCACGCTTATTTTATGAATGGCGAGCAGGATTTAATGTCGGGAAAAGCCAAAAAATGGCTCCCTGAACTCGCCGACAAACGCTATTTGGAGGGGAAACGCTTTGTAACACTCTCAGGCGATTCGTCAATGACAGTGCTACTGCACGAGTGGTATTGTGCGGGCTGGATACAAGTTGACGCAAACGCCTAGTGTTTGGACTATCTTGCTGTTCCGCGGGTTGAAATGTATGAGAAAGACAACGTATTGTCCCCTGATTTATCGACGGTCGATACGAAAGTGCATATAATTTCCGCCCAAGCCGTAGGAAGTCTCACAGACATACATAATGTGAGTCCACAACGGCCCGGGTCGGTGTTGGAGCACACATTACCGGTACTTTGCGCTGTTGCTTACCTTTAACCATAAAAGGACGTGATCATGAAGAAATCTCTCCTCGTAGCATCCCTGTTGGCTGCTGTTGCTCTTGCTGCATGCAACAAGTCTAGCGATACGGCTGCTCCGGGCGCTGCTAGCGATACCTCGGCTGCTTCGGCACCTGCTGCTGCTGCATCGGATTCGGCAGCTGCTGCTAGCGACGCAGCTTCGAGCGCTACGGCTGCTGCAAGCGACGCAACTGCGGCTGCTGCATCGGCAACCGACGCAGCTTCTGCAGCTGCTCCTGCTTCGGGCGCAAGCCAGTAAGCACCTAGTCAGGGGCCTAGTTTTCCGCTCTTTCGGCTGGTTTATCTAGCTGTTTATTTTGCTGAGAACGAAGCCTCCGCAATAAGCCTCGCAGGATGTCATTCTGGGAGGCTTATGAAAAAACCGGCCCTCGGGCCGGTTTTTTTACGTCTGCTGTTTCTTGGTGTGAAGTGCGAAGGGTCCCTATGCGGCTTACATAGACACAGCGCGTGGTGCAGCGCTTATAGGCGAACGCATAGCGGTTTTATAACGACAGCCAGCCGAACCCATCGGCTTGCGTGGCCACCACAACATCCGCCGCGGTGCCGCCGAGCACGGCGGCAAGCGCCGCCTGGGCCAACTCAGGCAAGTTGTTCTCCCGACTCAGGTGAGCGGCCACCAGATGGCGCAGCTTCGATCGATCGAGCGCTGCAAGAATCCCTGCTGCAGCGTCGTTGTTCAGGTGTCCATGCATACCGCCAATACGCGCCTTGAGCGACGCTGGATAGCGGCTTGTCGCGAGCATCCCGACATCGTGATTCGATTCGAGCACAAGGGCATCGCAGCCGCTCAGCACAGTCGTGATGTGGGCAGTAGCGACTCCAACATCCGTCAGGACGCCCAAACGGCTTGCGCCGTCCGAGAACACGTACTGGAGGGGCTCGCGCGCGTCGTGTGGCACTGTGTAAGGGAGCACTTCCAGGTCCCCTACCATGACGCTCTCGTCGCCCCAGAGCACGTGCAGATCGACTGGCGCGTCATCGGCACCCACTGCGCGTGCGGTACCCCAGCTCATGTGCAACGGAATAGACCATTTGCGCGCCAGTGTCAGCGCACCGCCAATGTGATCCGCATGCTCATGCGTGATAAGAATGGCATCGATCTGGTCTGCCCGCACGTCGAGGCGCGCGAGGCGCCGCTCGACTTCCTTCGCGGAGAAACCACAATCCAGCAGCACGCGCGTAGTTGTCGTGCCGCTGACCGACTCGACCAGCAACGCATTGCCTTCGCTACCGCTGCCGAGACTGGCAAAACGCATTGGCTAAAACCTAGTTCAACTGGGCATGCAGCAACGCGACGATCCGTTGCGCGTCAGTCGATGTATCCACCTGACCGTTGGCATCGACCACGGCAATCTCCGTGACGGTGTCCGCCTTCGGACGCACGTTGACCATGAACTCGCGTGAAGGCTTGGGCGTGCCGCCGCTGAAGAACTTGCCGAGCAGACCTTCCTTCTTCAACTCCTGCATGGAGTCCGAGAAGCGCACGTAATACAAGCCCTTCGCACGATCGCGGTTGTCGACGGTGAAGTTGGTGCGGTCGAGTGCAAGTCCTACACGCAACCAGGCGCTGTCGAACGGCTCGGAGAGATCGAGCGTGGACGAGCCACCGGTCGTATCCACGCTCGCCGTTGCGGACGCCGGACGTGCATCGGTCAACAGTTGCTTGGCCTGTGCGTCGGTGAGGCCGAATTTCTCCATCAGCTTGGCGAGAAACGCCGCTTCAAGTGCGGGGTTACGCGGCCGCTCGACCCATTTCGACGATGTCTTGTCCTGACCCGTCAGCATTTCTTCCATCGCGCTGTGGCTGATGGAGATGTCGGTGGAGCCGCCCGAGCCGCGCTCGACCAGCGTACTGAACTGATCGCGCGTACCCGATGAATAGGCGAAGTCGACCAGCTTGCCAATGCTCTTCCTGAACCAGTCGTCGGGAATGTTCGCGCGATTTTCAGCCCAATCGGTCGTCATGATGCCGGTAGCGGCGGCATCGGTCTTGAGCGTGAAACCGTTCTCTTCCCAGAACTCCTGCAACTGCGGCCAGAGCTGGTCGGGGGAACGGCCATCGACGACTAGCCAGCGACGATCGCCGTCACGCTCCACGTGCATGCCGAACGGGTCTTGCGGGCTCGGCACGCCCACGGTTGCATTGCCTGCAGGCGTAAGCGCCCGTGGTGCAGCGCCGCCCAGCGTATTCAGCTTGGGCGGTGCGGCATAACGCTGGCTGATGTCCGCTGTGCTCAGGTCCGACGGCACGGTCAGCGTAGGCGCCGTTTCAGCACCCTTGTAATTGACCCGATCCGGCGCGAGCCAGTCGTTCAACGTGTCACAACCGGCAAGCGAGATCAGCGTGCCGATTCCAAGCGACAGCACGCTCAGGGTGCGAGCGTGATTGAATAAGGCGGAACGTTTCATGAGGTCCTTCGTGATGCTGAATGCGCGTTGCCTGGAAGCTAAGCCGGGAACGGGTCGATGAACGACGGGTTGATGACACTCGCTGGCTGGCCAAACGGTAGTAAGGCCGAAGCCACTGCATTGCAGTGGGACGCACGTTTTAAATGCACCCCACTGCCGGCCGTCAGGCCAGAAGTCCTGTTTCGCGCAACGCGTCGCGAACAACGTCGTGGTAGCGCGCGTCGAGCGGCGTCAGTGGCAGGCGAATTCCGCCTTCCATCCGCCCGAGCGCAGCAAGCGCCCACTTCGCGGGGATTGGATTCGATTCGCAAAACATCTGCTTGTGCAGCGACAGCAAGCTCAGGTGAATCTTGCGCGCGGTGATCGCGTCGCCGGCAAGCGCCGCGCGGCACAGTTCGCTCATCGCTCTCGGCGCGACGTTCGCGGTCACCGAAATATTGCCGTGACCACCGAGCAGCATCAATGCAATCGCGGTCGGATCGTCACCGCTGTAGATCGCAAAATGCGCAGGCGCGTACTTGATCAGGTTCGCCGCACGATCGATATTGCCCGTTGCCTCTTTCACGCCCACGATGCCCGGCACGTCAGCGAGACGCAGCACGGTGTCGTGGTTCATGTCGGCAACGGTCCGGCCCGGCACGTTATACAGGATGACGGGCAGGTCGACCGATTCCGCGATTTTGCGGAAGTGCTGGTACATGCCTTCTTGCGTCGGCTTGTTGTAATAAGGAACTACTTGCAGCGTGGCGTCGGCGCCGACTTCCTTCGCTGCTTTCGCCAGCTCGACCGCCTCCGACGTGGAGTTACCCCCCGCGCCAGCGATGATCGGAAAACGCTTGGCCGTGTGTTCGACGGCGGTTTTCACCATCAGGATGTGTTCGTCCACCGAGAGCGTGGCCGATTCGCCGCTGGTGCCGACCACGACGAGGCCGTTCGTACCCTCTTCAACATGCCAGTCAATCAGTTTTCGAAACGCCGGCAGATCGAGACTACCGTCCTCGTGCATCGGGGTGACGATGGCAGGAATGCTGCCGCGGATCTGGATGCCGCCGTGTGTTCCGTTTGTCATGAAACGCTATGAAATTGGTCGGTAAACCGCGATTGTAGCGGATTAGCCCTGCAGCACGTAACGAACGGGATCTGACGCATTGTTACGTTCCGTAAGGCCGGTTGGCGTGGGCCGCAACGGGGCGGCAGCGACGACGCGCTGCACGCAGGATGCGCGCGGCACGGTGATAAAACCATCCTGATAAGCGATGACCCGCAACCTGCCCCGCACGGCGTCGAGCAGTTCGCCGGGATTGAGCAGGAAGTTCGGGTTCGAGGGCTTGCCAAACCGTTCGTTGCCCGCCGCGAAGGTCTCGTAGAGCAGCACGCCGCCGGGCGCGAGGGCATCGAATAGATAGGGGAACAGGGGCCGGTGCAGGTAGTTCGTCACCACGACCGCGGCAAATTTCTCGTCGGCCCGCAGTGGCCAGCTTGCGTTTTCCAGATCGGCGCAACGCGTCGCGACATGCTGCACGCCGGCGAGACTTGCCAAAGCGGTTTCATCACGATCCAGTGCCAGCACCGGATGTCCGCGCCGAGCGAAATGACGCGCGTGACGGCCATTGCCCGACGCGACATCGAGCACCGCACCGCCCTGCTCCACCAGATGCGACCATTGTTCGATCCATGCACTGGCGGTGGTCGGTGGAGTGGGCGGCGTGGGTGACTGTTCAGGCGCTGACATCGTGTGTCATCAATTACATCAGTTGTATGAGAGACCCATCGCGTCGCGAACGTCGCGCATGGTCTCGACCGCGAACTTGCGCGCCTTGTCGCAACCGTCGGCCACGATCGCGCGCAAAAGCGACGGATCGTCCATGTATTTCTGCGCGCGTTCCAGCATGGGTTGCTGCTCGCGCAAAATGCCTTCGATCACCGGCTGCTTGCATTCGAGGCAGCCAATTCCCGCGCTGCGGCAGTTCGTCTGCACCCACTTGTGCGTGGTTTCATCGGTATAGACCTGATGCAGTTGCCACACCGGGCATTTGTCCGGATCGCCGGGATCGGTACGGCGAACCCGCGCCGGATCGGTCGGCATGGTGCGGACTTTCTTCGTGATGGTCTCGGCATCTTCACGCAAGCCGATGGTGTTGCCATACGACTTCGACATCTTCGCGCCATCGAGTCCCGGCATGCGCGAGGCTTCGGTCAGCAGCGCCTGCGGCTCGACCAGAATGATCTTGCGCGCGCCTTCCAGGTATCCGAACAGCCGTTCGCGATCGGCCATGGACAGGCTCTGCGATTCCTGCAACATCGCCCGCGCTTTTTCAAGCGCCTCGTCATTGCCTTCCTGCTGATACGCGACTCGCAGCTCGTGATAAAGCTTCGCGCGTTTGCCACCGAGTTTCTTCGCGGCATCGAGCGCTTTCTCTTCGAAATCCGCCTCGCGCCCGTACAGATAATTAAAGCGCCGCGCGATCTCGCGTGTCATCTCCACGTGCGGCACCTGGTCCTCGCCGACCGGCACGAGCGACCCGCGGTACAGCAGGATGTCGGCGGCCATCAGCACCGGATAACCGAGAAAACCGTACGTGGTCAGGTCCTTTTCCTTCAGCTTCTCGATCTGCTCTTTGTAGGTCGGCACGCGTTCGAGCCAGCCGAGCGGCGTGCTCATGCCGAGCAGCAGCGCAAGCTCGGCGTGTTCGGGCACGCGGCTCTGGATGAAGAGCGTGGCCTGCGCCGGATCGATGCCGGACGCGAGCCAGTCGATCAGCACCTCCCAGACGTTCTTCTCGATGACTTCAGGCGTTTCGTAGTGGGTCGTCAGCGCATGCCAGTCGACGACCGCGAAAAAGCACGGGTACTCGGACTGCAGCCGCACCCAGTTCTTGAGCACGCCGTGATAGTGGCCTAGATGCAGCGAGCCGGTCGGCCGCATGCCGGAGAAGATACGGTCAGGGAACATGGATTTATTGTAAAAGCGAGGCAAGGGGATTCAGGACGGCCGACACCGCGACATACCCGGCGCTCACGAGCGGCCCGAGCCAGAAACGCGTCAAGGTACCGGTCATGACAAGTGCCATCACGATGAAAAAACCGTACGGTTCGAGCCGCGACAGCATGATCGATGCGCGCACAGGCAGCAGCGCCATCAGGACGCGTCCACCATCGAGCGGCGGCAAGGGGAAAAGGTTGAGCACGCCGAGCACGAGATTCACGCCAACGCCGGCCGCAGCCATGCGCGTAAAGAACGGTTCGCTGACATTGAACGACGCCAGCAGCACCGCGACCACGCCCCAGATCAGCGCCTGGACGAAATTGCTCGCCGGTCCTGCCGCCGCGACCCACAAGCTGCCCCAGCGCGGATTGCGCAGGTTCCCGAATGCCACGGGCACCGGCTTCGCATAACCGAACATGAACGCACCGCTGGTGACGAAATAAAGGATCAGCGGAATCGCGAGCGTGCCGACGGGGTCGATGTGGCGCATTGGGTTGAGCGACACGCGGCCAAGCACGTAAGCGGTGTTGTCGCCCAGCAGACGGGCCGCATAACCATGAGCGGCCTCATGCAGCGTGATCGCGAAGATCACCGGGAGCGCGTAGACCGCGATAGTTTGTATCAGGGAGGAATCCATAGCTCGCTATTGTATCAAGCAGTTGTGGCGCCACTCGTTGGCGGACGGTTTGGCGTTCGCCCAGGGGCAATGGGGCGCGAGCGTCGAGACAGTGAGTTTGCGCCCGGGGCTATTCACCCGAACGTAGCGTCACTGCCTATTGTGTCATCGTGCGGGGGTTTTCAGGCGCTTTCGGCGGTAAGGCCAAATGGTTCCAGACTGCCTCGGCCGGGGCGCACCAGCACCGGTTCGTCGCCGGTCAGGTCGATCACCGTGGAAGGTTCCATCGCGCATGCACCGGCGTCGATGACCAGGTCGATCTGTTTTTCCAGTCGCTGGCGAATCTCTTCGGCGTCGTTGAGCGGATGGGGGTCGGGTGGAAGGATCAGGGTCGAGCCGAGCAGCGGCTGGCCCAGCGCTTCAAGCAACGCGAGCGTGATTGCGTGATTCGGCACACGCAGGCCGATCGTCTTTCGCGATGGGTGCGACAGGCGCCGGGGGACTTCCTTCGTCGCCTGAAGCACGAACACGTAAGGACCGGGCGTAACCGATTTAATCAGACGATAGTTACGGTTATCGACGATCGCGAAATTCGACAATTCCGACAAATCGCGCACTAGCAGCGAAAGCAGTTGCTTGTCGTCGAGCCCGCGAATCCGGCGGATGCGTTCGACCGCGTTTTTATCGTCGAGATGACACGCGAGCGCGTAGCTGGAATCGGTCGGCAACGCGACAATGCCGCCATCATTGATGATTTGCACCGCTTGGTTGATCAGGCGCGGCTGCGGATTGTCAGGATGAATTCGAAAGAATTGAGACATGACAAGATGACGTAAGTGGGTTGTCCGGAGTTGCCTGCAAACCGGCGCCGGCACGTTTGGCGCACGCGTTGCGTTTTTTATGTTTTGCGCACCGGGCATATCGCCCGCGGCTTCAAACTGAATTCACGTTGGATATCAGCTATAAAGCGCCGGGCGGCTCCCATGCGAACACGCGAGAATACCCGCAAATGCACGCAGTTGCGCGACAGACAGAAGCGGGTGGATGCAAGGATCGTGCGCGGCGTTTAGTAGATTCAACCAAACGCATCAACGCGCGGCCCGACTATGAACCGGCACGGTCCAGCTTTAAATCAGGCACTCCCACACCGGCTTCAGATCGGCGGGAAGCGGCGGCAACTGGCCGAGGTCGATACGCCCCTCGCCTGCCGCATGAAAATCCGAGCCGCGCGAGGCGAGAAAGCCATACCGCCGGGCGACTTCAGCATATTCGCGATACTGGTCCGGCGTATGGCTGCCAGTCACCACTTCAATCGCGCGGCCGCCGAGCTGGATGAATTCATCGAAAAACGCGGCGAATTCGACCGGCGAGAAATCGTAACGCCCGGGATGCGCGATCACCGCCTCGCCGCCCGCTGCCTTGATCCATTTCATGGCGTCCGCGAGTTTGGACCAGCGATGGCCGACATAGCCCGGCTTGCCGTCGCCGAGATATTTCGAGAACACGTCCGAAGTCGATTCCGCGTAGCCCTTTTCAACCAGGAAGCGCGCGAAGTGCGTGCGCGAGATCATGGCGGGATCGTTCACGTAGTGCAGCGCGCCCTCGTAGGCGTTCGGGATGCCGATGCCGGCCAGCGCCTCTCCAATGGCTTCACCACGCGCCTGGCGGCCGCTGCGTGTGGCTGCCAAGCCGTCGATCAGCGCCTGGTTTTCGGCATCCACGTTCAGGCCGACGATATGCACCGTACGCCCCGCCCACGTCACCGAAATCTCCACGCCACCGAGATACCCCATGCCAAGCGCTTGCGCCGCTTCTCGCGCCTCGCGCTGGCCGCCAAGCTGATCGTGGTCAGTGAGCGCCCACAGCGTCACACCGCCCGCATGAGCGCGCGCGGCAACCTCGGCTGGAGCGAGTTGGCCGTCAGAAACGGTGGAATGGCAATGCAGATCGGCGTTCATTTTGGAAGCTCTAGGGTTACCGCTCATTCTACTGCAACGCGTCAAACGGGTTCTGGCGCTGACCGATCGTTCGATCACAAAATTCAGCGCCGCGGGGTTCAAGCGCAAAACGACTCGATCAGCGCTGCCACCCGCTCCGGCTGATCGTGATGAAGCATATGGCCGGCGTGATCGACGACCTCCTCGCGCCAATCGCTAAACGCCTTGAAACGCTGCTTGAATTCGTCGATTGGAACATCGCCGGCGATCATCGCGAGGGTCGGCGAAGCGAGCGCCTCGACGTGCAGGACCTTTGCCTGAACCTTCGACCAGACGGCCATCACCTCGTCCAGCCGGTACAGCAATGGCCCACGCATTTTGTGCGCCGGATCGGCGAGCAGATGGAAACGGCCGGTATCGTCGGAATTGGCCCAGTGCTGCGCCAGAAACCGCGCTTTCGCCAGTGGCAGACGCGAATTCGTACGGATCAGCCGCTGGGCGACGTCATCGAGCGTGGCGTAGGTGTTGAGCGTTGGCGGCGCGTGCAAATCGTCCAGCCATTGCGCAAGCCGTGCGGGCGAACGCTCTGCCTTGGTGGCTGGCATGCCGAATCCCTCGAGATCGACCACGCGCCGCACCCGCTCCGGCCGCACGCCTGCGTACAGGCAGACAACGTTCGCGCCCATGCTATGGCCGACCAGGTTCACCGGCTCCCCTCGCAGCGACGCCGGCGCGTAATGGTCGAGCAGCGCATCCAGATCCGCCAGATAGTCCTGGAACCAGTAATGGCCGCTCTTGCCTTGCGCGACCGGCCAGTCCGACAGCCCGAAACCGCGTGCATCGGGCGCGATCACCTGCCAGTCAGCGGCCAGCGCATCGACGACGAATTGAAACGACGCCGAAATATCCATCCAGCCATGCAGCATGAACAGTGTGGGTGCGTCGGGCGATCCCCATCGGCGCACGTGCAGTCGCGTGCCGCGCGTGGTGATGAATTCGGAAACGGGCGTTTTGAGAGAGGTCATCGCGAAATCGGGGCCGTTTGAGTGGAATCGATGTCATCCAGACCCGCCAGCGCGCGTAACTCGGCTTCATCGAAACCGGCGTCGCGACGTGCTTCGAAGTTGAACGGACCGCGAAGTTTGGGGGCGTGATATTGATCGGCAAGTTGCGCGTAAGTGGCGTGCGGATCGGCACCGGACTCGCTGCACAGGTGCCGGAACCAGTGATTGCCGATCAGCACGTGGCCGATTTCATCGTTGAGAATTACATCGAGAATGGCCGCCGATGTGTGGTCGCCCGCTTGAGCGAGGCGGCGGCGAATCGGCGGAGAAGCGTCCAGGCCGCGCGCCTCCAGCGTGCGCGGCACGAGCGCCATGCGGGCAAGCACGTCGCCACGCGTGCGCTCCGCCATCTCCCAAAGGCCGTCGTGCGCGGGAAAATCGCCGTACTGATGGCCGAATTCCGCCAGACGCGCGCTCAGCAACGAAAAGTGGCGCGACTCCTCGGCGGCGACCTTGAACCAGTCGCGATAAAACGCGTCAGGCATTGAAGAGAAGCGCCAGACGGCATCGAGCGCCAGGTTGATCGCGTTGAATTCGATATGCGCGAGCGCGTGCAGCAACACCGCCCGCCCCGCGTCCGACTGCATGCTGCGGCGTTTCAGCGATGACGGCGCAACCAGTTCCGGCGTCGTCGGGCGGCCGGGCAGATCGAGTGGATCGGAAATGTGGGCAGTGGTGTCGAGGGTGGTGTCCCCGAAAAGCAAACGCTCGTAGAACTGCTGGGCAGCGCTCGCCTTGGTGACGGGATCGCGCTCTCGGAGCAACGCCAGCGCGGTCGGACGCACGCTGGTGGACGCGGAGTAATCGAGCTGTTCGGACATGATTCCAGAGGTGCTTTGGGTGACTTTTGCGGTGCTTATGAACGGTAACGATTGATCGGCAGCACCGCCGGCGCGCCGCCGCCCGGGCAGGCCGAGTCAGAAACGCCAGTTTTGAATTCCCGGTTGAGAACCTGTCGATCAGGCTCGTAAAAAGGCGGCCCGCGCGTCGCTTTTGCGCAACCGGCTAAAATAGCACTTTCCACGGAAGATTTTTGGCTTGAGGCGCGCCCCGGCCGCAGTCTATAGCATCGTTTCAATCCGCCTGAAATCGCTTGAGATTTAAATTTCATCGGATTTCATCCGATTTGTGCCGGTCACGCCGGCGCCCCAGGCCAGTCGGTCAATCCGCGCTCATCGCTCACATCAAGCCTCACAGGAGACAAAGTGGCAATCTATAAGCTCGGCGACGCAGCCCCGACCATCCACGAAAGCGTCTTTGTCGCTGATACGGCGACCATCATCGGCCGTGTGACGCTGGAAGAAAACTCGAGCGTCTGGTTCGGCGCCGCGCTGCGCGGCGACAACGAGCCCATCGTGCTCGGCCGCGGCAGCAATATCCAGGAAGGCGCCGTGCTGCATAGCGACCCGGGCTTTCCGCTGACAATTGAAGCCAACGTGACGATCGGCCATCAAGCCATGCTGCACGGCTGCACGATCAAGGAGGGTGCGTTGATCGGAATTCAGGCCGTGGTCTTGAATGGTGCGGTAATCGGCCGCAATTGCCTGGTTGGCGCGGGCGCCGTGGTCACTGAAGGTAAAACCTTCCCCGATAACACCCTGATCCTCGGCGCACCCGCGAAAGCCGTGCGCGAGCTCACGGAAGCCGATATTGCCCAGATGCAGGCGGGGACGCGTGGTTACGCGGACCGTCGTGAATTTTACAAGGCGCAACTCGTGCGGATCGGCTGAACGCCGGTCGACACGCATTACGCCATCGATCAAAGGACCCAAGCGTGGTTAACGACCAGCTTCAAAAATTCATGTTCAACGCGGCGCCGGTGCGTGGCGAGATCGTCTCGCTGCGCGATACCTGGCAGGAGGTGCTCACGCGCCGCTCGTACCCCACGCCCGTGCGCAACGTGCTCGGCGAAATGATGGCTGCGTGCGCCCTGCTGTCGGCCAATCTCAAGTTCGACGGCACGCTCATCATGCAAATTTACGGCGACGGGCCGGTGACCATGCTTGTCGTGCAATGCAATTCGGATTTGTCGCTGCGGGCAACCGCCAAGCTGGCTGAGTCCATTGAAGGCGCGAGCGAAGCACCAGTGCCAATCACCGATGACATGACGCTCCCCGACCTGCTCAACCGCAACGGCCAGGGCCGCTGCGTGATCACGCTCGATCCGCGCGACAAGAAGCCTGGACAGCAGGCTTATCAGGGCATCGTTCCGTTGAGCGGCGAGCATGGGCCGCTGGCGTCGATGGCGGAAGTGCTTGAACACTACATGCATCACTCGGAGCAGCTCGACACGCGCATGTGGCTCGCCGCAAACACCGAGCGCGCCGTGGGCATGCTGTTGCAAAAGCTTCCCGGCGATGGCGGTATCGTTCCGCATCCGGGCGAACACGACGCCGATACATGGCAACGCGTGTGCCATCTCGGCGGCACGCTGTCGAACGAAGAGTTGCTGAAGGAAGAGCCGGAGGTGGTATTCAAGCGGCTCTTCTGGCAAGAAAACGTACAGCATTTTGAACCGGCGCAAGCGCGTTTCGAATGCACGTGTTCGCGCGAGAAGGTGGGCGGGATGCTCAAGATGCTGGGACGTGGCGAAGTGGACAGCGTGGTTGAAGAACGCGGCAGCGTGGAAGTGCACTGCGAGTTCTGCAACCAGCGCTACGAATTCGATCCGGTGGACGTGGCGCAACTTTTTGTGGCCGGAGAAATCTCCCAAGGTGTAAGCCCGGCTCCCGATCAACGGCATTGAGTTGGGACTGAGCTCGCGCCGTCTTTCTGTCACTGTAACAAGACGTCGCAGGATCGATGTTTGCCGTGCTGCGGCATGTCATGATTCGCTTCCGCTAAGTGTCCGGCCCGCTGGAGGTCGAAATGAATTCCTTGGGATATGTATCGAAAAAACTGATTGTGGCGCTGTCCGGCGCGACGCTGCTCGCGCTTGGCGGATGCATGATGGATCCGCCGGGGCCCTCGCCCATTTACAGTCGCTTGCCGGCCGCGCAGAACCAGGCGCAGCAGCCGCTTTCGCAGGCCGAGCAGCAGCGCTATAACCAGATCGACCGGCAAGTGCTGGCTGAGCAGCAGCAGGCAATGGCCGCTGAAGCAGCGGCCCAGGCTTATTCGCAGTACTATCGCGCGCCAGTCACGGTGTACGGCGGATATTCGAGCGGCGGCTGGGGTAACCGATGGGGAACAGGTTTCGGCTACGGATACCCGGGATATTGGTAACGCCTCGGACGCTCGTGGTTAGCTGCAACGCGGCGGTAGTAAAAAAAGCTGTTTCAACATGAGTTGAAACAGCTTTTTATCTTTTGCCCGGATTGACACGCTGCGCGCTAACCGCCCGGCTTCTTCTTGGCCGCGTCCATCTTGTCCTTGGTCGCTTGCCGTTCGAACGCCCGGCGCTCTTCCTTCGAGCGCGACACCGGATTAGGCACGACCCGCAACGGCGCGGCGGACACTTGCCCGCGCGTGGAAGCACTCGATTGCGCATTCACCGAGTTGGCAGGCGCCGGTGAATTCGGCGAGACGAACTGCACGAACACCTCGCTGTCCTTCATCATGCCCATTTCGTAACGCGCCCGTTCTTCAACGGCCGATGTACCGTTCTGCAAGTCCGCCACTTCTCCCTGCACGCGTTCGTTGCGCAGTTTCAGGTCAGCGTTTTTCTTTGTCTGGTTGACTAGTTGCTGCTGCAGTTCGTGGACACGTAACCAGCCGCCGTGTCCCCACCACAGTGGATACTGGATCATCGCCAGCAGCAGGATCAGAACAAAGGTGACAATCCGCATTTAAGAGGCGAGGAAAACGCTAACACTTCAACAAAATTTGGCGCTGCCTCGGATTCAGGAGAACTCGAGGCAGCGGACTGGATAAATCAACGGGCCGTCCGGACTAACTAACGTCCAATCCGCCCGAAGCTTTAGCGCAGATTGTAAAACGCCGACTTACCCGGATAGCTAGCGATATCGCCGAGATCTTCTTCAATGCGCAGCAACTGGTTGTACTTCGAGACCCGGTCGCTACGCGACAACGAACCTGTCTTGATCTGACCGGCGTTCAGGCCGACCGCGATATCTGCAATTGTCGAATCTTCCGTTTCGCCCGAACGATGCGAGATGACCGCAGTGTAACCCGCGCGCTTCGCCATTTCGATTGCCGCAAAAGTTTCCGTCAGCGTGCCGATCTGGTTGATCTTGATCAGGATCGAGTTGGCGATGCCCTTGTCGATGCCTTCTTTCAGGATGCGCGTGTTCGTCACGAACAGATCGTCGCCCACGAGCTGGATCTTCTTGCCGAGTTTATCGGTGAGAATCTTCCAGCCGTCCCAGTCGCTTTCGTGCATGCCGTCTTCGATCGAAACGATCGGGAATTTATCGGCGAGTGTGGCGAGGTAATCCGTGAATTCCGCCGACGACAACTGCAAACCCTCGCCCGCGAGCTGATATTTGCCGTCGTGGTAGAACTCGCTTGCAGCGCAGTCCAGGGCAAGCAAAACGTCTTCGCCCGCACGGTAGCCGGCCTTCTCGATCGCCTGGACGATGGTCGACAGGCACTCGTCGTTGCTGCCGAAGTTCGGCGCGAAACCGCCTTCGTCACCCACGGCTGTGCTCATGCCACGATCGCTCAGGATCTTCTTCAGCGCATGGAACACTTCAGCGCCGCAACGCAGTGCTTCGCGGAAGGTCGGCTGGCTGACCGGAACAATCATGAACTCCTGAATGTCCAGGCTGTTGTTCGCGTGCGCGCCGCCATTCACGATGTTCATCATGGGAACGGGCAATTGCATGGCGCCCGAGCCGCCGAAGTAACGGTACAGCGGCAAGCCGGCTTCTTCGGCTGCAGCCTTCGCCACGGCCATGGAAACAGCCAGCATGGCGTTTGCGCCGAGGCGTGACTTGTTGTCGGTGCCGTCGAGTTCGAGCAGGGTTTTGTCGAGGAAGGCTTGTTCCGATGCATCGAGGCCCATGATGGCTTCGGAGATTTCGGTATTGATGTGCTCAACTGCCTTCAACACGCCCTTGCCGCCGTAGCGGCCGGCTTCGCCGTCACGCAATTCGATCGCTTCGCGCGATCCAGTGGATGCGCCCGACGGCACCGCAGCGCGGCCCATCGTGCCGGACTCCAGCAGGACGTCACATTCGACGGTGGGATTGCCTCGCGAGTCGAGAATCTCGCGACCGATGATATCTACGATAGCACTCATGGTTTCCTCAAGAAATGACGGTGAATCAGGTCAGACAGCAGGTCGGTGTTTAACATCTCGCCAGTACGCGCACGCCTGGCTTCAGAGGCCTTCTACGACCATCATGTTCAATTCTGCTGCGCCCGCTCGCACGTGGCGCGCCGCTTCGTATTGAGCGGAGTGATTCCATTTTGTGGCCGGCTCGTCGTCAACGAATCCGAGTACGGCCGGGTCGGGCGCGTTGATCCTCCCAACGCTTCGCTCCTTCCTCCGCGCACCAGAAACTTACCACCGTATGCTTCATCGCCTGCAATGACAACGGTTCAAACGTGGCGAATTTTATCGGGGTCAGTAACGTTCGCGTTCATGAAGACGTAACCTTCTTCATGACACCCCCACCGGTGCTTGGCTGATGTGGATGCTTAAGCGGGCACCCGCGCTGAAATACACGCGGCGCCCGCAGCGTCCTTAACTGAAATCGTTCTCGAGAAACGGTCCGCGCTTCACGGCCCGATCCAACGCGACGAGTGTCTCCAGCAGTGCTTCCATTCTGTGCAGCGGTACGGCGTTGGGACCGTCGGACTTCGCGTTCGCCGGGTCCGGATGCGTTTCCATAAACACGCCCGCAACGCCTGTTGCAATGGCTGCACGCGCCAGCACCGGCACGAATTCGCGCTGGCCGCCGGAACTCGTGCCCTGCCCGCCCGGCAACTGGACGGAATGCGTGGCATCGAAGACGACGGGTGCATTGGTTTCCCGCATGATCGCGAGCGAGCGCATGTCGGAAACCAGATTGTTATAACCAAACGACACGCCACGCTCGCACGCCATGAACCGATCGTCGGACAAACCGGCTTCGCGGGCGGCGTCGCGGGCTTTGTCGATGACGTTCTTCATGTCGTGCGGCGCGAGAAACTGGCCCTTCTTGATGTTGACCGGTTTCCCCGAACGCGCGCACGCGTGGATGAAATCAGTCTGGCGGCACAGGAACGCGGGCGTTTGCAGCACGTCCACGACCGACGCAACCGCTTCGATCTCATGCTCCGAATGAACGTCGGTGAGAACTGGCAAGCCAAGTTGCTTCTTCACTTCGCCGAGAATGCGCAGGCCTTCATCCATGCCAAGACCGCGGAACGACTTGCCGGAACTGCGATTGGCCTTGTCGTACGACGATTTATAGATGAACGGGACGCCCACTTTCGCGCAGATTTCCTTGAGACGGCCGGCGACGTCGATGGTCATTTGCTCCGACTCGACTACGCACGTGCCCGCGATCAGGAAAAACGGCTGGTCGAGACCGACTTCGAAATCACACAACTTCATGCTTGCGCTCCGACAGAAACCGCCACGGCCGGCGCGGGCGCGTGTTCAGCAGCAATGCTCGCCACGCCGTTCGCCTTCAGCGCCAGATGATGCGCGCGTGCCGCTTCAACGAATTCCTTGAACAGCGGATGGCCATCGCGCGGTGACGACGTGAATTCCGGGTGGAACTGCACGCCGACGAACCACGGATGCATGGCTTCCGGCAGTTCCATCATTTCCGGCAGATCTTCGCTCGGCGTGCGCGCGCTGATGACCAGCCCGCCCGCCTCGAGTTGCGGCACGAAGCGGTTGTTCACTTCATACCGGTGCCGATGGCGCTCGTTCACATCCGTACCGTAGATACGCGCAGCCATGGTGCCCGGCTTGATCGGACATTTTTGTGAACCCAGGCGCATTGTGCCGCCCAGATCCGATTCTTCCGTGCGCTTTTCTACGCGGCCTGCGCGGTCATACCATTCGGTAATGAGCGCAACAACCGGATTCGTCGTCGATGAATCGAATTCCGTGCTGTTCGCATCGGCCAGTCCGGCAACGTCGCGAGCAAATTCGATCACGGCCAGTTGCATGCCGAGGCAAATGCCCAGGTACGGCGTCTTCGATTCGCGTGCGTATTTGATCGCCTTGATCTTGCCTTCAGTTCCACGCGCGCCGAAACCGCCCGGCACGAGCACGGCGTCGAGATGTTTCAGGCCGGCTACGCCGTCCGTGTCAATCTGTTCGGAATCGATGTACTCGATGTTGACCTTCGTCGACGTATGAATGGACGCGTGCTTGAGCGCCTCGATCAGCGACTTGTACGACTCGGTCAGTTCCACATACTTGCCGACCATGCCGATGGTAACTTCGTTCTTCGGGTTCTCGAGTTTCTGGACGAGACCGGCCCACATGCTGAGGTCGGCGGGTTTCGCGGTGAGCTTGAGCTCTTCGCAAATGATGTTGTCCAGACCCTGGTCGTGCAGCATCTGCGGAATCTTGTAAATGCTGTCCACGTCCCACACCGAAATGACTGCGTCTTCCGGAACATTGGAGAACAACGAGATCTTCGCGCGTTCGTCGCCCGGAATCGGACGGTCCGCGCGGCACAGCAGCACGTGCGGCGAAATGCCAATTTCGCGCAGCTTCTGCACGCTATGCTGCGTGGGTTTCGTCTTGAGCTCGCCGGCCGTTGCGATGTACGGCACAAGCGTCAGGTGCACGAAACACGCGCTATTGCGGCCGAGGCGCAGGCTCATCTGGCGCGCGGCTTCGAGAAACGGCAGCGATTCGATGTCACCCACCGTCCCGCCAATTTCCACGATAGCCACGTCAGGCTCGCCGCATGTGGCCGCAGCCGCGCCACGTTGCAGGAACGCCTGGATTTCGTTGGTGATATGCGGAATGACCTGAACCGTCTTGCCGAGATATTCGCCCCGGCGTTCCTTGCGGATCACCGACTCGTAGATCTGACCGGTCGTGAAGTTATTGGCCTTGCGCATCTTCGTGCTGATGAAGCGCTCGTAATGGCCTAAGTCGAGGTCCGTTTCCGCACCGTCTTCCGTCACGAATACTTCCCCGTGCTGAAACGGGCTCATCGTGCCGGGGTCGACGTTGATGTAGGGATCGAGCTTTAAGAGGGTGACTTTCAGACCGCGCGATTCGAGGATCGCTGCGAGGGAAGCGGCGGCAATACCCTTGCCGAGGGAAGACACTACGCCGCCGGTGACGAATACATATTTGGTCATCGCTAGGTGCTCGCGGGAAAAACGGATTATACCCGAAAGACGCCCCATAACCCAGAGCGGGAGGGACGCGCGTTGGGAGCCGATTTATCGTGAGCAGCGGGTTTCGATCACGTGTTTATTGGCGGCCTGAATGGGCTTTGAATGGTGTCTTGCCGTGATTTGCCTTGAGATTTGTTACGCCCGTAGCCCGTTAAGCGTGCGCTGCAATGCGCGCGCTGTTTCCACCGGGTGCTCCATGGGGAACAGATGACTGCCCTCGATCCATTCGAAATGGCCGCCCACAATACACCGCGTCATCTCCAGCCCGACGTGGCGGACTTCCTTCGAATGCGTTCCCGCAATAAACCCGACTGGCACCGGCACGCCGTGCGCGACGCGCGCACCCAGCGTGCGCGGCAAGGTCTTGTAGATGCGGAATTCCACCTCTCGATCGAAAGCGAGCTTGCGCTGGCGGTTGATGCCGGCAGCTTCGTTAATACCGCCGATCCCATCTCCATTACCCGCTTCCGCCGGAATCGCGAAATCGATGTAATCCGACAGCATCCGCTCGTCCCAGCGGGCGAACGCGGTTTTCGCGTGAAAGTGACGCCATGCGTCTTCCCTGCTCGGCCAGTGCGTGCGCCGATTTTTAGTGGCGGCGGCAGGCGAAAGCCGGGTATCGAGCCCCGTCCATTGCGATAAACGCAGCAAATTGCTGCGCCAGCCGGCGATCACCGGCGAATCCAGCATCACCACGCCTTTCACCCAATGCGGCCGCTTGAGCGCCGCCATCAGCGAGAGATATCCGCCCAGCGAATGCCCGACCAGCCACACTTTCACGTCGGCCGGGCGCCTGGCGTCAATGTCTTCGAGCAATTGATCCACCAGATGCGGCCAGTCGCGCGTAACGGGGAAACGCGGATCGTGACCAAACCGTTCGACGGCTCGAATCTCATAGTCGTCGGCGAGTTCGGCGAAGATCGTCCTGTATGTCGATGCCGGAAATCCGTTCGCGTGCGAAAAATGCAGGATGTCTTTCAAGCGGCGTGCCCTCTTTATTTGCAACGCTCTTTCCAGCGTCTCATTTTTAACGTTCTTAGTGTTCGACTCACCGTCCCATCCAGTAACGCGCGTGAGTCTGCCTGAAACGATCGATGGACACCTCCGCCGACACCTCCATGCGCGCCGCACCGTCTTCGTCGCTGCGCGATAACTCGATATGTCGTAAGCGATACCGCTCGAAAACCGTCGGGTTCGGATGGTTAAAACGGTTGCGGTAGCCTACCTGAAATACCGCGACGCGCGGACTCACGGCGTCGAGGAAAGGCTCGGTAGACGACGTCTTGCTGCCGTGATGCGGCACGATCAGTACGTCGGCCTGGAGCGAGGCAGGTTCACCTTGCCCGAGTTGAAGCAACTGGCGCTCGACGTCGGCTTCAATGTCGGCGGCCAAAAGCGCCGAACGCCCCGCCGCGCTCGTCACTTTCAGCACGCATGACGTCGCGTTAGGTTTGGCAGCGAGCGGCCCGGCCTGTGGCCACAGCACGTCGAACATCACGCCGTCCCACTGCCAGCGCTGCCCCGCGACGCAGCGCAGCAAAGCGCTGCCGTGCTCCCGTGCCGTCATCCACAACCGCTCGCGCGGCTGCAGCGACGCCACGAATTGCCGAACCTGAATGCTCTCGAGCACCGCGGGTGCACCGCCCGAGTGATCGGAATCCGAGTGGCTGATCATCAGCGTATCGAGCGTGAAGAGGCCATGGGCGAAGAGATACGGCACGACAAGCCGTTCTCCCGCGTGCGTGGATTCGGGGCCCGGACCCGCATCGAAGAGCAAGGTGTGATGCGTGGTTTCGATGACGATAGAAGATCCCTGGCCAATGTCGAGCGCCGTCACGCGAAACGCGCCGTTCGGAGGCGCTTGAGAGATGGGTAGCGCCAGCGGCAACCAGGTAAGCGGGGCGGCGAACCGCAGCGGCCAGCCGCGCGGAGCGAGCGCCCATATCACGCCGAACGCCGCTGCCGTCAGCGCAAAACCGTCCGGCTGCGGCAAACGCCAGAGCGTCCATGCGGGTCCAGACAGGTGGGCGAGCGCGTCGAACATCGGGGTCAGCATGCTATGGGCCGCGCGGTAGGCAAATACGTCAAGTGGTGCCGGCAGCAAGACGGCCGCGAGCACGGTCGGCGTAACGAGAAAGCTGATCCAGGGAATGGCGAACGCGTTGGCCAGCGGCCCCAGCAGTGGAATCTGGAAAAACCAGTACGCGGTGAGCGGCGCGAGTCCGAGTGTGATTGCGTACTGCACGCGCGCACTGGATGCGATCCCGCGCCCAAAGCGCCGTGCCGTCGGTCTGAGCCACGCTAGAGAGCGAACCCGGTCTCGCCCGATCACGTCGCCAAGCCGGTCGCGGATGTGGCGGCGTGGTTGAACTCCGGGCTCATCGCCCGGTTCGCTTGCGGTAGGATCTTCGTCTGCCTGAGGCGCCGCGAACTCCTCCGCGAAGCCGACAGAGGCCTGCCGCCCACGCGACGCGATCGCAAACAGGATGGCCGCCACGGCACAAAACGACAACCAGAATCCCGCTGCCGTCACCGCCCACGGATCGGCAATCAGCACCAACGCCAGCGCCCACGCGAGCACCAGCGAAGACGCCGGCCGGCGGCCACTCAGCACAGCGAGCGCGACGAAGCACAGCATCCACATTGATCGTTGCGCGGGGACGTTGAATCCAGCGAGCGCCGCGTAGAAGGCCGCGAATACCGCCGCACCGGCCGCTGCCGCTTTTTGCGCCGATACGATCAGCGGCGCAGGCGCCCCGCGCCAGCGCAAGCGCCGCCATAACCCGCCGCTCAAGAGCGCCGCGAGCCCCGCGACAAAGCCAATATGCAGTCCGGAAATCGCGACCAGATGACTCGTCCCGGTCGCACGCAGCAAACTCCAGTCAGCGTCGCTGACCACGTCTTGAGCGCCTGTTGCCAACGCCACTACGATTCCTCGATGCGCAGCGCCATCAAGTGCAGTTAAAACCCGCTCGCGCAACCGCGCACGCCAACGATCGATCGTCAGCGCGAAGCCGTGTGCGTCGATGGGCAAACGCCGAGCCGCGCCCGGCGCGGAAACGTAACCGGTCGCTCGAATGTTGCGGGCGAGCAGCCCCACTTCGGTATCGCGGCCGCGAAAATTCGCATTGCCATGCGGACGTTTTAATCGCGTGACCAGCGTCCATCGTTGACCGGCCCAAAGAGCAGGCGGCGGTGTGGCCGCAGGACCGCGTTTTGAGGCACCCATCGCCATCCACGATAGTTGCACGACACGCGGGAAGTTCGTCAACGCGGCATCGTTCGATTCGACTTCAAACAGGAACCGTGTGCCGTCCGCGCCTTGCATTGGCAATCCACGCACGAATCCGGTCAACTCGATGTTGCGGTTCTCGAATGCAACGGGCAATACGCGTTGCAATCGCGTGTCAGCACGCCAGGCGGCGTAACCAAAACCGATAATCAACGAAGCAGCAATCAGCGATACCAAGCGAAGCTGCGGAAAACAAACCGCGAGCGCGCAGGCAAGTCCGAGCAGGAGCAAAAGCGCCCACAAAACAAGGGCGCTGGGCAATACAGCCTGCTGTTGCAAACACACGATTCCCAACGCAAAGCCGATCAAGATAGCTCGCACGCACGCTCCTCAAAAACTCGACGCGAGCGCAGACGCATCGAAGGAAAGAGCTGCCCTTCAATGCCTGCAATCGAACCAATACGAGGAACTGATTATGCGGAGATAAGACCGAGCCGGGGCAGCGCGGCGTGCGCGTTGGCCGTTGTGCCTACAGAAAGCGTCTCTTCGTCAATGCCGCGCAATTCTGCAAGCACTCGCGCGATGCCTGGCACCTGATCCGGCGCATTTCGATGCTTGTAAAGCCATGACGGCGCAATATCGGGCGCGTCGGTTTCGAGCACAATCGCGTCCAGCGGCAACTCTGCGGCGAGACGTCGAATCTGGCGAGCGCGTTCGAAAGTCAAATTGCCGCCAAAACCCAGCCGCATGCCGTGCGCGATAAACGCTTCCGCCTGCTGGAAACTGCCGTTGAACGCGTGCGCAATACCGAGTTTGACGGAGAACACACGCAGGCCCTTGAGCACTTTGTCTTGGGATTTACGCACATGGCAAATCACCGGCAAATCGAACTCGCGTGCGAGCTTGAGCTGTTCGTTATAGAAGAAAGTTTGGCGCGCATCGTCGAGGCCGGGCACGAAATAGTCCAGCCCGATCTCGCCGATACCTACGAACCGCGGATCGCCCATACTCGCGGCAATCTGCTCGCGCAGCACGCGCAAATCGTCATCCCGCGCACGCGGCGTGAACAACGGGTGAATGCCGAGCGCGTAAGCACCGCCTTCAATGCGATGCGCAAGCGCACGCACCCGCTCGAAATTCTGGCGTTCCACACCCGGAATCACGATCCGCGAGACACCCTCTTTCAACGCCGAAGCCGCAACGTCATCGCGGTCGGCATCGAATTCGGATGCATCGAGATGACAGTGCGTGTCGATCCACATGCAAGGCCTCCAGCATTCCAGCGATCGTCCAGCGGTTATCGAGCGACTAGACAGGTACGACCGGCTCCTCGAACAATACGCCGTCACGCAAGCGCATGATGCGGTCGCAGCGCGCGGCGAGATCGGGATCGTGCGTGACAATCACGAAGCTCGTTTCGAACGTCTGCGACAACTCCAGCATCAAATTGAACACCGTGTCCGCGGTGGCGCCGTCGAGGTTGCCGGTCGGCTCATCGGCGAGCACGCATGCCGGGCGTGTGACCAGGGCGCGGGCAATCGCCACACGCTGACGCTCGCCGCCAGACAATTCGCCCGGCCGATGTTTAGCCCGATGGCCAATGCCCACGCGATCGAGCACGGCCATGGCCTCCTTGCGTGCGTCAGCTTCGCTCATGCGGCGAATGCGCAGCGGCATCGCTACGTTATCGAGCGCGCTGAATTCCGCCAGCAAATGGTGAAACTGGTACACGAAACCAAGCGCACGATTACGCAATTCGTTGCGTTCGCGTTCACGCAATGCGGTGAACGGCTTGCCTAGCAGCGAAACCTTGCCGGCACTGGGTTCATCGAGGCCGCCGAGCACGTGCAGCAGCGTGCTTTTACCCGACCCCGACGCGCCGACGATCGCCAGTTTCTCGCCGCGGCGGACCTGCAATTCCGCGTTGTCCAGCACTTGCACGTTGAAGCCGCCCTGCACGAACGTCTTCGAAATCGCCGATGCCTCGAGCACGATGTTGCCGTTGTTATCACTCATAGCGCAACGCCTCCGCCGGGCGAACCTTCGCGCCGCGCCAGCTCGGATAGAGCGTCGCGAGCGATGACAATCCGAATGCGATCAGGCCGATCCGCGCGACGTCGGCGGGGACGAGTTCGGACGGCAATTCGCTGATGAAATACACGGATGGCGGCAGGAACTGCACGCCAAGCAAATGCTCGATCATCGGCACGAGCCACGGAATGCTCCACGCGATAAGACACCCCAGCGAAACCCCGATCGCCGTGCCGATAAAGCCAATCGTCACGCCCTGGATCACGAAGATCTTCATGATCGAACCGGGTTGCGCGCCAAGCGTCCGCAAAATGGCGATGTCCGCTTGTTTGTCGGTCACGGTCATCACCAGCGACGACACCAGGTTGAACGCCGCCACCGCAATAATCAGCGTCAGGATAATAAACATCATGCGTTTCTCGATCTGCACGGCCGAAAACCAGGTCTTGTTCTGCTGCGTCCAATCGCGGATATAGAGGTCGCCGGTGAGCGTTCGCGACAGTTGCCGCGCGACTTCCGGCGCACGCTGCATGTCCTTCAATTTCAGGCGCACGCCCGTGGGCGCCGGCAGCCGGAATAGCGCCTGTGCGTCGGCGATGGAAATCAGCGCCAGCGTGGAGTCGTATTCGTAGTGCCCCGACTCGAACACGCCGACCACGGTGAACTGCTTGAGCCGCGGCAACATGCCCGCAGGCGTGATCGTGCCTTCCGGGGCGACCAGCGTGATCTTGTCGCCCGTCGTCACACCCAGATTGGTCGCCAGATCCGCGCCCAGCACAATGCCGAAGCCGCCCGGCACGAGATCGGTGAGCTTGCCGCCCCGCATCTCCTTGCCGATATCTGACACCTGCGGTTCCAGCGACGGCTCCACGCCTCGCAATGCCACGCCGCTGACCGCGCCTTGTCGCGTCAATAGCGCTTGGGCGTCCACGTAAGGCGCCGCGCCGATCACTTCCGGATTCTTGCGCGCTTCCTGCGCGGTCAGTTGCCAGTTGGGCATGGACCCGGTCGGCGAGAATATTTCGACGTGCGCGAGCACGGACAACATGCGGTCGCGGACCTCTTTCTGGAACCCGTTCATTACCGAGAGCACCACGATCAGCGCAGCAACGCCAAGGGCGATACCAGCCATCGATACCAGCGCGATAAACGAGATGAAACCGTTGCCGGTGGTGCGTTTGCCGGCGCGGGTATAGCGCCAGCCGATCTGCCATTCGTAGGGAAGTTTCAAGCGATTCCTTTTCAGCGTTCTAACGTTCTTCGATGCGTTCTTCAATCGTTACATCGCGCATCCGGCGCACGGCTGTTTTTTGCAATCCACGCGCCCGCGAAGAGCGCGACCGATGACTTGCGCCATTGTCTAACTCGAGCCAGTCTGCCCGGGTGGCAATCACAACACCTTCTCAATCCTTACCGCATCGATCTGGCGCGAGCGGGACGCACCGATCCGTCTGCGATCAAGCGCGAAGTTTGCCACACAATTCTTAGCCGCTCCTTTAGCCCGCGTGACGCGGCGGAGCGAAAAACGATGGCGCAAGCCACCATGCTGGCCATTCGGACGACTTCCCACGCCCGTGCCTCAGTTCATACTCGCTTGACTCACCCACACGGCAATATCCCCTCAAAAACTCAGCCTCAGCCGCTGCGACGGTTCATCGCTATAACCATTGACGTATTACGCAAAACGTAATACGATGAAGATAATGATACAAACGTTCCGATGCAAGGACACTCAAGGACTGTACGAAGGCGAAACACCAAAACGATTTCGGGCAATCGCTGATGTCGCGATCAGAAGGCTCTCGGCACTGGACTCTGCCGTGGAAATACGAGATCTGAAGTCACCGCCAGGCAACCGGCTCGAATCTCTTTCCGGTGACCGGCGCGGGCAGCTCAGCATCCGGATTAACGGCCAATGGCGCGTTTGTTTCAAATGGACGACGAAGGGTCCTGTCGACGTCGAAATCATCGACTATCACTGAATGGGGAAGCACATGTCCAAAAACGGCATGCGTCCGGTTCATCCGGGCGAGATCTTGCGGGAAGATTATCTGGTTCCGCTCGAAATGAGCGTGAACGCCTTGGCACTGGCGTTGAACGTGCCGGCTACGCGTCTGCATGAAATCGTGAAGGAACGGCGCGGCGTCACGGCCGACACCGCTTATCGCCTAGCACGCTACTTCGACTCAACGCCCGAATTCTGGCTGAATCTCCAAGCCATGTATGACCTGAAAACATTGCCAACGCGCAGTGAAATCGATCGCAAGGTTGAACCGCGTGAGTTGTCGCGCGTGTGATGGGTCAAGCCGGGCAATAAGGGAAAAGGAGCTGCGCGCGGGCTCCGGGTGTCGTTGCATACCTTGGGGCAAGGCTTTCTGAGTTGGGGCAGCGAACGGGGGCAGCGAACTTACCCGCGAGCGATGGAACCCGCGCCGGCCTGCACCACGCCAGCCCGGCCTAGGCTTTGACGCGGTCCAGGACCCACTTTCCGTGTCCGGCAGCTGTCCTCGCATGACTCATTGCTTGCGGCGGATCTGTCAGGTAAAGCAAACGAGACAAAGGGGGAGGCCCCCGGAAAATGGCGGGTCCTTTGCCATACAATGCGCAGCATCATGCCCACACCCAAGCTCCCAGACCTTCACCTTCTCCTGCCGTTCGCGCTGCCATCGGCTGCGGACGCCGCCACTGCGCTGCACGAACTGGACCGCCCCGCGCTCGACCGGCTGCTCGCCCGGGCGACGCTCAATGAGCGCGTGATCGGCGAGGATTTCCAGCGCACGCTGCCGCATGAACGCTGGATCGCGCAGCAGTTCGGCGTGGTCAACGAGGCGCCCGGGCAAGCCACCGACGAAGCGCCGCTCGCGCCCTATATGTTGCTCGCCGACGGCGGAACGCCCGGTGAGACCATCTGGGCATGCGTCGAACCGGTGCATGTGCGGATCGCCCGTGACCATCTGGTCCTGATCGATCCGGCAACTCTGGGTATGGACAATCACGAAGCCCGGACGTTATTCGATGTTGTCAAGCCGCTGATAGAAGACCTCGGACTGATAATTCAGGCGCCGCAACCGGCACGCTGGTACGTCGCCGGACCGAATCTCGGCACGCTGGCAGGCGCGTCGCCGTTGCGGGCGAGCGGGCGCAACATCGAGATCTGGTTGCCGCATGAAGCCGGCACCGGCGAGCGCTCACGCGCGTGGATGAAGCTGCAGAACGAAGTGCAGATGGCGTGGTTCGAACATCCGCTTAACGAAGCGCGTGAAGCGCGTGGCTTGCCCTCGATCAATTCGATCTGGCTGCACGCGCAAGGCGCGCTACGCGGCGTGACGAGCCCGTTCGCGCAGGTGATGTCGAACGCGCCGGCCACACGCGGCCTTGCACTTGCCGCCAATATCGTGCCTCAAGCGCCACCGGTCTCTTTCGCCGCTTTTATGGCTTCAACAACGGCCAGCAATGGCCGTGCGCTTGTCGAACTCGATCCGTTTTCCGCACCGTTCATCGAACAGGATTGGGCGCGCTGGAACGACGCGCTCGGCACGCTGGAGCACGACTGGTTCGCGCCCGCCCTCGCCGCGCTCGAAAATGGCACGCTCGGCACATTGCGCCTCACGCTGTGCAGCGACACCGGCTCTGTGTCGCTGACCGTCACGCGCGGCGCGTTGCGCAAATTCTGGCGACGGCGTCCGATTGCGGCATTGCTTATCGAATGAACGAAGCGAATGAACGAACCGAGTAAACAAAGCGAATGAAACGAATGAACACAGGCCTGTCCGCATGACCCGAATCGTCACCCGTGCACCCTCTCCCGCCGATGCCGCTATCCTCGTACGGCATGGCGTTCATCCTGTCATTGCGCGTCTGTACGCGTCGCGTGGTGTGTGTTCGCCGGAGGAGATCGAGACCGAACTCAAGAAATTGCACGCGCCCGTCGGGCTGAAAGGCTGCGATGAAGCCGCCGTCGTTCTCGCCGACGCGCTCGCAGCGAAACGCCGCATGCTGGTCGTCGCCGATTACGATTGCGATGGCGCCACCGCGTGCGCCGTTGCCGTGCGCGGCTTGCGAATGTTCGGCGCGCAGATCGACTATCTGGTGCCGAACCGGTTCGAATACGGCTACGGCCTGACGCCTGAAATCGTCGCGCTGGCCGCGAGCCGGGCGGGCGGGAAGCCGGATCTGCTGATCACCGTGGACAATGGCATTGCGAGCGTCGATGGCGTCGAGACCGCGAATGCGTTGGGTATCGACGTGCTGGTGACCGATCACCATCTACCCGGCGATGATCTCCCGCCCGCACGCGCGATCGTCAATCCGAACCAGCCGGGCTGTATGTTCGAGAGCAAGTGCATCGCAGGCGTGGGGGTGATCTTCTACGTGCTGCTCGCATTGCGGGCGGAGTTGCGTCGTCGCAATGCTTTCACCACCGACGCGCCTGAACCGCGTCTGGACGGCCTGCTCGATCTGGTTGCGCTCGGCACGGTCGCCGACGTCGTGAAGCTCGATCCGAACAACCGGATCCTGGTCGCGCAGGGCCTGAAGCGAATTCGCGCGGGTCGGATGCAACCCGGCATTGCGGCGCTGTTTCGCGCGGCCGCGCGCGATGCACGCGCCGCGTCGGGATTCGATCTCGGTTTTGCGCTGGGGCCGCGGCTGAACGCGGCGGGACGGTTATCGGATATGTCGCTTGGGATTGAATGCCTGATCACCGATGACATCGGCCGCGCATGGGAACTGGCACAGCAACTCGATTCGATCAATCGAGAGCGGCGTGAAATTGAAGCCGGCATGCAGGAACAGGCGCTGGAAGAACTGGCGAGTATCGATCCGGCGGATTCCGCGACCCTGACGCTCTTTAATCCGACGTGGCATCAAGGCGTGATCGGGATTGTCGCGGGACGGCTGAAGGAGAAGTTTCACCGGCCGTCGTTCACGTTTGCTCATGCCGATGAGAGCGGGGTTTTATCGAAGGGATCGGGGCGCTCGATTCCGGGGTTTCATCTGCGCGATGCCGTCGATCTGATTTCCAAACGCGAGCCCGGGATGATCGTAAAATTCGGCGGCCATGCGATGGCGGCAGGGATGACGATTTTCACCGCTGACATTCCGCGGTTCACCGCGGCGTTTGAAGCCGTCGGCCGCGAGTGGTTGACGTCGGACGCCTTGTCGCGCGTGGTGGAAACCGACGGCGAGCTCGAAGACGCTTATTTCACGCCACAGTTTGTCGAATTGATCGATGGCGCGGTCTGGGGCCAAGGCTTTCCTGCGCCAGTATTTTCCGGGGAGTTTGAAGTGGCGTCCCAGGCGCTCGTCAAGGACAAGCATTTGAAGCTGCAATTGCGGCGCGGGCAGCAACGGTTCAACGCGATCTGGTTTAATCACACGGAAACGCTGCCGACGCGCACCGTCGTGGCGTACCGGCTGGTTTCCGACACATGGAACGGGGTCGCTCGGGTGCAGATGATTGTTGAGCATGCGGTTGGGTGAAAGTACAGGAAGGTGTCCAAGGCGCCCGGTCGCGACCGCCCGCCAATGCACCCCTCTCGCTAAGCTATAATTTCCCTCCTAGCCAAAAAACCTGAAAACGATCAAATGGAAGCGGAACGTCTAAACGCAATCGAGAACCTCCTCGCCGACCTGCGCCGTCGCGCTGGCGAGCTCCGGGGGTATCTTTGACTATGACGCCAAGGCCCTGCGTCTTGACGAAGTCAACCGGGTACTAGAAGACCCGAACGTCTGGAACGACTCGAAAAACGCCCAGGCCCTGGGCCGCGAGAAAAAGCTCCTGGACACCGTCGTCACGACCATCACGGACCTCGATAACGATCTGCGCGACACGCAAGATCTCTTCGACATGGCCCGCGAAGAAAACGACGAAGAGACGCTCGTCTCATGCGAAGCGGACGCGGCAGGACTCGAAAAACGCGTTGAAGACATGGAATTCCGCCGGATGTTCTCGAACCCGGCCGATCCGAACAACTGTTTCATCGATATCCAGGCCGGCGCCGGCGGCACGGAAGCGTGCGACTGGGCGGCAATGTTGATGCGCCAGTACATTCGCTACTGCGAACGCAAGGGTTTCAAGACCGAAGTCCTCGAAGAATCCGACGGCGACGTGGCCGGTATCAAGAGCGCGACGATCAAGGTGGAAGGCGAATACGCCTACGGTTTCCTGCGCACGGAAACGGGCGTTCACCGGCTCGTGCGCAAGTCGCCCTTCGATTCATCGGGCGGACGCCATACGTCGTTTTCATCGATCTTCGTGTATCCGGAAGTCGACGATTCCATCGAAATCGATATCAATCCGGCCGACATTCGCACCGACACGTATCGCGCATCCGGTGCGGGCGGACAGCACATCAACAAGACCGATTCGGCCGTGCGCCTGACTCACGCGCCCACCGGGATTGTCGTGCAGTGCCAGAACGACCGCTCGCAACACCGCAACCGCGCCGAAGCCATGCAGATGCTGAAAGCGAAGCTGTACGAGTTCGAAATGCGTAAGCGCCAAGTCGAGAAAGACAACCTGGAAAACAGCAAGACCGACGTGGGCTGGGGTCACCAAATCCGTTCGTACGTGCTCGACAACAGCCGTATCAAGGACCTGCGCACGAACGTGGAAATCAGCAACACGAAAGCGGTGCTGGACGGCGACCTGGACGACTTCATCGGCGCAAGTCTCAAACAGGGCGTTTAAGGAAAACTCGAGCGAAATTCGAGCAAACGGCGCGGCTTCAGTAACACGCCGCCGCGCCAACCGCATCGTTTCGACGTTGCTTCGTTCACGGCAATCCATCGCAGCATTGCTTCGCTACCATTGCGACCTTCTGTGTGGCCTGTGTTTCTACGCTGGGTTTCAACACTCAGGTTCACGCAGCGAAACTCAAACAACCTGGTTGCAGCATCAGGCCCAAGACCCAAGCCGCATCCATCGCATTCAAAGCCAAACACATCATGACCGAACCGACTCAGCCGGCCGCAGTTCCCGAACCCGAAGAAAACCAGATCCTCGCCGAGCGTCGCGACAAACTCCGGGCGCTGCGCGAGCAGGGAATCGCGTTTCCGAACGATTTCCGGCCGACGCACCAAGCCGCCGCGCTGCAATCCGATTACGCCGGTAAAGACAAGGACGCGCTCGAAGCCGAGCCGCTGCAAGTCGCGGTCGCGGGCCGGATGATGCTGAAGCGTGTGATGGGCAAGGCAAGCTTTGCGACGGTGCAAGACGGCAGCGGCCAGATCCAGTTCTTCATCACGCCCGCAGACGTCGGTCAGGAAGTCTACGACGCGTTCAAAAAGTGGGACCTGGGCGATATCGTCGCGACGAAGGGTGTCTTGTTCCGCACAAACAAGGGCGAATTGTCGGTGCGGTGCACGGAACTGCGCCTGCTGACCAAGGCGCTGCGCCCTCTTCCCGATAAATTCCACGGCCTCGCTGATCAGGAAATGCGCTATCGCCAGCGTTATGTGGACCTGATCGTCACGCCGGAAACGCGTCAGACGTTCATTGCGCGCACGAAGGCGTTCGCGTCGATCCGCAGTTTCATGGCGAAGGCGGATTTCATGGAAGTGGAAACGCCGATGCTGCATCCGATTCCCGGCGGCGCCACCGCGAAGCCTTTTGTCACGCATCACAACGCGCTCGACATGCAGATGTTCCTGCGTATCGCGCCGGAACTGTATTTGAAGCGGCTGGTGGTCGGCGGCTTCGAACGCGTGTTCGAAATCAACCGCAATTTCCGCAACGAAGGGGTGTCCCCGCGACACAACCCCGAGTTCACGATGATGGAGTTCTACGCCGCGTACACGGATTACACGTGGATGATGGACTTCACCGAGGCGTTGATCCGTCAGGCGGCCGTCGATGCGCGTGGCAACGCGAACATCGTGTATCAAGGGCGTGAACTGGATTTGTCGAAGCCGTTCCATCGGTTGACGATTTGCGAAGCGATCCAGAAATACGCGCCGCAATACACGAACGAACAACTCGCCGATATCGCGTTCCTGCGCACCGAGTTGAAGAAGTTCGGCATCGATGCATCGCAGCCGCAGTTTTTGAACGCGGGCGTCGGTTCGTTGCAACTCGCGTTGTTCGAGGAAACGGCTGAATCGCAATTGTGGGAGCCGACATTTATTGTTGACTATCCGCTGGAAGTCTCGCCGTTGGCGCGGGCATCGGATACGGCTCCGGGCATCACAGAACGCTTCGAGTTGTTCATTGTGGGCCGCGAAATCGCGAACGGTTTCTCGGAGCTGAACGATCCGGAAGATCAGGCAGCGCGGTTCCAAAAGCAAGTCGACCAGAAAGATGCCGGCGACGAGGAAGCCATGTTCTACGACGCGGACTACATTCGCGCGCTGGAGCACGGCATGCCGCCAACGGGCGGGTGCGGGATTGGGATCGACCGGCTGGTCATGTTGCTGACCGACAGCCCGAGCATCCGCGACGTGATCCTGTTCCCGCATTTGCGTCGCGAAGACTGAGCGCCCGCGGTGACGGCGAGTTTGTAAAAAAGGCGCGAAAGCGCCTTTTTTCCGTTCTGATGGTGGCCCGAGTTTGTAACTTTCGGTAAAAGCCGCCGACCGGGTTTTCCGATTGACGCGCGACTGATCTGGAAAACCCTTATAAAACAGAGCGACCCGGCACATGTTCAATCCGGTGCGTTTCTTGCATCTGATGGATGCCTGAAAACGTTACAAATTGAAAAACCTTACGCTTCAGATTGTTCGACACTGCTCTTGTCGGGAACGTGATCGGAAACGTGCGAAACACGTAAGAAACGTCAGACCCAATATCGTCACACTCTGCCTTGAGACGGAGGTCCAAAAATGGATAACAGCAATAACAACATGACCACATCGAATTCACCGAACCCGGGTGCGCCGCGCAATCGCAGAATTCATCCGCTGGTGGCAACCGCCGCCGGCGCGGTGATCGTTGCAAGTCTTGCTGCCACAGCAGCAGTCACCGGACTGTTCCCGAAAGCGTCTAGCACCTCGCCGATCAACGATCAGACCCAAGCCGCGCAAGTCGCAACTCAACCGACAACGCAGCCCGCAGAGCCCACTGCTGCTCAACAACAACAAGCACAGCAGGCGCAACAGGAAGAGCTTGCTCAGCAGCAAGCCCAGCAGCGCGCGGCGGCCCAAGCGGCCCAGCAGCAACAGCAACAGCCCGCGCCTCAGGTGGCGCAGCAGCCCGTTCCTGTCCAGCAGCAGCCCAACTACGCGCAACAGCAACCTGCCCAACCCGCCTATTGCTCAAGCTGCGGAGTCGTAGAAGCGATCTCGGCTGTCCGGCATGAAGGCCAGGGAACCGGCATCGGTGCGGTGGGTGGCGCGGTGGCGGGTGGTCTTATCGGTAATCAGTTTGGACGTGGGGGCGGTCGTACCGGCATGACGATCCTTGGCGCCCTGGGTGGTGGCCTGGGCGGCAATGCGGTCGAAAAACACCTGCGCAGCACCACCGATTATTCGGTGCGCGTGCATCTGGAAAGCGGCAAGACGCGTTACTTCACGTATCACCAGGCGCCACCGTTTAACCAGGGTCAGCGCGTGCGTATCGAAAACGGTACGCTGGTTGCGGGCTGAACTATCACTCGCTTTCGAGAGGCCCGCGCACGAAAGCAAAACGGCGATTCCTGATGGAATCGCCGTTTTGCTTTGTCTGCATTGATTTGCTCGACGCCTGCGCCAGATTTAATAATCCGCGTCTTCAATCCACGCCGCCTGGATCGCTTCGAGAATCTTCTCGTTGGAGCGCTCAGGGTCGTCGTCGAACCCCGGCAGCTCGGTCACCCAGCGATGCAAATCCGTAAATCGCACGAATTGCGGATCGACGTTCTGATGCGCGTCGGTCAGTGCCATCGCGATATCCTGCGTGTCTGTCCACTTCATGGCGAGCGCTCCTGTCTCGTGGTCGCTGATTTAAGTTCAGTGATTCTCTTTGGCGTGATTGATGGTGTAGCGCGGGAGCTCGACAACCAGATCCTCGTCTGCGGGCACCATCGCCTGACATGATAACCGCGACGTCGGCTCAAGTCCCCAGGCCTTATCGAGCAAATCGTCCTCGTCTTCTTCCGATGGCACAAGCGCGTTGAAACCCTCGCGGATGATCACGTGACACGTCGTGCACGCGCACGATTTTTCGCACGCATGTTCAATCTCGATACCGTTGTCCAACAGGTTGTCGCAAATGCTCTTCGACGTATCCGCGTCGATCACCGCGCCATCAGGACACAATTCCACATGGGGTAACACTACGATCTGAGGCATGAATTTCTTTCCGTTCTTTGTGCGTGAGAGGCTCGGTGATTTATCAGACTTCGTCGAGCCTTCGGCCGGCCAGTGCGCGGCGAATGCTTTTGTTCATACGGCGGGCAGCGAATTCATCGGTGGCGGCGGCAAGCTCCTTCGTCGCCGTTTCGATGGCATCGACGCTGTCGCCGCCCGTGACCGCCGCGAGCTTGACGATCAGCGCTTCAATGTTGGCACGCTCCGCTTCGTCCAGCAATTCACCGTCAACCGCGAGCGCGGCCTGCGATGCTTCCACCAGGCGTTGCGCGTCGACCTGCGCCTCGCGCAACGCGCGGGCGCGCATGTCGACTTCGGCTGTCGTGAAGCTTTCTTCCAGCATGCGCGCGACGTCGTCATCGGCAAGACCGTAGGAGGGCTTCACCACCACCGACGCCTCTACTCCCGACAACTGCTCACGCGCGAACACGGACAACAACCCGTCCGCGTCCACCTGATACGTCACGCGAATGCGTGCAGCACCGGCGGCCATGGCGGGAATGCCCCTTAATTCGAAACGCGCGAGCGAACGGCAGTCCGAGACCAGCTCGCGCTCGCCTTGCACGACGTGGATAGCCATCGCCGTCTGGCCGTCTTTGAAGGTGGTGAAATCCTGCGCGCGGGCAACCGGAATGGTCGAGTTGCGCGGGATGATCTTCTCGGTCAATCCGCCCATGGTCTCAACGCCGAGCGACAGCGGAATGACGTCGAGCAGCAGCCAGTCATCGCCTTCACCGCGGCGATTTCCCGCCAGCAAATCTGCCTGGATCGCAGCACCAAGCGCCACGACCTGATCCGGGTCGAGATTGGTCAACGGCGGCTGGCCGAAGTACGTTTGCACCGCGCGGCGGATCACCGGCATGCGCGTGGCGCCGCCGACGAGCACCACGCCCTTGATTTCGGCCGGTGCCACCTTGGCGTCGCGCAAGGCCTTGCGCGTGGGGGCCAAGGTGCGGGCGACCAGCGCTTCAGTCAGCGTGCCGAAGTCGCTTTCGGTAATCGTGAAGTCGAGTTGCTGATCATCGGACAACGTGGCCTGAACTGTAGCCTCAGGCGCATCGGACAGCGCCTCCTTAGCCGTTCGCACACGGTCCAGCAACATACGCACGTCTTCCGGCGTAGCAGGCGTTACTTTGGATTTCACCAGGACGTGCCGATACAGCGCCGCATCGAAATCGTCGCCGCCGAGCGCTGAATCGCCGCCCGCTGCGAGCACTTCGAACACGCCTTTGGTGAGCTTCAGAATCGATAGATCGAAAGTCCCGCCGCCCAGGTCATACACGGCGTACAACCCTTCCGATGCGTTGTCCAGCCCGTACGCAATCGCCGCAGCGGTCGGTTCATTCAACAGGCGCAGTACGTTCAAACCGGCGAGTTTCGCAGCGTCTTTCGTGGCTTGCCGTTGGGCTTCATCGAAGTACGCAGGTACCGTGATCACCGCGCCGACCAACTCGTCGGCAAGCGTGTCTTCCGCGCGATATCGCAGCGTAGCCAAGATTTCCGCCGATACTTCCACCGGGCTTTTCACGCCATCCACAGTGCGAATCTGCACCATGCCCGGTGCGTCGACGAAATCGTACGGCGCGTTTTCCGCCCCTTCCACTTCGCTTTTGCCACGGCCCATGAAGCGCTTCACCGACACAATCGTGTTTCGCGGATCGAGCGCCGCTTCTTCCTTCGCGACGCGGCCGATACGCCGGCCGCCCTTCTCCAGATACCGGACCACCGACGGCAACAGGTAGTGGCCGTCTTCGTCGGGCAGCACTTCGGCCACACTGTTGCGCACGGCGGCAACCAGCGAATTGGTCGTACCGAGATCGATGCCCACAGCTACCCGCCGCTGATGCGGCGCCGGAGCCATGCCGGGTTCTGAAATTTGCAGTAAAGCCATCGTTGCTCTATTGGGGGTTGGTGACGCCCGTAGGTGTCGTCTGGTTTTATATACGGCGTCAGGCTCAATCGAGCTTCTCGATCTGCATGCCGATCTCGCTCGCCACGCGTTCAATGAACATCAACTGGCGGACGGCTTCGCTCGCTGCCTGGTCCGAGTGACTGTCGACTAGCGCCGCCAGTTTCTCGAAGCGGATGCGCTCCTGATCGCGCAGTTCCTGAAGCAGGGCTTCGAGCGCGCCAAGATTCCTGGCGTCCGCTGCGTCCTCTATGTTTTCGCGCCATTCCATCTGCTGCATCAGGAAGGCCGGTTCCATCGCGGTGTTGTTCTCCGCGTCGGCATGCACGCCGCGCAGCGACAACATATAAGTTGCCCGCTTCAGCGGATCGCGCAGCGTCTGATACGCCTCGTTCGCCCGTGTGGCCCACTGCATCGCGACACGTTTTTGCGCGTCGCCTGCGGCCGCAAAACGATCGGGATGAACCTGTGCCTGTACCGTGCGATACGCGTCATCGAGCTTTTTTGCATCGATGGCGTAGGTCGGCGGGAGGTCGAACAGTTCGAAGTGACTGTCGTTGAGCGTTGCCATGATGAAAGAATGAAGAGAAACAAGAAACGTTGAAAAACGCCGGCACTAAAGAAAAAGGCGGCACGCGCCGCCTCTTTGCTGTTCTTGCGCCGCGCTATACGCGAAACGATTCGCCGCAACCACACTCGTCTTTCACGTTCGGGTTATTAAACTTGAACCCTTCGTTCAGCCCTTCGCGCGCGAAATCCAGCTCGGTGCCGTCGATATAAGCAAGGCTTTTCGGATCGACAATGATCTTCACGCCCGACGACTCGAACACCTTGTCTTCCGGCGCGAGTTCGTCCACATACTCGAGCTTGTAAGCGAGGCCCGAGCAGCCGGTCGTGCGCACGCCGACGCGCAGGCCAACGCCTTTGCCGCGTTTAACCAGATACTTCTGCACGTGCTGTGCTGCCTTGTCCGTCAACGTGATTGCCATAGTCTCTCATCAGCAGCCGCTCGTCCGGAGTCAATCGCTTCTCCGGCCGCCACGCTGCAGCCTTGCTTTGAATCGAAAACCAGAGCGCCGGATACATAGCCTGCCAAAACGCCCTTCCCGAACCTGATTGCTAATTACCGCTTAAGCCGCGTGTTGCTTGGCCTCAGCCGGTGCAGCTTCGGCCGTGCTCGCGCCATGACGTTGCTTGTAGTCGGCAACGGCGGCCTTGATTGCGTCTTCAGCCAGGATCGAACAGTGAATCTTCACCGGCGGCAGCGCCAGTTCTTCAGCGATGTGCGTGTTCTTGATCGTCAGCGCCTGATCCAGCGTCTTGCCCTTCACCCACTCGGTCACGAGCGAGCTGGAGGCAATAGCCGAACCGCAGCCGTACGTCTTGAACTTCGCATCTTCGATCACGCCGTCCGCGCCCACGCGGATCTGCAGCTTCATCACGTCGCCGCATGCCGGCGCGCCGACCATGCCGGTACCGACGGTATCGTCGTCCTTGCCGAACGAGCCAACATTGCGCGGGTTTTCGTAGTGGTCCAGAACCTTGTCGCTATAAGCCATGATCAACTCCTTGAATTCGTATGCGTGTGCGTTCTAACATGAGCGCAAATGAGCCGCCGTCAAAGCGGCCAGCCAGGCGCTTAGTGCGCAGCCCACTGGATCGACGAAATGTCGATACCGTCCTTATGCATTTCCCAAAGCGGCGACAGATCGCGCAATTTCTGAATCTTGCTCTTGAGCAAGTTAATCACGTAATCGACGTCCTGCTCAGTCGTGAAGCGGCCGACCGTAAAACGGATCGAGCTGTGCGCGAGTTCGTCGTTTCGGCCAAGCGCACGCAGCACGTAAGAAGGTTCCAGCGAAGCCGACGTGCAAGCCGACCCCGACGACACCGCCACGTCCTTGACCGCCATGATCAGCGATTCGCCTTCCACAAAGTTGAAGCTGATGTTGAGGTTGTGCGGCACACGGAGTTCCATGTCGCCGTTCACATAAACCTCTTCCATATCCTGCAAGCCCTTCAGCAAGCGGTCACGCAACATGCGCACGCGCTCGTTTTCAACGGCCATTTCTTCACGCGCGATCCGGAAAGCTTCGCCCATGCCGACGATCTGATGCGTGGCCAGCGTGCCCGAACGCATGCCGCGCTCGTGACCGCCGCCGTGCATTTGCGCTTCGATACGAATCCGCGGCTTGCGACGCACGAACAGCGCACCGATACCCTTCGGGCCGTACGTCTTGTGCGCCGAAAACGACATCAGGTCGACCTTCTGCTTTTGCAGATCGATCTCGATCTTGCCTGTGGCTTGCGCCGCATCGACGTGGAATATGATGCCCTTCGCACGCGTGATCTCGCCGATTGCAGCTACGTCCTGGATCACGCCAATCTCGTTGTTCACGCTCATCACGGAAACGAGGATGGTGTCCGGCCGGATGGCTGCCTGAAGCTTGTCCAGGTCGACCAAGCCGTCGTCCTTCACATCCAGGTACGTGACTTCGAAACCTTCGCGTTCGAGTTCACGGCAGGTATCGAGCACGGCCTTGTGCTCGGTTTTCACCGTGATGATGTGCTTGCCCTTGCTCTTGTAGAAATGCGCCGCGCCCTTGATGGCGAGGTTGTCCGATTCGGTGGCGCCCGACGTCCAGATGATTTCGCGCGGGTCGCAATTGACCAGCTTCGCGACATTCTCGCGCGCTTCCTCGACCGCCCGCTCCGCATCCCAGCCATATTGATGGCTACGCGATGCCGGATTACCGAATTGCTCGCGCAGATACGGAATCATCTTGTCCACCACGCGCGGATCGACCGGGGTCGTTGCGCTGTAGTCCATGTAAATGGGCAGGTGGGGAATGTCGTTGTTCATCAGTTGCTCCGGGGATTTAACTCAATTGGCTCGTTCAAGGCGAGACGGCCGCGTCATTGAATAAACGCGGCAGCCGTCAGCCGGCCAGGTTGAAAACGGAATTCGGTCCTTTCGGCGCCACGCGCACTGGCTCCACGCCCGCCGATTCGGCACGCCGGTCGCGCAATACCGCTGGCGATCCTTCGCGTGCACGCTGCTGGTCGACGAGATCTTTCAGCGAGACCGAGTCGAGATATTCGACCATCTTCTGATTGAGCGTGGACCAGAGTTCGTGGGTCATGCAGTGACCGTCGTGCTGCTTGGTGCCTTCGCAGGCGCCTTTGCCACCACATTGCGTAGCGTCGATAGGCTCGTCCACCGCAATAATGATGTCCGCGACCGTCACGTTCTCAACACGGCGCGCAAGATTGTAGCCACCGCCCGGACCGCGCACCGATTCGACAATCTCGTGCCGGCGCAACTTGCCGAACAACTGCTCGAGATAGGACAGCGAGATATGCTGGCGCTGGCTGATTCCTGCCAGCGTCACCGGGCCCTGCTCCTGGCGCAAAGCCAGGTCGATCATCGCCGTGACGGCGAAACGGCCTTTCGTGGTGAGTCTCATAATTTGTAAGATACCGGGGGCTACGGCTAATACTGGATGATTTTGGTCAAGTATAAATAGCCTACGGATTTAGTCAAGTATCTGCGGGCATTTTCTTAGGAATTTGCTGAGATTATTGCGCCGAATGAAGCGCGTTTCCGGTAACCGCGCATCAGGCCACCAGTTGCGTGCGAAGCACTCTCAGCAAGCCTTCGCAAGCATCTTCACACTGGTCGAGCACGCGTTCAAAGCCTTCGTCGCCCCCAAAATATGGGTCGACCACCACGCGGCTGTCGTCACGGGTCGCGAACTCCATCAGCAACCGGATCTTGTCGCGATACTCCGGCGGACACGCTTTAGTCAGCGCGGCGGCGTTGGCATCGTCCATCGCGATAAGCAGATCGAACCTTGCGAAATCTTCGCGGCTGACCTGCCGGCCGCGCAACGGCGACAAATCGTATCCACGTTTCCTGGCCACACGCTGAGCGCGTTCGTCGGGCGGCTGGCCAATATGCCAATCGCCGGTACCGGCGGAATCCACCACGATCTTCTCAGATAGCCTGGCCTGGCCCACCCGATGCAACATCACCGCTTCGGCGCTAGGCGAACGACAGATATTGCCCAGGCACACGAAACAGACGGCGATAGTGTTCATCAGATTCCAGACAGCCTTTGGCTAGAGCGCGACTTGAGTGCTTGAGTGCGAACTTGCTTGCGAATTTGAGTCCGCTTCGCAGCTCGGCTGCGCCGACTTGACCAGACGACTCCGCGCGAGCAGTGCGGAATTATACAAAGGACGCCGATTGTGCGCCGGAGCCACGCCCGCCGCCCTGCCGCGTGCCCTTCGCTTAGAACGTCTGCGAAACAACCGTAGTCGACGTCCCATTAGCCGGACGATACCCATTACCAGCGTTATCGGGCTCGACAAGTCCCAGCGAAATCGCACGCGCGAATTCTGCGCTGACACTGGCGGCGCTTTGCGGATGGAGTGCTGCGCTCCCGGCGATCGGGTGGATCGCGTGGCAGTAGCCGGCGAGTGCGAGCGGCACGAGCATTGCAACGGGCCAGTAGGTCGATATTGTCTTTTTCATTTTCAAACCCCTTTCTCAGGTCCTGTGGGCTGACGGGCCCACTTCCGGACAGTTCAAATTTTAAGGGTTTGTCCTTATCTCATAAAGGTGCCGCTGAACAAAGCATTGTTGCAGTCCTGTCAACAACGTACGCCACGTCAGCGTTGTGTTAGCTGGCCGATCAGCTGTTTCTGCGAAGCGGTTTCCGCTGAGCAATTCCTGCCGCTTTCACTGTGTAACCGCGGAGATAAAACTTTACAAACTTCTTGCGACATACGCTCCGCGAAACTGTCAGATACGGTAATTAGTTCAAGGAATGCTTTCCCGCACATGATGAAACTCACACTTACAAGCCTGATCCTCGCTTCGTCCGCCTTGGTGGCCGGCTGCGCCGTCTATCCGGACGGCACGCCCGCTTACGCGACCGGCGGCGGTTACTCCGCCTATCCGGCCCCAGGCTACCCCGGAGGTTACGAAGCCGGCCCTCCCCCAGGTTACGAAGCCGGCCCTCCGCCAGGCTACGCAGCTCCCCCTCCGGGCTATGAAGCGGGTTATGGCTATGGCGGACCGGTTGTTCAGTCGGGCGTGATCATCGGTGGAGGCGGTGGATATTACGTCGGCGGCCCAGGGCCTCGCTATTCGAATGACAACCAGGGTTATCACCGCCCGCCGCCTCCGGGCGGCTGGGGCGATCGTGGAGGAAACCACGGCAACCAGGGAGGCAATGGAGGCGGAGATCGGGGCGGTCATGGCGGGCAGCAAGCGGGCGGCCCTCAAGGCGGCAGGCCGCCGCAGCCACAGGCGGGAAATCCTGGCAGGCCGGCACCCGCGCCTCAGGCGCAGCAGTCACGGGGGTCTGTGCCATATGTCGGCAAATCGCTCTGGGGCAAGGAACCGGCGCAACAACCCGAACACAACCACTAAGGCCTCTGCCCGCCTCGCTTGCAGGCAAAACCGCCCGAACTCCTTCCAGGTTTCGGGCGGTTTTTATTGTCCGCAGAAAATCTAGCCTGCGGCGGCGATCATTCCGCTGAGTCTTTCGCACTTTTCACAATACGAGATACAATCACCATTCCGCTGTTTGACGTATCAACTGATTTTCTCCATGAGCGATACGAACCCGGAATCCCGAACGTCCATACAGGTGATCGAGCGCATGATGCGCCTGCTCGACGCGCTCGCCGCGCACACCGACCCCGTCAGCCTGAAAGAACTCTCGCACAGCACGTCGCTGCATCCGTCCACCGCGCATCGCATCCTGAACGACATGGTGACGTGCCGTCTGGTCGATCGATCGGACCCCGGCACGTATCGGCTTGGCATGCGCCTGCTCGAGCTCGGCAATCTGGTCAAGGCGCGGCTTTCGGTGCGCGAAGCGGCCATGCCCCCCATGCGCGAACTGCATCGACAAACGGGCCAGACGGTCAATCTCTCCGTGCGCCAGGGCGATGAGATTGTCTATATAGAGCGGGCTTATTCTGAACGCTCGGGTATGCAGGTCGTGCGAGCAATTGGCGGCCGCGCGCCGCTGCATTTGACGTCGGTGGGAAAACTCTTTCTCGCCGCCGACGAATCCGCCCGGGTGCGCGCGTACGCCACGCGAACCGGCCTCTCCGGCCACACGCAGAACAGCATTACGGATATCGGCAAGCTCGAACGCGAATTGTCATTTGTGCGAAGCCAGGCATGCGCCCGCGATAACGAGGAACTCGAACTGGGGGTTCGCTGCATTGCCGCCGGGATCTACGACGACACGGGGCGGCTCGTCGCCGGCCTGTCGCTTTCGGCGCCCGCGGACCGGCTGCAAGACTCATGGCTGAATCAACTGAGCGGCACCGCGCTGGAGATTTCGCGCTCGCTCGGCTATCGCCCGGAAGCTAGCGCGGATTCGCAGCAGCGCTGACATTTTCCGTGTGAATACGCGGGATTGGCAGCATTCGTAAGCGATAAAAATGAGCGATAAAAAAACCGGCCTTATCGTTCATTCGATAAGGCCGGTTTTTTAACATTGAGTCTCAAACGATTCAGGTACCGCCGCCACCTGCGTCGGCGCTGGTGATGTGCGGCTCCTCGCCACCCGTCTCCGTCTCAAGGAAACCGCGCAAACGGCCAGCATCGGCGAAACGCGAATACTTGCCTGACGAATCCAGCAACACCATCACGACCGGACGGCCATGAATGGTCGTCTGCATCACCATGCATTCGCCTGCTTCGTTAATGAAACCGGTCTTCTGCAAGCCGATGTCCCAGCTCGGATTCCGGATCAGCGCATTCGTGCTGTTGTAGGCAATATTGCGCTTGCCGGTAAAGACATCGTAGCTGCGATCGGTGGAGAACTTGCGAATCAACGGGTACTGATACGCCGCGTTCACCATCTTCACGAGATCGCGGGCGCTCGATACATTCAGGCTCGTCAACCCGGTCGAATTTTCGAAGTGCGTATCGGTCATGCCGAGCATCTTCGCTTTGGCGTTCATTGCAGCGATAAAACCAGGACGCCCATTCGGGTAATAACGCGACAACGCCGCGGCCGCGCGATTTTCCGACGCCATCAGCGCGATATGCAGCATGTCTTCGCGGTTGAGCTCAGAGCCGACGGAAAGACGCGAACCCGTGAATTTCTCGTAGTCGCGATCTTCGTCGGTCACCGAGATTTCTTCGGTCAGCGGCGCCTTGGAGTCGAGCACGACCATGGCGGTCATCAGCTTCGTGATTGAAGCGATGGGCACCACGGCGCGGGAGTTTTTATCGAAGAGCGTTTCCGCTGTGTTCTGGTCCACCACGTACGCAACGCTTGAGCGCAGCGCAAGGCTGTCTGGCGTTTCGTGCAGCCCGAACGCCTGGCCAACGGTCGGTGGACGCGGCTGGAACGCCACTGAACGCACGGCAGCACGACGGCCGCGCGCATCCATTCGGTAACTGACGCGATGCCGGCGCGTGGCGCGCGGCACATCGTCTTCTTGCACCGCAGCGACTTGAGCATTCTTTGCGGCGCGTGCAGCCACCTTCGACGACTTGACGGTTTTAGCTTGCGGCGCAGCAACTGCGCCTTTGGCTAGTTTCTTGGTGGATTTCGAGGTTGTGGTCTTGGCAAAAGCGTCGACTGGTGCGGCCGCGAAAGACGTCGCGAGCGCCACCGACACGGCAACCGACAGCGCAGTGCGGACTGCAACGCCGTGGATCACCCTGAGCGACGAAAACATTTCGGTTTTCATTAGTGTTCTGTTCTGGACCGGCGGGAGAGTGTCGCCAGTGTAGTAAAGCTTCGAAAAATTAGCAATATTAAGCACTTATCCGCACTACTTAAACCGGTTTGTAAGACGCGATTTATTCAAGCGAACAAATTCTGAGTACCGATCGTAAAAAATCATCGCCGACGGTGCAATCGTTTTCACCGCCACACGCCATTGCCGGCCCTACCTATCAGCGTCTTATCGGCAATAGTTTGTAAGACTTGAGGAAGATTTTTGATCCCTGCCCTCAAGGCAAAAATTTCACTAATGGAATGGACAGCGACAGGAAACAAAGCTTTTCGGCAGGACATGCCGATTCTTAACCGGCATTTCGACTGGCATCGAAAGTTTTTGTTCAACAAACTTTGACGATGAAGGCCGACCTCAAATGTTAACGTCGGGTTAACACATTTGGTTTACTGCGTTTCAAACCGTTTCAAATGAAATTTATCGACGGCAGTGTATCGGTTGCGCACGAATCGCGCCGGGCACCGAACGCGACGGCAGCAAGCTGAATGGTCTGGAGATGAATATCCACTGTGACATTGATATCGCGTCCGTAACCACCGGCCATTGTTATTGCCACGGGTAAATCGCGTCCGGCCGCGGCGCTGAAAACGAGGGAGTCTCGCCTGGCGAGGCCCTCGACGCTCAGCGCGAGCCGTCCCAGGCGATCGTCGATGTGCGGATCGGCACCTGCCAGATAGATGAGCATGACGGGTTCAAAGCGTTCGAACATCGTCGATAAAGCCCCCGAAAGCGCTTCCGTATAGGCGTCGTCGCCGCGGCCGTCGGGCAGCGCGACGTCGAGATCGCCGGTTTCCTTGCTGAACGGGTAGTTCGATTCGCCGTGCAGCGACAGCGTGAAAACGCTGGGATCGTCCTGGAAGATGGCCGCGGTGCCGTTGCCCTGATGCACGTCGAGATCAATGATTGCCACAGGCGGCTTTTGCTCACCGCGCTGCAGCGCCTCAGCCTGCAGCGCCCGTGCGGCGACGGCTGCGTCGTTGAATACGCAGAATCCCGCGCCGTGCGACGCATGGGAATGATGCGTGCCACCCGCCAGGTTCACAGCGAAACCACCGTGACGGGCGGCATGACACGCTGCGATCGTCGCCCCCACGGAGCGCCGCGAACGCTCCACCATCTCAGGCGACCACGGGAAGCCAATCTCGCGTTGCTCGCGAGCATCCAGCGCCCCGGTCGCCACCCGCTCGATGTAGTCGGCCGCATGAACGCGCGCCAGTTCGGAATCTGTCGCGACCGGCGCTTCGCCCAACTCGACATCGGGCAGTTCAGCCTGCACGCGCTCACGCAAAAGGTAATATTTTTGCATGGGAAACCGATGGCCATTCGGCAGCGGCAACACGAACCGATCGCTATAAAACGCTTTCATTCGAAATGAAATTTCACTTTTTTGGAACTGAGATCCTAGCACCGACAGCGTTTGCGCCTTCCGCCCCATGCTGGTGCGCCGCATCTCGAAATGTAGTTCCACTACAAAGAAGCGTCTTCATAAGCCATTGTTTAATAAGCATTCGTACGATGTTGCATTGCACAAAAAGATGCTTGACATCTTTAGGAATATGCCTAGAATAGGTTCCATGTTGCGACGCACCAACAGCTAATCGCCTCATACGGTTGCCGGATTTCCGGTTGCCGCCCAAACCCACGACCCGCGCTGATGATGGGTCGAATCTTTCAGGAGCGTGACATGACCCTTTTGACCCCCGAACAAATCGCCGCTGCAAACAAAGCTCAATTCGACACCCTCTTCGGCCTGACGAACAAGGCTTTTGAAGGTCTGGAAAAGCTGCTTGAACTGAACCTGCAAGTTGTAAAGTCGACGCTGGCTGAAAGCCAGGAAAACGCGCAACGCGTGTTGTCGGTGAAGGACGCGCAAGAACTGCTCGCACTGCAAGCCAGCTTGGCTCAGCCGGTCGCGGAAAAGGCGCTGTCGTATGGCCGTCACCTGTATGAAATCGCATCGTCGACGCAAGCTGAATTTGCCCGTGTCGCTGAAGAACAGTACGAAGACCAGAACCGCAAGGTGCAAACGCTCGTCGAAAACGTCGCGAAGAACGCACCGGCAGGTTCGGAAACGGCTGTCGCCGTGATGAAGTCGGCCATCACTGCCGCCAACACCACGTACGAAACGATCCACAAGGCAAGCAAGCAAGCTGTTGAGATCGCGGAAAGCAACTTCAACGCAGCCGCTACGGCCGCCACGAAGGCTGCATCGCAAGCTACGGCTCAAGCTTCGCGCGCCGCCAAGAAGACTGTCTAAGCGCGGTTTTAAGCGATTCGATTCGCACGCAGTGGCACCGGAAATGTAGGTGTAGCTGCGAGACGCTCAGGCTGCATGGAAACCGTTCCAACGAAAGTTGGGACGGTTTTTTTTCGTGCTCGCGCATCCACGGGGGCCAAAGTCAGGTGCATGCACCTGCAAAAAACAAAGCGGCGCGTTCCGAAGAGAACGCGCCGCTCTTTTACCTAGCCAAAAGCACCCTACTTCTTGCGCTGCGGCGGCAGGTCCGTACACACGCCTTCATACAACTCGGCGGCCATGCCGATCGACTCGCCGAGCGTCGGGTGCGGATGGATCGTCTTGCCAATGTCCTCCGCGTCCGCGCCCATTTCGATTGCCAGACACACTTCGCTGATCAGGTCACCTGCATTCAATCCCACGATGCCGCCGCCGATGATCCGGTGCGTTTCTTCGTCGAAGATGAGCTTGGTGAAACCTTCGTCGCGACCGTTTGCAATCGCCCGGCCCGATGCAGCCCACGGGAACGTGGCCTTGCCGTACTTGATGCCTTCGGCCTTGCACTGGTCTTCGGTCTTGCCGGCCCACGCCACTTCGGGGTCGGTATAGGCGACGGACGGAATCTGCAATGCGTCGAAGTAGGACTTTTCGCCATGCGCAGCTTCCGCCGCGACGTGGCCTTCGTGCACGGCCTTGTGCGCGAGCATCGGCTGACCGACCAGATCGCCGATAGCAAAAATATGCTCGACGTTCGTGCGCAACTGTTTATCGACGTTGATGAAACCGCGATCGGTCACCGCCACGCCGGCCTTGTCCGCGCCGATCTTGCCACCATTCGGGCTGCGGCCGACAGCCACGAGCACGAGGTCATAACGTTGTGCTTCAGCGGGCGCTTTTTCACCTTCGAAGCTCACGTAGATGCCGTCGTCCTTGGCTTCCGCCTTGGTCGTTTTCGTCTTGAGCATGACGTTCGCGAAGCGCTTGGCGTTGAATTTCTCCCACACCTTCACGAGGTCGCGATCCGCGCCGGCCATGAGGATATCGAGCATTTCGACCACATCGATTTGCGCGCCCAGCGACGCATACACCGTCGCCATTTCCAGCCCGATAATGCCGCCGCCGATCACGAGCATGCGCTTCGGGATCTGACGCAGTTCGAGCGCGCCGGTTGAATCGACCACGCGCGGATCTTCCGGCATGAACGGCAGCTTCACGGCTTGCGAACCCGCCGCGATGATCGAGTTCTTGAACTTCACGACCTTCTTGCCGCCCTCGCCAACGATCTCCATGTGATTCGGGCCGACGAACGTGCCGACACCCGTGACCACCTGGACCTTGCGCGCCTTCGCCATGCCGGCCAGTCCGCCGGTCAGCTTCTTGACGACGCCCGACTTGAAGTCGCGGAGTTTGTCGAGATCGATCGTCGGTTCACCGAAGGAAATGCCGTGGTGCGCGAGTTCCTTCGCGGCGTCGGTGATTGCAGCCGCGTGAAGCAAGGCTTTCGACGGAATGCAGCCGACGTTCAGGCACACGCCGCCAAGCGTTTCATAGCGCTCGACGATAACCGTTTTCATGCCCAGGTCGGCTGCGCGGAACGCGGCCGAATAACCGCCGGGGCCGGCGCCGAGCACGAGCATGTCGCATTCTATATCGGCGGAACCGGCAAACGACGCAGCCTTCGGTGCGGGTACGGCGGTGGCCTTTTCGGCCGGTTGCGGCGCCGCGGTCTTTGGCTTTTCCTCGACCTGACTGACACCGCCGCCCTGGGCTTCGAGCGTGAGAATCACTGAGCCTTCGGAGACGTTATCGCCGATCTTGACCTTGACTTCCTTGACCGTGCCCGCTGCGGGCGATGGCACGTCCATAGTGGCTTTATCGGATTCGAGCGTGACGAGCGATTGTTCTTTCTCGACCGTGTCTCCAGCCTTCACATGAATTTCGATAACCGGAATGTCGGTGAAATCGCCGATGTCCGGCACCTTCACGTCTTGCGATCCGCCACCTGCGGATTTGGGCGCGGCGGCTTCCTTCGGCGCGGGCGCATCGGCCTTTGCAGCAGCGGGCTTTTCAGCGGGCGCGGCAGGCTTTTCGCTACCGGCGTCGGCTGTTTCCACCAATGCGATCACGGTGCCTTGCGAGACTTTATCGCCGGCTTTGATCTTGACTTCCTTGACTGTGCCGACGACGTCGCTGGGGACTTCGATGGAGGCCTTATCGGATTCGAGGGTGAGGACGCCTTGTTCTTTTTCGATGGCGTCGCCGGCTTTGATATTCACTTCGACGACATCGACGTCTTTGAAATCGCCGATATCGGGTACTTTAAGTTCGGTGAGACTCATGTTGTCCCCTAAGAAGGAAGCGGGCAGAAACCAGGAAACAAGAACGCAACGCGTAGCCCTTGGTTCTGCCGTCGGCAGACTTGCCTTTCTTTGCTTATCTTTCTTTGGCAATTCAAAGAAAGTAAGTGCCGCCCCGCACAGGGGCGACTAGCAAGATGCAGTGCAATGCAAGTTCAATGAGATAACTGGCGAACCACAAAAGAACGGCCCGCCAAGCAAAAACCTCAAAGACTCACGCGACGGAAATCCGCCAGCACAGCAGAAAGGTAGGCATTGAACCGCGCGGCCTCGGCGCCGTCGATAACCCGATGATCGTAAGACAGCGACAAGGGCAGAATCAGGCGCGGCACAAACGCCTTGCCGTCCCACACCGGCTTCATCGCGCCCCGCGACAGCCCCAAAATTGCCACTTCAGGCGCATTGATGATCGGCGTGAAATGCGTTCCGCCGATGCCACCAAGCGACGAAATCGAGAAACATCCGCCTTGCATCTGGTCCGGCTTGAGCTTGCCTTCGCGCGCCGCCTTCGACAGATCGGCCATCTCCTTGGCGACATCGACGAGGCCCTTCTTGTCCGCGTCGCGAATCACCGGAACCATCAAACCGTTCGGGGTATCGGCGGCAAAACCGACGTTGTAATACTGCTTGAAGACGAGGTTGTCACCGTCGAGGCTCGCGTTGAACGTCGGGAATTTCTTCAACGCGGCAACCACCGCCTTGATCACGAACGCGAGCATGGTGAACTTCACGCCGGCCTTTTCGTTTTCCTTGTTCAGCGTCACGCGCAGCGCTTCGAGGTCGGTGATATCGGCTTCGTCGTTGTTCGTGACGTGCGGAATCATGACCCAGTTGCGATGCAGGTTCGCACCCGAAATCTTCTTGATGCGCGACAGCGGCTTCGGATCGACCGGACCGAACTTCGTGAAATCGACCTTTGGCCACGGCAGCAAATTCAACTCGCCGCCACCGGCCGGCGCTGCGGCGGCTTGCGCCGGCGCTTTACCCTGTCCGCTCATCACACCCTTCACGAACGCGGTCACGTCAGCTTGCGTGATGCGGTTCTTGGGGCCCGTGCCCTTGACAGTCGCGACATCTACGCCCAACTCGCGTGCAAATTTGCGCACGGACGGCGATGCATGGCTCGACGTACGCGTGCCGTCGCCGGCGGGCATCGCCGGCGCTAGCGCAAGCGCGGACGGCGCTTCTTTCTGAGCCGGCGCAGATTTAGGCGCAGTATCCGGAGCCGCTTCCTGCTTCGGAGCTGCAGCAGGCGCGGCTGCCGGGGCCGCTCCTTCACCACCTTCCAGCACGAGAATCAACGTGCCTTCCGACACGTTGTCGCCGACCTTGACCTTGAGTTCCTTGACCGTGCCCGCTGCGGGCGACGGCACGTCCATGGTGGCTTTGTCGGATTCGAGCGTAACGAGCGACTGCTCCTTCTCCACCTTGTCGCCGACCTTCACATTCACTTCGATGACCGGAATGTCCTTGAAGTCGCCAATATCCGGCACCTTCACTTCAACCGATCCACCGCCCGACGATGCAGCGGGCGCAGCCGCCGCAGAAGCCTTCCCCTGAGCCGGTGCTTCAGCAGCCTTCTCAGCGGCCTTCGGTGCTGCAGCCGCGCCGGAATCAGCCGCTTCCAGCACGACGATCAACGCACCTTCCGAGACGTTGTCGCCGACCTTGACCTTCACTTCCTTCACGACGCCGGCTGCCGAACTTGGCACGTCCATGGTCGCTTTATCGGATTCGAGCGTGACGAGCGATTGCTCCTTCTCGACGGTGTCCCCAACTTTCACCAGCACTTCGATCACCGGAATGTCCGTGTAATCGCCGATATCCGGTACTTTGACTTCGATCGCTTGACTCATTGTTTATTGTCTCCTGGGTCGTGACGCAAAAATCGCCCTGCTGCAAGGCTAAACACGGGGCTAAAGCCAAGGGCAAGGCGACTTCACGCAACAACACTCGGGGCCGATGCGTTAAACCGTCATCGGGTTGGGTTTGGCGGGGTCGAGCGCGTACTTCTTGATCGCGTCGGCGACGAGCTTGCGGTCGATCGTGCCTTCGTCGGCCAATGCATTGAGCGCCGCGACGGTGACCCAGTAGCGATCGACTTCGAAGAAATGACGCAGTCTTTCGCGCGTGTCCGAACGGCCGTAACCGTCGGTGCCGAGCACAACAAACTTGTTCGGCACATACCCGCGAATCTGGTCCACCAGCGCACGCACATAATCCGTCGATGCCACCACCGGACCCTTTGCGTCCTTCAGCAGCTTCGTCACGTGCGAGACCTGGCGTTCTTCGGTCGGATGCAGCAGGTTCCAGCGTTCCACTTGCGCGCCTTCGCGTGCCAGTTCCGTGAAGCTCGGAACGCTCCAGAGATCAGCGGCGACGTTCCAGTCGTTCTTCAACAAATCAGCAGCGGCGATCACTTCGTTGAAGATGGTGCCCGCGCCCATCAGTTGAACGCGCGGCGTTTTTGCGTCGGCATCCGATTTGCGGAACGAATACATGCCCTTGATGATGTCGGAAGCTACGCCATCGCCCTGCGGAATCGCCGGGTGTTCGTAGTTCTCGTTCATCACCGTGACGTAGTAGTACACGTCTTCCTGATCCGCCACCATGCGACGCAAACCGTCCTGCATGATCACCGCGAGTTCGTAACCGAAGGTCGGGTCATAGCTCACGCAGTTCGGCACCGACGCCGCCCACATCAACGAATGGCCGTCTTCGTGCTGCAGGCCTTCGCCGTTGAGCGTCGTCCGTCCAGCCGTGCCGCCCAGCAGGAAGCCGCGCGAACGCATGTCGCCCGCGGCCCACGCCAGGTCGCCGATGCGCTGGAAGCCGAACATGGAATAGAAGATATAGAACGGGATCATGATCTCGCCGTGCGTCGAATACGACGTCGCGGCCGCGATCCAGTCACACATCCCGCCGGCTTCGTTAATCCCTTCCTGCAGGATCTGGCCGGTTTCCGATTCGCGATAGAACATCAGCTGGTCGGAATCTTCCGGCACGTACTTCTGGCCGTCCTGATTCCAGATACCGATCTGGCGGAACAAACCTTCCATACCGAAGGTACGTGATTCATCCGGCACGATCGGCACGATGCGTTTGCCGAGCGCCTTGTCTTTCAGCAGGATGTTCAGGATCCGCACGAACGCCATGGTCGTGGATATCTCGCGGCCCGGACCCGTGCCCTTCAACACCGGCTCGAATGCCGACAGATCCGGCACCGGCAACGATTCGGCTTTCTGACGGCGCGCCGGCAGATAACCACCGAGTTCCTGGCGGCGTGCGCGCATGTACTCGAGTTCCTTCGAGCCTTCTTCGAACGTCAGGTACGGCACGTCGGCGATCTTGTCGTCGGGAATCGGCAGCTTGAACTGATCGCGGAATTTCATCAGCTGATCGGTGTGCAACTTCTTCTGCTGATGGGTGATGTTCATTGCCTGACCGGCTTCGCCCATGCCATAACCCTTGATGGTCTTGGCGAGGATGACGGTCGGCTGACTTTTCGTCTTCGATGCTTCCGTGTACGCCGCGTAGATCTTGTGCGGATCATGGCCGCCGCGATTCAGGTTCCAGATGTCTTCGTCGGACCATTCCGCCACCATCGCCCGGAGTTCCGGCGTGTTGAAGAAATGCTCGCGCACATAGGCGCCCGACTCAGACTTGTAGGTCTGGTATTCGCCGTCGACCACTTCCATCATCCGGCGCATCAGCGCACCGGTTTTATCGCGGGCGAAGAGCGAGTCCCAGCGGCTGCCCCACACCACCTTGATCACATTCCAGCCGGCGCCGCGGAATTCGCTTTCCAGTTCCTGGATGATCTTGCCGTTGCCGCGCACCGGGCCGTCGAGACGCTGCAGGTTGCAGTTGATCACGAAGACGAGGTTGTCGAGCCGTTCGCGGCCGGCCATGCCGATCGCGCCAAGCGATTCCGGCTCGTCCGTTTCGCCGTCGCCGAGGAATGCCCAGACCTTGCGGCTGCCTGCCTTGATGATGCCGCGCGCGTCCAGGTACTTCATGAAACGCGCCTGGTAGATCGCCATGATCGGGCCGAGGCCCATGGACACGGTCGGGAACTGCCAGAAGTCCGGCATCAGCCACGGATGCGGATACGACGAAATGCCTTGGCCACCCACTTCCTGGCGGAAGTTATCGAGCTGGCTCTCTTTTAGCCGGCCCAGCAAGAACGCGCGCGAGTACACACCCGGCGACGAATGGCCCTGCACGAACACGAGATCGCCGCCATGTTCGGGGGACGGCGCGTGCCAGAAATGGTTGAAACCGACGTCATACAGCGTGGCCGCCGACGCGAACGAAGCAATGTGTCCGCCCACGTTCGTATCCTTGCCGGCGCGCAGCACCATGGCGATGGCGTTCCAGCGCGTGTACGAGCGGATCTTGTGTTCGATGTCCTGGTCGCCGGGAATCTTCGCCTGAGCGGCGACCGGAATGGTGTTGATGTACGGGGTGTTAGCGGAGAACGGCAGATGCTCGCCGTGCACGCGCGCAAATTCGATCTGCTTTTCGATCAGGAAATGCGCGCGACCCGGGCCTACTGCCGATATCACGCCGTCGAGGGCTTCTAGCCATTCGCCCGTTTCCTGGGGATCTTCGTCGTCCTTGGCGTTGGCGACATATTTCATCACTTCATCGGGTACAGCTGACATGCTCGTCTCCTGATTTGAGGAACGCTCTGTGAACAGACGACGCGAGCCTCCATGAAGCTATCCGCAAGACACAATTGCGGAAAACAATGAGGGACAAGCGCGCGTGCGGCAATTCTAAAGAGGCTCAGAACGGTAGTGCAAGCAATTTTTCGAATCATGAGACTCAATCTCATAATGCGGAAAAATGCTGCAACGCACCGTGGGACAAGGACTTTTTGTTAGACGCGTTGGTGTCCTTGCGATCAATTGCGTACCTTTTCCAGTCCTTTTACGCCATTTAACGTTGTGTCGCTGCGTTACAATTGCGCGCATGTTGACCGAACGGCTTTTCGCACGCTCGGCGCGGTCGCGGGGCAAACCCAACGACTCGGCGCCGACCCGCTGGCACCACGGACCGTGGTGGTCGAACTCGTATTTGCTGACTCCGCTCATCTCGATCCTGGTTTTCCTCGTCGTGATGAGCCTGATTTTGTGGAGTCTCAACCGGCGCGAACAGCAACAACAGGAAGACACGCTCTACCGTAACGTGGCTTGGGCTCAGCAGCAAATAAGGCTTTCCATGACTGGCGCGCAGGAGCAGATCCAGGCGTTGGCGCGTGACATCGCAACCGGCCATGGAGACCCACAGTCGTTCCAGAGTTCCACCGGCGACATCATGCAGGGGCATCCCGAGATCCTCTACATGAACTGGTACACGGCGCAACACAAGCCGCGCTGGCCCAATACCCCGCTTCCCATACTCGGTTCAAGGCTCGCCAAGCCCACCGACGCCCAGATGGACGACGCCGTCCAGTCCGCGTTCGACGAAGCCCGCACCAGCCGCCGCCAGGTCTACTCCCCTCTTCTATACGACGATCTGGGCAACGGCTACATCACGCTGCAGACGCCGGTGTATCGCGACCGCGATTTTCTTGGGTCCATTGCCGCGGTGTTTTCCATCGAGGGGATTCTCAAGCACGACATCCCCAGCGAACTCTCCGCGAAGTACAAGATTTCGATCACCGACCTGAACAATCGCGAGCTCGCGACCACGTCCAGCCGGCCGCGCCTGCCGCGCGACATGTTCTACGACCTGCCGCTCGATCCGCCCGGGCAGGGGGTATCGGTACGCGTTTATTCGTATCCGCAACTCACGAATTTCACCAACAACACACTGGTCTGGCTGGTCGCCGGCTTGTCCTGTTTCGTGTTGTGGAGCTTGTGGAGCCTCTGGAAACACACGCGGCAACGCTTTGAAGCGCAACAAGCGCTCTACGCCGAGGCGTTCTTCCGCCGCGCGATGGAAAATTCGGTGCTGATCGGTATGCGCGTGCTCGACATGCACGGCCGGATCACGCACGTGAATCCCGCGTTTTGCCGGATGACGGGCTGGGACGAAAGCGATCTGGTGTCCAAAGTGGCGCCCTTTCCGTACTGGCCGAAAGACGCGTATCCGGAAATGCAGCGGCAACTGGACATGACCCTGCGCGGCAAGGCGCCCTCGTCCGGCTTCGAATTGCGCGTGCGACGTAAAGACGGATCGTTCTTCCACGCGCGGCTTTATGTGTCGCCGCTGATCGATAGTTCGGGCCGGCAGACCGGCTGGATGTCGTCCATGACCGACATTACCGAGCCACGCCGCGCTCGCGAAGATCTCGCCGCCGCGCATGAACGCTTCACGACCGTGCTGGAAAGCCTCGATGCGGCCGTGTCCGTTCTCGCCGCCGACGAAGCCGAACTGCTCTTTGCGAATCGCTATTACCGGCATCTGTTCGGCATTCGCCCGGACGGTCATCTCGAACTGGCGGGTGCAGGTTTCGATACAGCGCAAGCGTCGTCTGACTCCATCGATATGGTCGATACCTACGCCGGCCTGCCCGCCACCGCCCTGACTGAAAGCACCTCGGACGCGCAGGAAGTGTATGTGGAGGGCATCCAGAAGTGGTTCGAAGTGCGTCGCCAGTACATTCAATGGGTGGACGGCCATCTTGCGCAAATGCAAATTGCGACCGATATCACCACGCGCAAGCAGGCGCAGGAACTCGCTGATCAGCAGGAAGAAAAGCTGCAGTTCACCAGCCGTTTGATGACAATGGGAGAAATGGCGTCGTCGCTCGCGCACGAGTTGAACCAGCCTTTGGCCGCGATCAATAATTATTGTTCGGGTTGCGTCGCGCTGGTCAAATCGGGCCGCATGTCGCAGGAGGCGCTGTTGCCCGTACTCGAAAAGACCGCGCAGCAAGCGGTGCGCGCGGGCATGATCATCAAGCGCATCCGGGAATTCGTGAAGCGCAGCGAACCGAAACGCCAGCCTACGCGCGTAGCGGATATTGTCGCGGACGCCGTCGGCCTCGCGGAAATCGAAGCGCGCAAGCGCAAGATTCGCATTCTCACCGAGATCCGCTCGCGCATGCCCGTGATCCATGTGGACCCGGTGCTGATCGAGCAAGTGCTGGTGAACTTGCTGAAGAACGCGGCCGAAGCCATGCACGATGCCAAGCCGAACGCCGTCGATCCTGTGATCCGCGTAGTCGTGCAGCGGGTGGACGGCGGGTTTGTCTGCGTGAGCGTAGTGGACCAAGGGCCCGGTGTGGATGAAGCCACGGCCGAGCGCCTGTTCGAACCCTTCTACAGCACCAAGTCCGACGGTATGGGCATGGGCTTGAACATTTGCCGATCGATCATTGAATCGCATCGTGGACGTCTTTGGGTGGTGAACAATATCGATGCCTCCGGCACGGTGACGGGCGCCACGTTCCATTGCAGTTTGCCAATCGGAGAAGCCGATGGTCCAGGCAGTAGCGGACCGGAAGCTCTCAGCCACCAACCCACACAACAAACTGTTACGGGAGAGCTATGAGCACAGTCACCACTCAGGAAACGGTGTTTGTCGTCGATGACGACGAGGCCGTTCGTGATTCCTTGCGCTGGCTGCTTGAAGCCAATGGCTACCGCGTCTCGTGCTTTGCGAGCGCTGAAGCGTACCTCGATGCCTACCTCCCGATCGCCCATTCAGGCGCGATCTCGTGCCTGATCCTGGACGTACGGATGTCAGGCATGAGCGGCCTCGAATTGCAGGAACGGCTGATCGCGGAAAATTCGCTGCTGCCGATTATTTTCGTGACGGGTCACGGCGACGTGCCGATGGCTGTTTCGACCATGAAGAAGGGCGCGATGGATTTCATCGAAAAGCCGTTCGATGAAGCCGAGCTGCGGAAGCTTGTTGAACGCATGCTGGATAAGGCGCGCACCGAGAGTTCGAGCGTGCAGCAGCAGCGCGCCGCGGCCGAGCGGCTGGGCAAGCTGACGGCGCGGGAGCATCAGGTGCTGGAGCGGATCATTGCCGGGCGTTTGAACAAGCAGATTGCCGATGACCTTGGCATCAGCATCAAGACGGTTGAAGCGCATCGCGCGAACATCATGGAAAAGCTTTCCGTGAATACGGTTGCGGATTTGCTCAGGCTGGCGCTTTCCAACAAGCCGCAAGTGCAGCAAGCTCAATAGGAATTAGCTGTTCTGTCTGGTACGCCGAGGGGCATTCTTTCTCCTCGGCGGAAGCAGTTCTTGCTCGGCCGGCGCTAAACCGCCCGTCCCGGTCAACGACGAAAAAGCGTCAACTAATACAGCTAACCCGCAGCCAACCCGAACCGGCCGTCGCGCCGCTCTCGGGCGTCAGCACAAACCCCCGTCCGGTATAATCAAAGACCGACCGCAACGCCGCGCCGCACTGGCGCAACAGGCTCCTTGCGACCCTGCGCCCTTCAGAAAAGCAGCGGATTTGCCCTCCGCCATGACCTCCTATGACTGCCCAAATCATCGACGGCAACGCCCTCTCCAAGACCCTTCGCGCCGATGTCGCCGTACGCGCCGCCGCCCTGACCGCCCGTGGCCAGCAACCCGGCCTGGCAGTCATTCTCGTCGGCGAAAATCCGGCCAGCGAAGTTTACGTCCGCAACAAGGTAAAAGCCTGCCAGGACAATGGCTTGCATTCCGTGTTCGACCGTTTTCCTTCCACGCTCACCGAAAGCGAATTGCTGACCCGGCTCGACGACCTGAACAACGATCCGAACGTGCACGGCATTTTGGTGCAACTCCCGTTGCCGAAACATATCGATAGTCACAAGGTTATCGAAGCCATTGCTCCGGCGAAGGACGTCGATGGTTTCAACGTCGAAAACGCCGGCGCGCTGATGACCGGCAAACCGCTGTTTCGCCCGTGCACGCCCTACGGCGTCATGAAGATGTTCGAAGCGCATAACATCCCGCTGGAAGGCGCGAACGCAGTCGTGATCGGACGCTCGAACATCGTCGGCAAGCCTATGGCCATGCTGCTGCTCCAGGCCGGCGCGACAGTCACCATCACGCACAGCAAAACGCGTGATCTCGCCGCGCTGACGCGCAACGCGGATGTGGTCGTCGCGGCAACCGGTCGGCGCAATATCTTGACCGCCGACATGGTCAAACCGGGCGCAACGGTGATCGATGTCGGCATGAATCGCGACGAAAATGGCAAACTCTGTGGCGATGTGGATTTTGCGGGCGTGAAGGACGTGGCCGGTTTCATCACACCGGTGCCGGGCGGCGTCGGGCCGATGACCATCACCATGCTGCTGGTGAATACCATCGAAGCGGCCGAACGCGCGATGCAGCAGGACCGGGATTAAAGCATTGGGGCCAAAGCCCTTCAACGCTTACATGCATGATGGGCGCACCGGCTGCCGGATTGTTCCGCTAAGACTCAGTCGGCATGCCGATCGGGTAAATCACGGCCTTAGCCAGAATCGATTTGAGAATCGGCAGAGGCGTCCCCACTATAGTGAATAGCCCAACCGTCGACATCGCGCGCTGTGTCAGGCGCGGCGTCACATTCGTCATTGCATCCATTTTTATCCGAGACCGGGAGAGTCATGTCCAATTCGACATCATCGAATACCGCGAATCAAGCTCAGATCCAGGCCCCAGGCAACCCCCTGCTCGACTTCTCCGACCTGCCCCGTTTCGGCGATATCAAACCGGAACACGTGACGCCGGCGCTCGACGTCCTGCTCGCCGATGCAAAAGCCGCCGTCGATCACGCCAGCGCACCTGAGACGCCGGCTACCTGGCAAGACATCGTGGAAAGCGTGGAACGCGCCAGCGAGCGGCTCTCGCGTGCGTGGGGCGTGATCGGCCACCTGAATGCCGTCGCCGATACCCCTGAATTACGTGCCGCCCACGCCGAGAATTTGCCGCGCGTGACGGAGTTCTCGGCGAGCGTCGGGCAAAATCTGGCGCTCTACGAGAAATACAAGGCGATTGCGGCGAGCGAAGAACACGCATCGCTTTCTGTTGAGCAGAAGAAAATGCTCAGCAACGAGTTGCGCGGTTTCCGTTTGTCGGGCGCCGAGTTACCCGAAGATAAAAAACCCCGTTTTGCACGCGTTCAGGAAGAACAAGCGGCGTTATCGAAGGCCTTCTCCGATCACGTCCTCGATGCCACCAACGCGTTTTCGTATGTCGTGACCAAGGAAAGCGAACTTTCGGGCTTGCCGGAAGATGTAATCGAAGCGGCGCGCGAAGCCGCGCAGAAAGAAAGCCGCGACGGCTGGAAGTTCACGCTGCATTTCCCCTCGTATTTCCCGGTCATGCAGTACGCCGAACATCGGCCGTTGCGTGAAGCGATGTATCGCGCCTATGTAACGCGCGCGTCTGAATTGGGTCCGAACTACGGCAACGGCAAGGCTGAGTGGGACAACACAGCGAACGTGGTCGAACAGTTGAAGCTGCGTGCCGAAGAAGCTCACGCGCTCGGCTATCAGAACTTCGCTGAGGTGTCGCTTGCGCCGAAGATGGCGGAATCGCCGGCACAGGTGGTCGCATTCCTCGAGGACCTGGCCGTGCGCGCACGCTCGCACGGAGAGAAGGACTGGATGGAACTGCGTGCCTTCGCCGCGACCGAACTCGGGATGCCGGAATTGCAGCCGTGGGACTCGACCTTCGCTGCCGAACGCCTGCGTCAGCAGCGTTATTCGTTCTCGGAAAACGAAGTGAAGCAGTATTTCCCGCAAGAGGCTGTGCTGAAGGGTTTGTTCAAGGTCACGGAAACGCTGTTCGGCGTGAGCATCCGTCGCGATGAAGCCGCCGTCTGGAATCCGGAAGTGCGCTTTTTCCGCGTCGAAAACAAGGACGGTTCGCTTGTCGCGCAGTTCTATCTGGACCTGTATGCACGCGAAGGCAAACGCGGCGGCGCCTGGATGGACGATGCCCGCTCGCGGCACAAACGCCGTGAAGGCGGCGTGCAGACGCCCGTCGCGTATCTGACCTGCAATTTCTCCGCGCCCGTGGGCGGGAAGCCCGCGTGTTTTACGCACGACGAAGTCATCACCTTGTTCCACGAATTCGGGCACGGCCTGCATCACATGCTGACGCGTGTCGATGAACTCGGGGTATCGGGTATCAACGGCGTGGAATGGGACGCGGTCGAATTGCCGTCGCAGTTCATGGAGAACTTCTGCTGGGAGTGGGACGTACTCACCGACATGTCCGGTCACGTAGATACGGGCGCCACGCTGCCGCGCGAACTCTTCGACAAGATGCTGGCCGCGAAGAACTTCCAGAGCGGTCTGGGCACGTTACGTCAGATCGTGCTCTCCATGTTCGATATCCAGCTTCACAGCGACTACAGTCCGGCCGGCGCGACGAACGTCAACGATTTCGCCCGTGAGATCAACGAGCGTTTCCACGTCGTGCCGCAAGCGCCGTTTTCCCGATGGACCAATACGTTCACCCACATTTTCTCGGGTGGGTATGCCGCCGGGTACTACAGCTACAAGTGGGCGGAAGTGTTGTCGGCGGATGCGTATGCCGCGTTCGAGGAAGCCGCGACGCTTGCCGGCGGGTCCGTGCTGGATGCGACAACGGGCATTCGGTACCGTCGCGAAATTCTTGAAGTGGGCGGCAGCCGGCCGGCGATGGACTCGTTCAAGGCATTCCGCGGACGGGAACCGAATATCGATGCGCTGCTGCGGCATAACGGGATGTCGCCGGAGGCGGCGCATTGAGATCGTGACGGCATCAATGCCGCTTGTATGACCGCAGGAGGCCGTTCCAGCGCAAGTTGGAACGGCTTTTTTTATGCGGCTTTCTTGCGGTTTCGTGTCTTATCGATTCAACCGGAAACTCACTTCCCCGGGCCGCCCTTCCAGGCTGAGTTTCGCCCGCATGGCCGGCGCCCGGCTGACCACCTTGCCACGACGAAGGACAGCCGTACGCGCTGCACGCAATCGGATGGCTTCAACCGGATCGCGCGCGTCCAGCACCACGCAATCCGCGTTATTGCCCACGGCAATTCCGTACCCTTCAATACCCAGGATCTTCGCCGGCGTCGTCGTCACTGCATCGAAGGCCGCGCGCATGGCGTCAGTGCCCGTCATCTGCGCGACGTGCAAACCCATGTGCGCCACTTCCAGCATGTCGCCAGAGCCCAGGCTGTACCACGGGTCCATCACGCAGTCGTGGCCGAACGCTACGTCTACGCCTGCAGCGATTAACTCCGGCACGCGCGTCATGCCTCGGCGCTTGGGATAGGTGTCGGAGCGACCCTGGAGCGTGATGTTGATCAGCGGATTCGCGATCGCGGCCACGCCGGAATCGCGTATCAACGGAATCAGCTTGCTCACGTAATAGTTGTCCATGGAATGCATCGAGGTGAGATGCGAACCCGTAACACGTCCCTGCATTCCCAACCGATGGGTCTGCGCCGCCAAGGTTTCGATATGACGTGACATTGGATCGTCCGACTCGTCGCAATGCATGTCCACGCGCAACCCCTTCTGCGCGGCGAACTCGCATAGAAGACGAACTGACTCAGCGCCATCGGCCATTGTGCGTTCGAAATGCGGAATTCCACCGACCACATCGACGCCCATTGATATCGCGCGCTTCAGGTTCTCGAAGGCGCCCTGGCTGCGCAAAACGCCGTCCTGCGGGAACGCAACGAGTTGCAAGTCCAGATACGGCTTCACACGACGCTTCACTTCCAACAGCGCCTCCACCGCGAGCAGACGCGGATCGCAGACATCCACGTGCGAGCGAATCGCGAGCAGGCCGCGTGCGACGGCCCAATCGCAATACTGCATAGCCCGATCGACCAACGCTTCTTGCGTCAAATCGGGCTTCAACTCACCCCATAACGCGATCCCCTCCAGCAGCGTCCCCGACGCGTTCACCCGCGGCAAACCGTAGGACAGCGTGGCATCCATGTGGAAATGCGCATCGACGAACGGCGCGGAGACAAGAGAACCGGCGGCATCGATTTCCTCCTGCGCGGTGGCGGCGAGCTGCGGTTCGATCGCGGTGAAACGCCCGCCTTCAATGCCGATGTCCACCAGATCGCGGGAATCCGCAAGCGCCGCGCGTCGAATGATCAGGTCCATGGAGTTGTCCTTTTGCCCAAGTGTTTCGATGATTGTAGCGGGACCGGAAGCACGATTTTCAGAGCGCTGCCCACGTTAGCCATTCGGTCGACTGCAGCAAGTTCGGTCTACCGGTCACAGTAACAACTCCACTCGCACGATGGATAGCCAGCGGCACTTCGTTCGAGTCGCTCCGTTGCTGATTTGCCGTGTGAACAAGATCAAACAATCACATTCGAATGATGCCTTGAATTTTCGTATCCAATGGGATACAGTTCATCAAGGCATCCCACTTAACGTTATCTGGGATCCACACGCATGACGAACACAATCAATCAAACGCGCGACTTCTCGGTCTGGCTGTTGGGCGTGACTGATGTGTTGGCAAGAGCCGCCATCTTGATCCGGATCAAACGCGCCGCGTTGGGAAATTTCGGCGATTGTCATGACGTCGGTGGCAGCGTGTGGGAAATGCGGATTCACACCGGCGCGGGCTATCGTGTGTATTACGTGCGCGACGGCTCGAGCGTTTATCTGCTGTTGGCCGGGGGAACCAAGCAAAGGCAGGTATCCGATATCGCCCGAGCGAAGACCATGTGGCAGCAAATCAGACAGGAACGAAAATGAACTCAACTCACATTTCGGCTTTCGAAGCATCCGACTATCTCGATAGCGAAGAGGCTATCGCGGCATATCTGAACGAGGCGCTTGCCTCCGGCGATTCCGATATTCTCCTCTCGGCTCTTGCCGATATCGTGAAAGCACGCGGCATGTCAAAAGTTGCCTCCGAGGCAGGCGTGCAACGCGAAAGCCTTTACAAATCGCTGGCCGAAGGTGCAAAACCCCGCTTTGAAACCATCCAGAAAGTGGCTGCTGCGTTAGGAGTAAAACTGGTCGCCGTGCCGGTACATCACTGACGCCCCTTCTTAATGGCGACGGCTTATGGCCTGTGGCTCAGGTAGCTGCACCCATGCTTCAATCAATCGGGCCCATAACGTCGAAAGACCGATAGACAGCTTAGTACCCATGCCTACAGATTCGCGCCTACAGCTCATCACTGACGAGAGTCAATCTCCGCACTAAACAAATGAAAATTGCCACCTGGAACGTCAACTCCCTCAAGGTCCGCCAACAGCATGTAATCGACTGGCTGGCAACGAGCGGCGTCGACGTGCTGTGCTTGCAGGAACTCAAGCTCACTGACGACAAATTCCCCGTCGCCGAACTCGCGGCCGTCGGCTACAAAAGCTGGTTCGCCGGCCAGAAGACCTATAACGGCGTCGGCATTCTGGTACGCGACACGCTGACGGTCAATGAGACCACCATCGTACGCAACATTCCCGCGTTCGAGGACCCGCAGCAACGCGTGATTGCCGCGACCATCGAAGGGGTGCGGATCATCTCGGCGTATTTCCCCAACGGTCAGGCGCCAGGTACGGAAAAGTTCGCCTACAAGATGCGCTGGCTCGAAGCGCTGCGGGACTGGATCGAAGGCGAGATGAAGACGTATCCGCAACTCGCCCTGCTCGGGGACTACAACATCGCGCCGGATGATCGCGACGTCCACGATCCGAAAGCGTGGGAAGGCCAGAACCTCGTCTCGCCCGAAGAACGTGCGCATTTCGTGCAGTTGATCGAACTGGGGCTCACCGACACCTTCCGCATGTTCGAGCAGCCCGAGAAGCTTTACACATGGTGGGATTATCGGATGCTCGGGTTCCGTCGTAACGCGGGGATGCGCATCGATCACATTCTGGTCACGGCAGAACTCGCCGCACGATGCACAGCGTGCGAAGTGGACAAAGTGCCGAGAAAGTGGGAACAGCCGTCGGACCACGCGCCGGTGATCGCGACGATTAGCTGAGTGGGGAGTGGTCCAGGAGCGGAGCGTTAAGGCGAAAGTTGTGCCAACCGCGCTGGCGACTGCGTCATGTTTCGCCTGGATCCTGGAGCTTTCAGCTCGATGCGCGAGTGCTCGAGGCCGCTGTCAAGAAGGACTACGACGAGGGCGTCGCCAGAGACGCCCTCCACTATCCACCTCAAGCGTCGAGGTGCAGCTCCTGAATCTTGCGTGTGATCGTATTGCGGCCGATCCCCAGCCGTTCGGCCGCTTCCACTTTCCGGCCGCGCGTGAAGTCGAGCGCCTCGCGAATCACTGCGGCCTCAAAGCGGCGCGCGAGTTCGTCCATGACATCGGCGGTATTCTCGCGCAGTAATCGCGCGACCTCAGTCCTCAAGCCGTTTTCCCACACACTCGCGGGAACGCCGGCAGGCGCCGTACCAAGCGAAGCCGGCAAAGTGCCGACGCCACCAGACAGGGCCGCATTCGATCCACTCCCCATTTCCGCCGCCGAGGCTGTCAACGCAATGCTCTCACCGGCGTATTCCTGAGTCGGCGTGAGGTCCGGCGGCAAATCCTTTTGCTCGATCGTCTGCGCCGGCGCCATCACGGTTAGCCAGTTACACAGGTTTTCGAGTTGCCGAACATTGCCAGGAAACGGCAGCGATGCCAAAAATCCAAGCGCATCTTCCGACACGCGCTTCGGCTCGACACCCAGATCGCGTGCGCTTTTTTGCAGGAAATGCCGCGTGAGCAACGGAATGTCTTCGCTACGCTCGCGCAACGCGGGCAAGCGCAAGCGAATCACGTTCAGCCGATGATACAAGTCCTCGCGAAACAACCCTTGCCGCACACGTGATTCAAGATTCTGATGAGTCGCCGCGATCACGCGGACGTTCGCCTTCAACGGGTTGTGTCCGCCCACGCGATAAAACTGCCCATCGGATAACACACGCAACAGACGCGTCTGCAGATCGAACGGCATATCGCCGATTTCATCGAGGAACAGGGTTCCGTTTTCAGCTTGCTCGAACCGTCCCTGGCGCATCGCCTGCGCACCCGTAAATGCACCGCGCTCGTGGCCGAACAGCTCGGACTCAAGCAGATCCTTTGGGATTGCGGCGGTGTTCAACGCAATGAACGGCCCGTTCGCGCGCGGGCTATGTCGGTGCAGCGCTCGCGCGACAAGCTCCTTTCCGGTGCCTGATTCGCCCGTGATGAGCACGGTGGCGGCGGAATGTGACAGACGGCCGATCGCGCGAAACATGTCCTGCATCGCCGGCGCCTGGCCGAGCATCTCGGGCGTTTCAGTGACGCTGTTGTCGTAGGCCGCTTCGCCGCGCATGCTTTCGTCAACCGCGCGGCGGATCAGTTCAACGGCCTTGTCGACATCAAACGGCTTCGCCAGGTACTCGAACGCGCCGCCCTGGAATGCAGCCACGGCGCTGTCGAGATCGGAGAACGCCGTCATGATGATGACTGGCAAACCCGGCAGCTTGTCACGCACTGTTTGAAGCAAGTCGAGTCCCGAACCGCCCGGCATGCGAATGTCGGAAACAAGCACTTGCGGACTTTCCTGTTCGAGCGCGGTCAGCGCATCCCGGACGCCGGAAAAACTGCGCGTGGCGAAGTTCTCTCTTGCGAGCGCTTTTTCAAGCACCCAGCGGATGGATTGGTCGTCGTCTACTATCCAGATCGGCTTCATATAGTTCGGCGAGATGTCTTTGTGGTTCGGTATAAGCCCGTCGAAACGGTCAGGCGCACTAGCGCTTTTATAGATGTCGATGAACCCTCGTGATCCATCCTTAACTCCATGCTTTCGTGCGTCGATCCTTCATCGGCGTCAGGTCAGCCTTCGAACGGCAACAAGATGGTGAACTCAGTGCAGCCTGGTTTGCTTTCCACCTCGATCAATCCGTCATGCTGTTGCACGAAAGTTTGCGCGAGCGTAAGGCCCAGGCCGCTCCCATCTTCCCGCCCGGACACAAGCGGATAGAAGATCCGGTCCCGTATGTCTTCCGGGATGCCGGGACCGTTGTCAGTGATATGCAAGTCCAGTGCCAGTTTGTGCAGGCGCTTGCCGATCGTCACTTTGCGCGCAATACGCGTACGCAACTCGATCCTTGCGTCACCTTGTGAAATACGTTCACGCAGCGCTTCCGCCGCGTTGCGCACGATGTTGAGCAAAGCCTGGATAAGCTGCTCCTTGTCGCCGCGCAAGTCGGGCACGCTTACGTCGTAATCGCGATCAAGCGTAAGGCCACGCGGAAACTCTGCAAGAATCACAGCGCGCACGCGTTCGCAGACTTCGTGGATATTCACGTCGCCAACAATATGCGGATGCCGATGCGGCTCAAGCAAGCGGTCAACCAGTGTTTGCAGCCGATCCGATTCCTTGATGATCACCTGCGTGTATTCGCGCAATTCGTCGCGTTCACGCGCACCCAGTTCGAACTCGAGCAGTTGCGCTGCGCCTCGAATGCCGCCGAGCGGATTCTTGATTTCATGCGCGAGATTGCGAATCAGTTGCTTGTTGACCGCGGTCAGATCGTGAATGCGCTCTTCGCGGTCGGTCTTCAAATGCCGCTCGTTCTCGAATAGCTCGAGCAGCACATAATTCGGTGCGACTTCCAGATACGCGACAATCGCGTGAACGTGCAGCGGCTCGCGGCCGGGACGCTCCAGCACGGCGTCGAGATGCGTTGCGTTGAAACGGTGATCGGCAATCGACGTAATGGTCGTCACCAGTTCGTCCGCATTGGCGAACAGTTCGGGCCAAGAAGTTTGAGCCAGTTGCTTGCGCGAGCGCTCAAGCATGGCTTCAGCCGACGGATTCGCGAAAGCGATCTTCAGGCTCAACTTGTCGAGCACAAGCACGACCGTGGGCAGCGCTTCCATGCCCGGCAACAGATGAGTAGCGACGAGCGCGGCATCGTCGGACAACGAATTGTCGGGAGGACTCTTTCTCGCCTTGATGAGATTCTTGAGAACCATCGTGCAGTGAGACCCCGTCTTGAAACTTATCAGGAGAAGTGCCGGCGATTAAAAAAGGGACGGCACGCCGTCCCTTTTTCGTTCATTCGACCCTTCTGCTTCGCATCACGCGACGCGCTTCTCCAGGATACGGCAACCAGAGAAGCGCGCACGCCATGTAATGCGCTTACAGCGAGTAGTACATTTCGAACTCGATCGGATGTACAGCCTGGCGATAGCGCTGCAATTCGGCCGTCTTCAGTTCGATATACGCGTCGAGCATCGAATCCGTGAAAACGCCACCGACCGTCAGGAACTCGCGGTCAGCGTCGAGCGCGTCGAGCGCCTGATCAAGCCCCGAACACACGGTCGGGATCTTTGCATCTTCTTCCGGCGGCAGATCGTAAAGGTTCTTGTCCGCTGCTTCGCCCGGATGGATCTTGTTCTGCACGCCATCCAGACCGGCCATCATCAGCGCCGAGAAGCACAGGTACGGGTTCGCCATCGGATCCGGGAAACGCGTTTCGATGCGGCGGCCCTTCGGGTTCGACACGTGCGGAATGCGGATCGAAGCCGAGCGATTCTTCGCCGAGTAAGCGAGCTTAACCGGTGCTTCGAAGTGCGGCACGAGGCGCTTGTACGAGTTCGTCGACGGGTTCGTGATCGCGTTCAGCGCACGAGCATGCTTGATGATGCCGCCGATGTAGAACAGCGCGAATTCCGACAGGCCTGCATAACCGTCACCGGCGAACAGGTTCTTGCCGTCCTTCCAGATCGACTGGTGCACGTGCATGCCCGAACCGTTGTCGCCAACGATAGGCTTCGGCATAAACGTCGCCGTCTTGCCATACGTGTGCGCCACGTTCTGGACGATGTATTTCAGTTGCTGCGTCCAGTCAGCGCGCTGAACCAGCGTCGAGAACTTGGTGCCGATCTCGTTCTGGCCCTGGCCCGCCACTTCGTGGTGGTGAACTTCGACCGGAATGCCGATCTGCTCGAGCAACAGGCACATTTCCGAACGGATGTCCTGGAACGTGTCGACCGGAGAGACCGGGAAGTAGCCACCCTTCGTGCCCGGACGGTGACCTGTATTGCCGCCTTCGAATTCCATCGACGACGACCACGGCGCTTCTTCCGAACCAACTTTGACGAAGCAGCCCGACTGATCCGCGCTCCACCGCACCGAGTCGAAAATGAAGAATTCCGGCTCCGGGCCGAAGAAAGCGGCGTCACCCAGACCCGAGCTCTTCAGGTAGGCTTCGGCGCGCTTTGCCAGCGAACGCGGATCGCGCTCGTAGCCCTTGCCATCCGACGGTTCCACGACATCGCACGACATCACGAGCGTCGACTCTTCATAGAACGGGTCGATGAACGCGGTGTCAGCGTCCGGGATCAGCAGCATGTCCGATGCTTCGATGCCCTTCCATCCGGCGATAGACGAACCGTCGAAAGCGTGGCCGCTTTCAAATTTGTCTTCGTCGAATGCCGAGACCGGCACCGAAACGTGTTGCTCTTTACCGCGCGTGTCGGTGAAACGGAAATCGACAAACTTAACGTCCTCGTCCTTGACGAGTTGCATGACGTCGGCCACGGATTTGCTCATTACCTATCTCCTGATTAACAAAATCGACGAACATTCATTCGCCGCCTAACCGATTCGAAACCATCGGCAGAGTCAAAAGCAGCTTCCATGCCAAGTGCACCATTGTTGCGCTAAGCGATTGAAGCTGCGCGCTTTTTCGGGGAAGTACCATCACCCTTCAAGGGGCTTACTTGATCCAGGCAGCATCACAATGCACATATTCGGTGCATAAGCAGATGCAGCCCGTAACGTTAGCACTGATTCGGGGCGATTTGAACGCCTCGCACCATCCTGATGCGTCGCGAACCCAGCGGTCTCCCACGGTGACACACGTCATCAGCGCGCTAGAATGCCTGATTAAAATGTCCGATTGGAGACCTCGCCCATGAGCACGCTTGAACAGCTGTACGCAAAGGCCACCGGTCGCGCTGAACAGGACCAGTTGCCCTATGCTGGCGCCGTTCTTCCCGCCGAAGCCTTCGAGCTTTTGCAGCTCGATCCATCCGTGCGTCTGGTTGACGTTCGCACGCGCGCCGAGCTCGACTGGATCGGCCGTCCTGCCATTGACACCGCGCAATACTCGCATGTCGAGTGGATTCAATATCCGGGCTCCGTGCCAAACACCGCGTTTCTCCAGCAGCTACGTGAGATTGCCACGCCCGATACTCCAATCCTGTTTCTTTGCCGCAGCGCCGCTCGCTCGAAACTAGCGGCGGTCGTCGCTCAAAAGGAAGGCTTTACCAAGGCCTTCGACCTGCTTGAAGGTTTCGAGGGCGATAAAGACTCACAAGGCCACCGCAAAACTGTGTCGGGATGGTGCTTTCGTGGCCTGCCGTGGATTGGCGCCTGAAGAGAAATCACCAGCACCTTGTTTTAAACCGCCGCGCCCGGCTCGATTTCCACTATCTCGCCGCCGAGCGCGCTCACACCTTCGCGCAATCTGGCAAACGCAGCGTTCGCCGCCTCGGGCTCGCCCTTCACGCCCAAGTCGATGTGCGCACGCTCAAACACCTTTCCGCGCGCCGAGTCGCCAACGCTTGGCAAGCTGAATACGCGCACGCCGGCGAAGTCACGCTCGATTGCTTCCATTAGCGGCGTGATCCGGGACTCTGGCAACCCAAAGACCAGCACTGACCGCTCGACGTAAGGCGTAGCGTGATGAAGGCCGGCGTATTTGGTATCCAGCACCCATTCGATCATGGGCCATGCCATGACCGGAAAACCGGGCACGAAATGGACATTCCCGAGCGAAAAGCCGGGAATCCGGTTGTAGCTGTTCGGAATGATGGTCGCGCCTTTCGGGAACGTCCCCATGTTCAGGCGATGCAGGTTTTCCGGGAGGTCGAGATCGACCGGCTTGTCGCCGGCCGTTTCCCTGATTCGCGCGCGAATCAGTTCAGCCGCTTCCGGATGTAGCTCGAGCGGCACGCCAACCGCCGCGGCTGCGCACTGGCGCGTGTGGTCATCAGGCGTGGCGCCGATTCCCCCAGTCGAAAACACAATATCGCCCGATGCAAACGCCCGCTTCAGCGTGGCCGTGATGCGGTCCCGGTCATCGCCAATATAATCCGCCCAATCCAGCGACAATCCCCTCGCCGACAATAATTCGATAAGTTTTGGCAGATGCTTGTCGGTCCTTCGACCGGACAATATCTCGTCGCCAATGATAATCACGCCAAAGCCCATGAATGCTCCCTGATCTTGAAAATTAGCCGGAAATTCGCAACTCGGCCGACGCTTCGGGGCCGCTCAACGGAGGCGGCGCAGCGTTGGTTTCCGTCCGAAGGCGCTCTAGCGCGTGCAGACAATAGTGCGCAAACCAGAGTGCCGAAAAAACAAGAATAAACGCATAGATCCAGATGGTCGCCGCAGCGACGACCGGAAATAACGGCAGTAGCCAGACCGACCACGCCCACAGCATGGTCGGCAGAGACCCCAAAAGGCCACTGATCACGCCGATGCCGAACAACGGCCAGCGCGCACGCCGTACGATAGCCCGCCGCTCCTGAGCGCTCGCGTGCAACGCGAGCGCGTCATACGTCATCACGCGATAAGTCAGCCAGCCCCATAACACGGGCGGAATGATCGCGAAAAACGGCGGGATCAGCCACAGCGGCAACGTCACGACCAACAGCACCAAACAAACGACCGTCGTGATGACTGAATGTCCGAGACTGCCGTACCAGGAACCGCCACGCCGCATTTCGAGCGATGCGTACTGCCGCCGTGTCAGCAGCTTGATCACCGAAGGCATCGAAAGCGTCGCGATAAGCAACAAAATGGTCACCACGATCAACGGAATCGCCATGATCACAATGAAAAACGGTGCGATCACCGCGTGTAGCGACGAGAAACCGATGGAATCGAAGAGCCGGTACATGGCGGACGTGAACGCCCAGCCGTCGAGCCAGTCACGCGCAGCGCCCGTCAGCGTTTGCCAGAAAAACCACAGGACAGCGCCCCATGCAACGGTCGCCACGGCGAACGGCATGAATGTCAGCCACAACATTCTCGGATGAAAAGCGTTCGCTAGCGCGCGCACGAACGAACGCAACAAGTCATTCATGCAAAAGTGGTCCGAAGAGTAAAGAAGACAGGATAAACCACAGAGCACTGCGTGCGCTGCTCGTCCGGATGGCTAACGCTGGAAGCAAAAACGACTCCGCCGGCTCGAGGCCGGCGACAAGGGGTTCAGGCACGACAGTTCAGATCGAACGAGAACGCCAGTGGGCTTAGACCGCCGCGGCATCCGAATCTGAACCGGGCGCGCGAGTGGCCCTATGCGACACGATGCGCTCCGCAATGCGTTTGAATGCGAGCCAGTGCTGCTCGATGAAACCATCGCCGTAATTGCGGCCCGGCTTATCTGCAACGGCCAGTTGATCGCGAATGCCGGTCGGCTCGAGTTCGCGATTCCACGACACGCTCCTGAAAAGCATGTCCCACCACGGCAGCAGCACGCCGAAATTACATCCGTACGTGGTGCCTTCGTGACCATAGCCGATCGCGTGGTGCCGCCGATGGAACGTCGGGCTCACGAGCAGGCGCTCGCCAAGCCAGCCGAAATGCACCCGGATATTGGCGTGCTGGACGCTTTGCATCAGGTTGGTGATTGCGACAAGCACGACGAATTGTGACGGCTGCACCCCGATCACAAGCGCCACGGTCGCGAAGAACCCGGCTTGCAGAATGTCGTCGAGCAAATGATTGCGATCGTCCGTCCAAAGCGACATTTTCTGCTGGCTGTGATGAACAGCGTGCAACTCCCACCAAATGCCGATCCGGTGTTCCATCCGGTGATACCAATAGCCTGCGAAATCGAGCACGATCAGATAGATCACGAACGCGACGAGCGGCTGCGAAGTCACGCCCGGCCAAAGATTGTCGAGATCGATGTCGGCGATATTGTGCAGCCGCAGCCAGCTTTGAAAGCCGTCGAAGAACGGCTGGAAGGTGAAGAAAAAGAACAGGTTCAGGATCCCGAGCTTGACGATCCATGTATAGAGCGCATCCACGCGGACGCCTTTGCGATCCGGCCACTTCTCAGCGGGCCGCAACGCTTCCAGCGGCCGCAGGATCGCATACATGGCAAGCACTTCCAGCACGCCTACGATTACCCAGTACAGCGCGTCATAGGTGTCCTCGTCGTAACCCATCAAGCCGACTTTAAACATGAACGGCTGCACCAGGTCGATGTAAAGCCACGTCTGCAGGGTCGAGACAAGGCTGTCGAAAAGAGAGAAGATCGAATGAAACATGGTGCTCCGTTACTGGGTGCCACTTACTGGTCATTCCGTAATTCATGCGCAGGGAAAGATTCTCCTCTCCCCGGCCCTTCACGCGTGCCTATTGACGCGTAACTACCCGCCATTCGGCCCGGTAACCGGCGCGCGATCGAAAAAGTAAATGCCGTGCGGCGACCGGCCCACAGCGATCGTTTGAATGAGTTTTCGATTGGTCATATCAATGATACCGATATGCTTCGCGAACCGGAACGTTACCCAAAGATAGCGTTTGTCGGCGGAAAGTTCCATGTCGTCGGGTCCCGGCAGCAGACCGGTGATATCGCCCACGTTGGTCAGCGCATCTTCATCAATGATGCTGATCGTGCTCGCCACACGGTTCGACACAACCACATGCTTGCCGTCCGCAAGCGAGCGGAAATTGTGCGCGCCGTTGCCCGTCTTGATGGTCTTGACGATCTTCTGCATCTGCCAGTCAACAACAGCCACGTAATCGGCGCCGGTCATGCCGACCAGCAAATATTTGTCGCCGGGTGTCATCCAGAGGCCGGCAGGCACCTTTCCGACCTTCATTTTCCACTTGATCGTCTGGGTCGCCAGGTCGATCGCCGCGACCTCACCTGAAACCTGCAGCGAAATAAATGCCGTCTTGCTGTCATTCGTGAACGCGATATGGCTGGGCATGACCGCCAGCGGCAAGCGCTTCACGATGGAAATATTCGTGCCGTCGTAGCGGTAAATATCCACGCGGTCGAGCCGCAAGCCGGTTGAGACAAACCATTTCTTGTCCGGCGAGAAACCCATCTGATACGGATCCTCGATGTTCTCCACCCAGCGCTGCGGCTTGCCCGTCTTCGGGTCGACGAACATCAGGTTGTTCGACACCGAGTTCGCCACGATCAGCGACGCGTTGTCAGGCGTCGCCATCAGGTGATGCGGTTCCTTGCCCGTCGGGATGGTGGACACGACCTGATGAGTGGTCTGGTCAATGAGGCTAAGCGTAGCCTCGCCGGAATTCAGCACGATGACGTTGTTGGCGCGCGCAGGCGCGGACAAGGACAAGGCGACGACGATCATTGCAGCGCCGGCGGCGGACGCGCGAACGAGACGAATAGAGAAAGAGTTACGCATGAAAGCTCAAGTCGGAAAACAGCGGCCATTGTAGAACGTTTGTACCGCCCGAAGATTGATCCAGAAGGGGTTTTGCGCGTTTTTTGGCATCTGCGGCGCAAATGCGACGGCCGCCTTCCTGAAGCACCGGTATCGCAAGCGGGGACGTTCCGATCAGCAGTGAAATGGAAGCGGTCGACCAACGGGTTGAGAACACGCCCGAACACGCCGCGACGACGCTCCCGGCCAAATCACCTCGCGCCAATGACACGACAAAATTCCATCCAATTTTCAATTAGTTTGCAATCCGAATAATAAATCTCGATCTTTGATCGTTTTTAGGAAAGATCGCGTGTTTCGCAAACTCAATAACCGCGATCATCCCGAGCTTCTGAGTCCGAAGCGTATCAATGCAGGAAGGCTGTCCGACGCCCGAGCGGGCCAGAATTTACGAGGCGGGAGTTCCTCGTTCCAAGGAGCCACTGCGCCCCACTGCGTTCCTGTCACTTCAGGCAAGCACGGGCGTGATGCGTTCCATCGATCAACCCGACATGTATTTGTCAAATTGTTAGACATCCTTCTTTCATGAATAGAATTTTCAAAGCAGTTTGGAATGAGTCTTCCGGCATATGGGTCGCGGCTTCCGAAACGTCGAAATCGAAGACCAAGCGGTCATCGTCGGCAGGCAAGCTGGTTATGGTGCACGCTGCACTGATTGGCGGTCTGGTGGCCGGGTCGGGAGTTCATGCGCAAGAAGCCGACCAGTGGGTCGCTGCGGGGGGCACCTCTAGCGCCGACTCCGTTGCGGCGGGCGCGACAGCATCGACGATGGGGACCGCCGCCACCGCAGCAGGATCCCTTGCAAGGGCGGGGGATCACTCGGTTGCTGTCGGATTCAACGCCACCGGCAATAGCAGCAACTCAGTCGCCGTCGGATCGGACTCGTTTGCGGCCGCGCATGCAACGGCGGTCGGCTCGAATGCACAGGCCAACGTGCAACAGTCGACAGCGATCGGCAACAATTCAACGGCATCTGAGGCCTATTCCACCGCCGTCGGAGATTCGTCTACAGCGTCGGGCGCGGCTTCAATCGCATTCGGACATGCGAGCGCGGCGACAGGCGGAGGTACAACGGCCATGGGAGCGTTCGCCCGCGCGACCGGTGACGGTGCGACCGCGGTCGGCTCGTCGTCTCATGCACAAGGAGGGGCCAGCGTCGCTGTCGGCAACTATGCGGCGGCGGCATCGGACAATTCCATCGCGCTCGGGTCAAGCTCCTCCGCAAGTGGCGTAAGCTCCGCCGCGCTGGGCCTGAACTCCACCGCGTCCGGCGTGCAATCCAGCGCCTTGGGCACCCAGGCTAACGCCGGTGGACTTGATAGCGTTGCAGTCGGATCGTTCGCCAACGCCTCGCAAGATAATGCTGTGGCTGTCGGCGGAAATTCGGCGGCGGTTGAGAATGCCGTCGCCGTTGGCAGCAACGCAGTGGCAACGGCGGCACAATCAATCGCCGTCGGTCGCGACGCAATTGCACAGGCAGCCAATGCGGTCGCCGTCGGACCTGCTTCTACCGCAAGCGGCATCAGCTCTACCGCCCTCGGTATGAACGCGGCAGCGTCGGGCGTGCAATCCAGCGCCTTGGGTACCCAAGCTAGCGCCGGTGGACTTGATAGCGTTGCGGTCGGATCGTACGCCAATGCCGCGCAGGATAACGCTGTGGCTGTAGGCGGAAACTCGGCGGCGGTTGAGAATGCAGTCGCCGTTGGCGGCAACGCAGTGGCAGCAGGATCGGAGTCAGTTGCCGTTGGCAGATCCGCTCAGGCATCCGCGGCCGACGCAACCGCCATCGGCACGTCGTCTCAGGCACAAGGCGCAAGCTCGTTTGCGGCCGGTTATAAGGCTAACGCCGCGGGCGAAAGCGCAATCGCGATCGGCACCTCTGCCAATGCGGCGTACGCGAATTCCATCGCGATCGGCAACAACGCTATGTCGAACAATGATAATGGCGTCGCGCTTGGAGCCGGTTCAGCCACCACGCAAGGACCGCAGTCCGGCTATAACGCGTTCGGTTTGTCCGCGCCGCAATCATCGACGGGTCAGGTCAATGTTGGCGGTCGCACGATCGGCGGCGTAGCTGCCGGCGCGGCTAGCGACGACGCTGTCAACGTCTCCCAGTTGCAAGCCGTGAGCGATCAAGCGCAGGCTGCCGTTGCAGCAAGCACTGAAGGCAACGTCAAATATGACCGTAACGCCGACGGCTCGGTCGATCATGGCAACGTGACACTCGAAGGCGACAGCGGCACAGCCATTCACAACGTCGCTGCCGGCGTAGACCCGACCGATGCTGTGAACGTCGGCCAGTTGAACGACGCTATCAATCAGGTCAACGCGTCTGTCGGCGATGCAGTCACCAACGCGGTGAATACCGCCGTGACCGATGCCGTGCATAACGCTGTTATCGACGCCAACGACCCCTTGTTCAGCGCCGACGGCGCCCGCGACGTAGACGCAGCAACCGCGTCCGGCGCACTCTCCGTGGCGGTAGGCGCCAAAGCATCGGCAACGGGCGCTGGTTCGGTTGCGATGGGCAACGGCGCTCAAGCGACTGCTGACAACGCGACCGCACTCGGCCAGAACGCTTTGGCGAGCGGTACCGGTTCGGTTGCCGTGGGCAACGGCGCTCAAGCTACCGCTGCCAACACGACAGCGCTCGGCCAGAATGCACTGGCGAGCGGCGCCGGATCCGCTGCCATGGGCAACGGCGCTCAAGCTACCGCCGACAACGCCGTCGCGCTCGGTCAGAACTCGGTCGCAGATCGCGCGAACACAGTCTCGGTCGGTACAGCAGGTGGCGAACGTCAGATCACGAACGTTGCGGCAGGCACGCAAGGCACCGACGCGGTCAACGTGAACCAGCTGAACCAAAGCGCCGGCAGCACGTTGAAGCAAGCCAACGACTACACCGACTCGAAAACAGAAGGCACGCGACGCGATGCCTACGCCGGCACGGCGTCGGCGCTCGCTGTTGCAGGCTTGCCGCAAGCGGTATTGCCAGGCCGGGGCATGGTCGCCTTGGGCGGCGGTACTTACGGCGGTCAATCGGCGGTCGCAATCGGCGTGTCGCAGCTGTCCGAAAACGGCATCTGGGCCTACAAGGTCAGCGGCACGACAAGCACGCGCGGTCAATTTGGCGTGTCGGTCGGCGCCGGCATGCACTGGTAAGCCAGCGCGTCATCCAGAGGTGGTGTCGCGGGCGAGCTGTATGAGCCTGGCGGCACCGAATCAATGAAAACAACGGAATCAGATCAAGAGATGAACTTCACACTCCGCAAAGCATCGCGCGCATTGCCCCTCGCCGCAACGCTCGCCGTTGCCGTTCTGTTGTCGGGCTGCGGCACAGGTAGCCGTCTCTCCAGCGACGGCAGCCAAGACCAGTTGGTCTTTCCGGCGATCGAATCGGCGTCAAATCCCGGCGGCAGCTATCCGTTGACTGAAGCTCTGCGCAAGCTCAAACCCGGCATGAACAAGAACCAGATCGCCGCTCTTCTCGGCCGCCCGCAGTTTCAGGAAGGTTTCTTCGGCGTCCGCGAATGGGACTACGTATTGAACGTGACGAACGACGCCGGCACTCCGCAAATGGTGTGTCAGTTGAAGGCCGTGTTCACGTCGGTTGACGAAGCGCGCAATTTCTATCGTAAATGCGGCGACAGCGTGGAAACGCTCGTCGGCGGCAAATGGCAGAAATATCTGGTGACACCGGTCAGCACGCAGGCAAGCGGCGAGGTCAACGCCGAACCCGTCGTCCTGTCGGGCCAACCTTTGAGTCTCGAAGTCCAGCCTTCGAGCGACACGGCAAAGTAACCTTGTAGAAGACGAAAAGCGCGAGCTTGGTATCAGCCAAGTCTCGCGCTTTCCTTTTGCCCTACCGCTGCATCGATTCCCACACCTTGTACAACCGCTTGACCGATATCGGCATCGGCGTACGAAGTTCTTGCGCAAAGAGCGAGACGCGCAATTCCTCCAGCAGCCATCGGTACTCGCTCAATCGCGCGTCGGCCACTCCGCCCCGTTGCGCAATCGCCCGCTGATAATTTTGCAGCAGCGGCGCAATCTCCGCCGACAAGCGCGCGTCTCTGCTCGCATCGGCTTTCAGCTTTTCTATGCGTAACGCCATCGCATTCAGATAACGCGGAAAGTGCGATAACTGCGTGTACGGTGTATCGATGACAAAACGCTTGCCGATCAACGCATTCAACTGCGCGATCATGTCCGTGTACGGTGCGCCAAACGACTTCGCCTGCGCCAATTTTTTCGCTACCGCCGCGTATTCCACCAGGATCAGCCCCGCCAGACGCGCAATTTCCTGCGCGAGAAGTGTGAGCCTGCTCTTACCCTGGTCACGCCGCACGTGGAAATCCACGTCGTTATCGGGAAGCGGATCTTGCAGGCACGCGCGATCCAATGCCGTTTCAATGATCTGATCGCGCAGCTCCTCCTGCGTACCGAGCGCCATGTATTGCAACGACATCTCGCGCAACCCGCCGAGATTACGTTCGAGATAACGAATCGGCTCGCGTAACTGCAACGCAAATAATCGACGCAAACCCGCCCGGTGGATCCGTGCAGCTTCTTCCGGAGAATCGAAGACCTCGACGTCGCAATGCGTGACGCGATCAACAAGTGCCGGATAGCCGAACAGCGTCTGACCGCGTCGCCGAATTTCCAGCAGCTCGGGCAACTTGCCGAAGTCCCATGTGGTCAGATTTTCGTACAGCGCGGTGCTGGAACTGGAACCGGAAGAATCGGACGCCGAAGCGCTCCGCGTAACCGGTGCTGCCGCGTCGTTGCTGCCATCCAAAGTCGCGCCTGCTGCCAGCTTTTGAAAATGCTGCTGTGCCTGGCCCCCGAGTTCAGCCCGCAACTGCGCCAAATTGCGGCCCATCGCGAGCTGCCGGCCGTGTTCGTCGATGACCTTGAAGTTCATGAACAAATGCGCCGGCAACGTTTCGAGCTTGAAGTCCGATGGTTTCATCGCGATTTGCGTTTGCTCGCGGATATCCGCAATCAACGCTTCGAGCAAACCACCCGCGCCGAACGTCTTGCCGCTGTGCCGCTCGACCACGCCAGCCGAGAACTCGGGCAACGGCACAAGATGCCGCCGTAGTTTCTGAGGCAGCGATTTCAGCAACAACTGAATTTTTTCCTTCAACATGCCGCGAACGAGCCATTCGGATCGGCGTGCATCGACTTGATTCAGGCCGAATAGAGGCACCGTCAACGTCACCCCATCGCGTGGAGAACCGGGCTCGAAGTGATAAGTCAGCGTCATTTCGATGCCGGCCATCGTCATCCGTTTCGGAAACAGATCGGTCGTGACGCCGGCGGCTTCGTGACGCATCAGGTCGTCGCGGGAAAGGAACAGCAACCTCGCCGACGATTCGCCCTTCTTCTCTTCATCGCGATACCAGCGCTCGAACGCCGCGCCGGAGTAGATGCCCTTCGGCACAAGCGAATCGTAGAAACCGAAAATCAGTTCATCGTCGACGAGCACATCCTGGCGACGCGACTTGTGTTCCAGTTGCTCAATATCCGCCAGCAGCTTGCGGTTATGCGCAAAAAACGGCAGCTTGGTTTCGAATTCGCCATCGACCAGCGCGCCACGAATAAACAGCTCGCGTGCACGCACCGGGTCCTGTTTGCCGAAACTCACACGACGTCGCGCGTAGACCGTCAGGCCATGCAGCGTCGCACGTTCAAACGCCGCGACCTGGGCTGCTTTCTTTTCCCAATGTGGTTCGGAAATCGATTTACGCAGCAAATGTGGACCAACCTGCTCAAGCCACTCCGGTTCGATCTTTGCGATACATCGCGCATACAGCCGGCTCGTTTCCACAAGTTCGCCCGCCATCACCCAGCGCCCGGCCTTCTTCAACAACGCCGAACCCGGCCACAGATAAAACTTGATGCCGCGCGCGCCGAGGTAATACGGTTCGTCGTCGGCCTTGAGACCCACGTTGCCGAGCAAGCCCGTCAGCAACGCGAGATGAATCTGCTCGAACGTGGCTTCGGATTCGTTCAGCCGCCAGCCATGTTCACGCACGACCGTCAGCAATTGCGAATGCACATCGCGCCATTCACGCAAACGCACGTGGTTCAGGAAATTTGCACGGCAAGCATCGGTGAGCTGCTTGTTCGACTTCTTGTGCGCGATCGCGTCCTCAAACCACGCCCACATCCGCGTCCATTGAAGGAACTCGGAGCGCTCATCGGCGAATTTCTTGTGCGCCTGGTCGGCCTGCTCCTGCGCCTCGATCGGCCGGTCGCGCGGGTCCTGAACCGACAACGCGCTCGCGATGATCAACACTTCGCGCAACGACTGATGATCGCGCGCGGCAAGAATCATTCGGCCGACGCGCGGATCGAGCGGCAGGCGCGCCAGCTCGCGACCGAGTGGCGTGAGGGCGTTGTCGTCATCGACGGCGCCGAGTTCGTTCAGCAACTGATAACCGTCGGCGATGGCGCGACCCGGCGGTGGTTCAAGGAACGGAAACGTCTCGATAGCCGTCAGGTGCAGCGACTTCATCCGCAAGATCACAGAAGCCAGCGACGACCGCAGAATTTCCGGATCGGTGAAACGCGTTCGCAGGTTGTAGTCGTCTTCTTCGTAGAGACGAATGCACACGCCGTCGGCCACGCGACCGCAACGCCCCGCGCGCTGATTCGCCGAGCTTTGCGAAATCGGCTCGATCTGCAACTGCTCAACCTTGTTGCGATACGAATAACGTTTGACGCGAGCCAAGCCGGTATCGACAACATAGCGAATCCCCGGCACCGTCAGCGACGTTTCCGCGACGTTCGTGGCCAGTACGATCCGCCGCGCGTTCGACGTCTTGAACACACGCTCCTGCTCGGCCGCGGAAAGACGCGCGAACAACGGCAGGATTTCGGTATGCGGCGGATGGTGCTTGCGCAGCGCCTCGGCTGCGTCGCGGATTTCGCGCTCACCCGGGAGGAACACGAGGACGTCGCCGGGGCCTTCGCGGCACAGTTCATCGACGGCGTCGACAATCGCTTCCATCAGGTCGCGATCGTTTTCCCTTTGAGTCTTTGGACGTTCCAGCCGATCTTTTTGCTGCTGGCCCGGCGCCGGACCTTGTGCCGACTTCACTGCCGCGCTCTCTTCCTCCACCGGCCGATACCGCACCTCAACGGGATACAGCCGCCCGCTTACTTCGATGACGGGCGCGGGCTTTTCATCGCTGCCGAAATGGCGCGCGAAACGGTCGGCATCGATAGTCGCCGATGTCACGATCACCTTCAAATCCGGCCGCCGCGGCAGGATTTCGCGCAAATAACCCAGCAGGAAGTCGATGTTCAGGCTGCGCTCGTGCGCTTCGTCGATGATGATCGTGTCGTAGGCGGCGAGCAGCGGATCGGTCTGCGTTTCGGCGAGCAAGATGCCATCGGTCATCAGTTTCACCGATGCGCCAGGCGACAGGTTGTCGGTGAAGCGGACCTTGTAGCCCACCACCTCGCCGAACGGCGTACCGAGTTCCTCCGCGATCCGCCGTCCCGTCGCCGATGCCGCGATCCGACGCGGTTGCGTATGGCCGATCAGCCCTGTACCGCCCGCACCGAGGCCGCGCCCGAGAGCGAGACAGATCTTGGGTAGTTGCGTCGTTTTGCCGGAACCCGTTTCGCCACTGACGATCACCACCTGGTTCGCCTGGATCGCGGCAGCAATTTCGTCGCGTCGGGCGGAGACCGGCAGCATTTCGGGGAACCGGATCGGCGGGATAGGGTTCGGTTCGACTACGCGGCGGGGGCGCGGGGTGTCGCGCTGTTTGGGGCCCGCGTCGGGGCGTACCGGACCGGGTTGCGTGTGTTCGGTTCGTCCAGCGCCGCCGGATTGCGGACGAGCGTCGGGTCGGACAGGCGCGGCAATTCGCTTGGGCTCGCGTTCTGGCCGGCTGCGCTGTTGCGCATTTTCCGGTGGGCGTCCGTCTTTTTGCTGGCGATCGTTGTGCACGGCCGGCTCTGCGCGGTCCCGCGTTTCTGCGTGGGATCGACCGGGTTGCTTGGCCGCGCGTTGCGGCGTGCCGTCTATCGCCATGCGCCCGGCCCGATGCGCCTGCTGTTTTTCAACCGGCAGTTCGACCGATGCCACTGGCAGAACTTGATCTTGCCCGGTTGCCTCTGGCTCCGTAACAGATGCTATCGATGACCGTTCCGCATTGCCGTGCTCAGTGTCGTCCGAGCTGTGCGGTTTTCGCCCACTTTGATGGTTCGTCGCGTTTACGTGCCGTCCAATCGCCGGTTGCACGATATCGGTGCGTTCACGTGCGCGGGAGTCCTGTGTACGTCGAACATTTGCGTCCTGCGCAGGACGCTCGCTTTCGCTGCCTTGTTGTGCAGGACCGTTAGCGGACTGGTGAACGCGCGACTTGCGCTGATCGCTTTGCGGCCGGGTATTGATATCTGAAGCCGACCGTTCGGCCGCTTTTTTTGCCGGACCACTGGGAGTCGCCACGGTTGGCGCCTTCGTTTCAGGTTTCCGCTGCCCCGACCCCACTCGGGACACGCGGTCACTGCGCGGTACGTTAGCGTCACTTTTCCCAACGCCCGGATTTTTCGAACTACCGGCGGACACACGTTCGTCCCGCGCCGTCGTCGGTGTCATGGGTGTCACAGGTGTCTTCACCGCTTCGGCCCGTTTCACCGTCGATCCGGTCTCCTGAGTGCCGACGCGTACCGTCGTGCTTTCACCGCGCCGCTCGGACACGGTGCTGGGAGCCTGGGAACTGGTGACGCTCACCTTGCCGGACGCCAAAGACAACGAAGCTAGCGCTGACAGCGACGACAATGTCACCGCACCGCCGCGCTCGTCTTTTCGCGCCGGACCTGGCCGCGCGGACGAAGTCGAAACTGGGGAAGACGGACTGGGCGACCCTTTCGGCCCGGTGCGGGAAGAAGAAGGAGAAACCGCGGTCCCCTTCTGAACAATTTTTTTCGATGCGTGCTGACCAGCCGCCGGACCCGCAGCGGAACTGGAACTGGAACTGGAACTGGAACTGGAACTGGAACTGGAACTGGAACTGGAACTGGAACTGGATCCGGAACCCGGAGCCGTACCCGCCCCCGACGCCCCCGCGAACCGCCGCGCAGCGGCCTCCTTCTTGCGATTGGCAGCGCTTTCAGCGCCGCCTCCGGCGTCATCTTCGCCATCGCTTTCGCGCGCTGCTGCATCGCGCAGCAGCGCTTCACGCAGCTTTTTCAACTGCTCCTGGGGGTCAAGCTTGTCCGCATCGGCGGGACGTTTGGAAACATTCGGCATAGCACGGCATTATAATCCCGGCATGAATTCTCAAACCGACCTCCCCGCCGCGCCTCCGCCGGTTACGACCGAGCCTGAAGCGCCTGATGAACACGGCCAGTTCGTGGAATGGATGCGCTCCGTCGCACCCTATATTCACGCGTTCCGAAACAAGACCTTCGTGGTCGCGTTCGGCGGCGAACTGGTGCAGGAAGGACGCCTGAACGCGCTCGTTCAGGACGTCGGACTGCTCCATGCCATGGGTATCCACGTCGTGCTCGTGCACGGTTCGCGACCCCAGGTGGAAGAACAGCTGAACCTGCACGGTGTGGAATCAGAGTTTTCGCATGGCTTGCGAATTACCGACGCCCGCGCGCTCGAATCCGCGAAGGAAGCGGCCGGCGAAGTGCGCCTCGACATCGAGGCAGCGATTAGCCAGGGCTTGCCGAACACGCCCATGGCGCACGCGCACATCAGCGTGGTATCGGGCAATTTTGTGACAGCGCGGCCGGTCGGCATTCTGGATGGCGTCGATTTCCAGCACACCGGCGTGGTGCGCAAGATCGACGGCGATTCCATTCGCCATTCGCTTACCAGCAGCAAACTCGTCCTGCTCTCGCCGCTCGGTTTTTCGCCGACGGGTGAAGCATTCAATTTGTCGATGGAAGATGTAGCGTCCGCGGCGGCCATTGCACTACGCGCCGACAAGATCATTTTCCTGACCGAAACCCCCGGTCTCGTCGATGAAAACGGCGAACTGGTGCGCGAAATGTCGCTGGACGACGCGTACCGGCTGCATGAAAGCGGCGAACTGCAGGGCGACGCCGCGTTTTATCTTAAGCACACCATTCGTGCGTGCCGCGGCGGCGTGGCGCGGGCGCACATCATTCCTTACGCGCTCGACGGCAGCATCCTGCTCGAATTGTTCCTGCACGATGGCGTCGGCACGATGATCTCGTACGAGAACCTCGAAAGCCTGCGTGAAGCGACGCCGGACGACGTCGGCGGGATCCTGACCCTGATAGAACCGCTGGAAATGGACGGCACGCTCGTGCGGCGCGGCCGGCACCAGATTGAACGGGATATCGACCATTTCTCGGTGATCGAGCACGATGGCGTGCTGTTCGGCTGCGTGGCGCTGTATCCGTACACGCAGGAACGTATAGGTGAAATGGCCTGCCTGACGGTTTCGCCTGAAGCGCAAGGTTCCGGCGACGGCGAACGCTTGTTGAAACGCGTCGAGCAACGCGCGCGGGCGCGTGGCCTCACGCATATCTTCGTGCTGACCACGCGCACCGAGCACTGGTTTCTCAAACGCGGGTTCGTCAAGGTAACCGTTGACGACTTGCCCGAAGACCGCCGTCGGCTGTACAACTGGCAACGTAAATCGCTTGTGCTGATGAAACAGCTCTAACTTATTTCGAGGCGCGTTCGTCCGGCTGCATGCGCACTGATGCGCGGCCCGACGCGAGGCGTCCAGCTACCCCGCTACAGGAGAATGACAGATGGCCCGAACGATTCAATGCGCGAAACTCGGCAAGGAAGCCGAAGGACTCGACTTTCCGCCCCTGCCGGGCGAACTCGGCAAGCGGATTTATGAAACGATATCGAAGGAAGCGTGGCAAGGCTGGCTCAAGCAGCAAACCATGCTGATCAACGAAAATCGCCTGAACATGGCTGATCCGCGCGCACGCCAATACCTGCTGAAGCAGACCGAGAAGTACTTTTTCGGTGAAGGCGCCGACACCGCGCAAGGCTACGTGCCGCCGACTCCGAGCTGATCAGCCGAGTTGTTTTCCGGCGATGAAAAGCCGGCCTTCCAAGGCCGGCTTTTTCTTTTTGCGAAGCCGTTCCGAACGGGCGAGAGCGCCATCCTCCACGCCCCGGTTTGCGCATCGTCTTGCATCGTGCTAACATCTCCTTCTTTCCAACTGCAATTCAAAGTCAATTTCTTAGCAATGACGCGCATGAAGCATTTATTCAAGCGCCAATTCAAAGATATCGGCGAGTGGTTGTGAAGGCTTCCCCGGGTCTGGATTTGCCCGTGGACACGTTGTTCTCAAGCCTTCTCAATCCGCGACACAGCACGCAACCGGACTGCCGCGCTTTTAGCGAAATTCTCCCGCCTCCGTTGCCCAATTTAGCTGCGTCCAGCCATCTATTCCCGTAGTACCCGAGTAGTTATCCATGTAGTACCCACGAAGTGCCATTTCGCGACCTCGCCCCGAGGGCTCGGCATTGTCCATCGCACCGTCAGCGCATCTTTTATGCGTTCAGCGTGCGGGCCACCGCTTTCGGTTCACACACCGAACTCGCCTCGTCGCGAAACTGCACTTTCCCGGCAATGTGCGCCTGGCGCACGCCGAACTGTCCCATGGGCGGCTCGGCAACACACCTGGAGCTTTTCTTCATGGCAATACCGAACGACGGCCTCTGGCGCCAACCCCTATCTGAAGAAAACCTGACGCTGGACGACATCACCATCGTCGATAAATCGCTGCTCAAGCGCGCAGTCGGCGCAATGGCGATCGGCAACGCGATGGAATGGTTCGATTTCGGCGTCTACAGCTACATTGCGGTGACGCTCGGCAAAGTGTTCTTTCCGTCGGCCAATCCGGGCGCGCAATTGATCGCCACGTTCGGGACGTTCGCGGCGGCATTTCTAGTGCGTCCGCTCGGCGGCATGGTGTTCGGGCCGCTGGGGGACCGCATCGGCCGCAAGCGCGTGCTGGCAATGACCATGATCATGATGGCCGTCGGCACGTTTTGTATCGGCTTGATTCCAACGTATGGAAGCATCGGCATCTTTGCGCCGATCCTGCTGCTCGTCGCACGTTTGATCCAGGGCTTTTCTACCGGCGGCGAGTACGGCGGCGCGGCGACGTTCATCGCGGAATTCGCGACGGACAAGAAGCGCGGTTTCATGGGCAGTTTTCTCGAGTTCGGTACGCTCGTCGGGTACGTGTTGGGCGCGGGATGTGTTGCCGTGTTGACCGCGACGATGTCCGAGCAGTCGCTGCTCTCCTGGGGATGGCGCATTCCGTTCCTGATCGCAGGACCGATGGGCTTGATCGGCTTGTATATCCGGCTGAAGCTCGAAGAAACCCCTGCCTTCCAGCGCGAAGCCGACAAGCGTGAAACCGAAGCGCACAGCACGCCCAAAGAGCAATTCCGCGATATGTTGGTCAAGCAGTGGCGCCCGATGCTGCAATGCGTCGGGCTGGTGCTGATCTTCAACGTGACCGATTACATGGCGCTGTCTTATCTGCCGAGTTACCTGTCCGCCACGTTGAAATTCAACGAAACGCATGGGCTTTTCATCGTCCTGATCGTGATGGTGCTGATGATGCCGATGACGCTCGCCGCCGGCCATCTGTCGGACAAGGTCGGGCGCAAGCCGGTGATGCTGTTTGGATGCGTCGGGTTGCTGTTGTTGTCGATGCCCGCGCTGACGCTGATCCGCATGGGCACCGTGCTGCCGATTTTCAGCGGCATGCTGATTCTCGGCGTGTTGCTTTCATGTTTCACCGGCGCGATGCCGTCGGCATTGCCCGCGCTCTTCCCCACCAAGATTCGCTACGGCGCGCTTGCGATCGGCTTCAACGTATCGGTTTCGCTGTTCGGCGGGACGACACCGCTGGTCACCGCGTGGCTGGTTTCATCGACGGGAAACCTGATGATGCCGGCGTATTACCTGATGGGAGCATCGGTCATCGGTATTGTTTCTGTGCTCGCGCTCCATGAAACGGCCAGGCAGCCGCTGAAGGGTTCGCCGCCGTGCGTGGGTTCGCGCTCGGAAGCGCATGCCGTGCTGCGCGGTGTTCGGCAAGCAGCCGAAATGGACGACCGGATCCCGGAAGCGACCGCACGCGCATAAGTCATCAAGCTGATTGATTGGCGTTGTTGCCCAATCGTTCGATTGTTAAACAAAGAGGCCATCCAGCTAACGCTGGATGGCCTCTTTGCTATTTGCGTGGTCGCTCAAAGCGGAGCCAGCCGCTGGCCCGCCATTCACTCGATCAGTTGCACGATCTCCACCTGCAACTCGCCCTTGTCGATCAGCATGATGCCGAGCGTCACCGGCAACTTGAATCTGCGCGGGCCGGCACTTCCCGGATTAACGAACAGCGTCGCGCCCCGGCGTTCGATCAAAGGCTTGTGCGAATGACCGGTGACGACCACGTCGATACCATCGAGTTGCTTCGGAACGTCGGCGATGTCGTGGACCAGATGAATCGCCGTCCCGCCGATATGAAACGTCAGCGCTTCCGGCAGGTCGTCGATCCGTGCGCCTGAGTCGTTATTGCCGCGGACCGCCGTGACGGGCGCGAGTTCGTTGAGGGTATCGAGGACGCCAGGATTGCAGATGTCGCCGGCGTGAATGATGTGCTCGCAGCCGCGCAACGCATGGAGAGCTTCCGGACGCACGAGGTTGTGGGTATCGGAGATGATGCCAATGCGGATGACAGGTGACATGAGCTTCGCTCGGAGGACTCTGTGGTCCGAGCGTAGCACCGTCCCCGCGGCGCGGGTCGTTACTCTTCCGTCAACAGGACCTTCTCCATGCGCCGGTCGGGGACGAGCCACAAGACCGCAACGATCGCGTACAAAGCGGCGGCAACCCACGGCTGCCAAAACGATGCGACGATGGCAACGAGATACAGCACTACCGAAAGCTTGCCCTTGCGGTCCGAGCCGAGTGCGCGCTCCAGCATCGAGTTGGGGCCGTGCAGGCTGACCAACGCGCGCGTGAGGATGAACCACGCGACCGCTGTCATGAAGAGATCAAAGCCGTAGAGCGCGGTGGGCCATGACGCCAGGTGGTTCTCGCCCATCCAGTTGGTGGTGAACGGGAGCAGTGACAGCCAGAACAGTACGTGGAGGTTCGCCCACAGCACGCTGCCGTTGACACGCTGGGCTGCGTGCATCAGGTGATGGTGGTTGTTCCAGTAGATGCCGACGTACACGAAGCTCAGCACGTAGGCGCAAAACACCGGGCCGAGTGCGCTGAGTGACGCCAGATCCGCACCGTGCGGCACCTTGAGTTCCAGCACCATGATCGTGATGATGATGGCGATCACGCCGTCGCTGAACGCCTCGATCCGATTCGTGCCCATTTCGTCCTTTCTCGTGCTTTCTTGTTTTAGCGCCGGGGCTGGATGCCCCTGATACGGCCTCGCCCTGGCCGTGCGCAGCAAATTATGCGCGAGCAGCCTGGCGTTGTCGATTTAGCGTGAACGAGAGAAAGGACGTCGTGGTTTATCGATGAAAGGCAATGCATCGAACCATCAGGAAGCGTCGGGCATTATCCTGGCACGGAGGCATGAAGCCATTGCAGCAGTTGTAATCCCGCTCCGGCTGCGAGAATCGCCAGCCCAAGTCCCAGACGCGTGCGCTCACGCCACGCGCCGATCGAAACGTTTTTCATACTCGCCTCCTGACATCGATGCCTGGACTCGTTGACCCCGACTCGTTGCTTCCACCACTCAGCGAGAGTGGATTTTCATGTACCTGAATACGCGAGCCCGGGTTCGAATGGATGCAGCTCAGGAGAATATTTTTCGCGACTGCCGCCCAGCGGAACACGGCGAAAGGTGCCGGGAAGATTTATGCGACCGATGAAAACCTGCCCCTCGATCCCGGACAAGCGGGCGGAGGCTAGACGCTGGCGGCTGTCTGGATTGGCCCGCCGGCCGTCCGATGGTAGAATCCCGTCCGCTTGGCGGGGTGATGAAATTGGTAAACATAGCGGACTTAAAATCCGCCGCCTAACGGCTTGCCGGTTCAAGTCCGGTCCCCGCTACCAGCGTCAGAATTGATTCAGCGTCCCTGAAAGAACGGGATGTTTTGCTGCCGCGCGAAGATCAAAGCGATGGTCCCTGTATATTCATACAGAAACATATCAACGCCGTTGCGCACCGTCCTTGGATTTCATTCGGCCCGGCTGAAGGAATTGAGAAAGAAGCGAGAAAGAAACGAGAGAAGCGCCGATCGCCCATGGCAAACCCGTTTTATCGATGCCGAAACCGCCAGTCATCCTGTCTTCGCTTAACCGACTGAAGTAGACTGCGCGTCCTACCTAGCGCGAGCCATCATGAAACATCGAACCTTTTATGCGGTGGCCGCTGCTGCCGTTCTTACCTGCACCGCAGGCTGCTCGACCCCTTACCGCAACGGCCAGGAGTGCAAGGCCAAGATGGTCGAGACCTACCCGGCCACGCAGCCCAAGCTGACGTACGAGATACCCCGAGTTGCATACCAGGGTACGCGTGTCGTGGTCGAAGGCAGCTACATCAAGAAGATTCCGCCGGCGGGCGTGACCCCCATCAAGACGACAACAGCGCAGGTACAAGCAGCCGTCGAATGCACGTTCGAAGGCGACACGCTCAAGACATTCCAGTGGCTGACCCCCGCGGATCTGGCAGCAAAGTACCCGTTGAAGCCGGACACCACCGACACGGAGTAATCGCCGTCCGGCCGGTTCGGGAGACATTGTCAGGTCGTTGCGCCAACAAAAGCTCGGACTTCGCAGACTTGGCGCCCAACCAATGACGAGTGCCGCAAATGCCGGCTACCCGCATCGGGCAGGGACGCCGCGGCCAGCGAACCCCCGTCGTCTTTAGTATCATCAGCGGCTCGCTTCACGCGTTGAATCCTCGAGCCCTCACCCATGTCCGCTGCCGCCCCCGATTCAAATTCACACACCCCGCATCAGCCGCACCACCAGCACTACTCCCGGGCAACGCTGCTTGTCCTGGCGACGATCGCAGGCGTATCGGTCGCTAATATCTATACGAATCAGCCGCTCCTCGCGGCGTTTCGTGCCTCGTTCCCGGAAAGCGCGGGGCTGATCGGCGCAGTACCCGCCGTCACGCAACTCGGCTACGCGATCGGCATGTTATTGCTCGCGCCGCTCGGCGATCGCTTCGACCGCCGCCTGATCATCCTTCTGCAACTGGCCGCGCTCGGCATCGCGCTTGTCGCGGCAACGGCCGCACCCACGCTCGGCGTGCTGATCGCCGCGAGCCTGGCCCTCGGTATCGTGGCGACCATCGCGCAGCAAGCCGTGCCCTTCGCCGCTGAACTCGCGCCGCCAGCGCAACGCGGTCACGCGGTCGGCACGGTGATGAGCGGCTTGCTGATCGGCATTCTGCTTGCACGCACGGTCTCGGGTTTCGTCGCGGAGTATTTCGGGTGGCGAGCCGTGTACGGCGCCTCCGTGGCCGCAACCATCGCGCTCGCTGTTCTCGTGGTCATGCGCCTGCCGCGCAGCAAGCCGACTTCCACGCTGCCCTACGGCCGCCTGCTTGTATCGATGTGGCATCTTGTGGTCGAGTCGCCGGCGCTGCGCGAGGCATCGATGACCGGCGGCGCCCTGTTCGCGGCGTTCAGCATCTTCTGGTCGGTGCTCACGTTGCTGCTTGCGGGCGAGCCGTTCCATCTCGGCCCTCAGGCGGCCGGTCTGTTCGGCATTGTCGGTGCAGCGGGCGCGCTGGCCGCGCCGCTTGCCGGCAAGTCGGCGGACAAGCGCGGGCCGCGAGCGGTGGTTTCACTGTGCATCGTGCTGGTCGCCGTCTCGTTCGTGGTGTTCGCGCTGTCGGGACGCAGTCTCGTGGGCCTGGTGATCGGCGTGATCGTGCTCGATATCGGCGTGCAAGCCGCGCAGATATCGAATCAATCGCGAATCTACGCGCTCAAGCCGGAGGCGCGCAGCCGCGTGAATACCGTGTACATGGTGGTGTATTTCATTGGCGGCGCAGTGGGATCGGCGGTCGCGTCGCTGGCGTGGCATGCGTTCGGATGGGTCGGCGTGTGTATCGCCGGACTGGCGGCCACCGGGCTTGCCGGCTTGAGCCATTCGCGAAGCCGATTTAAAACGCTTGAATCAGGCGCTTGAATCAAGCTAAAAGGCGCTGCGCGCGCTTAATCCCGCGCGCGGGCGTAATGATGCAACGCGTCTAGAACGCGATCGAATTCCAGGGATTTATCGAAGAAATGGCGCACGCCGTATTGCAGGCAGCGCTCGCGGTAAGCCGGCAGCGCATGGTTCGTCAGCACGGCGGCAAAGGCCGAATCGGTCATACCGGTGCGTTGCAAATACGCCAGCACCTCGACGCCGGAACCATGCTTGAGTTGCAGGTCGACAATCACTGCGTCAAATCTTTCCGCTTCCAGCAGCCCGATCGCCGTCTCGGGCGTATCCGCCCACGCGGTGACCTGCAGCTCGCCGGACGCGTCGATCGCTTCCACCAGGCTGCGCCGGATCAACGGCGAGTCCTCGATCAACAGCACGCTCAGCGGCCGCTTGTGCGCGAGACCGGGTTTATCGACGATCGTTTGTTGGCCCACGGCGGGCGCCCTCCTACTCGATCAAACCGTTCTTGATCGCGTAATACGTGAGATCGGCATTGTTCGCGAGCCGCATTTTTTCGAGAACCCGCGCGCGATACGTGCTGATCGTCTTCACCGATAAATGCAGCTCATCCGCTATCTCCGTCGGGATCTGGCCGCCCGCGAGCTTGCAAAAAATCTGGAACTCCCGCTCCGACAAGGCTTCGTGCGGTCGCTCGGTCGCCGGCTTTTCGAGCTTGTTGGCAAGCGCGTCGGCTATAAATTCCGACAAGTACCGGTGGCCCCGCGCCACCGTCCGAATCGCCCGCACGATTTCGTCCGGCGCCGCGTCCTTGTTCAGATACCCGTTCGCACCGGCGCGCAGCAGATTGATCGCGTACTGGCTTTCCGGATACCCCGACAGCATGAGTACGCCCTGCTCCGGACGGATCTGCTTGATCACCCGCAAGGTGTCGATACCGTTCTTATCCGGCATCGCGATGTCCAGCAACACGACGTCGAACGCGCTTCCACGCACAAGCGCAATGGTTTCGTCACCGGTGGACGCTTCGGCGGCGACTTCCATGTCGGGTTCATCGACGACGAATTGCCGGAATCCGCTTCGCACAATGGCGTGATCGTCCGCTATCAACACTCGAATCATCTGCGCTGCCCGCGGCCAATTTTATGGTGAATCGTTGTACCGACGACGCGCGGCAGGAATCATCCCGACGCGCGTCGTCCTGGAGTTTCAGTAATCTTGCACCGCTAAGACGCGAGTCAGCCGTCGAGGCCATCCAGCAGGTCGGCCATGTCGTCGGCGTGCTCTTCCTCGACTGCCAGGATCGATTCGAAAATCCGGCGCGTGGTGACATCCTTTTCGCCAAGGTAGCGAATGATTTCAGCATACGTGTCGATCGCAATACGTTCCGCGATCAGATTCTCGCGAATCATGTCGATCAGATTGGCGCCTTCCTTGTACTCGGAATGCGAGCGTGACGCGAGACTGTCGGGAGCGAAATTCGGCTCGCCGCCCAACTGGACAATGCGCTCGGCGATGGTGTCGGCATGCTCCTGCTCTTCGGTCGCGTGCTGCGCGAATTCCGACGCAACGGCTTCCGAATGGATGCCCTTCGCCATGAAATAGTGGCGTTTATAGCGCAGCGTGCAGACGATCTCCGTTGCGAGCGAATCGTTCAGCAGCTTCAGGACGACTTCCTTGTCGGCACCATAGGTCGACGTGACCGAACCATCGTCCATGTGCTGACGCGCGTTGGCGCGAATTTTTTCCATGTCCAGTACAAACGGATCGGACTTGCCTCCAGCTTCCTTCGATTGTGCCGGTGTAGCTTTTACAGCAGAGGATTTCGACATTGATGTGCTCCAGAGAGAGAATGGATCTTTTGTTCGGCGGTTGGACAGGTTCGTGACGGCAGCCTCGCCGGATATAGGCCCGGACCGCCGTCCTCAGTCACTCTTTTCATCGCCCGCATACGGCGTGCCTGCTCGCGGAAGCGTGCGAGGTTTAAGTAGCGGTGAGTAGCGGTGGTTAAGACCGCTAATCGACTATCTTCTTCGTCACGATAAAACCGAGCACGAGGAAGACCACGCACAAGATCAGGAACAGCACGAACAAGAACTTCGCGATGCTGGCCGCGCCCGCTGCCACGCCTGTGAAGCCGAGCAAGCCCGCGACGATGGCGACAATGGCGAAAAACAATGCCCACTTCAACATGATCGGTTCCCCAAAATGATTGGACTGGTAACTGGATGTTAGCGAGGCAGTGATGAACCGGCATCTGGGTGCACGCCGTTTTTCGTGTAGGACATCACCGACAAACGCTTTCAATTCACTTCAGGCTTAGTCCATCCTGTCGCCAATCCGGCGCCAATCGACGTAATTCCATCAGCCCGGCACGGCGCGAAAAGTTACACTGGCCGGACAGAAAACCCGGCAGCTTCCCTATGACTTCCTCTTTGCACGAAGGCGGCGCGGCGAATCCGGAAGCGCGTATCACGCGGCGCGCAACCCGGTTCAGCACGCGTCTGAACGACTGGATGCGCCGTTGGAGCTGGGCCGTCGCGATGACCGTCGCCATCGTGATTACCGTTGGCGGCCTCGTGATACTCGAATCCGGCCGCATGCGGATTGCCGCGGAATACGAGACCGCGCTCGACGCGAAAGGCGCCACCACGCAGTTGACCGCGCTGGCGGCGGATATCGCGTCGCTATCTGCCGATGAACGTGCGTTCCGCCTGGCGCCCGACGACACCTACACCGCCCACTACAACGCAGCAGCGGCGAGGATCAAACAAACGGTTGCATCGCTGGATGCGTACTATCGGCGCAAGGCGGACGGCACCGCGCTCGCCAGTTTCAAGCAGGTCAGCACGATCCTCGATGCGCGGATCAATGCGGGACTCGCTGCTCGCTCCGGTTCAGACACCGCATCGAGTACCGATATTCTCGACAGTGCGCTCGCCCTGCTGCGTCTGAATGAAGAGCGCCGGGCGCAGTCCGCGCTCGACGCAAGCCGTGCCGACCAGCGCATTTCAACGTTCTGCGTGGGCGCGTTGTGCGCGCTGAATATCGTGTTGTTCCTGCTGTTGTTTCGCAATCTTGGTATCCAGCTGGACAAGCAAGACCGTGTGCAGCAAAAACTGATTACGCAGCAAGAGGAGCTCGACCAGCTCGTGTTCGAGCGCACGCGGCAACTTGAGGCGCTCGCGTGGCATTTGCAGTCGGTGAGTGAAAACGAGAAGACCCAGCTTGCCCGCGAACTGCACGATGAACTCGGTGCGATCCTGACGGCCAGCAAGATGGATGTGGCGTGGGTCAACAACAAGCTCAAGGCCGCCGAGCCCGCGATGGCCGAGAAACTCGGCCGTGCGCTGGCGAATCTTGATCAGGGGATTGCGCTGAAGCGGCGGATTATCGAGGACATGCGGCCGACCGTTCTGGCCAATTTCGGGCTGGTCACGGCGTTGCGCACCTTCGCCGATGAAACCGCCCAACGCACCGGCTGGACGCTCGAACTCGCGCTCCCCGCCGACGATATCAAGCTCGGCGAAGAAGTCGAAATCGCGTTGTTCCGGGTCGCGCAGGAGTCGCTGACGAACGCGGCCAAATATGCGCGCGCGTCGAGCGTGTCGATTGCATTGGCGCTGGATGACGAGCGGGTATCGATGCATATCGCCGATGACGGCGTCGGTATTCGCCCACAGGATCTGCAGCGCACGCACACGCACGGACTGCTGGGCATGCGCCAGCGGGTCAGCGCGCGCGGTGGTCGTATCGAGATCAAACGACGTGAACCGCATGGCACCGATATCCGCGTCACCATGCCCCGCGTGCGTAACTTCGACGCTTAAGGGTCTACCGCTTGCCGGCTCTTTATTGGCGCTCGGGCAGCACTTGTAGGACGACGCCGACACAAGTTACAGACTGTGCCTACGCGATAAAACATCGACGCCTACAGCTTGCGAACGCGCAGTTTTTTATGATTTATCAGACCGGTGTGGTCGATCGAAGCGGTAGTCGCCATGGGTTTTGTTGATGGCTCGAACCCGGCAAAACCGTTTCAACGATCGGTCGTAGCCAAGGCCGCTACTGGACGCCAGGGTGGCCGGGATTCGAATATCGGGCACGTTTTCATGGCCGAACGGCCAGCGTACCCGCATCAAACTCAAGGGGAATTGCTCATGACTCGACTTATCGCTTTGCTGTTGATCGCCGGAACTGCCGCACTCGCAGCTTGCAACACGGTGGCCGGCGCCGGCCAGGATCTTTCGAAGGGTGGCAACGCAATCACGAATTCGGCCGACAAGCACAACGCGGAGTAAGTGAGGAAGTCAGCGTTGGATATTTGCTGACGGCTGTCTTCATCGGCTCCTGGGCTTTGTGCCTCCGTGCCGGCAACGGAACGCAGACATGAAACTCGATCAAGAAGAACCTCCCTGGCGGAGGTTCTTTTTTTTGTGCCCAGGCTAAAACTCGTGAACGCGCATCAGTTAGAAGCAGGGGGTAAAGCGGTCCAGCTTCCCGCCTCGGGACGTTGCGTGATGCGCTCGATTGGCTCGGCAGCCTGCGATTCGATAAGGCTGCCAATCAAATCGGCGAAAGGCTTGATGTTCCGGTATGTGCTGGCTTGCTCGAGCGCCGCCAGATACGCGGTACGGGACTGAACGGTCACGATGGTCCAAAGATAGCCGCCCGTTGTCAGCAGGTAGTTCATGAGAAAGCGGCTGAGGCGGCCATTGCCGTCCATGTACGGGTGGACGAACACGAAGATGAAATGACCCAATACCGCACGCACGCCCGGGTGCTCCTCCGCCTGCAGCAGGTCGAAGAGCGCCGGCATGCAATCCCGAACTGCTTCGGGCGCAAGCGGCACATGCAACGCATTCCGGATAAACACGTTGTTGTTGCGATATCCGGCGAGATCGCTTGCCTTCAAGATACCCGCGGTCACGCTTGGCGAAAACAGCGTCACGTACCACTGTGAAAAATCTCGCTTGAGGGTGGCAGAAGGATCGTCGGCTTGAGCCACTACCCGGCCGATCAGGGAGCGGACCCGGGCGTGGGTCTCTGCATAACCTTTAGCCGCCATGGCATCCCTCGTTAAGCGGTCTTCCTTGTTGGTCAAGGGGCTCCAGTCGCCATTGCGAACCTTCGCGATCAGGTCCGTGCTGACCCGATACCCTTCGATAGACAGCGAGTGATACGCGTCCGCCACGTACCTTGCCTCTATGTCGTGGAGAAGCGCTTCGCTGTCGGGGTTCGGCAAGCGAGGAATATCGCGGAAACGGTCGATCACGATATCCCGCATGCCCGACCACATGGCCTGGATGCGCTGCACGTACGGCGACTCGTTCATACGGCCGCCGATATGAGCCAGCGGCCGTTCAAACGGGTTACCTTCGATGACGACGTAGGCAGCCGCTTTCATGGTATCGAGGAGCTGGTCGGCATCCTGATCGCGGCCTACGGCCCGCAACGCTCCCGCCATGCGGCCGGCAACAACACTGTGACCGCCCTCGAGCAATCGGGCGGTCAGCGTACTGATGTCGACCTGACGGGTCACGATCTGCGCGGCAAGCTCGTGCGTGTGAAAAAAACTCGGACTCGCCCGAATCAGCGCTTCGGGCACAGGAAGCAGCATGAGTCCGCTCACGTTCGGCGCGCGGCCGTCCACCAGCATGTCGGGCTTGGTTCGATAGAGGAACATCGAACAGCCGTGAGGCAATGCTTGCGGCTGGTTGGTCGCCAGCGGCGAGTACAGCAGGATCTGTTTTTCGATGCTTGTGTGGCCGCTGTGCTTCAGGAGCGAAAGCTCGGGGCTGACCTGCCACTGGTCCGCGAACCTGGAGTGGGCGTACGCAGCCACGAAGGTTTCCATGTTCGCGTACCAGTGCGTGGAATCGCCCTCACCGTCTTCCGGATTGTTCGACTGATACCAGCCTTGAATGACCAGCTTGAGGAAACCAGCATTCTGGAGTCGCTCACGGTGCGTGCGAGTGAGCTCGGGATGCGCACTTACCTGAAATACAGAAAAGCCCCTGTCTTGCAGCGCTTTGAGGATCGACAGGGAAGAAGCCAGTTTTTCGTTGGGCGCAGCCACGCGGTTCGCTCCGGAGACTTCAGACCATAATTAGAGTTTTGTGTCGTATTATATCCAGAGTTTTGTGTCGTACTATAACTCGAGTTTTGTGCTTTACTATAATTAGAGTTTTGTGCTGTTTTTCAGGATGAAGCTGAGGAAAAACTGGCAGAGGCCTGTCCTACAAAGGCTCTCCGCTGACAGCGCGTTGAGGTCCTCACAGGTAAATCGACGTCACGATTCAGGTTTTTTTGCGCTTGATTGATCACGAAATCACGCGGCCGCACACCGTTTAGGGTCGTGGCGGACGTGCTGTCCGCCTGTTCGGCGGTGCGAATACGCGGGTTTTCGATCCAGGTCGAACGACAGCCAAGTCTGAAGTTTGTCTTCTCCGGCCATCCGCTCAAATCAAAAAAACGGCAGGCCGTTTCTCCGGAATTTTCCGAAACGATCCGCCGTCTTTGTACTGCCGGTCGCCACGCCGACGTCAAACCAGCCCGCGCCTCTTGTAATCGAACCAGAACGACAAACCCACGCTCGCCAGGATGATGAGGGTCGCCATCACGGTCCACTTCGTGATCACTTCGCCGAGAAACAGCGCGCCTATCACCACGGCTACCACGGGATTCACGTACATGCAGCTGCTCGCAATGATCGGACTCGTATGGCGAATCAGGTACGCATACGCGACATACGCGGCCATCGAGCCAACCAGCATCAGGTAGAGGTAAGCCAGAAACGGCGTGAACCCCATGCTCACGATACGTTCGCCCGACACCCACGCAACGATTGTCGCCATCGCGCCGCCAAGACTGATCTGCAGAGCCGTCGATACCAGCAGGTCGGACGGCAGCTTCAGACGCCCCGCGAGAAACGAGCCGCCCGCCCAGAAAACCGCGCCGCAAAGAATCGCAAGACTGCCGGCGGTCGAACCCGACGACGGGTCACCGTGGTTCAGCAACGCAATCCCGACCAGCCCAAGGCCGACCGCGACCCACTCACCCTTCGCCACTTTGCGGCCTGCAATGGCGGCGATGACCGTGGCGAACAACGGCACGGTCGCCACCATGACGGCAGCCGTACCGGTCTCGACCGTGCGCATGCCAAACGCGAGCATCCCGCTCGACAAACCCACCAGCAACGTTCCGACCGCCGCGGCGTTTCGCACTTCGGCGAAAGTCGGCCAAACCGGGTCCCGCCGCGCCGCAAAGATGAATAAACCAATGCCGGCGAACAGGTTGCGCAAACCGGACAGCATCAGTGGCGGGAACGATTCCAGCGACAGATGCACCGCCATGTAGGTGGAGCCCCATACGAGGTACACCACGCAAAGGGCAAGCGCCACGCGGCCGCTGTGCGTCGCCGGAAGCCGGAACGGGAAATGGCCGGGAAGGTTGAACGGGCGACGACCACGGGTATCGAGCAAGGGTTGCGGGCTCGTCACGCCCGGCAAACCATCCGCCGATGGCGATGGGGATTCCGATGGCGCGTCGGCTGCTGCCTGCGGAAACGCCAGCACATCGGCCGAAGGCTTCGATTGCGGTGGCACGAACTGCGGCGGTGGCGAATCAGAATCCGGCAATCGCGGCGGCAACGAAGTAGACATCCGTTACTCCGCGACGAAGATGATTACAGCGTCAGCCGGCCAAACGGGCAGGCTGACGGGGAGGCTTACAACCGCCGGTTTCGCTTCACCCGAAACCAGGGGGAGCGAAGAACGGCGCGCATGCCGCTTGAGCGTCGCGGCAAAACGGGCAAGGCAGGACAACATGTCGGAAGCAGAAAAAGGGGTCGGGCAACAACGTGCCGAAGCTCGATAACGGCTTGAAAAGCCGGCAGGAGCCGCCGCGAGTTTGCCGGATCGATTGGTGAATAATGTCGGACCGCATCCGGGAAAACACGGTGGTCGCCATTATGCAGTAAGCCATGCATACGCACGCGTGAGTGTTACAGATGGTTGCCAACACGCTACGGCGAGGTGTATTGTGGCGGCTGCTAACGCGGGGGTCCTGCGCTGCACATCGCAATCTTTCACCGGATTGTCCGTGTGTCGCGGGTGAGAAATACCCTTTGAACCTGATCTGGATAATGCCAGCGCAGGGAAGCGTTCGGATTTCGCAGCGCTAGGGGTCTTCTTTCTTTCTCGCGCATCCTCGCCAAGTCCGCCCGCCTCCTTCTCTGCTTTTCTTCGGTCTCCCGCAGCTAGCGTTTGACTCAGCCGATCTCGTGCCGTTTGGCGCAATTTCGTGCGCTTGGCGTTGTATCGCCGGCCGGCTGGGAAACACCCGTCCCCACAGCAACCATCTGCATGGGACCGGAGTAAGCGCTATGGGACCAGAGTAAGACTCTGGTCGACACGCCAACACCGGTCGACAAAGGAGAGCCGCATGAACGCCAATCCGAAATTCCTGTCCGACGACGCTGTCGTCGACGCTGCCGCCATCGCGCCGCTGCCCAACTCACGCAAGATCTACGTGGCGGGCTCACGGCCCGACATCCGGGTGCCGATGCGCGAAATCACGCAATCCGACACCAACGAAAGCTTCGGCAGCGAAAAAAATCCGCCGGTGTATGTCTACGATTGCTCCGGCCCGTATTCGGACCCTGAAGCAAAAATCGATATCCGCTCGGGTCTGCCGGCCGTACGCCAGGGGTGGATTGAAGAACGCGGCGATACGGAATCGCTCGGTGGCCTTTCGAGCAACTTCGGCCGTGAGCGCGCCGCCGATCCGGCTACCGCCGACCTGCGTTTCAAGGGCTTGCATCGCACGCCGCGCCGTGCAGTGCCGGGCAAGAACGTCTCGCAGATGCACTACGCGCGCCAGGGCATCATCACGCCGGAAATGGAATACATCGCGATCCGCGAGAACCAGCGCCGTGCTGAATATCTGGAATCGCTGCGTACGAGCGGTCCGAACGGCGAAAAGCTCGCCGCGATGATGGGTCGCCAGCATCCGGGCCAGGCGTTCGGCGCCCAGGCTTTCGGTGCAAACGCGCCCAAGGAAATCACACCCGAGTTCGTGCGCGAGGAAGTCGCCCGTGGCCGCGCCATCATCCCGGCGAACATCAACCACCCGGAAAGCGAGCCGATGATCATCGGCCGCAATTTCCTGGTGAAGATCAACGCGAACATCGGCAACTCGGCGGTGACCTCCTCGATCGGCGAAGAAGTCGACAAGATGACCTGGGCCATCCGCTGGGGCGGCGACACGGTCATGGATCTCTCGACCGGCAAGCATATTCACGAAACGCGCGAGTGGATCATCCGCAATAGCCCGGTGCCGATCGGCACGGTGCCGATTTATCAGGCGCTCGAAAAGGTCAACGGCAAGGCCGAAGACCTCACCTGGGAAATCTTCCGCGACACGCTGATTGAACAAGCGGAGCAAGGCGTCGATTACTTCACGATCCACGCCGGCGTGCTGCTGCGCTACGTGCCGATGACCGCGAACCGCATGACGGGCATTGTGTCGCGCGGCGGTTCGATCATGGCGAAATGGTGTCTGGCTCATCACAAGGAAAGCTTCCTGTACGAGCACTTCGAAGACATCTGCGAAATCATGAAGGCCTACGACGTGAGCTTCTCGCTCGGCGACGGCCTGCGTCCCGGCTCGATCTACGATGCCAACGACGAAGCCCAGCTTGGCGAACTGAAGACGCTCGGTGAGCTGACGCAGATCGCGTGGAAGCATGACGTGCAGGTGATGATCGAAGGTCCGGGCCATGTGCCCATGCAGCTCATCAAAGAGAACATGGACTTGCAACTGGACTGGTGCGACGAAGCGCCGTTCTACACGCTTGGGCCGCTCACCACGGACATTGCGCCGGGTTATGACCACATCACGTCGGGCATTGGCGCCGCGATGATCGGCTGGTTCGGCACGGCCATGCTCTGCTACGTCACGCCGAAGGAACACTTGGGGCTGCCGAACAAGGACGACGTGAAGACCGGCATCATCACGTACAAGCTCGCGGCGCACGCGGCCGATCTGGCGAAGGGTCATCCGGGTGCTCAGGTGCGGGACAACGCACTCTCCAAGGCGCGTTTCGAATTCCGCTGGGACGACCAGTTCAACCTCGGTCTCGATCCGGACAAGGCGCGTGAATTCCACGACGAAACCCTGCCGAAGGACTCAGCCAAAGTCGCGCATTTCTGCTCGATGTGCGGCCCGCACTTCTGTTCGATGAAGATCACCCAGGACGTTCGTGAATATGCGGCGAAGCAAGGGGTATCGGACATCGAGGCGCTGAAGCAAGGCATGGAAACGAAGGCGATCGAGTTCGTGAAAAAGGGCGCTGAGATCTACCAGCGTACGTAAGAAGGAGCAAGCCACGCGCGAGCAATGACCGCGCCGCGCGCCCGCAAAGGCGCGGCGATCCGGTGACACATGAAGCGGCCTGTCGCATGTCATATGCGACAGGCCGCTTTTGCGTTTTGGAGCATGCGGAGCGTTTGACGCGTTTGAAGCGTTTTGGAGGCCGCGTAATTCCATATTCATCTGCTGAATACGACGGTCGGGCACTGTTTCTGCTTCTACATTGAAAGGATCGGCAGGGACTGTCTTTTCGCCACCAGGTTGGACATGGACAGTCAGCCTCATCCGTTCAGCGCAAATCATGTGCTGCATGTGCTGCATGTGCCACCTGGAGCCTCGCCGGTTTTACAGCAACCCGTCAGAGCTTCGTGATTCATCGTTTTTGGAGAGTTGAAATGGACAAGATCAAACAGATTGGCGCTGCTGCTCTCATCGCCGCACTTCTCGGTGGCCTGTCTGCATGTGATCAAATGAGCACCCGCCAACGCGATACAGCCGTTGGCGCGGGCGTTGGCGGCGTGGCCGGCGCAGCGCTTGGCGGCAGTGCGCTGTCGACGGTGGGTGGTGCGGCCGCAGGCGGCCTGATCGGTAATCAGGTCGGCAAGTAGGTTGATAAGCTGGCGAGCCGGATGATTATTTATCCGCCTCGCCTTGCCCGATCGCCCTTCAATAACACGGCGATCGGCTGCAACCGAGCTCGTTGCTTAGGTGACTCACAGGCGCGCCCACAATCCGGTCCTGTGAAACAGATCGAAACATTGGGTAGCGTCCCCGTACTTTCCCGCGTTTCGGCGATGCGCTAGGCTCCTGACATTCCGTTCATTCGAACGGCTGCGTTTCGACGCAATGAGGAGTCGCATCATGAGCCCGAAGCTCGCACTATCCGCCCTTGTGGGCGCTTTGAGCTTGAGCGCTTGTTACTACGTGCCGTACGGTTCGTATGGCTATTACCCAGCGTATCCGCCCTACGCGGGCGCTCCGGTAGTCGGCACAGCCCAAACGCAGCAAGAGATCCCTGTCGCGCCCGCGGGGGCGTCCGCCTCCGGCTATACGCAAAGCTATCAAGGCATCGACAACACCCCCGCGTCCGCGTATGCGTCAACAACACCGCAATACGTCGCCGCGCCGCCTGTTGTCGTCTATGCGCCGTATCCCGCTTATTACCCGAGCTATCCGGTCTACGCTCCCTATCCGGCCTATTACGGTGGCTACGGTTATCCCGCGTACGGTTACGGTCCTTCGCTGTCGGTCGGCTTCGGCTGGTACGGCGGCGGGCGCGGACATTATTATCGTCATTGAGCGGGTCGCTTTCTGCTTTTCGGCTTGGGCGAGCTTACCCGTTCGATGTAATGCTTTCAGATGAACTGCGCTGCAATAGCGCGGTTTGCTTGTCTGAACGCTTGGTGTCCCCGGTGTCCGATCACGTCAGTAGCGCGTCACGGGCGATTCCGTGGCCGCCGGTCTGATATGGCACGCTTTTCGCTGAAATACCTGTTCGCTTCGCCGCCCCGGGCGCTGCCGCCACAGGAATCCTCACCATGCTGGTCTTCGCGCTCGTCCTACTCTGGCTTGCCGCCTGTCTTGGCGTGATCTCCGTCTGGGTATTGCGGCGGGTTTCACCGGACTCGCCCGAGACCGATGCTTCTAATACGCATGAGCCCACCACGCTTTAAAGGCTTCGATATAACGCCAAAGGTATGGTTAATCCTTCTTTGACGCCCGCCATCCTCGCTCTATCCTTAGTCCAGACGCATTAGGCAAACGCTTAGTTGCAAAGGTGCTTGCAACGGTGCGTCGGGCTGCGGCGCGCTTTTTGCAACGCGAACGAAGCTCACGGGGCAGTGAAAACCGGTCGCCATGACCGGAGAACGCCACGCGTTCAGCAAAATGATTATCAAAATAAGACCAGGAGACCCTATGTTTCATCAGATTCTTACGCCTGTCGGCGGCTCACTCGGCTTGTCCTTTCTCGTCGCTGTGCTACCTATTGCAGTCGTGCTGGTCCTGCTCGGTTGGGCGCGCAGGCCTGCCTGGCAAGCGTCGCTCGCCGGACTAATTGTCGGCGTGGTGATAGCCATCGCCGTGTGGCATTTCCCCGTGGGATTGGCGGTTGATTCGGTCGCGGCAGGGGCCGTGTTCGCCGTTTGGCCGGTCATGTGGATTGTCTTCACCGCGATCCTGCTCTATAACATCTCGCAGCGTTCGGGCCGCTTCGAAGCGTTCCGGGTATGGATGATCGACAACCTCCCGAACGACCGTCGCATCGTGCTGGTCGTGATCGGCTTCTCCTTCGGCGCGTTGCTGGAAGGCATCTCCGGGTTCGGCACGCCGATCGCCATTACAAGTTCGCTGCTGATTCTTCTCGGCTTTCCGACGCTCGAAGCGCTGACCTTCACGCTGATCTTCAACACTGCACCGGTCGCGTTCGGCGCGCTCGGCGTGCCGATCACCGTGCTCGGCGCCGTGACCCATCTCTCCCCTGACCTGCTCGCCAAGATGGTTGGCCGCCAGTTGCCTTTCTTCGCGCTGCTGCTGCCGTTCTATGTGATCGGCGTGTACGCGGGCTTTCGCAACATGCTCAAGATCTGGCCGGTGCTGCTGGTGGCCGGCGGGACCTTCTCGCTCACGCAATTCGTCACGTCGAACTACATCAGCTACTCGCTCACGGATGTGCTGGCGTCGATGGTTTCGCTGATCCTCACGATTGCATTCCTGCGCGTCTGGAAACCTGCCCACGACGAACGCTTCGCCGTCAACGTGGATCGCGCAGCGCAGGTCCGCGGCAAGCTGTCAGGCGGCCACGGATGGGTGCCCTGGATCGTGGTATCGGTAGTGGTGATCGTGTGGACGGTCGCGAAGATCTTCCTGATCGGTGATGTCAAGGTACCGTGGCCAGGTCTCGACAAAGCCGTCTTCATCACGCTATATAACCAGCCGTATGGCGCGATTTGGGATTTCCAGCCGCTCGCGACCGGCACCGCGATCCTGGTGGCATCGATCATCACCGCCCTGATCGTGCGGCTGCCGGTGAGCGAATTCGGCGCGGCGATCGTGGATACGTGGGTGCAAACGCGCATCGCCATCCTGACGGTCGCGACTATTGTCGGGCTCGCGTACCTGATGAACTACTCCGGAATGAACTACACGCTGGGACTCGGCGTGGCGTCGGTGGGGGCGTTCTTCCCGCTGGTATCGGCGTTCCTCGGCTGGGTGGCAGTGTTCCTGTCCGGCAGCGACACATCGGGTAATGCGCTGTTCGGCAATCTGCAAGTGGTCGCGGCACGCCAGCTCAATCTCAATCCCATCCTGATGGCAGCGACGAATTCATCCGGCGGGGTGATGGGGAAGATGATATCGCCGCAAAACATCTCGACGGGCGTCGCCACTACAGAACTGAAAGGCAAGGAAGGCGTGGTATTCGCGAAGACTTTCAAGCACTCCATTTTGTTGACGATACTGCTCGGCGTGCTGGTCTGGCTGCAGCAGAATGTGCTGACGTGGATGATCCCGCATTGAAGAGAATGCGGGCGGGCTTCTGGTTTTTTGCAGGGTTTTTTGACCGCCGATGTTCCTGCCGCGCGTGAATGCGGGCGGCAGGGCTTGGCTTCCGTTGGGCGGCGCAGAGGCGTTGAATTCCTCGACACGCGTAAATGCGTGTGGCAGGAACCCGTATCCACTCGGCAGCGCAGAGGCGTTGCGAGCCGGTATGAGTCTCGTCGCCCGGATCGGCGACTATGCCGGGCGAAGCGCGTCGCCATTCGTTGTTGACCAGGCCCGAAGCGAATCGTCTTACGAGATGGATTGAATGCGCCTCACTCCCCCACGACCCGTCCCCGTGTCGCCTTCACCGCGCCTCGCCGCACTTTCCCATCGACCCTTCGCAACTGTGACGCCCGCGTAGGTTTTGTCGCGACCCGCGTACGGCGTGTCACGCTCACGCGCTGGATCATCTCGTCGAGCCGAGCAAGCGCCGCCGCACGATTCATGTCCTGCGTGCGGTGTTCCTGCGACTTGATGATGATCACCCCGTCGCGCGTGATGCGGCTGTCGCGTAACGCGAGCAGGCGCATCTTGATCGTGTCCGGCAGCGATGACGCCTGGATATCGAAGCGCAGGTGAATCGCGCTCGACACCTTGTTGACGTTCTGACCGCCCGCCCCCTGTGCCCGCACGGCGCTCAGTTCGACCTCGTTCGGCTGGATCACATACTCGATCGTATGGTTCACAATGCCGCCTCCGCAATGCGCGCGGCCAGACCCGAGTCACGCCGCGTAGGTGTACGGACGGCCTGCGCAAAGACGTCCGTCGAGCCGATCACGTCTATGCGGCTTCGCGCCCGCGTGATCGCCGTATAAACCAGTTCCCGCGACAACATGCGGCCAAACGCGCTCGGCAATACCAGCGCGGCATGATCGAATTCCGAGCCCTGCGATTTGTGGACTGTCAGCGCAAACGCCGTGTCGTGGGGCGGCAGTGCGGCGGGAGAGAGCATTCGCAGCGTTCCGTCGGCCATCCGGAAGCAGACCTGCATGGCGCCGCTAGCCGCCGGCAGCGCGATGCCGATATCGCCGTTGAACACGCCCAGCGCATAGTCGTTGCGCGTCACGATCACCGGCCGTCCCGCGAACCATTGAGCGCCCGCACCAAGCGTGACCGATGCAGCCACCCGAACCCACGCCGATACACGCGCGTTGATTTCATCGACACCACGCGGCCCATGGCGTGTCGCGGCGAGGATACGAAAGCGGTTGAGTGCATCGAAAAGCGGTGCTGCCCCGGTTCCCGCTTCGAGCGTTCCTGCAAGCGTTTTGGCGAGCGTTCGTGCGTACGGTTCGAAGCCGGCGTTCAGGCGCGCCAGCGTGCGCTCGGAGAGATGAGGTCCCGAATCGTCGATAAGCAGCGCCGCTTTCGCTGGGTTGTTCTCACTACCGGGCGTCAAGGCGGCAAGCGCGTCGTCAACGGAACCGCGACGGATAGCAACCGACAACCTGCCAATATCAGATTCCAGGCCGAACCGATAATTACGCTGCAACCACACGACGCAGTCGGTCAACGGACTTGCCGCGGTTTGATCGAGTGCAACAGGCGCCGCCGGATGCCAGTCGACTTCCGGCAAGCTGCCGAGCATGTCGTAAGCATTGTTACCGTCGTCCGGGATCAGATAGCCGGGTTCGTCGATCCACATAGGTTCGGTTTCAAGCAGCGCGAATTGATCATCAGCTTCAGCGTCGCCGCCAAGATCGTTCGGCAACGCGGCGATGAACTGCTCGGCCGGCATCGACAGCGCTGCAGCAATCCGCGCCGCACCTGTTTCGCTGAAAACCGGCCGAGCGCTCAGCTCAGCGAACACAGCGCCCGCTTCCACGGCGGCAAGTTGATCCTTGTCGCCAAGCATCACGAGCCGCGCACCGGGAGCGACCGCTTCGAGCAGATGCGCGGCCAGCGCGACGTCAATCATCGATGCCTCGTCGATCACGATCACGTCAAACGGCAGCGGATTGTCGCGATGATGCCGGAAGCGCCCGTTCGCCTGCGTGCCAAGCAGACGCTGCAGCGTGAACGAGGTGCGCGGCAAACGCGCGGCCAGCTCCGGCGGCAATACATTGGCGCGTTCGACCAGTGCCTCTTGCATGCGCTGCGCCGCCTTGCCCGTGGGCGCCGCGAGCGCGATGCGCAAAGCGGGGTTCTCGTCGAGGAGGCAAGCGAGCACGCCAACAACCGTGGTTGTCTTGCCCGTTCCCGGACCGCCGCTCACGATGGTAAGACGCCCTGACAACGCGACGAGCGCGGCCACGCGTTGCCAGTCGATGTTGTCATCGTCGTTGTTTGACGCCTCGAAATAGCGCCCTACGCGCGCTTTCAATTCAGCCGGATCGGGCGCATCAGCAGACACCTGGGCACGTTCGACCAGCGCCCGCGCGAGCCGCCGTTCGTAGTCGAAATACCGGGCGAGATAGATACGCCGGTTGGAATCTATAACGAGAGGCAGCAGGTCCGCGGCAGCTTCCCGGCCGTCACACACCACGCCGCTTGCCAGCAGCGCGGCATGTACCGTGCCGGTGGTTTCACCATAGCGTTGCGCGAGCGCGTCGAGCGCGATACACACGTGCCCTTGCGTCGTCGCCCGGCTCACTGCGAACGCCGCGCGCTGAGCCCAACGCACATTGCCGGCGTCGCCCTGAAGGCGCTTCGATAACGCGCCTATCCGGCGCGCGAATCCGTCAGCGAGCGCAATGCTGTCGTCGGAAACAAGAGTGAGGTCAGGCGCGTTCATGCGGCAACTCCTTGCATCAGTCGATCGATCGCCTCGATCAGTTCCAGCGATGGCTTGCCCACATGCACCCCCGCCGGCCTCTCACCATCGCGCCAATCGGGTCGCACGCCGCGCACGAACAAATACAAATAACCGCCGATGTGCCGCTCAAACGCATAGTCACGCAGCCGCAAGCGCAGATAGCGATGCAGCGCGACCGTATAAAAGAGCGCCTGCAGGTGATACGCATGCGAGGCCATTGCGGCGTCGAGCGCTTTCTCGTCGTAATCGGCGGGTGTCACTCCAAGATGATTCGACTTCCAGTCGACAATCCAGAAACGCCCTTCATGCTCGACGATCAAGTCGATGAACCCCTTGACGAAGCCGCGCAACGTTCCGGCTTCCAGAGCGACGTCGGGGAATCCATGCGCGACGAGCACGCGTCGCAAGGATGGGAAATCCAGCGATTCGGCCGGGAACAGGAACTCGAGTTCATTCATGCGCCGCTTGGTGGAAATGGTGTCGAGGCGCATGCCGGGTACGAGTTCGGTTGCGACTGTATCGGCGAGAAGACGCGCCATCATCGCGGACAGGTTGGCAGACAAAGCGTCGGACGCTGAAACGGGAATGGGATGTTCATGTAACGCGCTCTCGATCGCGTCGGGCCACTTTTCAGAGTTCGTGAAATCCGCGAGTTCGTACATCCGGTGCAGGCACTCGCCCGCCGACGGGCCGCGCGGGAACAAGAGGATATCGTCGGCATCGAGTTGGATCGGGGCTGCGGGCAATGGAGTCTCAATCGGCGTGAGTGCGTCGATGCGCCCGTCGTGGTCGGGACGCTCGGTCGTGGGCTGCGCCTGATTCGATTCCTCACGTGCGCCGGCCGCGATCATGGAACTGAAGCTGGCCGTGCGCCAACTGTCGCGCAACACGCGACGACTCGTTCGCGGCTGCGGCGTGAAACCCGCGTCGCGGGTCACAACGAGCGGTTCTCGCACGTCGATCACGGGCAAGGGTTCAACGGAGATCGAGCCCGCTGCAAGCGCTTGCCAATGTCCGATCACATCGTCTTCTTCGGGTGGCTCGGCGAGCCAGTCACCGAACGCATGGCCCGCGCCGGCGACCAGCCAGTTCAGCACGCTGCGCCGCGATTCCTTCGCTGATTTGCCGATCAGATACACGCCTCCAACCACGTAACACCGGTACACAGCACGCGTGAGCGCCACATACACGAGCCGCGCGCGTTCGGCGGCCTGCTCGCGGGTGGCGAGTTCGGACGCGCGCTCACCCTCTTCGTCGGTGTAGCCGTAATGCAAGATAGCCGCACCGTTGTCGTGATACTCGCGGGCATCGGGCAGTCCTGAGGACGGCGGGTCGCGCAACGCGCCGTCGTTCAGGAACGGACAGAACACGACTGCGTATTCCAGGCCCTTCGATTTGTGCACCGTGACAATCTGCACGAGATTGCGATCGGATTCGAGCCGCAACTGCGCATCTTCTCCGCCGCCCTGCTCTGCACGCTGCGCCGCCAGCCAGCGCAGCGTGGGCGCAATGCCCGGTTGAACCGCGCCGCGTGCCTGGATCAACTCGGCCAGATGATTGACGTTGGTCAGGCGGCGCTCGCCGTCCGGACCGACAACAAGGCGCTGCGCGATCAGCAGCTCACGCGCGAGCGTGCGCCACATCACCGCAAAACCGCGTTCGTGCCATAGCATCCGGTAACGCGAGAAACGTTCGACCCAGCTCATGGCATCGGTTGCGGCAGAACCTTCTACTGCTTCGCTATGCTCCATGTTCCACAGCGCGGCGGCATCCAGCCCGAGCCAGTCCGTTGCAAGCGCCGCGCGCAAGCGACGCAAGTCACCGGGGGTGTCGATGGCAGCTAGCAATCGCTCGATCTGCTCCGCATCGAACGTACCGAATACCGATGCCTGCGCCAGTTCCACGCTGCCCACGCCCCAGCTCGCGAGCACTCGCTTGACGAGACTGCCCTGCCGATGCGTCTGCACAAGCACAGCAATCTGGCCGGGCGACAGGGGTTTGTCGCCTATCGTTACTTCGCCGTTTTGAGCGCCGCGCAACAACCGCACGATCTCTGCCGCGCAGGCCTCCGCCGCCTGACGGTTGGCGTTCGTTTTCGACAGCGCCGAATCGCCTTGCGGCAACATCCACACGCAGAAATCGGCGGTATCGGAATAGGCGGCTGACGCTGTGTTGTCGTTGAACGGCTTGCGCTCGCGCGTGCCTGCACGCACCGGCTGGTATGTCAGTCCATCGAGGATGAACGCCGCCGGATTCGTGCCGAAAATGCGGTTGCAGGCATCGATGATCGGTGCAGTCGAGCGCTGGTTGACCGCAAGCGTATATCTCGCCGATGCCTGCTTGCGCGCCCTCAAATACGTATGCAGGTCGGCGGCACGAAAACTGTAGATGGCCTGCTTCGGATCGCCGACCAGAAACAACGGCCCTTGCGGCGCGAAGATGCTGTTGAAGATGGCAAACTGCAGCGGATCCGTATCCTGGAATTCATCGATCAACGCAGCCGGATAACGTGCCCGAAGTGCATCGGCAAGCCACGGATTAGCGACCAGCGCCTGATACAGGTTGGACAGCAAGTCATCGAACGACACCACGCGCCTCGTTCGCTTGCGCAGCGCCAATTCCAGCGGCGCGTAGTCAAGCCACTCGCGCACGATACCAAGCCATGCCGCGCGCTGCGCCGCTTCCGCGGCGGCAGCAGCGGCGGCAAGCGTCTCGGCGTGATCGAAGAAAGCATGCGACGGCGGCTCGTTCTTTACCTTCGTGCCTTTCTTCAACGCGCTCGCCGTGAGCTTCAGCGCTTCTTTCGGCGGCGCGGCGTGACAGTCGTTGTCGGCGAAATAGTCAGACCACGCAGCAATTGCCGCATCGATCAGCGTGCGTTTGTGCGTGGTCTTGCTGAGCTTCGCTTCGGCGTCGATCAGCAATTGCACGATGGTGTCGCGCTCGGCGTGCCACACCGCGCACGCCGTATCGAACAACGCTTGCGCGTCCTCACGGTGGGCGAGCTCCGACTCACCCCAACGCAACGTGGCGAGCGGTTTTTTAAGCCGGCGCGAAAGCTGCGCGTCGAGCGATGCCGGTCCCGCGCCCTTGCTCACGAGCCACGCCGCGAACGATGCATCCCTCGCGGCGGCCGGCTCGACTCGTTCACGCCAGAAGTCCGCTGCCATCTCGAAGCGCAACGCGCTGTCGTCGGCTTCCAGTTCGAACGCGAACGGCATGGTTGCAGCAAACGGCGCCTCTTGCAGGGCGCGCTGGCAGAACGCGTGGATCGTGTGGATGGCGGCCTGATCGAAGGTATGCAGCGCGATCCTGATGCGCTTGAGCGCTTCGTCAGGATCAACGCGTTCGAGCGTAGTCTCGAACAGCCGCTCGAGGAACGCGTCGCCCGCGGTGTCGCCGGTTTCCATTGCGTGCGCGATCTGGACGAGCCGCGAACGGATGCGCTCATGCAGTTCCGCCGTGGCTGCTTTCGTGAACGTGACGACGAGGATCGCATCGGCAGCGAGCTTCTTTTCCAGCAGAAGCCGAACGTACAGCGCGCAGATGTTCCACGTCTTCCCCGTTCCCGCCGATGCTTCGATCTGGTTCACGCCATCGAGCGAACATTCGAAGACGTCGAGTTCGCCGGCCACGTCTGCTGTCGTTGTGGTTGATTCGGTATGTATCATGCGTCGCTCCGCATGTGCTGGATCAATGGCTCGAAGACGATCCTGGCCAGCGTGGCGAAGGTTTCATCGAGTCTCAGTTCAGCGCCGCGAAACGCAATACGCAACGCGGGATCGTCGGATTCTCCGCGCGTCCTGTCCGATACCCACACGCCCTGTGCCTTGGACTCGCTCTCCTTGACCCACGTCCATGCGCTCTTGGGAAAGAACCGCAGCGGCAAACGCCGCCCGGCGCGATACAACGCGGCGAGCGTCGCGAGGTGCGCGTGAGGATCCTCGACGGGCGTCAGTTCAAAGCCGCTCGATTGCGCGCCGCGCCCGTGCCACACAGTGCGTCGCGGGCCATCGGGCAACGCGGCGCAATAAGCGAGATGTGCAAGCCATGCAGAGAGATAGTCGCGGGCGCGCGGCACATCGTATCGGTAAATGATCTGGCCTTCGTTAGTGAGCAAATTCAAGGTGCCGTGAAGCTGCAAAGGCTGCAACGCGTCGGCTTGCAACGTGGCGTCGGCGCGGCCGAATAGCTCGGCATCTGGCCAACGCGGCTTGATATCCAGCGTGAATGGCAAGCGGGCCGCGCCTTCCGCTGTCGCGACCCGCACCCGGTTGGCAAGCGAATGCAACGCGCCAATTTCCCGCGATTGCCACACGCCGCCCGTCGCACCGCCTGGCATTTCGGGACTCGCACCCGCGACCCGGCGCGCACGATCGAGTCCGCGCGATTCATTGTCGGCGGTGAGCTCGAGCAACGCGGGCAACACCCGCTCGGCCAACGCAGCACGGCCGGGATATTCGAGCGCGAACGGCTCGGTATCGCCGAGTTCGGTCTCAGCGTCGAAGAGCGAGATGCCGAGCCGATCACGCAAGATAGCGCGCGCCGGATGACGCCAGAAACGCTCGAAGTCATCGAATGCGATGGGTTCCACCTCTTCCGCCGGCAACGGTTCACGGAAGAATTTCACTGGCGGTTCGATCTTGCCAAGCGCGAGCGTCTGCGCCAGCTCCGCCCGCTCCGGCTCGTAGGTGAACAACGGCGCGCTGAAGTACTCGGGCGCGAACGGCTGCAACGGATGCACGAACACGAAGCGGCTACGCGCGTCCTCAAGCTCTTTCGGCGACGCCCCCTCTCCCGCCACCGTTTCCTGCAGATAATCGAGCAATTCATCGATCAACGCGGCCGGCGGCAACGCGGCGTTGTCGCGAATGCTACGGCCCGTGTACGCGATCATCAAACGGTCCCGCGCTGACAACAGCAAGTCGAGGAACAAGTTGCGTTCGTCGTCACGGCGTTGCCGGTCACCGAGCTTGCCGAAACTCGCCATCAGGTCGAATTCGTCGGCGCGCGTGAGGCTCGGCAACATGCCGTCGTCCATGCCGAGCAGGCAGACCACGCGATACGGCAATCCGCGCAAGCTCGTCAGCGACGAAAACGTCACGCCGCCCCATGGAACGCCGCCGCGCGCGGCGTCGTCGAGTGCGTCGGTGAGCGCCGTTCGCAGAACGTCGGCGGCAATTTCAGTATCGACAGCGCCTTCGCTCATGGAAAGCATCAGTGCATCGAGCGTTGAACGGACGTCGGCGATTGAGTCCGCGAATGGCAGACCGGCATCGAAGAATTGCGTTAGCGCGTCGAGCAGCAATTGCGTCCAGGCCTGCGGCGTACGCGGTGTGGCTATACGCTCGCCGAACGCGTCGATGTCGTCGATAAACTGCGTCAGCCGGCCGAGCAAGTCCGCATCCGAGCCTTGCGCGCCGCCAACCGGCAACCATTCGTCGACAGGCGCGCCACCGTCGGGCAGCGCATAGCCGAGGAACAACCGCGTGAGAGCGTCGGAGAACGTGTGACGGGCCGCGGGCACGTCGGCGGCAGTGACGGCCGAGGGCGTAAGCCCGCGCCGGGCACCGGCCGCCGCAAGCCATGTCTGCGCGGTTTCCAGCGCGACAGCGTCTATGCCATAACGTGCCGCGACCGCGTCGACCCGCAACCATTCGATCAACTCGGGCGCGCCCACGCTACGTTCAGGCAACGCTAGCCAGTCGAGCAGCACGCGCGCAACCGGATTTGCCTGCGACGGCGGCAGACCCGTGATCCGATAAGGAATTCGCCGGCGCTCACTGGTCACGCCAGCGGGCGCGGTGCCAAACACCCCGTCGATGAGTGGCCCCGCCGCCGCGAGATCAGGAAACGCCACGAGCACATCGGACGGCTGCAACCCATCTATCTCGTCGAACCAGCCGAGCAAACGGTCGTGCAACACTTCAAGCTGCCGCGACAAGCTATGGCAGACATGAATTTCGATGCCGGGTTCAAGCGCTTCGTCCGGTGCTCCAACCTCGCTCAAATTGAGGATCGCGTTCTGCACATGGGCAAGCCATGTGGGCGAGGGATTCTCCTCGAAATGGCTGGCTTCCCGCGACGCCGCGCTTTCCGTCAGTTCGCGCAGCATATGCAACTGCGCCTGTGTCTGGCGACCCCATTCGGCGAGCAGCGGATGGCCCACCTCCTGGAAGTCCAGCTTCCCCGCCAGTTCAAGCTGCTCCACCCGCGCCTCACTCACGATGTCGAACCAGAACTCGCGGCACGGATCGATGGCATAGATCCGGACGTCGATCCATCGCGACAACTCGCGTAGCAACGCAATATGCAACGGCGGCATGGTCGGCAACGCGAACACGCTCACGCGCTCCGGCCACTCGGCCTTCATCACGGCGTCGAGATCGAGTTTCGGCGATTCAGTCAGGAACCGGTACGCGGGCGGCGTTGGATCGTGAGCACCGGCGTTCTGTGCGAGATCAGCGAGCAGCGCGCGCCATAGCGCTGCCTGCCAGCGTTCGTCTTCGCGCTGAATGGCCGTGGCGTTCGGCAGGCGCGGACCGTTTGCATCGATTGCCCCACCGGCCGACGCCAGGATCGACCCGCCGGCCTGCCAGTGCAGCAGCCATTCCGGCCGATACGTCAGATAATGATCGAACACGGTTGCGATACGGCGCGCAAGTTCGTAACGCATGGCGTCGTCAGCGGCGTCGAGGTAGGCCCGCAGTCGCGACGAGCTCTCTGGCGCAGTCTCCGTCATTGCCCCGAGCAGCCGGAAACAGCGCCACACCAGCCGGTCGGGCGCAAAAGGCGAATGCTCGGGTACGGGCAAAACGTCCCCAATGCGGGCCCACAACCACTGCGCCAGATAACACAGGTCCACGTTTGCACAAATGCCAAAGCGGGCGGCCATGTCCAACTCGAGCCGGCGGCGCACCGCTGCGCTCGGCACGATGATCGTCTGGCTTGCGAACGGATCGCCGCCATTCAGCGCGAACGCGGCGACGTCGTCGAGCAGCGCCTGCGACAGCGTTTCATGGCGATTCGAATAGAAAAGTTCGAGCATGGATCCTGCTAGTTGGGCATGAAAGGCAACGGCTCGAACGGTCAAATTGCCGGACGTGTCGCGAGGTGAAACAACAGGATAGCAAAGGCCGTTCTTAACCGGCATTCGTCCGAACGGCCTAGGTTTGAATGCCGTCGAGTTGGGTTAGACTCGATGCCACATTAAGTCAGGTCCGGGTGTGCCGGTATGGCATGCCGAGACCATGGCGGAAATAGAGACACCCCGGAGACACCCCGAAAATACCCGGGCAGCAAATTAGGAAGTCGATGCGTTACTCGCTAGAAATCAGAAAATTCATTTATAGCCAGTACTTCTTCGGTGGCTTGCGGATCGCGCTCGGCGTGTCGCTGCCGGCCATCCTGATGCTGACTGTATTTCACAATCGTGAACTCGGCTTTACCATTGCGACCGGCGCGCTGGGCGCAAGCGTCGTCGACATGCCGGGGCCGTTGAAGTACAAGCACAACGAGATGCTGGCGTGTACGGTGATCGGCTTCTTGTCGGCGCTTGCAACCGGCATCGCGAGCGCGAACGCGGTGACGCTGTGGCTGACAGTCGTGCCGCTCACCTTCGTGCTGTCGCTGGTCGTGGTGTACGGCAACCGCTGGCCGCAGATCAGCTTCGCCACGCTCTTCATGATGATCGTGACGCTGGAAGAGCATTTCACGCCTATGCAGGCGCTCGTCAACGCTTCATGGATCCTGCTCGGCGGCCTTTGGTACACGTACTGGGCGACGCTTGTCAGCCGCTCGCTCGTCTATCGTATCGAGCGCCAGGCGCTGGCCGAGAGCGTGTTCAGGTGCGCCGAGTATCTGCTCGCGCGCTCGGCTTTCTATGATCTCGACGCCAATCTCGACGAGTGTTACCGAAAACTGATCGAAAATCAGATTGCCGCGGTCGAGCGCCAGGATGCGGCGCGCGACATCGTCCTGCGCAACCTGCCGAAACTGAGAAGCGGCAAGCTCGATGCGCGCCGCGTCATGCTCTTCAACCTCTTCATCAATGTGGTCGACCTGCACGAGATGTTCGTGGGGGCGCACACCGATTATCCGCTCGTGCGCAACTCCTTCGGCGGCCAGGACATCCTGATCTTCTATCGGGACCTGATGAGAAAGACCGCGCTCGATCTCGAGGATATCGGCCTGGCCGTGCTGCAAAACCGGCCGGCGCGTGCACGAATCAACGTGAAGGCCGAGTTGCGCGCGATCGAATACGAACTCGACCAGATGCGGCGGCACGACATCCCTCAGAAAAATCCGGAAGCCTATTCCGCAGTGTCCGCCGCGTTCAGGAGGCTTTGGAGTGCGACACGGTTGATCGACAAAATGCGTCGCCAGACACGGCACGATCCGAGCATTACCGAAACGGTGATTCGCGTCGATCCGACCTTGTCGCGTTTTGTGTCAAGCCGACGCGTGCCGTTCATGCAGATTTTTTCGAACCTGACGATGGCCTCGCCGAGCTTCCGGCACGCGCTGCGTGTGACCATTGCAGTGGGTGTAGGGTTTTGGCTCGGACGGCTGCTCCCGCTCACCAACGCGTACTGGATCGTGATGACAACCGTCATCATTCTCAAGCCTGGATATTCGCTCACCAAACAGCGTAACGTGCAGCGGATCATCGGCACCGCTATCGGCTGCACGGCGTGCGTCGGGCTGATCCTCGCGGTGAAGGACCCGCACGTATTGCTGGTCGCCATGTTCGCCTGCATGGTCATGAGCTACAGCCTGCTGCTCTTCAACTACACGGCGAGCGTGGTGTTCACGTCGGCTTATGTGTTGCTGATGTTGCACCTGCTTGCGCCGGGCGGCATGCGGCTGATCGGCGAACGCGCCATTGACACCGCCGTCGGATGCGCGATCGCCATTGCCGCCAGCCATCTGTTTCCCTACTGGGAATACCGGCTGATGGGCAAGCAAGTGCACGACATGATCGGTGCAATGAGAAATTATCTCGAGGCTAGCTGGTGGTGGACTGGCAAACCTGCCGCTCATGCTGAAGCGAAGAGCACGGCGGACGCCAATCTTTTCGCCGATGCCAACGCGGGAACAGCGCAAGCAGCAACAGCCGCGCTTGCGCAGGTGGCAGCCGGTGAAACGGAACTCGCGACAGTGGGGAATGCTTCCGCCAACTCGGCAAGTGGAGACGGCGACGGGCCTTTCCGGGCTACCGCTTTGTCGGCGACGGTGGAATCGAACGGAAGCAACGCCGCAGGCCTTACGAGCGACGAGATAGTGGCAAACCTCGACAAACAAGCGGTCACCGCGTCAGCCATGAGTCCATCCGGCGAAGCGCATTCTCGTACACCCATGAAGCAAGCTGACAGTCCGGCCCAGACACACGCGGACGCGACAACCATGGCATCGGATCAACCGGCCATTGCTGAGACGAGCAACAATCGGCCGGCCGCGACATCGAAGAAAAAACCCGTCAGCGGAGAAAGCGCGGCCGCCACCGCCATTTCTGGCGCCTCCGCGGCGGCGGCCATTGCAGCGGAGGCGCTCGATAGCGACTTCCGCTATCGCCTCGCGCGCAAGAACGTGCATATCGCGTTTGCAAATCTTGCCCAAGCGTTTCAGCGCATGATGCTCGAACCGAAAGCGCAACAAAAGTTCGTGCCTGAACTCAACGATCTGCTGATCCGCAGCCACGTGCTCGCTTCGCAGATCACAGCGGCGGGGCCGTTGTTGCAATCGGTGGGGAAGTCCGCTGCGGGTCACGCAGCGCAACCCGTGCAGCGCGCGCTGAGCGTTATCCGCGACAATCTAACGCAGGCTCAGGACGGTGTGACCGCCCCGGAAGATCAAGCCGAGCAGTCGAAGCTGCTCACGCGCGAACTGGATTCAATGGTGGTGGGTGCGGAGCGCGCCGAAAATATCCCCGCCGATGCCGTCCAGGATCTGAAGCTGCTTGCGCACCAGTGCAAGCAGATGCTGACGGCGTCGCTTCTGATTCGCAAGGACGCGAGCCTCATCAACCTGCCGGAGTGACGGACGGGGCATTGACCCGTTACGCGTAAAAGCACGCAGAAGCGGCAGGTCGAAAGAACGTTACTGGGAAGCACCCGTCGCAGCCGCAGCGGGAACGGTCGCGCTCGCTGCTTCCGGCGGATTCTCTCGTTCGTACTCGCGCTTGTCACGGATCGCGTTGAAGAACAATGTGCCGATCACAAGCAGCACCACGACCACGATAAGAATACTGATCGCGAAGGTGGGGTTCTTCCGCGTCGGGGCCTTTTTGCGGCGGTCATCGGTCATGAAATCGAAGCTCTGAGTGGGATTGGACGAAGCGCACGATCTTACCCGACATGGATTTCAGAAGGGTTTCGGCAACCTTCCCTTCCCATCATCAGAACGACTCAGCAGAACGCGTTCCACGTCCGCCGCAAAACCTCAGTTCCCCGTGATCCCAAGCGGCGCGCGCACTGGCAGGGCAGTGGAATATTTGATCTGTTCCATCGCGAAACTCGAACTCACGTCGTACAGCGGGACCGCGCGAATCAGCGTCTTGTATACACGGTCGTAATCGTCGATATCCGACACCACCACGCGCATCAGATAGTCCGTTTCCCCGCTCATTCGATACACCTCGACGACTTCGGGAATGTCGCGCACCGCGCGCGTGAAGTCCTCTGCCCATGTCTGCGTGTGCTGATTGGTCTTCACCGCGACGAAGACCGTTGTCCCGACCCCCAGCTTGCGCGGATCGCACAGTGCGACCTGAGCGCGGATCACGCCGGTTTCCTTGAGCCGTTGCACGCGTTTCCAGCATGGAGTCTGCGAGAGATTGACGCGCGTCGCCAGCTCGGCAATCGGCATTGTCACGTCTTCCTGCAGCAGCTCCAGCAACTTGCGATCGATAAGGTCCATGCCCACAGCCCGCCCCTTATAGGAAATTATTCTACTTTTCCGTGTGTTGGCGAAATTATATGGAAACTTTTTCCACATGCAAACCGGTATAAAAGAAGCTCGACTTTCCGCTCCTTTCTGCCTGATTCCGCCTGTCTGACGAGCCTCGCCATGACCTCTGCCCTCGCTACAAAGTCGCCGCTCGCGCGGTTGTCCGATGCACTCGATCAAGCCTGTTGTCTCGATTCATCGTCGGCGGGATTCGCGCTTCGCGTACGGACGGCTCTCAATGGCTTGTCCCGGGCAGCCGGCCTTTTGACCGATGCCCAGCACGAAAGCGGGCAGGATTGTTACAGGCGGCATCTGCTGGTCGCCGATCCGCTTGGCCGCTATGCCGTCGCCGCGCTCGTCTGGCAAGCCGGCCAGGCGAGCCCGGTACATGGCCATCACACGTGGTGCGCATATACGGTGCTCGAAGGAACGCTGTCCGAAACGCTGTTCGCATGGGATGCCGGCACGAATCGAGCGGTTCAAACGCGCCGCCACGAGCGGACGCGCGGTGCGGTGTCGTTTGTCGGCGCGGGACGTGGGGCAATTCACCAGTTGGGCAACGCATCAGCCACGGGACGCACCGCGGTCTCGCTCCATGTCTATGGCGTGCCCGGTGCGCGCATCTCGACGCACGTCAACGATCTCGTCAAGGTTGCCTCTTAGAACGCTTCGGCGCGGGTCAGCGCAGGTCGGCCGGGTCAAACAGAAACAGCCGCGCGGAACTGCCCTACGCTTTCCCCGGCTCACTCGCCGTTGGAATCTGCGGCGGTATTTGCACGGATTGATCGGTCGGCGGGGGTGCCGCCTGCGACTTGTGCGAGACATCGCGGGCCATGGCTGCCGCACTGCGCTCCACAGGCGACAACGGCGCCGCTTCCATCAACTCATCCGGATCGTTCAAGTCCGTGTCCATGCCCCCGGATTCTCTTGACACCCGCAGTTGCATTTGCGGCACCGGAACGTCCATGCCGATTTCGTCCATCTTGCGCTTGACCCTGACGTTAAATGCCCGTGCGACGCTCCATTGCTTCAGCGGCAGGGTTTTGATCTGCCCTTTCACGACCATCCAGTTTGGATCGAAACGGTCCAGCCCCCACACTTCGATGGGCCCAAGCATCTCGCGACGATATCGAAAATCGGCCATCAATTCCGCACCGACTTCACGAATCATCTGCGTGATCTGGTCGACATCGGCGGAAAACGGCACCCGCACTTCGAACACCGCATACGCAAAATCGCGCGACAGGTTCTTCACCACCTTGATCTGCGAAAACGGAATGGCGTGAATCGCGCCCTGCCCGTCACGCAGCCGCACCGTACGGATGGTCAGCGTTTCCACCACGCCAGCATGGCCGCCATCGACCTCGATCGAATCACCGACCGAGATGGTGTCCTCGATGATGATGAAAAGTCCCGTGATCAAATCGGCCACCAGCGACTGCGCACCAAAACCCACCGCCAGCCCGATCACGCCGGCGCCGGCAAGCAAGGGCGTCACGTTCAGCCCGAGATTGGCCGCGGTAATGATCCCGGCGACGCACAGCAGTCCCACGAACACCACGTTGCGAATGAGCGGCAGCATGGTGCGCGCGCGCATGCTCGGACCACGCCCTTTGCCGCGCGGCGTGTTCGGGTTGAGTGCCTCCTGAATTCCCGTATCGATCAGGATCCACACCAGCCACGCGATAAGAATAGTCAGCAGGATCGCGCTCACCGCATGCGTGATACCACGCGCGGCCACACTTTCTTCCGCCAGTTTGGTGAGCGAAAAACCCCAGAAACGCGAGGCAAGTTCGAGGAAGGCCAGCCAGATCATCAGCACGACCATGCGGCCGAAGAACCTGAAAAGCCGTCGCACATACGCCGATTGCCGGCGCGTCTTGCGTTGCGGCAATCGCGTGACCCGCAACGCAACAGCGCTGAGAAACAGTCCGACCACCAGCAAGCCGGCGGTGGCGATTGCCATTTGCAGGACGTTCTCGGAGGTGCCGATACCCGCAAGCGTCGCGATCACCGAAGCAGATGCAAGCAGCAGCATTGGCACCTGCCAGAGCGAGCCGACTACCTCGAAGGTTTCGGTCGCGGCCTTGTGCTGGCTGCGCTGCTCATACGAACGGCTGCGGATCAGATGAGACACGGGCCGCTGGAACGCCAGCGTGAAATAACCCGTCAGAATCGCCGCACCCATGTTCGCGACCGTCGAGAGAAGCCCGGACAGGTTCGTGCCGAGCTGCTGCGCCACGTCGTAGTTCGACGCGGCGTCGCCCAGTGCGCCGAGCGTGCCGATCAGGAACAACAAGCGACGGGCATGCAGAATCAGCAGATGCACCGCCACCCGTCTATGCGCCGAGCCGAACAGCGAGAACATGATCAGGCAAATCGATGAAAACACGGCGCCCGCGACGATCGCGTACGCCGTCACCATCGCGAGCGTTCGGCCGAGCGACACCGGCATCAACCGCGCAAAAGTCAGCGCCGCGATAAACGCGAACAGGTATGGCCCGACCCGCCGCAGCGCGAAGATCAAAAGTTGGCTGGTGGTCGGGTTGGCGCGCAACCCGAAATGAACGTTGTAACGCGCGTGCAAATACCGCTGGAAATAGACCAGCAGAAAAGCGCAAAGGCCCCAGCCAGCCAGCATCAGGCAAAAGTTCAGCACCGTGTGGCCAAAACTCTCGCGGCTCTGGCCCGAAACAATGGTGAAGAGCTCATTGCCCGCGGCGTTCAGTCGACCGCCCCAATAGTTCAACGGGGTGCGGCCTCGGCTGAAGTCGGCTTCTATGCTCGTCAGCCCCGATGCTATTGCCCCGAGCAGCCCCGTTTTGGGCGTGATGGCAGCGACGACCGACGACGCTGCCGTCGTTGAACTCGCCGACGAGGCCGCAGCCACCTCCGGCAGCACGGCCGCGCCCGAACCGTCGGACGCAGCGGATGAGGCCGCCGGTTGCGCAGAGGCTGCGGCGTCTTGCTTGGCGTCGCGAAGCTTTTTCAACTGTGCGACCAGCGCCGTGCGTTCCCGGTCGTTATCCAGCGTGGAGATGACCGTGTCGAGCGAGCGCGTCAGATCCGCGTCGCTGGCCGGACCGGCCGTGGCGTCCGCCGTACCGGGAGCCGTACCGGAAGCCACCGCAGACGCCGAGCCCGGGTCGGATGCCGCCGGTTTGTTGATGAGTTCCTGAAACGACGGCAACGTGAGCGCCGGGGGAGCGGCGTTAGCGTTCAGGGCGAAAACTGTGAGCGCCGAGCTGACCAACGCGGCGACTACCAGCGCGCCAGCGAGCGCCCGGATGCGGCTTGGTTTCATGGCGGTGCGCAAAAGGCAAAAAAGGTAAAAGACCGCCAGTTTAGCCGCTGCGCAGAAATAATCTTTAGACAAAAGGGTTACGCGTGTAACCACGCAGGTAACGAGTTGTTAGCCCGCGAATGCCGTATTTACGGCATTGAACAGCGCGGCAAGCTACGTGCCTCCAGCCGGCCGTCACCTATTTGTCCATATCCGAACGAGCGTTTCCAGGGTCTGCCGACGCACCGGACGAACCGCTCGACGAACTGCCCGAACTTGTTCCCGATGCTCCGCTCGTCCCGCTTTGACCCACGGTCGAGCTTGCCGACCAGTCCTGCAATTTGTGCCCGGCGGCCTGCAGGCCTGCGCCGGTATCGCTTGCGGCGTTGATGATCGCCGCGTTTGTCGCGCTCGCCGCGCCGGCCAAGTTGGCCCGAGCCGCTGCGGCCACGCCGCTCGCCGACATATCCGGCAAGGTGCCCGCCGACTGCAGGTTCTGCTGCGCGGACTGCTTGACCGAGTCGACCTGCTGGTCGACATAGCTCGCCGCCTGATCGTATTTCTGGCCAGCCTGGCTGGCTACATTGTTCAGCGCGCCGGCGACTTGTCCCGCCGCCGCATCATGCTTCTCACACGCGGCGAGAAGTCCAAGCGCAACCACGGCGCTGGCCAGCCGGTTCATCGAGTTCTTTTGCATCGTCATTGTCCTGTTGGGCGAGCAAGTTGCAGCCACCCGGTTGTTACATTTACCGCTTCAACGGCTCACTCGAAGCCCATGATAACCGTCCGCGCCAACCCTCTTCCTCTCTACCCTGCGATGCTGGCCGTTCGGTCGGGTTTCAGGTGTATCCCGGACAAATCGCAATAACACCTTCTGCACCGTCCCCGAACAGTTGAAATTCAAGCCGCTTTAAGACGCTTCTGATTCATTTCATCGACGCCGCTTCTTATAGTGCGGCCATCCCTGAATTCGATATTGAAGTGTTGTCATGATCCTGATGAACCTGCTAGTTGCCCTCGTCGCCGGCCTGATCCTTTTCGAGCCATTCACGCGCACGCCCATGTCGCGATCAGTGCGGTTTTCCGACCATCGCAGCCGGGCCATGCGCGCTTTTGTGCAGTCGGGTGTGGCTCTGGTCGCCGCTATGATTATCGCTACCAGCAATCCTGCGCCGCAGCAGGTTTCTCCCGTGCTCGTGTTCGGAAGCGCGACCGTGTTGGGTCTGGCGGGCATCTATTGGGCGCTGCGCGGACGGCACTTGCTGAAACCCGGCAAGATGTTTGCTGCACACCGCTAGAGGTATTGAAAAGGGCGTAGCCCTCCGCCGGGTTGACCGCCCGGCGCATCCCAGCGCTTTTTCACGATGCCTTTTCGTTTCGGAAGGGCATCGGCTTATTGGCGAGCGCATTAAAATCTTTTAGTTCACCCGAAAATACTAAACATGAAGGGATGAATTGAAAAACCTGGGATAAGGTAGCGTAAGGAGTTCCGCAAGCCTCTGAGTCGTGCCCGCACCACACTCAACGTTCATCATTACTTGCGCCGCGGCAAGGTCGGCATGACGCAACAACGCCTTTGCACGCGTGAAAGCAGATACGCTATCAGCACGCCGGTATCCTGAAGATGTGCGGGAGTCCCTTTGACGAGCAAAAAAAAGGCGCTACGTTGCCGTAGCGCCTTAAAAGTTCTAGCCATTCCGAGGGCCGTGCTAGAACCTGAGAGCTGGTTATCGATCGCAATTCGACGCGCGCAACTAGCGCTTCCGCAATGCTTTCGAAATCGGGTTCCATTTTTTACGTTATGCGAAACCTAGTCAAGCGAAATTTCGAGGATTGAGCGACTATCTGACAACAAGGTACGTGGGTTTGATGACAAAAACGGGTCCGGCAGATGCTTGTTTTCATTGCTGGATAATACGATTCCGGTGAGCGGCGGCGCACGTGCTCAGTCAGCTTCGATGAATGGCGTCTCCGGCCTTTCCAACGAAACCAAGTTCCGAAAAATAATGCAAACCACTGAGAGCCGGCCTACGAGCCGGGAAAAGGAAAAAGGGCGTGACGGAGAAGAAGTCGTCGCGTTGTCGCGAGGCCTCGACGTACTGCGGCGCATTGCCGCCGCTGACGCACCCGTCAGCAATCGCGAGTTAGCCGAATGGACGGGCATTCCAAAACCGACCATCTCGCGTTTAACGGCGACTCTGGTCAGCGCCAACTTGCTGTTTCAATTACCCGACAGTGAGCGGTTCGTCCTGACCGCTTCAGTCCTGGAGTTGAGCAACGGTTTCCTGCGCAACTTCGACATCCGGGCGCGGGCTCGGCCGTTCCTTATCGAACTGGCTGACCGGACTACGCTAAGCGTCCATCTGGCCGTGCGTGACAGGCTGGACATGGTCGTCATCGATACCATCCGGCCGCGCTCGGCCGTGCTTGTATCGCGGCTCGAAGTCGGCTCGCGGATGGACCTGGGACGAACGGCGGTCGGCCGGGCATATCTGGCGGCGCTCGCGGAACCCGACCGGGCCGGCCTGCTCGACAGCCTGCGGACCGCATCGGGCGACGACTGGCCGAGTATCGACAGCAGTCTGCAGCCGGGCCTGGAAGACGCCGTGCGCCGTGGCTTCGCCATTTCCACCGGGGAGTGGCATCAAGGGCTCAACGCCGTGGCAGCGGGGTTCGTGGGACCATCGGGACAACGCTACGCGGTCAATTGCGGCGGCGCCGAATATCAAGCGCCACGGGACGTGCTGCTGAACAAGGTTGCGCCCGCGTTGCTCGAATGTGTCGCGAAGATCACGCACGAGATCGGCGGAACACCGTCCGCGCGGCTGAGCGAATAACGCGCTTCACGCTGGGTTGAAGGCGAAACACCGGTGTGCCGCTGAGTGTCAGCATCGGCACATCGGGACGTTTCGCTGTCCATCGTTGCGGTTCCTCGCGCATACTCCCCCGGTGCATGACGTCTCCTGCCGTGCCTGCGCAGCGGCGCAAGCCCCGTTGAGCGTGCCTTTGCGTGGGCTTGGCGTGACCCGCGCACGCGCAAGACGATCCGATGCCGGTCGGCGTTCACCTCCCTCCGAGGCGTTGTTTCCGAATGGCCTTCTGTGCCGACCGGGAATCGTAACGTTCGTAATCAATCGAAAGAAAGATAGCTGGACTGCAACGAAGCACGGGACGTAGCATCATGCTTCGCGCGCCCAGGTCACCTTTCGAAGCTTTCACTCAATCGAACACTTCGCGAGCACATCGGCCGCCAATGGCGTGTTCGCCACGTGACTGACCACTGCGTCGCGTAAAGTGCGTGGCGTAAATCCACGGCGTTCCCGGCACGCTTCAGAACCGTCCGCGCGAACGCGGGCAAGCCAACCCGCCAGCACTCAAGACACCGGCACCTCAAGACAGTTTCCAAGCCCACCGACTCACCGAGCCACTGAAACGATGGACGAACAAAAAAAACACCCAGCACCACCGCCTTACTCTGACCTCCGTTCGCCCACCTCCCAAGCCTCGACTGCCCCTGTGTCCGCCAACCGGCCCCGCCGGCGCCGGCTTGTATGGATCGTCGTCGCAATTTTGATCGTGGCGGGCCTGTTCGCTTGGCATCCGTGGAACCGTGGTGGGGGTGATAACTCGCAGCAGGCGCGGCAAGGCGGCGGTGGCCGGCGCGGCGGCGGCGGTCCGGGCATGGCGGCGCCACCTCAACCCGTGCATGTCGCGACGGTCAGCCAAGGCGAAATGCCCGTGGTGATCAACTCGCTCGGGACGGTGACGCCGCTGGCGTCGGTGACGGTCAAGACGCAGCTCAACGGCACGCTGCAGGACGTCGCCTTCCAGGAAGGACAGATGGTCAAGAAGGGGGACGTGCTGGCTCAGATCGACCCTCGCCCCTACGAGATCTCGTTGCGTAACGCACAAGGCACGCTCGCGAAAGACCAGGCGCTGCTGCAGACCGCCCGCCTCGACCTGAAGCGCTACCAGATGCTGCTCTCGCAAGACTCGATCGCAAGCCAGCAAGTGGACACGCAGGCGTCGCTTGTCCAGCAGTACGAGGGCACGGTCAAGTCGGATCAGGCCAATGTGGATACCTACAAGCTCGACCTGACATACGCGCGCATCACGGCGCCGGTGTCGGGCCGTGTCGGCTTGCGGCAGGTCGATCCGGGCAACTACGTGACGACCGGCGACACGAATGGCGTGGTGGTCATCACGCAACTGCAGCCCATCAGCGTCATCTTCACGACCTCGGAAGACAACCTCACCGCCATCCTGAAGCCGTTGCATGCGGGGACGAAGATGTCGGTGACCGCTTATGACCGGGCCAACACCAAGTCGCTCGAAAGCGGTTATCTGGAAACAATCGATAACCAGATTGACACCACCACGGGCACGGTCAAGCTGCGCGCGACCTTCGACAACCAGGAAAGCATGCTGTTTCCGAACCAGTTCGTGAACACGAAACTACTGGTCGATGTAATCAAGGACGCGACCATCGTGCCCACGCCCGCGGTGCTCAACGGTTCATCGGGCGCGTTTGTCTATGTGGTGAAGCCGGACAATACGGTGAGCGTACGCAATGTGAAGATCGGTCCGGTCGATGGCGAACGCACCAGCATCAGGACAGGTCTGGAAGTGGGCGAACGCGTGGTGATCGACGGCTCCGACCGCCTGAAGGAAGGCGCGAAGATCACTATCCCGGCAGACAAGCCCAAGGCTGCTTCCGGTGCCTCAGGCGCTGCTGCAGCATCTGCTGCTTCGGGCGCGCATCACGGCCACCATCGCAAACAGTCGCAGTGAAGCGCTCATGATCCTTAACCGCACTGCACCCGCATGAATCCATCACGTCCTTTTATTCTGCGTCCGGTCGGCACGGCGCTGCTGATGGCGGCAATCATGCTGGTCGGCCTCGTCGCGCTGCGCTTTCTGCCGTTGTCCGCGCTGCCCGCCGTCGACTATCCGACCATCCAGGTGCAGACGTTCTATCCGGGCGCCTCGCCGGATGTGATGACCACGTCGGTCACGGCACCCCTTGAAAAGCAGTTCGGGCAGATGGCGAGCCTGAACCAGATGTCGTCGCAGAGTTCGGCGGGCGCGTCGGTCATCACGCTGCAATTCAGTCTCGACCTGCCGCTCGATATCGCCGAGCAGGAAGTCCAGGCGGCCATTAACGCAGCGGGCAACCTGCTGCCATCCGACCTGCCCGCGCCGCCGATCTACGCGAAGGTGAACCCCGCCGACGCGCCCATCATCACGCTCGCAATCAGTTCGAAGACCTTGCCGCTCACGCAGGTCCAGGACCTCGCCGATACCCGTCTCGCGCAGAAGATCTCGCAAGTCGGAGGCGTCGGGCTCGTGTCGGTCAGCGGGGGTAATCGGCCGGCTGTGCGGATCCAGGCGAACACGCGCGCGCTGGCGTCGTATGGCCTGAACATCGACGACTTGCGCACCACCATTTCGAACCTGAACGTCAACACGCCGAAGGGTAATTTCGACGGCCCCACGCGCGCCTACACGATCAACGCAAACGACCAGCTCACCGACGCCAGCGCGTACCAGAGCGCGGTCATTGCGTACAAGAATGGCCGGCCGGTGATGCTGACGGACGTCGCAACCGTCATTCAGGGCGCGGAAAACACCAAGCTCGGCGCGTGGGTGGACAACACGCCGGCCATCATCCTGAACGTGCAGCGCCAGCCGGGCGCGAACGTGATTGCGGTGGTCGACGGCATCAAGAAGATCCTGCCGCAATTGCAATCGGCGCTGCCGGCCGCGCTAGACGTGCGGATCGTCACCGACCGCACCACGACCATCCGTGCGTCTGTGCGCGACGTGCAGTTCGAACTGGCGCTGTCCGTGGTGCTGGTCGTGCTGGTGATCTACCTGTTCCTTGCGAACGTCTGGGCCACACTGATCCCAAGCTTGTCCGTACCGGTCTCGCTGATCGGCACGCTCGCCGTGATGTATCTGTGCGGTTTCTCGCTCGATAACCTCTCGCTGATGGCATTGACCATTGCGACGGGTTTCGTCGTCGATGACGCCATCGTCATGATCGAGAACATCGCGCGCTACGTGGAGGAAGGCGAGTCGGCGCTCGAAGCGGCGCTCAAGGGTTCGAAGCAGATCGGCTTCACCATCATCTCGCTGACTGTCTCGCTGATCGCGGTGCTGATTCCGCTGCTGTTTATGGGCGATGTGGTCGGGCGCCTGTTCCACGAATTTGCGATCACGCTGGCGGTGACCATCGTGATCTCCGCGATCGTCTCGCTCACGCTGGTGCCCATGCTGTGCGCGAAGCTGCTGCGTCATACACCGCCGAAGGAGAGTCATCGCTTCGAAGCGCGCGCGCATCAGTTCATCGATTATGTGATCGGCCGTTATGGCGTTGCGTTGACCTGGGTGCTCGACCGGCAGCGGTCAACCCTGGTGGTCGCCCTGCTCACGCTCGTGCTGACCGCCCTGCTCTATATCTGGATTCCGAAGGGTTTCTTCCCGATCCAGGACACCGGCGTGATCCAGGCGATTACGCAGGCGCCGCAAGCCGCGTCTTATCAGGCGGTAGCGCAACAGCAACAAGCGCTCGCCGAACAGGTCCTGAAGAACCCGGACGTTGAAAGCCTGACCTCGTTCATTGGTGTGGACGGGACCAATATCACGCTGAACAGCGGCCGGATGCTGATCAACCTGAAACCACGCGACGACCGTAGCAATACGTCGAGCGACGTGATCCGCTCGCTGCAGAAAGACGTGGCGAACATTCCCGGCATCCGGCTCTACATGCAGCCGGTGCAGGATTTGACTATTGACTCCACCGTCAGCCCAACCCAGTACCAGTTCATGCTGACGGATCCGAACTCGGCGGAGTTCGCGGAATGGGTGCCTAAACTGACGGCGCGGCTGCAGCAATCGCCGGAACTGGCGGATGTGGCAACCGACCTGCAGCAGAACGGTCAGTCGGTGTACGTGGAAATCGACCGGTCGACGGCCGCGCGCTTCGGCATCACGCCGGCCACCGTCGATAACGCCCTCTACGACGCATTCGGCCAGCGCATCATCTCGACCATCTTCACGCAGTCGAACCAGTATCGCGTGATCCTGGAGTCGCAGCCGACCGAAGAGCATTACAGCGAGACGTTGAACGGCATCTACCTGCCGTCCTCCACGGCAAGTTCGGGCCAGGTGCCGCTGTCGGCCATCGCAACGTTCCATGAACGCGCGGCGCCGCTGCTGGTCACGCACCTCGGACAGTTCCCCGCGACCACCGTCTCATTCAACCTCGCGCCGGGCGCCTCGCTGGGCGCCGCCGTAAAAGCGATCGATCAGGCGCAAAAGGACATCGGCTTGCCTGCCTCGTTCCAGATCCGTTTCCAGGGCGCGGCGTTGGCTTTTCAGGCGTCGCTGTCAAACGAACTGTTCCTGATCCTGGCCGCGGTCGTCACCATGTACATCGTGCTCGGCGTGCTGTATGAGAGCTTTATCCACCCGATCACGATCCTGTCCACGCTGCCATCCGCGGGTGTCGGCGCGCTGCTTTCGCTGATGATCACCGGGCACGATCTCGACATCATCGGGATCATCGGGATCGTGTTGCTGATCGGTATCGTGAAAAAGAACGCCATCATGATGATCGACTTCGCGCTGGAGGCCGAACGAGAGCAAGGCAAGAGTCCGCGCGATGCGATCTACCAAGCGTGTTTGCTGCGATTCCGGCCGATCCTGATGACCACCATGGCCGCGCTCCTCGGCGCACTGCCGCTGATGCTCGGCTGGGGTGCGGGCTCTGAATTGCGGCGGCCGCTGGGGATTGCGATTGTTGGCGGGTTGATCGTGTCGCAAGCGCTCACGCTCTTCACCACGCCGGTGATCTATCTCGGCTTCGATTCGCTCGCGCGCCGCGTGCGTGCGCGTTTCTACCGGAACGCGCCGCCCCGCCCGGCGAGTCCGGTGAGCGATACGGAGTAAGCGCATGAACCTGTCGCAACCGTTCATCGCGCGCCCCGTCGCTACCACGCTGCTGGCTATCGGTATTGCGCTTGCAGGCCTGTTCGCGTTCACCAAGCTGCCAGTTGCGCCGTTGCCGCAAGTCGATTTTCCGACCATTTCGGTCCAGGCGAGCCTGCCCGGCGCGAGTCCGGAAACCGTCGCGACCAGCGTGGCGAGTCCGCTCGAGCGTCATCTCGGCTCGATTGCCGACGTCACCGAAATGACGTCGCAAAGCTCGGTCGGCTCGGCGCGGATCACGTTGCAATTTGGCTTGAACCGCGATATCGATGGCGCCGCCCGCGACGTGCAGGCCGCCATCAACGCGTCACGCGCCGATCTTCCCACGGCGCTCAAAAGCAATCCTACGTACCACAAGGTCAACCCCGCCGATGCGCCGATCCTGATTCTCGCGCTCTCCTCCCCTACGCGTACCGCCGGATCGCTTTACGATTCGGCCGCGACCGTGCTGCAGCAAACGCTCTCCACCGTGCCCGGTGTCGGCGAAGTGGACGTGAGCGGCTCGGCGAATCCAGCCGTGCGGGTGGAACTGGAACCGAACGCGCTGTTCCACTACGGCATTGGGCTGGAAGATGTCCGTGCGGCGCTGGCTTCAGCGAATGCGAACAGCCCGAAGGGCGCCATCGAGTTCAACGGCACCCACTTCCAGCTCTATACGAATGATCAGGCGAGCAAGGCCGATCAGTATCGCGACCTGGTGGTGGCTTACCGGAACGGCGCGGCGGTGCATCTGCGCGACGTAGGTGAAGTAGTCGATTCGGTCGAGGACCTGCGCAACCTGGGTCTCATCAACAACAAGCGCGCCGTGCTCGTGATCCTTTACCGGCAGCCGGGCGCGAACATTATCGACACCATCGACCGCGTGAAAGCAATGGTGCCGCAACTTCAGGCCGCGCTCCCCGCCGATGTCGAGATCACGCCGACCTCCGATCGCTCGACCACGATCCGCGCGTCGCTGCACGATACGGAGTTCACGCTGATTGTGGCGGTGGCACTGGTCGTAATGGTGGTATTCCTGTTCTTGCGCAACTGGCGCGCAACGCTGATTCCCAGCGTGGCCGTGCCGATCTCGATTATCGGCACCTTCGCCGCGATGTATCTGCTCGGCTTCTCGCTCGATAACCTCTCGCTGATGGCCTTGACCATTGCGACGGGGTTCGTGGTCGATGACGCCATTGTCGTGCTTGAAAACATCTCGCGACATATAGAGAACGGCGTCCCACGCATGAAAGCCGCCATTCTAGGTGCGCAGGAAGTGGGTTTCACGGTGCTGTCGATGAGTATCTCGCTGGTCGCGGTGTTTATTCCTATCCTGTTGATGGGCGGCATTGTCGGCAGGTTGTTCCGCGAATTCGCGTTGACGTTGTCGTTGGCGATTGCCGTATCGCTGGTCGTCTCGTTGACCGTCACACCCATGATGTGCGCGCGTTTGCTGCATGAACCGCACGAACAGAAAGCGCCCGGCCGGTTTTCGCGCTGGCTTGAACGCCAGTTCGTACGGATGCAAAACGGGTACGCGCGCACGCTCGGCGTGGCGCTCGCGCATCCGAGGATCGTGTTGCTGGTGTTGCTCGCGACCGTCGGGTTGAATGTCTATCTGTACATCATCGTGCCGAAGGGATTTTTCCCGCAGCAGGATACGGGACGGCTCGTTGGCGGCATTCAGGCTGACCAGAGCACGTCGTTCCAGGCGATGAAAGGCAAGTTTTCCGAGATGATGCGGATCGTGCAAGCCGATCCGGCGGTGGAAAGCGTCGCCGGGTTTACGGGCGGCCGGCAGACCAACTCGGGCTTCATGTTCATTTCGTTGAAAGCCAAAAGGGATCGCAAGGTTACAGCTGAACAGGTGATCCAGCGTCTGCGCACACCGCTTTCCGACGTCGCGGGGGTACGGACCTTCCTGCAGGCCGTGCAGGACATTCGCGCGGGCGGACGGCAATCGAATGCGCAATATCAGTTCACGCTTCTGGCTGACTCCACCACCGATCTCTACACATGGGGCCCGAAGCTCACCGACGCCCTGCTCACCCGCCCCGAACTCACCGATGTCAATTCCGACCAGCAGCAAGGCGGCCTGGAATCGTTCGTGACGATCGACCGGGCGACGTCCGCTCGCCTGGGTATTCAGCCGGCGCAGATCGACAATACGCTCTACGACGCATTCGGCCAGCGCCAGGTATCGACCATCTACAACGAGTTGAGCCAGTACCACGTGGTGATGGAAGTCGCGCCGAAATACTGGCAAGACCCGGAGATGCTCAAGCAGATTTATGTGAGCACGTCGGGGGGGACCGCGAGCGGTGCGGCATCGACGAACGCGACCACGACGACTTCCACATCCACATCCACATCTACGTCCACGTTGACGAGTTCAAGCGCTAGCGCTTCGTCCACCGGCACCACCAGTTCGCTGGCGCTGGCGTCCATCCGCAATGCAGCGACCAACGCCATTGCCGCGAGCGGGAAGTCCAGTTCGTCGGCGGGCGCGGCTGTGTCGACATCGCAGGAGACCATGATCCCGCTCTCCGCCATTGCCAAGTTCGGGCCGGGCAACACGCCGTTGTCGGTGAATCACCAGAGCCAGTTCGTCGCTTCGACGATCTCGTTCAACCTGCCGCCCGGCAAGTCACTCTCCGACGCCACGGCCGCCATCTACGACACCATGGCGACCATCGGCGTGCCCAGCACGATTCACGGCAGTTTTGCGGGCACCGCGCAGCAGTTCCAGGATTCCACCAAGGATCAGCCGATCCTGATTCTGGCCGCGCTGGCGGCGGTGTATATCGTGCTTGGGATTTTGTACGAGAGTTACATCCATCCGATCACGATCCTCTCGACCTTGCCGTCGGCGGGGATTGGCGCGTTGCTCGCGCTGCTGCTTTTCCAGACGGAGTTCAGCATCATCGCGTTGATCGGGGTGATCTTGCTGATCGGGATTGTGAAGAAGAACGCGATCATGATGGTCGACTTCGCGATCCAGGCGCAGCGGCATGGAGCGGCGACATCGCGCGAGGCAATCGAACAGGCGTGCTTGCTGCGCTTCCGGCCGATCATGATGACGACCGCGGCGGCGTTGCTGGGCGCGCTGCCGTTGGCGTTCGGAACGGGCGAGGGATCGGAGATGCGCGCACCGCTGGGCATCGCGATTGTGGGCGGGCTGATCGTGAGTCAGTTGCTGACGCTCTATACAACACCGGTGGTTTATCTTTACATGGACCGGATCCGGATCTGGTCGGAGCAACGGCGCGCGCGCAGGGGTCAGACAGGGCCGGCTCAAGTCACCGAGTGACGTATTTGCTGGCGAGGGAAAGGTGAGCGCAGATCAATTCAAGGCGGCCCGTAGGTGCTCACCCCAATGCATCAATCTCAAAAATCGCTTACCGTTTTAGCTTCTGCCCACAAACAGAAGGAGCGAACCAGCAATGAAAGTCCTGCTCATCGGCGCGCACGGCCGCACCGGTCGCCACATTGCCCGGCAAATACGCGCCGAATCCCTCCCCTTCAAGGTCTTGCTGCGCAAATCCGCGCACCGCGGTGAGTTTGCCGCACTTGGCGCCGAGATCGTACTCGGCGACCTGACAAACGATTTCTCCCACACCTTCGATGACATCACGCACGTCATCTACGCCGCGGGATCAGCGGAAAACGAAGGCGTCAACGAAGAACGCGCAATCGATCGCGACGCTGTCCAACGCACCGCCGACTACGCAAAACGCCGCCGGACCAAACAACTGGTGGTCATCAGCGCAATCTCCGCCTACTGGCCGAAATCCAACCCGCTTGCGCTCAAGCACTACGCGAAAATGAAGCGCGAAGCCGACGACTATGTCCAGGCAAGCGGCGTCCCGTACGTGATCTTGCGACCAGGACCGCTCTCCGACGACATCGCCCGCGGCACAATCGCCCTCTCCACGCAACGCAGCGCAGATGCAGCACCCGTTTCACGCGAAGACGTCGCGCGCATCGCGGTGGCATGCATCAAACGCGATGTGCGTGACGAGGTGATCGGCTTTGTCGGCGGTGACGCGCGAATAGACGATGTGCTCGACGCCGTTCAGACAGCCCCGATCAGCCGATAACCCACGCCCGTTTCGGTGACGATATGCTCCGGTTGCGCGGCATCGCGCTCGAGTTTCTGCCGCAGGTGCGCCATGTAAATGCGCAGATAGTGGTGGCTTTCCACATGCGACGGCCCCCACACCTCGCGCAATAACTGGCGATGCGTCAACACGCGGCCGGCGTGCCGCACCAACGTTGAAAGCAGCCGGTATTCGATCGGCGTCAGATGCACGGGCGCGCCCGCACGCGTGACCTGGCGCAGACCGAGATCGATCACTACCTCGCCGAATTTCACCAAAGGCGATTCACTCGACGCCGCCTGGTTGCGGCGCCGCAAATGCGCCCGGATCCGCGCCATGAGTTCCGACACGCCAAACGGCTTGGTGAGGTAATCGTCGGCGCCCGCATCGAGCGCAGCGACTTTCTCCTCTTCCTGCGTGCGCGCCGACAACACGATCACCGGCAGCTCGGTCCAGCTTCGCAGTTCGCGGATTACATCGAGACCGTCGGTATCGGGCAAACCGAGATCGACGATGACCAGATCCGGCTTGCGCGTCGCCGCCTCCACCAGCCCCTGCTTGCCGGTTTCCGCCTCGTGCACGGTAATACCCTCAGCCTCGAGCGACGCGCGCACAAAGCGGCGAATCTGCTTTTCGTCCTCGATCAGCACAACAGTGAGATTAGGTTCGCTCATGGGGTTTGCGGTGCTATAGGGTCCGACGGGGGAGAATCGACGAAGTCCTGCTCGGCTTCATCGGAGAAACTGGGTACGGGTGGTGGTGCATCCACGGGCAAGGTAAACCAGAAGCGCGCGCCCAGGACTTTCGGGTCCGGAAGGCTCTCGTCCAGCCGGTTATTCGCGCCGATTGTACCGCCGTGCGCCTGCACGATCGCGCGGCAAATAGAGAGCCCGAGCCCAATGCCCGGCTTCGCCGACTCCTTCTCGCCGCGAGTGAATTTCTCGAACACGCGGTCCTCCATGTTCGCGGGCAAACCCGGGCCGTTATCGTCGATAGTGACACGTACGAATGGTTTGCCGTTCGCCTCTGTGCTTTCCGCGCCAATGACGAGCTTCGATCCGGGCGCCGTGTATTTCGCAGCGTTCTCGAGCAGGTTCGAAAAGAGCCGCTCCATCAGCACGGCATCGAGTTGGAGGAACGGCAGATCGGCGGGCAGACGAACTTCGACCGGGCGGCCGTTCAATACTCGCCGGCACGCCCGTAGCGCCGCGCCGACCGTCTCTTCAAGGAGCGACCATTGCCGGTTCAGCCGCAGACCGCCCGCCTGCAAGCGCGCCATGTCCAGCAAGTTCGTGACAATGCTGGTCATGCGCAGCGATTCATCATGGATCGCCGCGATCAATTCGGCATTGGCAGGCGAGCGGGTGTCCCCGCGCGCTTCCGCGAGCATGGACGCAAACCCGACGATGGTCGTAAGCGGCGTTCGCAAATCGTGCGAGATGGCGGACAGCAGCGAATTGCGCAGGCGCTCGGATTCCATGCTCACGAGCGCGTCGCGCGCAATCTCGACGTAATGCACCCGTTCGAGCGCCAGCGCGATCTGCGCGGCGAATGCATCGAGCATGCGCTTTTGTTCGGGGACATCGAGCTCGCCGGCGTTGCGCGTAACGACCGCGAGCACGCCGCGCGTGCGCATCGGCGCCTTGAGCGGCAGATAAAGCGCGGCGGCGGCAGGCAGCGTGTCCGTGCCGTGACCGGCCGGCTTCTGCTGGTCGTAGACCCATTGGCCAACATCGAGATCCAGCGCGCTTGCGTCGAGCAGCAGCGCGGCCACGGACGTATCCGATGGATCGAGTTTCTGGCGGACTTTGTCGCCGGAATCGGGGAGGAGCATCGCCACTTTCGCGCGAAAGACTTCGCTCACATGCCGCATGCCGATACCCACGATCTGCTCGACGCCAAGCGCCGCGCCGAGTTCACCAGCCATTGCATACATCGCGCCCGTGCGCCGCTCGCGCTTGGACGCAACGCGCGCCTCGCGTCGCAAACTCGATGTGAGATGGCTGATCACCAGCGACGTCAGCAGCATGCCGGCGAAAGTCAGCAGGTACTGGGTATCGGAGACGGACAGCGACAAGCGCGGCGGCACGAAGAAGAAGTCGAACGCCGCGACGCTCAGGAACGACAGCAGTACGCCCGGACCACGGCCAATACGCGCCGCCGCGTAAATCACGCCGATCAGATAAAACATCACGAGGTTCGTGAGATCGAAATGATCGCGGATCAGGCTTGCGAGCACCGTGATAACTGCGCAGATAGCGACGGCGTACGCGTAGCCCCGCGGCGCCGAGCGCTGCTCGCGCGCGGCGCTCAACGCGTCGTGCCAGTCGGGGGCGATCCCCTCTTCTTGCGACGACGATCCGTTCCGGTCACCCGAGTCGCTTGCATCGCTTCGATCGCTCTCCCGCGCTCGAATCAGCGTGAGATCGAGGTCGCCCGCGTGTTCCGCCAGCCGCTCGCCAAACGACCGATTTAACCATCGTGCGAAACCGCGATGTTTCGACGCGCCCGCCACCAGCTTCGACGCGTTGCGCGCCTGGGCATATCCGATCAACGTCGCGACTGCGTCCTCACCGGCCAGCGTCACCGTCTCGGCTCCCAGTTCAGCGGCGAGCTTGAGCGCGGCGAGCGTGCGTTCGCGGCGGGCATCGGACAGTTTCTGCAGCCGCGGCGTTTCGACATACACCGCGATCCAGTCCGAGCGCAGGCTTGCCGCGAGCCTTGCGGCCGCGCGCGCGAGCGTAGGCGCTTCCGGTCCCGGGCCAATGCACACTACCAGCCGGTCACGCGCCTGCCAGATCCTGTCGATAGAACGATCCGCGCGGTATTCGCGCATCTGGGCATCGACGCGATCCGCCGTGCGCCGCAGCGCCAGTTCACGCAACGCGATCAGGTTGCCCTTGCGAAAGAAATTGCGGACGGCATGTTCCGCCTGCTGCGGCATGTAGACCTTGCCGTGGCGAAGCCGCTCCAGCAGCTCTTCGGGCGGAAGATCGACCAGCGTCACTTCATCGGCCTGATCCAGCACACGATCCGGAACCGTCTCGAACACGCGGATCTGCGTGATCTGGCCAACGATGTCGTTCAGGCTTTCCAGATGCTGGACATTGACCGTGGTGTAAACGTCGATGCCCGCGTCCAGCAGTTCATGCACGTCCTGCCAGCGCTTCAGATGACGTGCGCCGGGCACGTTCGAATGCGCGAGTTCGTCGACGAGCACAAGCTGCGGGCGGCGCTCAAGCGCTGCGTCGAGGTTGAATTCCTGGAGCGAATGACCGCGGTACGTCATGTTCGCCAACGGCAGTTGTTCGAGGTCTTCCAGTAACGCGGCCGTTTCGCTTCTGCCATGCGTTTCCACTATGCCGATGACTACGTCGTCGCCCTGCTGCTTCCTGCTTCGCGCCGCCAGCAGCATGGCGTAGGTCTTGCCGACTCCCGCCGACGCGCCAAAGAATATCTTCAGCCGTCCGCGATGACGCTTCTCTTCCTCTCTTTGCAGTTTTCCGAGTAGCTCGTCTGGGTTTGGGCGGTTCATTTTTTAGCTTCTTGACGCAATCGCATCCGAGGCGAGGTTCGTTTTCTGTGTTTCAACATCAACATCCTGACTGGCGGCAGTTCCCGATATGACGAGCCTGTACGGTTCGCATCCCCTCTGCCGGGCATTTTCCCCAAATATTGAACGATGGCCCGAACATTAAGCGCGCCGACATAAAAGACGGGTCAAAGATCGGGATGCGCACGTAAAGAATGTGTAAATGGACGTGCGAAAGACCTTCGCACCAAGGCTTGGCTGCGGTGGTCTTACAGCGCGCATTTGAATAAAGCGGATCGCAAGATGGTCCCTCCGTTGCGTTATCCGTCGAATACTTTTTTCGCATTCATCGTCCTGCCCGCAATGGACGGCGCGGCAATGCAGACCGCCGCGTCCGCCCCTCTTCACGCTCTTATCAAGGCAGGAAAATAGTCGATCCCGTGGTTCGGCGCGCCTCCAGATCCTCGTGCGCCTTGGCCGCTTCGGCCAGCGGATACCGCTGCCGCACGCTCGTCTTGACCTGGCCTGTACTCAATACATCGAACAGTTCGCCTGTCATCTCCTCGAGATCACTGCGTTTGGCCATATAGCTGAACAACGTGGGCCGCGTGAAATACAACGAACCGCGTCCGGCGAACTCGGACGAATCGATGGGTGGCAACGGCCCCGATGTATTGCCGAAACTCACGAACAGGCCCAACGGTGCGAGGCAATCGAGCGATGCCGTATACGTGTCCTTGCCGATGGAATCGTAGACCACCGGGACGCCTGCGCCATTCGTGATCTCGCGCACCCGCTTCGTGAAGTCTTCACGGGTATAGACGATCGGATGATCACAGCCGTGCGCCTTCGCGAGCTCGGCCTTCTCGTCCGAGCCGACCGTACCAATCACCGTCGCGCCGAGCGCCTTCGCCCACTGGCACGCGAGCATGCCTACGCCGCCCGCTGCCGCGTGGATCAGGATCGTATCGCCGGCTTTCACGCGATACGTGCGTCGCAGCAGATATTGCGCGGTCAGGCCCTGCAACATCACCGACGCCGCATCCTCATACGCTATTGCATCGGGAAGGCGCACGACGTATTGCGCCGACATGACCCGCTCCTGCGCATACGCGCCCGGCGGCCGCGACGCGTAGGCCACCCGGTCGCCCACCTTGAAGCCTGTCACGCCCTCACCGACCGCTGTCACCTCGCCAGCCGCTTCCATGCCAAGTCCGGCCGGCAGCGGCATGGGATATAACCCTGTACGAAAGTACACGTCGATAAAGTTCAAGCCGACCGCATGATGTTTCACGCGAATCTCGCCCTTGCCCGGCTCGCCCACTTCGACGTCGACCCATTTCATCACTTCCGGGCCACCGGTTTTATCGAATCGAATTGCCTTTGTCACCCTTGTCTCCTTTTGCCGGCGTCAGCCGGTCACTATTCAGCGCGGCCTAAACCCGATCCAGGCGTAGCTTCAGATCATCGAGAATCATGCGTGCTGTCGCGAGATTCGTCGCGCACGCCACGTTGTGGACGTCGCACGCGCGCACCAGCGCATTGATGTCCGGCTCGTGCGGTTGCGGCGTCATGGGGTCGCGCAGGAAAACCACCACGTCGACCCGTCCCTCGGCCAGTTCAGCGCCAATCTGCAAATCGCCGCCGAACGGTCCGGAGAGCTTGCGCTCGACCTCCAGACCATGGGCCGCTGCAATCCGCGCACCGGTCGTGCCGGTCGCCACCAGCCGGCACTGCGCCAGCGTGGCCGCGAATTCACCAGCCAGCGCCACGATGTCATCTTTCTTCATGTCGTGCGCAATCAGCGCGACGCGTGGGTTCATCGAATGCCTCCGGGGTTTGATGGACTATGAAGTTTTATAGGATTCGACGATCAATACGTGCCCGGATAAGCACCGCCGTCGATCAGCAGGTTTTGCCCGGTAATGTAGCCGGCATGGACGCTGCACAAATACGCGCACGCCCGGCCGAACTCCTCCGACGTTCCGAAGCGGCCCGCCGGCAGCCGGCTCATGCGGCGCTTCTTGGCCTCTTCCACCGAGATGTTGTTCGCCTTCGCATCCGCCTCGAACGTGGTGACGAGCCGGTCGGTATCAAAGGAGCCCGGCAGCAGGTTGTTGATGGTGACGCCGGTCGCCGCGACCTTGCGCGACAAACCCGCGACAAAACCCGTCAACCCTGAACGCGCACCGTTCGACAGGCCCAGCACGTCGATAGGCGCCTTCACCGATGAGCTCGTGATATTCACGATACGTCCAAAGCCACGCTCGATCATGCCGTCGAGCGTCCGCTTGATGAGTTCGATCGGGGTCAGCATGTTCGAATCAAGCGCCTTGATCCAGTCGTCGCGCGAGAACTGCCTGAAATCCCCCGGCGGCGGACCGCCGGCATTGTTCACGAGGATGTCCGGCGCAGGACACGCGGCCAGCGCCGCGGCGTGGCCTTCGGCCGTGGTGATGTCGCACGCTACCGCCGTCACCGTCACGCCAAAGCTTGCACGAAGATGCTCGGCCGTGGCTTCGAGTGGTCCCACCGTGCGCGCCAGGATCACGAGATTGACGCCTTCGGCCGCCAGCGCCTCGGCGCAACCGCGTCCCAAACCCTTGCTGGCCGCGCACACGAGCGCCGTGCGCCCCTTGATTCCCATGTCCATTGCTGTCCCTTTCTGGTTGCCCGCGTTTAGTTGCCCGCGTTTGGTTGCCCACATCAAACCGGTGGAAACGATTAAAACCGGGTTATTGAAATCTTGTGCCAAATCCTGGTTCACCGTCCGTTTGTTGCGACCGCGTGATGCAATTCTAGAAGAATGAGGGATCGGACGTCGGCCGCGCAATAGACCGGACGACCTATCGGCCGCAATCTCCGCTTTTGGCGTGCCTAATTTGGGTAAACTGGCGTCATTGCTTGAGCCCAGCCATGCAAAACTTGCGCGGCTTCAGCACCGAACGAATTACCCGATTCACCCGAATCCACACTTAATGCCGCGGCAACCGCGCGAATTCCATGAAACAGGACAGCCGCTTTCCCAATCTCTTCATCCTTAACCACCCGCTGATTCAGCATAAGCTGACGCACATGCGGGACAAGGACACGTCCACGCGAACGTTTCGCGAGTTGCTGCGCGAGATCACGCTGCTGATGGGTTATGAAATCACCCGCAACCTGCCGCTGACCACGAAGCGTGTTGAAACGCCGCTGGTCACCGTCGACTCGCCCGTGATTGCAGGCAAGAAACTGGCTATCGTGCCGGTGCTGCGGGCCGGTATCGGCATGTCGGACGGGCTCCTGGACCTGATTCCGTCGGCGCGGGTCGGCCATATCGGCGTGTATCGCGCGGAGGATCACCGGCCGGTCGAATATCTCGTGCGCCTGCCGCCGGATCTGGAAGAGCGCGTGTTCATCCTGTGCGATCCAATGCTGGCAACCGGCTATTCGGCGGTCCATGCCGTGGATGTCATGAAACGGCGCAAGGTGCTTGGTGAAAACATCATCTTTGTAGCGCTGGTTGCGGCGCCAGAGGGCGTGAAGGTTTTCTCGGACGCCCACCCGGACGTGAAGCTGTATGTGGCCTCGCTCGACTCGCATTTGAACGAGCACGCGTATATCGTGCCGGGCTTGGGCGACGCCGGCGACCGGTTATTCGGTACGAAGAACTAGCCCGGAACCAAGCTCCAGCACGGGAGCATGCCACGACGTTCGCGCCGTCCGGGCAAGCCCGACGCCTGCTGAAGCGGCGCGCCATGATAAAATTCGGGTCCGCCAAATAAGCGGTTCGCGCATTGGGTTGGCTGACGGGACTAACCGACGGAAAAAGCTGGCGTCATTTGGCCAGCAGCAGGTTGTCGGCGGGTGTGTCAATTCGCGGAATTGTGGATTCGCGGATTGTCGGCAACCGGCCCGGTCCCGCAGAACAGCAAATACGGGGCGTGCGCGGTGCTACGCCATGCCATTTGCGCCCTGCAACCAGGCAGCGCGAACATAAAATGCCGGCCGGCGAGAAGCGCCTTTTCGGGATAGGGCGGCATCATTGACACACAGGCGTGCGAGAGAAGCTCGCGCGCGATGGAGAAAGGTATGGCGGGTCATTCAAAATGGGCCAACATCAAGCATAAGAAAGCGGCGACCGATGCCAAGCGTGGCAAGGTCTGGACGCGTCTTATCAAGGAAATTCAGGTCGCTGCCCGCATGGGCGGCGGAGAAATGGACACGAACCCGCGCCTGCGGCTCTCCGTCGAAAAAGCCTACGACGCCAACATGCCCAAGGACAACATCAACCGCGCGATCCAGCGCGGCGTGGGTGGTGTCGACGGCGCGACGTATGAAGAAATTCGCTACGAAGGCTACGGTATCGGCGGCGCGGCGATCATCGTGGACACCATGACGGACAACCGTACCCGGACCGTCGCGGAAGTCCGCCACGCGTTCTCGAAGTTCGGCGGCAACATGGGCACGGACGGCTCGGTGGCGTTCATGTTCGATCACGTCGGCCAGTTCCTGTTCGCTCCCGGCACGTCCGAAGACAAGCTGATGGAAGCAGCGCTCGAAGCCGGCGCAGACGATGTGGTGACCAATGACGACGGCAGTATTGAAGTGGTGTGCCCGGCCAACGATTTCCAGAAGGTGAAAGACGCGCTGGGAGCCGCAGGTTTCAAGGCCGAAGTGGCGGAAGTCATCATGAAACCGCAGACCGAAGTCGAGTTCACCGGCGAGGAAGCGTTGAAAATGCAGAAACTGCTCGACGCGCTGGAAAATCTGGACGACGTGCAAGAGGTGTACACCAACGCGGCCATCGACCAGGAATGATTGCCGGGTAAATGAGCAGCGCGTGAGCAGGCCGGCCACCGCGTAACACCGACCCGGCTTGCCTGAACGCCCGCGCAGCAACAATGTGCCGGCGGGACGCCGTACACGCCAGTGCGTGTCCCTGGCTCGATTGGTGCATAGGCAGCTGGTGTTGCTGTTGTGCTTTGGTCGTTTGTTTGAAGAGCGGGACCCGGACACGTCCACAGGCGAAAGCATTGGCCATGGATGAATGCCCCGCGGTCTCGCGCGATATGTGAAAGGCAGGCCGGCAGACCACGCCGGACATGCTCTCCGAAATATAGGCCTGAAATACAGGCTGGATAGTGTTGTTGAAGTGGGCCGAACCAGGCCGGGAGCCGCGTTTGACAGCCGGGAATCGAGTGACGCAGCCGCGTGATGGCGCGAAGCACTTCCCCGCGTCAATGCGCCCGCCGGGAATTCGGCAGACGACCGGCCAAGATCCGGCGCAGGCAAAGCAGATTTCCGCGGATCAGGCGCGGCAGACCCGTTTAAATCAGCTCGAATTGGTACAAATCGATTCGAACCGGTCTGCCCTCCTACCGCCATGAATTTCTTAAGATCTTCGAGGATTTAAATGAAGTTACTCGTCGTCGGTTCCGGCGGTCGCGAACATGCGCTCGCTTGGAAACTCGCGCAGTCGCCGCGCGTGCAAATGGTTTATGTCGCGCCGGGTAACGGCGGCACGGCTCAGGACGAGCGTCTGCTCAATGTCGACATCACCGATCCTGCCGCGCTCGCCGATTTCGCCGAGAAAGAGCAGATTGCGCTGACCGTGGTCGGCCCCGAAGGTCCGCTTGCGGCGGGTATCGTCAACCTGTTCCGCTCACGTGGCCTGAAGATTTTCGGCCCGACCAAGGAAGCGGCGCAGTTGGAAAGCTCGAAGGATTTCGCGAAGGCGTTCATGAAGCGCCACGCTATTCCGACGGCGGAGTACGAAACGTTCACGGACATCGCTGCTGCTCACGCGTATCTCGACACGAAAGGCGCGCCCATCGTCATCAAGGCCGACGGACTGGCTGCCGGCAAGGGCGTGGTCGTGGCAACGACGCTTGAAGAAGCCCACGCGGCCGTCGATTCCATGCTCGCCGACAACAAACTGGGCGACGCCGGTGCGCGCGTGGTGATCGAGGAATTCCTGGACGGCGAGGAAGCCAGCTTTATCGTGATGGTGGACGGCAAGCACGTGCTGGCACTGGCGTCGAGTCAGGATCACAAGCGCCTGCTTGACGGCGACAAGGGCCCGAACACCGGCGGCATGGGCGCGTATTCACCCGCGCCTATTGTCACGCCGCAATTGCACGCCCGCGTCATGCGCGAAATCATCCTGCCGACGGTACGTGGCATGGAGCAGGAAGGCATCCGCTACACCGGTTTCCTCTACGCCGGCCTGATGATCGACGCACACGGCAATCCGAAAACGCTCGAATTCAATTGCCGGATGGGCGATCCGGAAACCCAGCCGATCATGGCGCGCCTGAAGGGCGATTTCTCGAAGGTGGTGGAACTCGCGATTGCCGGGACGCTGGCGACGGCGGAGATCGAATGGGACCGGCGCACGGCCCTCGGCGTCGTGCTGGCCGCGCACAACTATCCGGACACGCCGCGCAAGGGTGACCGGATCAATGGCATTCCGCCGGAGACGCCGGAAGCCGTGACTTTCCACGCAGGCACCACGCTGGAAAACGAGAAGCTCAGCACGTCGGGGGGACGTGTGCTGTGCGTCGTGGGTTTGTCGGACTCGGTACGTGGCGCGCAGTCTGTCGTCTACGATACGATCAATCAAATCACGTTCGACGGCATGCAGTATCGGCGAGACATTGGTTATCGCGCACTGAACCGTAAAACGGCAGACCGGCAGAGCTGAAGCGGAACCGGAAGCGCAACCGGGGGCCGGTTCACGTGGCGCACGTAGCGCGAAACTTTAGCCAGACATGCAAAACGCAGCAAATTGAGCAACCCGCTGCCGGACCTTCGCGTCCGGCAGCGGGTTTTAGAAGGAACGCGCAGGGCCAGGCAACTTTGGGCTAAACCAGGGTTCACCCGCTCCGGGCTCTTTTCCCGCAAGCCGTAAAACAGTCGACGATGACCGCTCCAACCTACGACGTACAAGCTGTCCGCACTTATCTGACCGGTTTGCAAAAGCAGATCGCGCAGACGCTTGGCGCGTTCGACGGCAACGAATTCCTCATCGATTCCTGGCAGCGTGGCCCGGAAGAACGGTTGCGCGGGGGCGGCAGCACGCGGATTCTCGAAGGTGGCCAGTTTTTCGAACGTGGCGGCATCGGTTTCTCCGATGTAGCCGGCGACGCTTTGCCAGCCTCGGCGAGCGCCGCGCGTCCGCAACTTGCCGGGCGTGGTTTCGAGGCCATAGGCGTGTCGCTCGTCATGCATCCGCGCAATCCGCACTGCCCTACCGTGCACATGAACGTGCGTCTGCTGATCGCGACAAAAGCGGGCGAACCGCCGCTGTTCTGGTTCGGCGGCGGCATGGACCTCACGCCTTACTACGCCTATGAGGAAGACGCGCGGCATTTTCACGGCGTCTGCCGGGATGCGCTGGCACCCTTCGGCACGGATCTGTACCCGCGTTTCAAGAAATGGTGTGACGAATATTTTTATCTCAAGCATCGCAATGAAGCGCGTGGGATCGGCGGGATTTTCTTCGACGACGTCTCGGAACCCGGTTTCGACGAATCGTTCGCCATGGTGCGCAGCGTCGGCGACAGCTTCCTGGCCGCGTATCTGCCGGTCATCGAACGCCGGCGCGACACGCCTTACAGCGAAGCGCAGCGTGAATTCCAGACGTACCGGCGCGGCCGGTACGTGGAATTCAACCTCGTCTTCGACCGCGGCACCCTGTTCGGGCTGCAAAGCGGCGGCCGTACGGAATCCATCCTGATGTCGATGCCACCGGCCGTCTCGTGGCGCTACAACTGGAAACCGGAGCCTGGTACGCCCGAAGCTCGGCTTTACTCGGATTTCCTGGTGGCGCGAGAGTGGCTATAAAAGAACTACGAGAGCAGCACAAAGAAGCCGCAAGAAAGCTGCAGACTATGAGACCTGATCGCGGCCCCTGGTGCAATCTGTCCCCGAAGAGGATCGTCCACTGAAATCGAACCTCCCTTGCGCTCGACGCGTCGGTTTGCTGGGCGGCACGTTCGACCCGATTCACGACGCGCACCTAGCCCTTGCGCGCCGTTTCGCCGAGTTGCTCGACCTGACCGAACTCGTGCTGTTGCCGGCCGGCCAGCCGTGGCAGAAAAAGGATGTAACCGCGGCGCATCACCGGCTTGCCATGACCCGCGCGGCGGCCGATTCTCTGCATGCGGAAGGCTTGCAAGTCATCGTCGCCACCGATGAAATCGATCACGACGGCCCGACCTATACCGTGGAGACGCTGGCTCGCTGGCGCGCGCGCGAAGGTCCGGACGCGTCGCTGTCGCTTTTGATCGGCGCCGACCAGCTCGTGCACCTGGATTCATGGCGCGACTGGAAACGCCTGTTTGAATTTGCGCACGTGTGCGTGGAAACCCGCGCAGGATTTGACGTCTCAACGGTTTCTCCCGCGGTGGCCGAGGAAATTGTCACGCGCAGCGCCCCGGCTGAAGTGCTCCAGGCCACGCCGCACGGTCATCTGCTGATCGATTCGGCGCTGGAGCTGGAAGTGTCCGCTACGGAAATCCGCGAGCAGTTGGGCGAACGGCTACGAGCGCACGCGGCGGGTGAGATAGACGCCGAGAGTCATGTACCGTCCGCCGTATGGGACTATATTGTTCATCACCACTTGTATCATCGGTAAAACCATCGGTAAAAATATGGAAATCACAAAGCTTCAACGCGCGATCATCGACGGTCTCGAAGACGTCAAGGCGCAGGACATCAAGGTGTTCAACACCACCCACCTGACCGCCCTCTTCGACCGTGTCATCGTCGCGAGCGGCACGTCGAATCGTCAGACCAAGGCGCTCGCCAACAGCGTGCGCGACAAGGTCAAGGGGCTGGGCGGCGACGTCATCAGCACCGAAGGCGAAGAGGTTGGCGAGTGGGTGCTGGTCGATTGCGGCGACGCGGTCGTCCATATCCTGCAACCGGCGCTGCGCCAGTACTACAACCTCGAAGAGGTCTGGGGCGACAAACCCGTGCGCGTCAAGCTGCAAAGCTCGGGTGGCTTCAGTGGCGCACAAGTGAGCGCGCCGGACGACGAAGACGACGAGCCCGCCGCCAAGCCGGCTCGCAAGACCACGCGCCGCTGAGACTGGCCGAACGCGAACGTCGCGCTGTCACGGCACGGGCGTAGCGCGGGCGTAACGGGACGCAAAGCGGGAACCAAAGCGCGGTCCAAGCGCGTTGCCATGTCGCCATGAAACTTCATATCCTTGCGGTCGGCCACAAGATGCCTGACTGGATTGCGACCGGCTTCGACGAGTATGCGAAGCGCATGCCGCCAGAGCTGCGTATCGAGTTGCGCGAGATCAAGCCCGAACAGCGTTCATCGGGACGTAACGCCGAGAGCGTGATGGCCGCCGAACGCCTGCGAATCGAGTCGGCGTTGCCCAAGAATGCGCGGGTCGTCGCGCTCGACGAACGCGGCCGTGACTGGACCACCATGCAACTCGCCGGCGCATTGCCGGACTGGCAGCAGGAAGGCCGCGATGTGGCGTTCGTGATCGGCGGAGCCGACGGTCTCGACCCGCAGGTCAAGGCGCGCGCCGAAGTCCTGCTGCGTGTTTCAAGTCTCACGCTGCCGCACGGCATGGTCCGCGTGCTGCTGGCCGAACAGCTTTATCGCGCGTGGAGCATCACGCAGAACCATCCCTATCATCGCGCTTGAAGTGAGAGGCGGCGCATCGGGCGTTGAACGAGCGCGCTTGGAGCTTGCCGGCGCGTGACCTTCAATATCCGCGAACATGCCATCGTCCAATTTCCCTTTTGTTTACCTCGCGTCGCAAAGTCCCCGGCGGCAAGAACTGTTGCAGCAACTCGGCGTTCGCTTCGAGTTGCTGCTGCCGCGTCCCGATGAAGACGCTGAAGCGCTCGAAGCCGAGTTGCCCGGCGAGGCGGCGGACGCCTATGTCCTGCGTGTTTGCGCAGCAAAGGCGCAAGCGGCCTACGCACGCTGCGTAAAAGGCGCGCATCGTGCCGCCCCCATCCTGGTTGCCGATACGACCGTCACGCTTGATGGCGCGATCATGGGCAAGCCCGACAACGCGGACCATGCCGTCGCGATGCTCGAACGGCTATCCGGGCGCGATCATGAGGTGCTGACAGCGCTTGCCGTCGTCGATGCCGACGGCGTTCTGCTCCCGCCTGTTCTGTCGCGTTCGCTTGTGCAGTTCGCCGCTGTCGAACGTGCTGCACTGCAGCGTTACGCGGCCACCGGCGAACCGCTCGGAAAGGCCGGTGCATATGGCGTTCAGGGACGTGCCGCGGCGTTTATCGAACGAATCGAAGGGTCCTATTCGGGTATCATGGGCCTGCCTCTTTTCGAAACAGCAGCACTCCTGCGCGTGGCGCGCGTCGACTTCTAAACAGTCCATGAACGAAGAAATCCTGATCAACGTCACACCGCAGGAAACCCGCGTTGCCCTCGTTCAGCAAGGCGCGGTGCAAGAGCTTCACGTCGAGCGCACGTTGTCGCGCGGACGGGTCGGCAATGTCTATCTCGGCAAGGTCGTGCGCGTGCTGCCCGGCATGCAGTCGGCCTTTATAGATATCGGGCTAGAGCGCGCAGCGTTCCTGCACGTAGCGGATATCTGGCATCCCCGTATTGCAGGCGAAACGCATTCGAACGCACCGCACACGCCTATCGAGAAGATCGTGTTCGAAGGACAGGCGCTGATGGTGCAGGTTGTCAAGGATCCTATCGGCACGAAGGGTGCACGGCTGTCCACGCAGGTGAGTATCGCGGGGCGAACGCTGGTTTATCTGCCGCAGGAACCGCATATTGGGATCTCGCAGAAGATTGCCAGCGAGGCCGAACGCGAGGCTATCCGGGCACGGCTCACGGCCGTTCTTCCTGTCGATGAAAAAGGCGGGTACATCGTCCGGACGATTGCGGAAGATGCATCGAGTGAAGAACTGGCGGCCGACGTCGCTTATTTGCGCAAGACGTGGACGGCGATTGTCGCGCAAGCGCAGCGCGTGGCGCCGACCTCCCTGCTACATCAGGATCTCAATCTTGCCCAGCGAGTATTACGCGATTTCGTCAACGACGAGACTTCGCGTATTCAGGTCGATTCGCGCGAGACTTACCAGATGTTGGCTGACTTCGCGATCGAGTTCACGCCGGCTGTGGCTTCGCGCGTGCATCACTACGCGGGCGAGCGGCCGCTGTACGACCTGTACAACATTGAAGCCGAGATTCAGCGAGCGTTGTCACGCCGGGTCGACTTGAAGTCAGGCGGTTATCTGATGATCGACCAGACCGAGGCAATGACCACCATCGACGTGAATACGGGCGGTTATGTAGGTGCCCGTAATTTCGACGATACGATCTTCAAAACCAATCTCGAAGCAGCGCACACCATTGCAAGGCAACTGCGGTTGAGGAATCTTGGCGGGATCATCATTATCGATTTCATCGATATGGAGAACGTCGAGCATCGCGATCAGGTGCTGGGCGAGTTGAAGAAAGCGTTGTCGCGGGATCGGACGCGGGTGACGGTCAACGGATTTTCGCAGTTAGGGCTGGTGGAAATGACACGCAAGCGTACGCGTGAGTCGCTCGCGCATGTGTTGTGCGAACCGTGCCCGACCTGCGATGGCAAAGGGCAGGTGAAGACGCCGCGCACGGTGTGTTACGACGTGCTGCGCGAGATCATGCGTGAGTCGCGGCAGTTCAATCCGCGTGAGTTTCGCGTGGTGGCGTCGCAGCAGGTTATCGATTTGTTTCTCGAAGAAGAGTCGCAACATCTGGCGATGCTGATGGACTTTATTGGGAAGCCGGTTTCACTGCAGGTTGAGTCGAATCTGAGTCAGGAGCAGTACGACATCGTTTTGATGTAGGAACTCGGCGGCACAAAAAACTACTGCTGCGCAAGGATATCCACAGGGACAGAGAGCGCCTTGGCTATAGCAGCCAGTTTTTTGAAGGTGCCGTTTCGCTTGCCACTTTCGATCTGGCTCAAATACGGCTTGCTAATGCCAGATGCTTCGCTCAATGCGTCCTGAGTGAGATTGCGATATTCGCGCCAGGCGCGTATCGGGTGTACGCCGGCCAACTCAGCATCAAGCACAACGGCTGGCACGTGGAAACCATCGTCGGCGGCTTTCGCTTGATCAAAAAGCGCTTCGTCATCGAGATCCTCGATCAACGGCGCGACGCGGTTCCAGATTTCGATAGGCACGATCGCGAATTCAGCACGACCGTCGCGCTCGATAAATTGAATGGCAGTCATTCGTAAGCCCCTCCTCGAGGTCTGACGGCAAGCACCAGGATCACCAGTTTGCCATCGTTGATTTCAAACAAAACACGCCAGTCACCAACACGTAACCGATAGCCATCGCGTCCGGTTAGCTTCTTCACATTGGTAGCCGAATACGGATCGTTCGCAAGCACCTTTATCTTCGCCTGGATCGTGGCAGCGACATTTCGCGCCATTGTTCTGAGTACCTTGGCGGCGTTTTGGTTGCGCCGCTGCTTCAGGCGCCTCCTCGGCGCACAGTTCCGCACCCACCTGCACTGCCCCAGGAACAAACGTAACTTCGTGCGACGTAACGCCGTAACAACGGTCGTAACGACGCCATGCGCATAAGCACCGCTCATCGTTTTCCGGCTACTTCCCGTCGCCCGCTACCGTTGTCAGTAAAGGGCCGATAGCGTTTCCCCGTAGCCCAGTGGAGTGTGGCACGACTCATGCTGAAAGCCCTATAAGCCGGGCATTGACCAGTGCAACGGCGAAGCGGCTCTTCTTCAACATGCCAGACCAGAGCCGGATGTTACTGAAGCACCAAGCCGTGCCGGCTTCTATAACGCATAAAAAAGCGTTGAACCCGACGGCAAAAACCAGCGACCGTAAAAAAAGACGGCGCTACTGGGGAACACAATGAATCACCAGCTCATAGAAACCGATCTTGCGCATCTGGAACAGATAATCAACCGGATTGCATCCAGTCACGGGCTGTCCTTATCCTATTGGCGAAGCCGTGTTAATTCCGTATTGTCGATGAGCCTCATGCCGGCGCAACGCAAGCGCATAGGTCACATAGATGCCGTCATCTCGATGCTCGAGCAAGCGGCTTCGAGCAAGACTTCCCGATTCGGTTGATGACGCGTTGTGACTGGGCCAGCTTCGACAGGCCGCCCGAACAGCCTGTCGATGATCAGTTATCCAGCTTGACTCATTTCGACCACGATCGTCCCGCAACGGCATTGTCGAATATCACATTTGATAATAGTCCATGCTTTAAAAGCATAATCTCGTCATCGTCCAATATTAAATTACGTGTTCAGCAAGATCGCGATAAAACGCGATCTCAAAAGCCGCTCTTAATAATGCTGGACACAACTATTTTATATTTTTAATATCACTCCGCTGACGTTTGGTCGAACGCAACACAAAAGCCCATCGTCGCAATCTTCAAAGCTCGCTTATCCGACGCAACGGTCTCAGCACAACGATCGCCACGCAAGATTGGCGTAATCCCGGATCAACTATCACTCGCGGATCCCCGCGGGAATGCCGCGGCATCCCGGCCGCGACTGCCCCCGATGAAGATCGGCAAATCCCGGTAGCCTTCAATCAACCTCCTTGAATCGCGAGGACTTGCGTGCCGTCTTTTTTCATCGATCGTCCTGTCTTTGCGTGGATTGTTGCCCTGGCCATTTTTGTGGCAGGTGCACTGGTCACGCCCTTCCTGCCTGTCTCGCAGTATCCGCGGCTGACACCGCCACGCATTGTGATTGCTGCGATGTACCCGGGCGCATCGCCGGAAAGCGTGGACAACACCGTCGCGAGCGTGATCGAAGAAAGCCTGGACGGCGCCGAAGGCTTGCAATACTACGAAACTACCAGCGACAGCCTGGGCGAACTCGAGATCGCCGCCACGTTTTCGGCGGGCACGAACCCGGACATCGCCATGGTCGATGTCCAGAACCGGATGAAGCAGATCGAGTCGCGGCTGCCGCAGCAAGTCGTGCAGCAAGGGATCACCGTCTTCAAGTCGACCGGCACGTTCCTGATGCTCGTCGCGCTCACGTCCACCGACGACCATCGCGATTCCGTGGAACTGAGCGACTACGTCAATCGCTACATGCTGCGCGACTTGAAGCGTGCGCCGGGCGTCGGCTCAGCCGAATTGTGGGATGCCGGAGAAGCGTTGCGGGTCTGGATCGATCCGATGAAGCTGCGCGAATTCAACCTGGCCGCCGCCGATGTGACTCAAGCCATCGCGGCGCAAAACGCGACGGTCACCGCCGGCACGCTCGGCGACGTGCCCTTTGTCACCGGTCAACAACTGACGGCATCGGTCACGGTCAGGGGGCAGTTGGTCTCGCCGGCCGAATTCGGCGAGATCGTGCTGAAGGCGCGCGCGGATGGATCGGCCGTTCGGCTGAAGGATGTCGCGCGGGTGGAGGTGGGCCGCGACAGCTACGCGTCGTTTTCGCGGCTGAACGGCAAGCCGGCGGCAACCGTCGGTATCCGGCTCTCGCCGCAAGGCAACGCGATGGAAACCTCCGCCGCGATCCGCGCGAAGCTTGCGGAACTGTCGCGCAGCCTGCCGCCGGGCGTGGCCGTGGAGATCCCGGCCGACAGCGCCAAGTTCGTCCACGTCGCGCTGCACGAAGTGGCGCTGACGCTGTTCGAAGCGGTGCTGCTGGTGTTCCTGGTCATGTGGCTATTCCTGCGCGACTTGCGTTATGCACTGGTGCCCACCGTGGTCATTCCGGTTGCATTGACCGGCGCGCTGCTTGCGCTTTATGTGCTCGGCATGTCGATCAACGTGTTCACCATGTTCGCGATGGTGCTGGCGATCGGGATCCTGGTCGACGACGCCATTGTCGTGGTCGAGAACGTCGATCGCGTGATGCGTGAAGAGGGTCTTGCGCCACGCGCGGCCACCCGCCGGGCGATGCAGCAGATGGGCAGCGCGATCGTCGGTATTACTGCAGTGCTGACTGCCGTGTTCGTGCCGATGGCGTTTTTCCCCGGCAGTGTCGGCGGGATTTACCGGCAGTTCACGGTCGCGATGATCGCGTCGATTCTCGTGTCCGCATTCACCGCCCTTTCACTGACGCCGGCGCTATGCGCGAACCTGCTGAAGGCGCCGCCGCGAAGCGCCTTGCGCCGTGGTTTACACGATTCACGCGGCTCACACGAAGCCGGTAGCCGTTCGTTCGGCTTCACAGCGGCCTTCGACTGGACCTCGCGGGGATATCGCGGGCTGGTCGCGCGCGTCCTGCGCCGCGCGGGTCCCATGTTCGTGGTGTATCTCGTGCTAGCCGGCGCGTGCGCGGCGCTTTACCTGCATATGCCGGGTGGCTTCTTGCCCCAGGAAGACCAGGCGCAGCTTCAGGTGATGGTGCAGTTGCCGGCGGGCGCCACGCAGGCGCGCACGCTCGCGGTCGTCGAACAGGCGGAAGCGATCCTGAAACGCGAACCGGCGGTGGCGAACGTGACGAGCGTGGTCGGCTGGAGTTTCCAGGGCAGCGGCCAGAACGTGGCGATGTGTTTCGTCGATTTGAAGGAGTGGTCAGCGCGCAATACCGACGCCGCCACGCTGCGCGACACGCTGAACCGCTCGTTCTCGAAGATCATGGACGGCGACGTGGCTGCCCAGATGCCGCCATCGGTGCCCGGCATGGGCCATTCGGAAGGGTTTGTGATGCGTCTGGAAGATCGCGGCGGCATCGGTATCGCAGCACTGACCGCCGCGCGCGAACAGCTCTTCGAGCAGGCTCGCAACAATCCCGCTTTCGCCGATGTGCACTCGGAAGCGTTGCCGGATGCGCCGCGCATCGTGCTGGATGTCGATCGCGCGAAGGCTTATGCGCTGGGCGTCTCGTTCGACAAGATCGGCGACGCGCTCGGGAACACCTTCGGCTCGTCGTATATCGACGACTTCCCTTCGGGCGGCCGCATGCGCCGCGTGATGGTCGCCGCCGACGCGTCGTCGCGCATGACCGAAGACAGTCTCATGAACCTATCGGTGCGTAACGCCGCGGGGCAGATGGTGCCGTTATCGTCCGTAGCGTCGCTGCACTGGACGACCGGACCGACGGTCCTCACGCGCTACAACGGTTCGCCTTCGCTCGATGTCAGCGGCCGTCCCGCCAACGGCACGAGTTCCGGTGCGGCGATGGCCGCGATGGAGCGGCTCGCGCAAGCGCTGCCGGTGGGCGTGGGTTACGACTGGACCGATACGGCGCTTGAAGAGACGCGCGCCGCCCGCCTCACGCCGATACTCATTGGCTTGTCGCTACTGGCCGTGTTCATGGCGCTCGCGGCGCTTTACGAGAGCTGGACCATCCCGCTCGCGGTGCTGACCATCGTGCCGCTGGGCGTGATCGGCGCAGTGATCGCGATGCTTCTGCGCGGCATGCCCAACGATGTCTACTTCAAAGTCGGCATGATCACGGTGATCGGGTTATCGGCGAAAAACGCGATCCTGATCGTGCAGTTCGCGCGCACGCTTTACGCCGATGGCGCGCCGTTGAAGGACGCCATTGTCGCGGCGGCGAGTGCGCGTTTCCGGCCGATCGTGATGACATCGGCGGCGTTTTTGCTGGGCGTCGTGCCGTTGCTCGTGTCGAGCGGCGCCGGGGCGGAGAGCCGGCGGTCGATCGGGACCGGCGTATTCGGCGGTGCGATTACGGCGACCGTGCTCGGGCTCGTGTTCACGCCGCTGGCGTTTTATATCGTCGTGTCGGGGCAGCGGTTTATTCAAGACCGGGTGAAGTCGATGACACGGGAGAAGGCCACGGCAAACGTCGTCGAGTCCGAGGCGCCGCGTGGCGACGTTCAAGGCCCGCAGGAAGGATAGCGAGAGGCTGTAGATTCGCGCGCGGCGCAGCCTCCCCGTTCCACCGATCCGATTCCCCTATCATGGCGACATCTCGCGTGCTTTCACGCGTGTCGGGAGGCAGTTCATGCAATTTCCAGCGGGATCGGTCCAGGCACTCAGTTCGGCCGCATCGACGGTGTTTTCCATCGGCATCGTGTTCCTCGGTTACTGGGGTATCCACGAGGGCTCGCATTGGCGCTCCGGCGATATCTCCGTCGCCTTGCTGGCACTCGCCGGTTTCGCGTGCCTCGGTTTAGTGCCCTGGCTCGCCACGTCTCCAACAAAACGCCCCGACGATGAATTCCGCCTGCACGTCGCCCGTCATGCGTTTCTGGGTGGCGTAGGTGCGCTGTGGCTGGCGATTGTCGTGTCTGTGTTCACGCAATGAGGATCGCTCGCGTCATGGTTTCCTTAGTGCTTCCTGTTCCCTTCCCCGGACCCCTTTCGTCATGAAGTCATGAAGATACGAGCAGGTGTTGTCGTTGAGCTCGCAGTCAATCTTGTCCTGCCGTGGCTTGCGTATCGGCTCGCGTTGCCGCATTGGGGCGAACTCGGCGCGCTCTACGCATCGGCGGTACCGCCTGTCGCGTGGAGTCTCGTGGAGTTCGCGAGAACCCGTCGCGTCGATGCCCTTAGTATTGTGGTCCTGCTCGGGATCGCGCTGTCCATCGTACTGATGGCGCTCGGCGGCAGTCCACGGCTGCTGTTGATGCGTGAATCGATGGCCTCGGGTGCTGTCGGCGTCGTGTTCTTGTTGTCCCTCGCGATGCAGCGTCCGCTCACCTTTTATCTCGCGCGTGCAACGGTCGCGCGTAAGGAAGAAGGCGGCGCGGCACGCTTCGAAGGGATGTGGAATGAGCGGCCTGGCCTGCGTCGGTCGGTTCGCCTAATGACTGCTGTGTGGGGCCTCGGCCTGACGGGCGAAAATGCGCTGCGAAGCTGGCTGGCGTGGCACTGGCCGGTCGAGCGATTCCTAGTGGTTTCGCCGTTCATCGGATATGCCATCTATGGCGCGCTCACCGTGTGGACGTTTATGTATCGCAAGAAGATGCAGAGGCGCGCTACGGCTGCGCCTACAGCGGCCGTTGGTCCATAACACCAAGAGGTTGCCTCAGCCTGCTGGGCTGCATAAACGCGATGGCCGGTTCGCAAGCCCGCCGATCGTCGCGTTGCCTTCCATCCTTGGCTCCACAGAAACACGATCCACCGCACAGCACACAACGGGCTCCTCCACGCTCCCCAAAACAAAAACGCGCCCCCGGCCGTTCCGGCCAGGGGCGCGCATCGATTAAATCGAAATAGCTTCAGGCTGCCTGCTGCTGATACTGGATCCGGTGAAGGTTCGCGTACAGCCCGTTCTGGCGCAACAATTCGGCGTGGCTGCCGTGCTCGGCGATTTTTCCGGCGTCCATCACCAGGATCCGGTCGGCCCGTTCAATGGTCGAAAGGCGGTGCGCAATCACCAGCGTCGTGCGCCCCTTCATCAACGTTTCCAAGGCTTGCTGCACGTGCCGTTCGGACTCGGAATCGAGCGCGGATGTGGCTTCGTCGAGAATGAGAATAGGCGCGTCCTTGTAGATCGCCCGCGCAATGGCCAGCCGTTGCCGCTGCCCGCCCGACAGGCGCATGCCATTGCCGCCCACGCGCGTGTCCACGCCCTCGGGCATGGCCGCGACGACATCGGCGAGATTCGCTGCAGCCAGCGCCGCCATCACCCGCTCACGATCCGGCGTCTGGCCGTACGCGACGTTGGCCGCGATCGTGTCGTTGAAGAGCACCACGTCCTGGCTCACCATCGCCATTTGTCCGCGCAGATCGTGCAGGCTGTACTCCTGCAGTGGCACGCCGTCGACCAGCACCGCGCCGCTGGCAGGATCGAAGAAACGCGGCAACAGGTTGACCAGCGTGGTCTTGCCGCTTCCCGACGCACCGGCCAGCGCCACCATTTCGCCGGGGGCGATCTTGAACGAGATCGCATCGAGCGTTGGCGTTCCGGTCGTTCCATAACTGAACGACACCTCGCGGAACTCCACCTCGCCGCTGGCGCGCTCGAGCGGCCGGCCGCCGCCTTCGGGCTCGACGGGTTCATCGATCAGACCGAAGATCAGTTCCGCCGCCGTCATGCCGCGCTGCATCGGCTGGTTGATATCGATCAGGTGCTTGAGCGGCGAGATCACCAGCAGCATGGACGTGACGAACGCCACGAAACCGCCGACGGTCGTCTGGTCGTTGGCCGACTGCACCACGGCGATGGTGATCACGATGGCCAGTGCAATCGATGCCAAAAACTGCGTGAGCGGCTGCGCGAGACCGCCGGACACCGTCATGCGCATCTGGTAACCGCGCAGGCGATTGCTCATCTCGGTGAAACGGTCGTTTTCGTAGCGCTGGCCGTTGTGAACCTTGACGACCTTGTAACCGCCAACGGTCTCTTCCACGATGTACGACAGTTCGTTCGTCAGCAACTGCGACTCGCGATTGAGCCGCCGGAGCCGTCGGTTGATCTTGCTCACCAGCCAGCCGATAGCCGGCAGGATCACCGCAATCACCAGCGTCAGGCGCCAGTTGAGGATGAACAGGTAGCCCAGCAAGAATATGACGGTCAGCGAATCGCGCACGAGTGTGACGACCACGCTCTGGAGCACGTTGAGGATCTGGTTCACCTCGAACACGATCGCATTGATGATCGTACTGGCTGTTTCCCGCTGGAAGAAACCGGCGCTGGTGTGAATCATGCGGTCGAACATCTTCAGGCGCAGCTGCAGCAGGATCTTGTTCGTGACATAGGAGAGCAAGTAGCCCGACGCGTATTGCGCGCCGCCCCGCACGACCGCGAGCCCCACCACGGCGGCCGGCACGATCCACTTGGCGTCCGAGCTGCCTTTCGCGCCAAAGCCGTGATCAAGCAACGGCTTGAGCAGCATGGGAATGCCCGCCTCGCTTGCGGCGACGAAACCCATGGCGATAAGGCCGAGCGCAACAATCCAGATCAGGGGCCGGATGTACGGCCAGAGCCGGTTCATCACGGCGGACGGGGACGTGGTCTCCCCGCTGCCGATCGTCTTGCTCAAGGTTGGCTTCTGACTCAAAAGGTGTCCCTAATCGTGGATGCGTGAATGCGTAAATTCGTGGGTCGGACGGCGGGCGGAGCAGGACTGAACCTGCGCCGGGGCGGCTCTGAGCGCGCTGAATCCCGCCGACACGGCAAGCCGGCTCGGCAAACCGCTATTGTAATGCGCCGGCCCCTTTTGTCTCATTAAGAGCCTTGGCCGGGCGAGCGCCACAGCAGGCTCGCAAGCCCGGCCCTACTGCTGCTCCGATAAAGCCCCTCGTGCCGGCGCAACCCTCCCCGCCAAGCGCTCGCCGCGGCCGAGCAGAAACCCTGAAAAACACCAAAAGGCGAGCGCGGTGGTCTGCCACATGAAGTCGTCGGTGAAATTCTTTGCAATCATGCCGATGACCAGCGCCATGCCCGCCGCGCTCAGCCAGGGCACCACATGCCGCAGCCGCCAGAAACGCCGGATCAACGCAAGCAGCAACGCAGCCTCCAGCACCACGCCCACTATCCCCGTCTCCAGCCAGGTATTCAAAAACAGGTTGTGCGCATGGGTCAGCGCCTGCGGTTCCGTCTCCAGCAATGCAGGCGGTATTTCGTTCTGAAATACCCGCCCCGGCAACGGCTTGCCGAAACCAATGCCCGTCCAAGTATGCGACTCACCTTCCCGGCCGTAGAACGCCCACAGTTTGGGACGGGTATCGGAAGACATGACATCGCCAATCCCCGAGAGCGCCTGGGGTACATACACCTGGTCGCCGCCCATTCTCAGCTCCCGTGCAGCGGGCTTCGGCATGGCATGGCCGTAACGAAGCCGTGCGCTCAATTCGAGCGTGCCGACCGCCGCCACGCAGATCACCGCAATGCACACGCCTGCGATGACCAAGTGCTTGCGATACAGCGGGTAACACGCAACGACGAGCGTCACGGCCGCAGCGGGCCAGAAGAAACGGTTGAGCGTCGCCAGCCCGATGACCAGCGCCAGCACGAGCCCGCTCAGACCGATCGGCCACCAGCGGCGGTTCAGCATCAGGCCGGTGAAGAGCGTCATCGAAAAGATGACAAGGGTGCTCGTGTGGCCGACGCGGTTGTAATAGTGGAGAAGGACGTCGGCGGGGTTCGTGGGCGGCTGCAAACGGCCCCAGTAATACAGGCTGCCGGCGGCCAGCAACACGCAGGCCACCCAGTTGATCAACACCATCCGCTCAGGTCTGGCCGTGCGCGTGCCGATCAGCCAGAACGCGAAGAACGACACTAGCGGATACAGCACTTCATCGAGCCAGGCGTGCATGCTGTCGCGTGGATACGGCGACCACGCGATCGACGCCAGCGCCCACGCACTCCAGACAACAATAGGCCACAGCAGCGGCCAATGCAGCGGCGACGGCCGCGCCGAAGAACAAGCCGCGGCAATCGTGCCGACGCCCACCAGCACCAGCGCCATATTCTCGAGCGCGGTCATATGGGCAAACATCGCGACAAACATAATCACTGGACACGCCACCCACAAAACGCGTTCCACCAGCTTGCACGTCTTCGTCATTGCACTCCCGGAAGGACCGCCTGCAAGCTGTTGCAGACGACCTCAAGCGAAATAAATCCCATGCAGTCCGCATGGTCACCGCGCCACGCGACGCACGTCGTCGTATTGCGGTCACAGCGGCGAGCCCAGGCCACGTGCCGTCTGAAGATATTCGGTTCATCGCGGCACGGCATGTCCGCGATAGTAACCGGCATGAACGGTGCATCGCGCCAGTAATTCCCCGCGCCGTGTATCAACGCGTTACCGGGGCCGAACAAGGTGATCGTCGGCACACCGGTGAGACGCCCGAGGTGCGCCACGCCCGTGTCCGGACAGACGATCGCCCGCGCACCGGAGAACAGATGCCACACCTGTCCCAGGTCGATCCGGCCCGCGAAATTTGGATAACGGCCATCGGGATCGATTGCATCGATCAACGCCGTCTCGCTCGGTCCGCCGCTCCACACAGGCGTGAAACCCCGTGCTTCGACAAACGCCGCCAGTGCTTTCCAGCGGTCATCGGGCCAGCGTTTGACCTCAGTGCTCGCGCCCGGATGTAAGACCACGTAAGGACTTCGCAACGCACGCGCATCGGGTTCTGAAAATACGGCGGGTGCAGGCGCAGGCCAATCGCTCAACCGATACGGCCGGGGCGGCGGCCCGGCCACCAGTTCGGCGGCGAGGTCGGCCCATGCCGCGGGCGCGTCGGGATACGGCACGGCTTCGTCGAGCGGCAGGTTTTTCCAGGCCGGTGTGTCCGCGGCATGTCCGATGATCCAGCGGCACCCGGCCCCTAATGCAAGCCACGCGTGCCGATTATCCCCGGCCACGATGCCAAGATCATACGGTCCCGAACGCAGCACCGCGTTGACCGAGCGGAAGTCGCGCGGGTCGAAGGCAATGACGTTGAGACCAAACGGCCTGCCCGCATAGAGCGGCACGATCGGCTTGGGACAAGTCAGCACGATGTGCGCGTCAGGATATTGCGCGCGAAGCTTCGCGACGAGCGGCGTGAGCAGCAGGGTGTCGCCGAGCAGCAAATGATGCGCAATCAGGATGCGCTTCAAGGCTTGCGGCTTGCGGCGCAGCGGCTTCAACGCCAGCCGGGGCAACGCGCGAGCGAAGATGCGAACGCGTCCGGAAAGTCGGCTCATTCAGGTGGCGTTCCTACGTGAAACCCAGATTATGCCGGTTGGTCGCGGTGAGCCCCGAATTTCCGGGTTTTTCGAGTTGTTATCCGAGTTGTTTTCCGGGTTGTTACAGACGCCATACTACGAGACCGGCCGCGCTGATTGCATCAAGCGGCAGGCTCGACTTGACATCGGCGAACACGGCGCCGGGTTTCGCCAGCGCCAGCAACGCGTCCGGCTTCATCAAGAACTCGCGATGTGGAACCGCCAGCACAATCAGATCGGCGGGTTCCAGTGCGTCGAAACCCGTCAGCGTCACGCCGTATTCATCGAAGGCTTCCACGGCATCCGCGAGCGGATCGTGAAGCTGAACCTCGAGCCCGTAGTCTTGCAGGTGATGCACGATATCGATCACTTTCGAATTGCGCAAATCCGGACAGTTTTCCTTGAACGTTAGCCCAAGCACCGTCGCCTTGGCACGCAGCGGCGCGCGCCCGGTCCGGATCAGCGTCTTGACGGCGCGATCGGCCACGAACCGGCCCATGCCGTCGTTCACGCGGCGCCCGGCCAGGATCACCTGGGGCGTATAACCGGAGACCTGCGCCTTGTGCGTCAGATAATACGGATCCACGCCGATGCAATGTCCGCCCACCAGTCCCGGCGTGAAATCCAGGAAGTTCCACTTGGTGCCGGCGGCGTCCAGGACTTCGCGTGTGTCGATATCGAGGTAATCAAAGATGATGGCCGCCTCGTTCATCAGCGCAATATTCAGATCACGCTGCGTGTTCTCGATGACCTTCGCGGCCTCGGCCACCTTGATCGAACCGGCACGGTACACACCGGCCATCACCACCGAGCCATAGACCTTCGCCACGAGATCAAGCGTTGCGGCATCCGAACCGGACACGATCTTCACGATATTGTGAAACGTGTGCTGCTTGTCGCCGGGATTGATACGCTCCGGACTGTAGCCAACCGTGAAATCGATGCCCAGCTTGAGGCCCGATTCACGCTCTAGGATCGGGATGCAGATTTCCTCGGTGACACCCGGATAGACCGTTGATTCATACACCACCACATCGCCGCGTTTGAGTGCGCGGCCGACCGTTTCCGACGCCTGCTTCACCGGCATCAGGTCCGGCTGCGCGCCCGAGCTGATTGGCGTAGGGACCGCGACAATATGAAAATCGGCTTGCCGCAGTGTGTCGATGCTATCGGTCAGCTCGAGGCAAGCAGCAGCCAGTTCCTCGCGGCTGGTTTCGCCATTGCGATCGAGGCCTGCACGCAGATCGGCGAGCCGACCCGGGCTCGTATCGAAACCAATCGTGCGGCGTTGCAGGCCGAACGCGATGGCGACAGGCAAACCCACATAGCCCAGCCCAATAACAGAAATGTAGCGATCATGCATGGTAAGAAGTACTCATAATTTTCAAGATGGGCATGCCCGAAGGCCGCTCCCGGTGACTCAGCAAGCGACGTGCAAACCGGCGGCACGCCGTCATTTGACCTTCAGGTAAAGGCGGCTGAGAAGCGGCCGGCTATGCACCCACAGACGGCTTTTCAGCCACGCGGCCGGCTTGTCGCGCACGTCCAGGCGCAAGATGCGCGCTGGATCGCCGTGACGCCGGTTCGTGCCGGGCTCAACGGTGTACAGATGGCGAAAACCCGCTGCTTGCGCTTCTTCCACGTAGTCGGTATCGAAGTAGCCTTGCGGCCAGCACAGATGATCCGAGACGTCCCCGAGGTGCTGCGCGAGTGCCGCCCTTGCTTGCAGCAGGTCGTCGCGCAGGCTCGCGCGTTTGGAGGATGCATTCGCGCTCACGCGGTCCCAGCGAGTATGCGTGTGCGTGTGGCTGTGAAACTCGAACGTCCCGGCTTGACGCATTGCATCGATTTCCGACCAGCGCATGACGGCCCGGTCGGTCTCACCGGCCTCGATTGCCGCCTTCGCTGCCGAGTGGCCCAGCAGGTTCGGCAAGCTTTCGGCAGATGCGGAGTCCGCCGCGTTCGGGCGCACAGGGCCGCTCGCCACCCAGCCCGACACAAGGAATCCGAGCGCCGTAAAACCGTGTTCGGCGAGCACCGGATGCGCGTGAACCCAGTTATCGAGATAACCGTCGTCGAACGTGAGCACGACCGACTTCGCCGGCACACGCTTGCCAGCCAGATATTCGCTGAACGCCCGTGCGCCGAGCGTGGTGTACCCCTCGCGTGCGAGCATGGCCATCTGATCCGCGAAATGCTCGGGCGACACCGTCACCGCCCCCGCCGCCGGACTCACGTGGTGATACATCAGCACGGGCACGGAGCGCGCCGGGTTCCGTTTCGTGTTCAGCGGCTTGTTCATGCAACACCCCGCTCGCTCAGGCTGCTTCGGTAAAACGCGACCATCTCGCTAGCCATGGTATCGACGGAAAAGCGCGTCTGCGTGGTCCGCAAACCGGCCGCGCCCATACGGCGGCGTTCGTCTGGCGCGTCGACCAGGCGCAGCATTGCAGCGGCCAGCGCGGGGTCGTCGTGTGCGGACACGAGCAGGCCGTTCACGCCGTCATCGATCACTTCCGGCACCCCGTCCACCGCCGTCCCGATCACCGGAAGGCCTGCTGCCATTGCCTCGATGAACGACGTGCCCAACGCCTCCTGATGAGTCGGCAGCACGAACAGGTCGAAACCCGCCAATACGTTCGGGATATCACGACGCAGGCCGAGTAAGTGGATGTGGCCGGCAAGACCTTGCGCTTGCACGTCCGCTTGAATTTCGTCGAAGAGCGGACCGTCGCCGGCGAAGACGAAGTGCAGGTTCGGCCGCTGGTCGATCAACGGTTTCGCGACCCGGATCAGGTCGGGATGCCCCTTCTTGTCGCGCATGATCGCCACCGTGCCCGCGATCACGGCATCCTCGCCAAGACCCAGTTCCGCGCGCAACGTGGAGCTGGCGCGGCTCACGGACTGCGACTTGACGATGCCCGTATAGATCGTGACGATATCCTTCTGCGGCACACCCTCGGACACCAGGTAACGCATCACCGACTGGCTCACCGCCACCACCTTGTGCGGCAGCCAGGTGTAGGTCGCCCGCGACGTGATGGCGAGCGCCAGATGCCGGGTCCGCACGATCAGCGGCGTGCCCGCAAGCCGCGCGGCAGCGCCGCCAAGCAGGCTGTCCCGGCCGCTGTGGGTGTTTAGCACATCGAAGCGGCCTTGCTTGAGAATGCGCCGCATGTGCGCAACCGCGCTGACGTCGGCGCCCGAACGCATGGTCGTGGTGTGGACCGTAAAACCTTCCGCAGCAAGGCGCTCGCCGAGCCGCGCACCCGGCACGCACACGAGTTCGAGCGAATGACCGCGTTCGCGCAGCGCGAGCATTTCCTTGAACGTCCGATGCTCCTGACCGCCCCACCCGTTGGACGATTCGCTGTGCAAAATTCTCAGCGGTTTCATTACTATGGCGAACTCCGGGTAAATCTTGATAGTTTCAAGGGAAATGGCGCTGACGTTGGACTTCGGGCCGTGGCCCCGCGTTTGGTGTACTTCATGCGCCTCATGTGCTTCATGTGCAATGTCAGCGCGCTGAATCCCGTGCGCCTGGTCGCTTGCGTTTGCATCTTCTCCGGCGAGGCATTCGGTCCCGGCCGGCCGCGGCTTTTCAAGCCCATGGCCCTGCCGACCGGCGGCATGTGGTCATTCGTCTGGTATAACGGTGGCCGGGCGGCCAGGATTGATGCGGAACGCGTATGGCGTGAATTCACCCGGTCTCGCCAAGCCTGGCAGGCCCTGTTACGGACGAGACAAGCAACGAGACAGCGACTATAAACGCAGCATTCACCGCTGAAATTTTTTGCATCAAATTATAGCAATTCGCATACCCCACGCTTAAGCCCCATGACCCGTCCAACGCTCGGTATTGCCCTCATTACCTTCAATGCAGCCGCACGCCTCGCGCAGTGTCTGGAAGCGGTTTCCTTCGCCGATGAAATCGTCGTGATCGACGGCGGCAGTACCGATGCAACCGTCGGCATAGCAGAGGCGCATCGCGCGCGCGTGGTCGAGGCGCCCGACTGGCCTGGCTTCGGGCCGCAGAAAAATCGTGCACTCGATGCGCTCACGACCGACTGGGTGTTGTCCATCGACGCGGACGAAGTGGTGTCGCCGGATCTGGGCGCCGCGATCCGTGCGGCCCTCTCGAAGCCGCAAGCCGACGTCTACGCGGTAGACAGGCTGTCGAATTTTTGCGGGCAATGGGTGCGGCACAGCGGCTGGTATCCAGACTGGATTCCGCGTTTGTTCAAACGAGGCACAGCCCGTTTCTCCGATGACCTCGTGCACGAGCGGCTGGTGCTGACGAACCCCGATGCCACCAAGGTCGCGCGCCTGCAGGGCAAGCTGATGCACTATTCCTACGAGGACTTCGAGACTGTCTTGCGCAAGCTGGATAATTATTCCACGGCCGGGGCGCGTCAACGCCACGCGGCGGGAAAACGCGGCAGCTTGGCCACTGCGGTGCTGCGCGGGGCGTGGGCTTTTGTCCGTACCTACCTTCTGCGACGCGGTTTTCTCGACGGCCGTGCAGGTTTCATGATTGCCGTGTTCAACGCGCAGACCGTGTATTACCGGTTTCTCAAGCTCTCTGAACTGAACCGGATGCGCTGACCGGCATGTCGGCAGCGATGCCCTCGGCGAGCGCCAGCAACAACGCAATGTGCGCGGCAATGCTGGTGTCGTAGAGAATGGACGCCGCTGTCACTTTGGTACTTTTTGCATCCAGTGCACGCCGAACGGCGTGCCGCAGGCCATCTGCGTCGCCCGGCTCGAAGGTAAATTTTGCGTTGTCCGAAATCGCGCTGCAACAGCCTACGCTGGTTGGAAAAATCACCGGCGTGCCGCACATCACGGATTCGATACCGACCAGCCCGAACGGCTCGTACTTCGAGGCTAGCACGGTGAAATCGGCAGCCCGATAAGCATCCTCGATATTCTTTGCATAGCCGATGTAACGCACCTGCGCCGAGGTCTGCGCGGGCGGCCGCCCAGCCACCGCAACCACCACCGGCAGGCCGCTGTCGCGCAGCGCCGCCTCGATCAGCGGCAATCCCTTGCGCTCGTGGCTGCTCGATGGAAACAGCAGCACGATTTCGTGATCGGCGAAACCAAACTGGCGGCGCAGCTCGCTGCGCTTTTCGTCCGGCACGGGGGAAAAGCGCGTGCCGTCCACCGGGGGATAAAGCACGCGGATCTTAGAGTCGGCCACACCGTAGAGCGAGCGCAATTCGTCGCGCATCATGTCGGAGTGAGCGACGATCACGCCGGCTTGCTCGTATTGCAAACGCTCAAGCACAATCTGGCGGCTGTCCGAGCGGCGCTCGTGCCGACCGGTCGCGGCGAGAAAGCCGATATGTGTACCGCCGCAAATCGCTATCTCGGAGGACTCCACACGATTGCAGCCAATCAGAAGATCCACTCGCGCTTTCTTGCGCGCCCGTTTGAGCGCCCAGTTGTAGTACGTGTCGCGCAGCTTGGAAGGCAGGAACGATACGTTGATCCGGCGCGTATCGACCATCTGGCTTTCCGGCTGCGACGTATCGATCTTGCGCGCGAAAAACACCGGCTTACGCTCGCCCGTGAATCCGGCCGCGTTGAGCCCCCGGATCAGGTCCAGCGCGTAACGCTCAAGTCCACCGCTCAGTTTCAGCGCGTTGGCGGAGATGGCGACTTTCATCCCGGCGCGCATCAATACACGATTTCGATTGAGCTTCCCGCGAATTCGCCGCGCAATGCCGTGATGAGATCGTCGGTCGGCTTGACGCGCCACGCGTCGCCGAGCCGTACTTCGCCCTCCGCATGCTCGCTGCGATACACGATGCTCACGTTTAGGCCATTCGGGATATGGACGGGCGGCCGCTGGCCACGACCACCGTCGCGATCGCCGCCTCGCGAACCTCCGCGCGATGGCGCCTGCACCGCGGCCGGTGCAACAGCCTGTTCAGGCGGCGCGCTATGCGCTTCCAGCACTTTCTTCAGCCGCAGTGCGTCAGCGTTGCCGTTCATTTCCACCTTCACCGCCTGCGCATAGCGGCTGCGTGAGCGTTCGAGATCCATGGCCGCTTCCACCGTGAAGCGGATGCCGCCGGTAAACGCGTCATTGCGCGCCTGGCCCTGCACGACCAGCAACTCGTCTTCCTTGTAGAGCGCCTTGTTCGCCTCGAACTGCTCGTTGTACACGGTCACTTCGCACTGGCCGGTGCCGTCGTCCAGATTCACGATCAGCATCTTGCCGCGCTGGGTCATCTGGGTGCGCATGGTGGTGATCACGCCTGCGACAAGCTTGTCGCGCCCTTCCTTCAACTCGCCGATCTTCTGGCGCACGAAGCGCCGCACTTCGCTCTTGTAGGCATCGAAAAGATGGCCTGAGAGGTAGAAGCCCAGCGCGCTCTTTTCTTCCTGCAAGCGCTTCTTGTCCGACCACATGGCTTCATCGACGAGATCATGGCCTTGTTGCGGTTCGTCGCCCATGTCGAAGAGACCGGACTGCATGGCGTTGGCCGCGGCTTGATCGGCCGCTTCCATGGCAAGCGGCACCGATGCAATCAATTGCGCCCGGTTGTCATGCAGCGAATCGAACGCGCCGGCACGGATCAGCGCTTCCACCGTGCGCCGGTTCACCATGCGCCGGTCAACCCGCATGCAGAAGTCGAAGAGATCGGTGAACGGCGCTTCTTCCCGCGCGCGCAAGATTTCTTCGATAGCACTCTGCCCGCTGCCCTTCACCGCGCCGAGGCCGTATCGAATGGTCTTCGAACGCGTGCCGTTAGCTTCGGCAACCGGCTCGAACCGGTACGCCGACTGGTTGATGTCCGGGGGCAACACGGCCATCTTGTTGACGATGCAATCCTCGAACAGGATCTTGACCTTGTCCGTGTCGTCCATGGCGAGCGACATATTCGCCGCCATGAATTCGGCCGGATGATGCGCCTTGAGCCATGCCGTGAAATACGCGAGCAACGCGTAAGCGGCCGCGTGCGACTTGTTGAAACCGTAGCCCGCGAACTTCTCCATCAAGTCGAAGATTTCGTCGGCTTTTGTCGCGGTCAGTCCATTCTTCGCCGCGCCCTGCCGGAACAGTTCGCGATGCTCGGCCATTTCCTCGGCCTTCTTCTTACCCATCGCGCGACGCAGCAAGTCGGCGCCACCGAGCGAGTATCCGCCGATGATCTGCGCCATCTGCATCACCTGCTCCTGATAGACCATGATGCCGTAGGTCTCTTTCAGGACGGACTCCACACGCGGGTCCGGATACTCGACGATCTCGCGGCCGTGCTTACGCGCGCAGAAGCTCGGGATCAGGTCCATTGGACCCGGCCGATACAATGCCACCAGCGCAATGATGTCCTCGAAACGGTCAGGCTGTGCATCCTTCAGCATGCCCTGCATGCCGCGGCTTTCCAGCTGAAACACTGCCACCGTATTGGCTTTCTTGAGGATTTGGAACGAGGCGGGATCGTCGAGCGGAACCTGCGACAAATTCCAGTCTTGCTTCGATGGATCCAGCCGGCGGATGTACCTCTCCGCCCAGTCGAGAATGGTGAGCGTGGTCAGTCCCAAGAAGTCGAACTTCACCAACCCGACCGCTTCCACGTCGTCCTTGTCGTACTGGCTGACCACACCGCCGTCTTCGCCCTGCGTATAAAGCGGGCAGAAGTCGGTGAGCTTGCCCGGCGCGATCAGCACGCCGCCCGCGTGCATGCCGACGTTACGCGTCAGCCCTTCCACGCGTTGCGCGAGTTCGATCAGCTGATGCACTTCGTCTTCGTTGTCGAAGCGTTCCTGCAGCGTGGGCTCTTCCTTCAATGCGTCCGCAATGGTCACGTGCTTGCCCGGCTTGAACGGGATCAGCTTGGCGATGCCATCGGTGAACATGTAGCCGAGATCCAGCACCCGGCCGATATCCCGCACGGCGGCCTTCGCCGCCATCGTGCCGAAGGTCGCGATCTGCGACACGGCGTCCGCGCCGTATTTCTGCTTCACGTACTGAATGACGCGGTCTCGCCCTTCCTGACAGAAGTCGATGTCGAAGTCAGGCATCGACACACGGTCCGGGTTCAGGAAACGCTCGAACAGCAGGTTGTATTTGAGCGGGTCGAGGTCGGTAATGAACAGCGCATACGCGACCAGCGAACCCGCGCCCGAGCCACGGCCCGGACCGACCGGTACGCCGTTGTTCTTCGCCCACATGATGAAGTCGGCGACGATCAGGAAGTAGCCAGGAAAGCCCATGCCGATAATGGTCTTGCACTCGAATTCCAGGCGCGCGTAATACGTCTCGCGCTGCGCTTCGCGCGCGGTTTCATCGGGATAAAGCTGGACCAGCCGTTTCTCGAGACCTTCCTTCGACAAATGCACAAGGTAGTCGTCGAGCGACATGCCATCGGGCGTTGGGAACAGCGGCAATTTCGGCTTGCCGAGTTCGAGCTTCAGGTTGCAGCGCTTCGCAATTTCGACTGTGTTGGCGAGAGCCGACGGAATGTCCGCGAACAACGCGCACATCTCTTCTTGCGTGCGGAAATATTGCTCAGTCGTGAAGCGCTTTTGACGCCGCGGATTTGCGAGGATATCGCCCTCGGAAATACACACACGGGCTTCGTGCGCCGTGAAATCGTCCGGCGTCATGAACTGCATGGGGTGCGTAGCGACTACCGGCAGCTTGAGCTTCGCGGCCAGTGCGACGGCCTGTTGAATATAGGTCTCGCCACCCGGTAACGCAGCGCGCTGCAACTCGATATAAAACGCGCCCGGAAAGAGCTTGCTCCAGCGCTCTGCGTGACGAACCGCTGCCTGGTCGTTTCCGGCGGCAAACGCCATGCCGATATCGCCATGCTGCGCGCCCGACAGCGCGAGCAAGCCTTCCGACAACCCGCTTTCCAGCCACTCGTATTCGACTTCTGCGCGACCCCTGTATTGATTCGTCAACCAGGCTTTCGACAACAACTCGCACAGGTTGAGATAACCGCGCTGGTTTTTCACCAGCAACAGCAACCGCGCGGGTTTGTCGCGATCTGCGGGATTGGTGATCCAGACGTCGCAGCCGGCAATGGGTTTGACACCCTTGCCGCGCGCTTCTTTGTAGAAACGGACGAGGCCGAAAGCGTTGCCGAGATCGGTCAGCGCGAGCGCGCCCTGACCGTCCTTGGCAGCGGCTTTAACGACGTCGTCAAGGCGCACGATGCCGTCGGCAATCGAGAATTCGGAGTGAACACGAAGATGGACAAAGCGGGGATCTGACATGAACGATATTGTACATGCGCCTATTCGCGAAATTCGCTCCGAAGACTGCGTTAGCCGTTTGGTCTAGGCGAATCAAGTTGCTTGAAAAAAGTGCCGCATCGGCGTGGAGGCATCGGCCGATCGGTCTAGTCGGAAGCGCGCGCCGTTTGCGGGATAATACGAATTCGATGAACGCCTCAGGCGCTTGTTGAAACCGCTTTTTCCTCCGGCAACGCCCGTTTTCCAGCACTTTAAGAGCATTTGCGTCATGAGCATCGTCAACCTTTCCTCGTATAAGTTCGTGACCATTGAGAGCGGCGCCGACTGGCGTCCGCTGATTGTGGACCGGTGCACCCGACTCGGCCTGCGCGGCACGATCCTGCTCGCGCCGGAGGGCATCAACCTGTTTGTCGCGGGCGAGCCGGAACAGATTGGCGCGTTCATGCACTACCTTCGTACGGATCCGCTCTTCGAGGGCAAATTCGCCGATCTCGAGTTCAAGGAAAGCGTGTCAGCGACTCAGCCGTTCGGCAAGATGCTCGTGAAGCTGAAGCGCGAAATCATCACCATGAAAAAGCCGGCGATCCGGCCTGAATCGGGGCGCGCGCCGTCCGTCGGCGCTGCCACGCTGAAGTCATGGCTTGATCGGGGCCATGACGACGAGGGCCGTCCCGTTGTCATGCTGGATACCCGCAATGCGTTCGAAGTCGACGTCGGTACGTTCGATCAGGCGCTCGATTACCGCATCGCGAAATTCAGCGAGTTTCCAGGCGTGATCGAGGAGCATCGTGCGGATCTCGAAGGCAAGACGGTGGTGTCGTTCTGTACGGGCGGGATTCGCTGCGAGAAAGCGGCGATCCACATGAAGGAAGTGGGTATTGACCACGTCTATCAACTCGAGGGAGGCATTCTCAAGTACTTCGAGGAAGTGGGCGGTGCGCATTACCACGGTGAGTGTTTTGTATTCGATCACCGGACGGCGTTGAATGCCGCGCTCGAACCCGCGGCGATTGCGCAGAACGGAGAGGATCGAACTTCGGCAGCCACGGCAAGCACGGAAGACGACGCAGCCGATACCGACGAGGCACACGCGGCGATCACCGCAGACGGCCAAGCGTCGTTCCCCGGTCCGAACCATGGCCGGCATGAATCGTAGGCATGCATCGCTGAAACGCAAGCGGACGATCTTTCATCGCGTGCTCCGCGCTGATCTGATGGCCGCGTTGCAGCTTACGTCGACAGGTCGGCGGGCGGGATGAACCCTGAACCGGGCTATCGGGGCCGCTTTGCGCCCTCACCCACGGGTCCGCTGCATTTCGGCTCGCTGGTGAGCGCGTTGGCGAGTTTTCTCGATGCACGGGCTCATCGCGGAACGTGGCTGGTAAGGATTGAAGATGTCGACGGCCCGCGCACAGTGCCGGGCGCGGCCGAGGAAATCCTCAACACGCTCGGCAGATTTGGCATGTTTTCCGCCGAACAACCGGTCTGGCAGAGTCAGCGTGAAATTGCATATCAGCGGGCGCTCGACCAATTACTGACCGCCGGCTTCGTGTTTCCGTGTGGTTGCACGCGCCGCGAGATAGCTGATTCGCTCGCGGTCGGCCAAAACCGCCACGCCGGCCACGCTCGACACGCCACGCTGGCTTATCCGGGCACGTGTCGCAACGGGCTGCATGGCAAAGCACCGCGCTCGTGGCGGATGCGCGTTCCTGATGGCGACGCCGCCGTTATGAGCTTCAAGGATCGCTGGCAGGGAATGCAGACGCAGGATCTGGCAAGCGACGTCGGCGACTTCGTGCTGAAGCGTGCGGATGGCGAGTGGGCGTATCAATTGGCGGTTGTCGTCGATGACGCGGATGCTGGCATTACGCATATCGTGCGGGGCGCCGATCTGCTGGACTCGACTGCGCGCCAGATTTACTTGCAGCGCTGCCTGGGTGTTTCAACGCCTGCTTATCTGCACGTGCCCGTCATAGTGAACGAGCAAGGTGAGAAACTCAGTAAGCAAACGGGCGCAACAGCACTTGATACCGGAGCCCCGCTGGTTGAGTTGACGCAAGCGGCGAAGCATCTCGGTCTGCACCCGTCCCCGGCCAGTTCGTTCCAAGCGTTTTTCTCCGATGTAACGGCGCAGTGGGCAAAGCGGTTCGCGATTTAGGGCGTTGATTTCAGAGCGTTGAAAAAAGAGCGTTAAAAAAAACAAAAAAGCGGCATCTCTGCCGCTTCATCGTTTTCCCACTGACCCTGACCCTAACAACCACCCAATAACCTCAAGACCCCGAAGTCGTTCTCCGCGGCATACCCAAACCGCCGAGTAGCGCAGCCAGCGGCTGACGCGGCGTGCTCTTGCGTTCGGCTTCCGCAGCGGCGTCGTCCTGCGTTTTTCTCGTCGATGCCGCCGACGGCACGTACGGCTTCAGGAAGAAATCGTCGATAGGTTGCTGACGCGTATGCGAACGCTCGAACGACGTCGAACGGCGACGCGGCTCCTCGCTGCGCGCATGCCGATGTTCACCGCGCTCCGGCCGGCCCGAGCGCTCTTCGCGACGAGGCGCAGAAGACGATTCGCGCCGCACCGGCACGTCGACCTTCAGCACCATGACTTCGAGCGGCCGTTTGATCAGCTTTTCGATATCGGCGAGTTGCTTGCGCTCGTTCGGGCTGCACAACGACAAAGCGTCACCCGTTGCGCCCGCGCGACCCGTACGGCCAATCCGGTGAACGTAATCTTCCGCGCTGAACGGCAGGTCGAAGTTGATCACTGCCGGCAAGTCGGTGATGTCGAGACCCCGGGCGGCCACATCGGTTGCAACCAGCGCCTCGATCTCGCCCTTCTTGAATGCATCGAGCGCCTGCATGCGCTCGCCCTGCGTACGGTCACCGTGAATCGCCGTCGCAACGATCCCGTCCTTCTCCAGCACGCGCGCCAGCCGGCTCGCGCCGATCTTGCTGTTACAAAACACGAGAACCTGCTTCAGGCCGCGCTCGCGAATCAGTTGCGTCACCGCACCGGATTTATCGCTTTCCGCGACTTCGAAAACGATCTGCCGCACGTTCGCGTTCGTGGAATTGCTGCGCGCGACTTCAATGGTTTGCGGATTGCGCAAATAGGTCGCTGCAAGCTTCTTGATTTCACCCGAGAAGGTGGCGGAAAACAGCAGCGTCTGACGTTCCTTCGGAAGCAAATTCAGAATGCGCTGCAGATCTGGCAGGAAGCCCATGTCGAGCATCCGGTCGGCTTCGTCGAGAACGAGAATCTGCACCTGGCCGAGATTCAGCGTCTTTTGCTGAACGTGATCGAGCAAGCGCCCGGGCGTGGCGATCAGGATTTCAACCCCGCGCCGCAGCGCTTCCGATTGCGGGTTCATGTCGACACCACCGAACACCACCGTGCTGCGCAACGGCGTGTGCTTGGAATAGGCCTGCACGTTCGCGGCAACCTGGTCGGCGAGCTCACGCGTCGGCGTGAGAATCAGCGCGCGCACGGGGTGACGGGCGGGCGATGCGCTCGTGCTGGCCATGGGCAGCAGGCGCTGGATGATCGGCAGCGAAAAGCTCGCCGTCTTGCCCGTGCCCGTTTGCGCGGCGCCCATCATGTCGCGGCCGGCCAGCACCACGGGGATAGCTTGCGCCTGGATCGGCGTGGGAATCGTGTAACCGGAATCGACCACCGCTCGCAGGATGTCGGCGGACAGGCCGAACTGGTCGAACGTGGGCACGGGACCGGGCACGGCGGATTCAGTGGCGCCCAACTCAAGCGCGGGAGCGGGCGCGGCAACAGGCGCGGCAAGACTCGCTTGAACTTCGGTGCTGGAATCAGCCCCGGGTGCGGCGTCGGATGAAGCGGCGGACGGGTTCGTGGCGACGGAATCGGACATGGTGACTTTGGTGGCTTTCGCTTTCGCTAAAAATGCGCCGGAGCGGCGCGCGAGCGGTCATTCCACCGCTCATGGACATCGGATGAAGAAGAACCGCGTGTTTCGTCGATGCAACCGGCAAACGACGATCAACGCGCGGACTTCAGACCCGCAGGGTTTCGATTGCTGCGAATCCTCGCTTGATCCGGTCTGACGCAACCGGATGGCGTAGTACGGTACAAAGCAAGTGCAAACGGCTAAGTACGAGTGGCAAGTGCTGGTGCTGCTTGACCATGACGGCCAACATGACGGCAACCGCCGCGGGCATGAAAACCTTGGCAAGCCTTTGGCAAGCGACAGGGAAGAACATCGGCCTGCCAGCCCAGCGACCAGGCCTCCCGTCCGACTCTCAATCACCGTCGGGTGAGGCGTTCGGACTCCGGGAAAGCCCGCTATTGTAGCACTCCCCCGCCTGCCATCACGTTCATCAGCGACGCGCCTCCAGCGGCCGCCCATAGCCGGGAAGCCCGGCCGGACGGGCCTCGGCGCGGCGACCCCGATTGCCATAACAGCCTATTTCGGTTTCTGCGCCGGTTTCGGTGCGGGTTTCGGCGCATCTCTGACGACCATCAGACGCAATTCCGTCATGTCCTCGATCGCGTATTTCACGCCTTCCCGGCCCAGCCCGGAATCCTTCACGCCGCCATACGGCATGTTATCAACGCGAAATGACGGAACGTCGTTGACGACCACGCCGCCGACTTCCAGTTCGTCCCACGCAAGATTCACGTTGGTGAGGCTGTCCGTGAACACGCCGGCCTGAAGGCCGAAGTCGCTGTCATTGACCGTTTCAAGAGCTTGGCCGAAGTCCGTGAACTTTTCGAGTATGGCGACCGGCCCGAACGCTTCCTTCCGGTACAGGTCCTGGTCGCGCTTGACGCCTTCCAGCAGCGTCGCTTCGAACATTGCGCCCTCGACCTTGCCGCCCGCGATGATTTTCGCGCCGCTCGCCACGGCGCTTTCCATCCAGCCGGCCAGCCGTTTCGACTCGGATTCGGAGATCATCGGGCCAACGAAGGTCTTTTCATCTTTCGGATCGCCCATTTTCAGCGACTTCGTTTTCGCGATGAGCTTTTCGCGCAACGCGTCGTAGATATCGGCGTGAATCAGGATCCGCTGCACGCCGATGCAACTTTGCCCCGACTGATAGAACGCGCCGAACGCCAACCGGTCCACGACGTAGTCCAGCCGGTCGGCCTGATCGCGATCGACAATGGCCGCTGCATTGCCGCCCAACTCCAGGATGACCTTCTTCTTGCCCGCTTTTTTCTTCAGCTCCCAGCCGACCGCCGGCGATCCGGTGAACGACAGGAGACGGAATCGTTCGTCGGTGGTGAAAAGATCAGCACCGTCGCGATGAGCGGGAAGGATCGAGAACGCGCCTTTTGGCAGATCGGTTTCGGCGAGGATTTCGCCCATGATGAGCGCGCCGACCGGCGTGCGGCTCGCAGGTTTCAACACGAACGGGCAACCCGCCGCGATAGCCGGCGCAACCTTGTGCGCCGTGAGATTCAGCGGGAAATTGAACGGCGAGATGAACGAACACGGTCCGATTGGCACGCGTTTGTAATAGCCGTGATAACCAGCCGCGCGCGGCGCAATCTCCAGGTTGATCATGCCGCCGTCAATGCGCACCGACTCCTCGGCTGCGACCCTGAAGGTATCGATAAGACGGGTGACCTCACCTTTCGAATCGTTGATCGGCTTGCCGGCTTCAATGCACAGCGCCTCGGCGAGTTCGTCGAAACGCTCGCGAAAACGCTTCACGCAATGATCGAGCACCGCCTGACGCTGATACGGCTTGAATTCGCGCATCGCGCGTTGCGCGGCAACGGCGTGGCCGATGGCCGCATCGATCGCTTTGGCGTCCGCCATTGCCACGCGGGTGGCCACTTCGCCGCTGAATTTATCGGTGACTTCCAGGTCCGTGTTCGCCGCGACGGCAACGTTGGCCAGGTAATACGGATAGGTTTTCTTCAGCATGTCAGCCTCCCCATGTGTCTAAAGTTGCGCGCTAAGCCGCTGGATTTCGGGCGTTGCGGGATGATGGCCACGTGAAGGGCGCACAGAGGTTTCACGAGGGTCGCGCGGCGCCTGGCCGTCCGTTTAAGGTCAGTTGACCCGCGCGCGGTCTGCGCGAAAGAACACAACCTTACTCCGGATAGCCATTCGATGTTGCCGGCCACGGCCCGGTTTCAAGTCGGCAGCAGGGTTAGCCTTCAACCCTCACGTGCGTTGAGGTTTAAGGATTTTCTGCAGGATCGGACGTCGAATGCGAAGAGCCCGTTCCGATGTGAATCGGAACGGGCTCTTCTTTCATCATGCGTTCGAACGGCGCTCTAGCTGCCCGTCTTGCAGTCGGCAAGCATGGGCGGGCCGTTGGGATCGGCGGTGTCGTCGGTGAGCGAACCTTCCGGGCCTTTGGTCCACCATGTGTAGTGATCGCCGACGTACTTCGCCCCCGACCCCGCCAGCACGTTCACAAACAGCATTTTCCGGCCATCGACGGTCAGAAGCGCAAAACTCTGCTTGTTCTTCGTGTTCATGTACTGCACGGTCAGCGTGCTGCCGCCGTGGCATTCGTAACGCAGCGTGTTGGTCGTCGCCGTCTGAATCTGTGGCACGGTCAGCGGCATTGCGACTGCCGAATGGGTCACGGCCGCGAGACACAGCGTACCGGCCGTCAAAGCGACCGATCTGATCATTGGTTCGACCCGCTGGATAAGCGCCTTCTTATTTCCATCCTTCATCTTTGCATCCTTTCGTTGCTTCTTTCCCGATGAACCCGCCGTGCATCGGCCAGGCTTCAGATGCACGGAGCGGCGTCGAATCCGGCCTGCCGGAATAGCCGACGCCTTCAAACTACTCACCCAATGCTCGTCACGGATCGATTACGTCCGCGCATACATCGGTCGGCGCCGCCGCGACATGGCCGACCAACGGCACCATCTTCAATCCCGCCGATGCCACCCGGCACGGCGCCGCCGCCACACCGCACCCCGCCAAACCAACCAACGTCGCGCACAGCGCGACCATCGCACACCATTTCACTTGAAACCTCCGTGCCGCCCGCGAAAAGCTCGCCGCCGGCGGCGTGTTGCCGTCATCGAGTGGAGACGGGTCTTACCTTAGACGCGGCCTGCTTCGCGCGTTCCCGCGCTTCGTGGGTATCGCGTCCCGTTGCGAGCGCGACGCCCATGCGGCGCTTCGCAAAACTTTCTGGTTTGCCGAACAGGCGCAGGTCCGAGTCGGGCACGGCGAGCGCATCGGCGACGCCTTCGAACGCGACGCCCGCTTCGTCCAGCCCGCCATAAATCACCGCCGATGCACCCGGCGCGCGCAACGTTGTATCGACGGGAAGGCCGAGGATCGCGCGTGCGTGCAGGTCGAATTCGGAGAAGCGCTGCGTGGCGAGCGTGACGAGACCCGTGTCGTGCGGTCGCGGGCTGACCTCGGAGAACCAGACGTCGTCGCCGCGCACGAACAATTCGACCCCGAACAATCCGCGGCCACCGAGCGCCGTGGTGACTTTCTCGGCAACATCGCGCGATTTTGCGAGCGCCGCTGCGCTCATTGCCTGCGGTTGCCACGATTCCACATAGTCGCCCGCCACCTGGACATGGCCTATCGGTTCGCAGAAATACGTCTGCAGGTCGCCCTTCTCCGGACTGACCGCGCGCACGGTGAGCTGCGTGATCTCGTACTCGAAGTCGATAAACCCTTCCACGATCACCCGGCCGTGATTGACGCGGCCGCCGGCCATTGCGTGCTGCCAGGCCGGTTCGATATCCGCGGCGCTTTTGAGCACCGACTGCCCCTTGCCCGACGACGACATCACCGGTTTCACCACGCACGGAAAACCGATCTTGCCGATCGCCGCGGTCATCTCGTCGAGCGACTCGGCGAACGCATACGGCGACGTCGGCAGGCCGAGCGTTTCAGCAGCGAGACGGCGAATGCCTTCGCGGTTCATGGTGAGCTGCGTCGCGCGCGCGGTCGGGATCACAACGGCGAGTTGCTCGGCTTCGATTTCAGCGAGGGTATCGGTTGCTATGGCCTCGATCTCCGGCACGATCAAATGCGGCCGTTCAGAAACGATCAACGCGCGCAATGCCGCGCCGTCGGTCATGTCGATCACGTGCGAACGATGCGCGACCTGATGGCCGGGGGCATCGGCGTAACGGTCGACTGCAATGGTCTCCACGCCGAGGCGTTGCAACGCGATGATCACTTCCTTACCGAGTTCGCCCGCGCCGAGCAGCATCACGCGCGTCGCGCCGGGCGTGAGCGGCGTGCCGATGTTCGCCGGCTGATTCACCGGCTGCGCGCCGGATTGAGGGGAAGAAACGGCGGACGCAGCGGACTTCGCGCTCTGCATGGATGCTCCAGAAAAAGAGGCCTGATAAGCCCGCAATGTTAACATGCGCACCCTTTCAGAGACGCGATCGGTGTTGCGGCTCCGGCCGCGGCCCGGCAGAACCGGGTTGACGTGGAGGATGGCCACCGGCCGTATGCGCGGGCGCTTCCGCTTCATCGAACGGGAGGCTCGGCTAACTTTTCTTTACATGTTGCTATGACTTTGCCGCAATCTGCCTTGGTCAATCTTAGGACGAGTGCGATACCCTTACGGTTTTGCCAGCTCCCGAGGAAATTCCATGTCGATGCAGCCTTCCCGTTCGCAACCTGCGCGTGTTTCGGCGCGCAGCCGGGTCCATGCTGCGTTCCCGCGTTCCAGGCCGACATTTGCCGCCGTGGCGTCGATCGTGACCCTCGCTTTCGGAGCGGCGTTAGCAGGTTGCACGATGCCGACGCATCCGGACAGCGCCGCACCGCCGACCGATCCTTACAACCCGGCCGCAACCCAGCTTCTCGACGATACCCAATGGCAACTCACCAGTTGGGCTGATGCCGATGGCAAGACGCGCCCGGTCCCGTCGAGTCCGGCGGGTAGTTCTGGCAACAGCGCTGGCGGGGCGCCGATCACCCTGAATTTTTCGACGCAAGGCGGCCAACGCAAAACGAACGGCTTTTCCGGATGCAACCGTTTCGCCGGCACCTACGACCTGGCCGACGGCAAGCTCTCTTTCGGCCCTCTTGCCAGCACGCGGATGGCCTGCGCGCCGGGACCGGGCAGCGCGCTCGAACAACCGTTCCTGCACGGGCTGACGGAGATCGAAAAGACCGGCGTGCAAATGCAGCCGCCGCAGCAATTGCAGATCACGCTCAAGAACGGCGACGTAATGACGTTCACACAAGCAGCGCAACCTTGAGATCGATGAGGGCCAATTTGGAGGGTCGGGGGTTTTGACGGTCGAGGTCGAGAGTCGGCCGTTGCATTAAGGGCGGTCGTCGCGGAATCTGTTGGGCGTTGGCGCCTGGTCGAGTCAAGGGATTCTGCGCCCGGGCGTTTGACTTCGTTAAACGTGTTGATTTTTCGTCTGGCGGCTCGTTTGACTATTCCACTTCAAATCGGAATGTGAACGCCCACTGACCCGGCTGACATCGTCTCGATGCATCAATCGTTACCTGCGGCCGAATGCTTGATCGCTTGACCACCGCCCGCCCTCGCCGCGTTCAGGGCGGTTAAACTCGGTGTTATCGATTCATCTGATTCATTTTGTCCGAGCCTGGGTTCGCTGCTCACATCGCTTACATCATTCCTGGTTCCTTGCATGCACACGGTAGTTTTCGGCTGGTTCGGTGCTTCGGCCGTCTGGTTCATCCCCCTTCTCTGGCGCATCGTCAAGTCCGTTCTTCCCAACGGCGGCGGCCTGCGCGGTCCGGGCACGATTCGGCTTTGGCTAGGTTTCTTCTGCGTGCTCCTCGCGAGCTGCACGCTCGAAGCCGCACTGTTTCATTCCTTCGCATTCGCCACCGATATCGACCATCTCGGGCACGCGTTGCTAGTCGGCCTGGGCGGACAGGCCGGCGTCGTCAGTACGCCGGCTGCGCTGAGCGTGGGGGCCGGTGCGGCCGTCGTGTTCCTGATCAGCTTGCCGTGGCTCTGCGGGTTCCAGTGGCGCGAAACGCTTGGCTGGGCCAACGGCGCGTTCGGCCTGGGTCTGAAACCCGAGTGGTTCACGCCAAGGGAACGGACGGTCCGCGAGAAACCGGCACGCGGACGAGCATCGCGCGACAAGGCGGAAACGCGGGGTGCAAGCACGGGTCTCGGCAGTTTCAAGTCAGGGAGCGCGGTGGGGAGCGGTGTCACGACTTCTGGCAGAGCCTCGCACGATGCTCCGGCGCTCGGCTTGCCGACAGCGACGCAACGCCAGGGCGGGCGCTATCAGCGGCCGACAGTCTGGCGTCCGCAGCCGGCACGGCGTAGCGACGCAGAGCGGCCGTTGCGCGGACCCGAGGCTGCGCGCCCGATCGAACCCTTGTCACCGACACATCGTGAACCGGGTGAGGCCAAAGACAGCTATTCGGACCGCTTCCCCGATGCACGCCCGGCCGCTTCGCACAGCGCTCGTGGAGCAGGCGCGCGGGAGCCGCTCGAACCCATCGCGCCGGCGGGCTGGTTGAAGACCGGCTCGGGGGCGGGAGCGTCGTCGGGAATGCGGGAAAGTGCAGCGGGTGTGAACGCGGCGGCGACAGGAGCTGGATCGGCTGGCATCTCGCGCGGCGCGAGTGCGGCGGGTACGGCGAGTACCTTGCCTTCTGCTGTCGCTGGGACCTCGACAACACGCGCAACCGCCCATTCGGTGGATACTGCCGCGTCGCGGCGTCCAGACGTATCGCGGTCATCGCTGAACCGGAGCGCACCGAGCGCCGTTCGTGCGTCGGGTTCCTCCAGCGTTCCTCACGCCGCTTCGCGCAATACATCGATGAACCCTGGCTCCGGCAAGTCGGTTCCTCCGGTCGTCTCGATCGACTCTTTTTTCGCTGCGACAACGGCGTCCGAGGCGGTTCCCGCCAAGCCCGCCGGTCCTCCGCCAGCACCTGAACATATCAAGGAGACGCTGCGCTCCATCGAACAAATCACGGCGCAATGGACCACGCGCGCAGGCGACGCCGATGCCGCACGGGAAGCGGGAGCGTCGCCAGATACACATGGTGCGGGCAACGGACATAACGCAGCGGCCTTGAACGCTTCGGGTACTTCGGGTACGCTGGCCGCCTCGGCTCGTTCCCCCGCCGGTTCCGTTCCCCCAGTCTCCTCAGCTATTAGTACGCCCGCGGCAACGCTCCCGACCGATCCGGTATCGCCGATAACCAGCTCATCCGCGAACCAGACCGAGCAGCCAGGAGAGGCGGAAGGCGTCGCGTCGAGGTCGGCATCGAGTATTGCGGGCACGTATTCGTCGAGCGCTTCGTTACGCGACGGCTACACGTTCGCCTCGGGCACCCAGCCTAGCGTACGAGAGTCGACGCAGCCGGAGACCAGCGAGTACGCAAGCACGAGCAACGCGGACATCCGCAACAACGGCGCCCTGCCCTATCCTGCATCGCCGACACCCCGCGACAACGGTATCCAGCAAACCCAGGCAACGGCGCCGGTCACCACTCAATCGATCGATCTACGTTCGAACCCGTTGTCGCAACCACCTGTGCAGCGCGCCGACAACGACGCGGCCACAAATCGGACGTCGAATCCGATAGGGTTGGCCGACATCGATGGAATCGCGCATCTGGCCTCTTCCGGCATTGCCGGCAACCCCGCGCCCAACCCATCGAACGGTTCATTTACGCGCCTGGAACCGGCAACGCCGAACGCGACGACGTCACCTTCTACGCAAACGCCAACCCCAACACCAGCGCACACGCCCGTTGATCTCGCCGATCTCCCGCCGTGGGCTGTCCGCGCCGGTCAAACGCACCCCGTGCAGACGACGCATGAAATCGTCCCGGTGACACCCGCATCGCCGCTACCGGGAAGCCCCGCAACCGCGTCCACGGGCCACGTCCACACGCCGCCGTGGCAAGCAGATGCGGGCGCCGCACGTCCGCCGTTCAGAGTCGTCGAGACGCCGCACACCACGCCGGACGAAACCGGCACGAGCGTTGAAACCAGCACCGAGACCCCGAACGGATACGCGACACCAACGCCATCCGACCGCCCAACCGAACCGCAATGGCAAACCGCGCCCGAAGCGCAACCCGACCCGATGCCGGACCACGCGTCGAACGTCGTCCACTTTCCGCGCGCGAGTACGAGCCCGCCTCCCGCCCCTGAAA
>NZ_JNFG01000201.1 GCF_000729995.1 Caballeronia sordidicola | reverse complement strand
CTCGTTTTGATATTTAAGATCTGCATCAGCCGATGTTAGCCTTTAGAGCTATCGGCAGCGTCCTGAGGCGTCTCTTCACGCACTGCCTGACAGTGTGAATCAAACGAGGAGCGTCTTTCGTGAGCGTCGAATTCATCGGCATGCTCCAGCAGCAAAAAGTGTCGGAGACGTATCTGGCGCGTGGTCCGGCAATCGATATCGACTACCTCCGCGACTTCGCCCAGGCGCACGAGAAAGCCGGCTTCGACCGCGTTCTCGTGCCCTATCAGTCGACCAGCCCCGACGCCATGCTGACCGTCGCTTACGCGGCCGGCGTCACGCAGCGCATCCACTTCATGCTCGCGCATCGCCCCGGATTCGTCGCGCCAACCCTGGCCGCACGCCAGCTCGCCACGCTCGATCAGCTAAGCGGCGGCCGCCTCGCGGTCCACTTCATCTCGGGCGGCAGCGACGTCGAGCAACGCCGCGACGGCGACTTCCTCTCGCACGATGAACGCTACGCCCGCACCGACGAATATCTGCAGATCCTGCGACGCGTGTGGACCGAATCCGAACCCTTCGATCACGAAGGCCGCTATTACCGCTTCGAAAAAGCTTTCTCCGAAGTGAAGCCGAAGCAAGCCCCGTACGTGCCGATCTATTTCGGCGGCGCATCGTCACCGGCTATCGAAGTCGCGGGCAAGCACGCCGACGTCTACGCGCTGTGGGGCGAATCGAAGGAACAGGTGCGCGAACAGGTCACCCGCATTCGCGCCGAAGCGGCAAAACATGGGCGCAACGTGCGCTTCTCCGTATCGTTCCGCCCAATCCTTGCAGCAACCGAAAAGGCCGCTTGGGATCGCGCCGAACATATTCTTGCTGAAACGCGGCGGCTTCGTGCCGAGCAAGGTCTCGGTGAAGCGACGCCGCAACAAAGTGAGGGCGCGCGCCGCCTGCTGGCTGCAGCAGGCGATGGCGTACGTGCAGACGATCGCCTGTGGACCGGCGTGGCAAAGGAGATCGGCGGCCGCTCGAATTCGACCGCGCTCGTCGGCACGCCGTCGCAAGTGGCCGAGACGCTGGCCGAATATCACGCGCTCGGCGTGACCACCTTCCTGATTCGCGGCTTCGATCCGCTGGAAGACGCGCTCGATTACGGCCGCGAGTTGATCCCGGCCGCGCGTGAACTGACCTCGCAAATAGCGCACGCCGCGTGAAGCTGGAATAAGCGATGAGCCATGAAAAACTGCGCGGATTCATCAGCGAGATTGCGCAACTCGTCGATCAAAATTCTTCCGAAACTCACGTGCTCGAACAAGGTGCGGTTGCGCTCAGCAAGCTGATAGCCGAAGACGACTGGCTACCCGATGCCTATGCGAAACCGTCGCCTGATCGCTATCAACAATTCCTGCTCTACGCCGATGCGCGTCAACGCTTCTCGGTCGTCAGCTTCGTATGGGGACCGGGTCAGCAAACGCCCGTTCACGACCACACGGTGTGGGGTCTCGTCGGCGTATTACGGGGCGCGGAAGTCGCGCGCTCGTATGCACGCAACGACCACGGAACGCTCGTTACATCGGGTGAAGACCAGTTGCTCGAACGAGGCGCAGTAGCGGCGGTGTCGCCGTCCATCGGCGATATTCATCGCGTGAGCAACGCATTCGACGACCGTGTTTCCATCAGCATTCATGTGTACGGTGCGAATATCGGCGGTGTCTCGCGGCACGTCTATCCCCTTGACGGTCCGCCGAAGCCCTTCGTCTCCGGCTATACGAACGACACGCTCCCCAACCTCTGGAACCTCTCGAAGGAAAGACTCGACTCATGAGCGCCATCCCCCAGCGCAGCTTCAACGACGTGCGCGACGCCCTGCTTTCAAAGCGCGAGATTGCTTTCCTCGATGTCCGCGAAGAAGATCCGCACGCGCAGCGTCACCCCTTGTTTGCAGCGAACCTGTCGTTATCGAAGATCGAACTCGACGCCTTGACGAAGCTGCCGCGCAAGAGCGTGCCGATCGTTTTGCTCGATGACGGCGAAGGTCTCGCGGAACCCGCCGCACGACGGTTCGAAGAACTCGGCTATACCGATGTTGCGTTGTTCGAAGGCGGCCTGAAAGGCTGGGAAAGTGCAGGCGGCGAAGTGTTCCGCGATGTCAATGTACCCAGCAAGGCGTTCGGCGAGTTCGTGGAAGCGAAGCGGCATACGCCGGCGTTATCGGCGGAAGCAGTCGATGCGTTGCTGAAAAGCGGCGAGGACGTGGTCGTGCTGGACGCGCGCCGCTACGACGAATATCAGACGATGAACATCCCCGGCAGCATCAGCGTGCCGGGCGCTGAACTTGTGCTGCGTGCCCGTGCACTCGCGCCCGATCCCAAGACACGCGTAATCGTGAATTGCGCAGGGCGTACGCGCAGCATCATCGGCACGCAGTCGCTGGTGAATGCCGGGATTCCGAACCCGGTGGCCGCGTTGCGTAACGGCACGATCGGCTGGCTGCTTGCGGGCCAGTCACTTGCCTATGGCAGCGCCCGGCAGTTCGCCACCGACGACGGCCGTGCCGACACCGCTTCGCGTGAATCAGCCCGGTCCGTAGCCGATCGCGCGGGCGTGAAACGCACGACGTTCACGGAGGCGCAAGGCTGGGCGGAAGACGTGGAACGCACGACGTATCGCTTCGATGTCCGCACGCCGGCCGAATACGAACTCGCGCATGCAACGGGTTTTCAAGGCGCGCCGGGCGGCCAGCTCGTGCAGGAAACGGAGATGTTCGCGCCGGTTCGCGGCGCCCGCGTGGTCCTCTTCGATGACGACGGCGTACGCGCCAACATGACGGCGTCATGGCTCGCGCAGATGAACATCGACGTGTATGTAATCGATGATACAACCGGCACCGACCTGATCGAACGAGGCCCGTGGCGTGCCGCAAAACCACTGCCCGCAGCCACGCCCACGATCACCGCGAACGACCTCGCCGCCCTGCTCGATGATCCCGCTAGCCAGACCATCGTGCTCGACTTCACGGCGAGCGCCAACCATGTGAAGGGCCACATTCCCGGCGCATGGTGGACCGTGCGCTCGCGGCTTGCGCTCGACCTGCCCGCGCTGCCGGACGCGAAACAATATGTGGTCACGTGCGGATCAAGCGCGCTTGCCGCGTTCGCCGGACCGGAAGTGGCGGCGCTCACATCGAAGCCTGTCCTGTTGCTAGAAGGCGGCACCGCTGCATGGACCGCGGCAGGCTTGCCGCTTGCCAAGGGCGAAACGCACCTGGCTTCGCCGAGAATCGACCGGTATCGGCGTCCGTATGAAGGCACCGACGCGCCGCACGAAGCAATGAACGCCTACCTTGAGTGGGAGTACGGGCTCGTCGCGCAACTCGAACGTGACGGCACGCATGGTTTCTTCGTAATTTAAAGTCAAAGGTCTGACACGTCCCTATCCGCGTCATTCCAACTCCGGCGATTAGCAAAGCAGAACAACGCGTTTGTCTAATGCCGCGGCGAATCGTATCGTGAATGTTTTTTCCTGCATGGATGATTCATGAAACGACGCAGCCTCCTGTTGATTGCCGCGCTGACTGCATTCGTCGCGCTGCGTCCTCTTGCTTCGGTCGCCGAAACCGTTCTGAAAGTCGGTGACCAGCAGTTGCAGACACGCGGCATTCTCGAAGCATCCGGTCAGTTGAAAGACGTGCCGTACCAGATCGAGTGGTTCAATTTCCCCGCTGCGCAACCGCTCGGCGAGGCCTTGAATGCAGGCGCAATCGATATAGGCGGTCTCGGCGACGCCCCGCTGATCTTTGCTTACGCCGCCGGAGCGCGGGTACGCGCGGTAGCGGCCACCCGCTCGCAACCGGTCGACCTCGCGATTCTCGTGCCCGCCGGATCCCCCATCAAAAGCGCTGCCGATCTGAAAGGCAAACGCATAGCGACTACGCGCGGTTCCATCGGCCATTTCCTGGCCATCGCGACGCTGGAGCGTGCCGGCATCAAGCTCTCCGATGTGACGCTCGAGTTCATGCAACCCGCGGATGCCAAGTCAGCGCTCGAGTCGGGCAACGTCGATGCATGGTCCACATGGGACCCGTATGTCGCGCTCGGTGAATTGCGCGATAACAACCGCAGCGTGGCGAATGGTGTGGGACTTTCATCGGGACTCAGCTTCCAGGCCGCGACCGATGAGTCGCTCAAGGCGAAGCGCGCGCAAATCGATGACTTCGTGCGTCGCGTAGCGGCCGGTCAACAATGGGCGCTGTCGCATCCCGACGAGGTCGCGGCTATCCAGTCACGCGTCACGCACCTGCCGGCCGATGTGCTGAAGGTCGTCTATCAGCGCGCGCAATTAAAGCCCATCACGATCGACAGCAAGGTGATCGCCGAGCAGCAACGCACCGCCGACCTCTACGTTCGAGCGGGCGTGATCAAGACGACGCTCGACGTAACACCGAGTTTCGACGCCCAGTTCACCGCGCATTAACACTCGTAGATAACGGACCTTCCGATGACCGTACGGCATCCACCCGCTGCCCTGCAGGACCCGATTGCGCTCGACGCCCTCGCCGATCTCGACAGCGCTGCCGCCGACCAATGGCTCGCCGCGCTCACTCAGGATTTCTCGGCGAGCGCCGGAGCGCTGGATCGTGATGCGATCTTTCCCCACGATAATCTCGCCTGTTTGAGAAGCGCCGGCTTGCTCGCGTTGACGGTACCGCAGACGCTCGGCGGCCGGCAAGCGACGCTCCCGCAAGTCCTGAAGGTGGTACGCGCGGTTGCACGCGGCGAACCGTCGACGGCACTGATCCTCGTGATGCAGTGTCTTTATCATCTGCGCCTGCAGGCCAATCCAAACTGGCCGCAAGCGTTGAAAGAACAGGTAGCGCGCGATGCCGTGGAAAACGGCGCGCTCATCAACTCGCTGCGTGTTGAGCCCGAGTTGGGTTCGCCCTCGCGCGGCGGTTTGCCCGGCACGATCGGTCGTCTGACCGATAGCGGCGACGCGTGGATTCTCAACGGCAGCAAGATCTATTCGACCGGCAGTCCGGGCCTGACATGGTTCGCAGTTTGGGGCCGCACGGACGAGACTTCGCCGCGGGTCGGGACGTTCCTTGTGCACCGCGACACACCCGGCATTCGGTTCGGCGAGCCGTGGAATCACCTCGGCATGCGTGCAACCGGCAGTCACGAAGTGATCTTCGAGAACGTACGTGTTCCTGCCGCTCATGCCGTCGACCTGAATTCTCCGGAGATCGCTGCGAGCGGCATGGACCCGCTCACCACGCTGTGGATGAACGTGCTGCTTTCGTCGATCTACGACGCCGTCGCCCGGTCTGCGCGCGACTGGTTTGCATCATGGGGCACGGATCGCAAACCCGCCAACCTGGGTGCGCCGCTGTCGAGCCTGGGCAGTTTCCAGCAGACGCTTGGCCGTATCGATGCATTGCTGCTCAACAACCGTGTGTTGCTGGACGCCGGCTCGCACGGCAACATTCCGTTGCATGAAGCACCGGCCATCAAATACCTCGTGACGCAGAACGCGATCACCGCCGTTGAACTCGCGGTCGAAGCAAGCGGCAATCCGGGGCTGAGCCGCAACAATGCGCTCGAACGCCATCATCGCGACGTGCTGTGCTCGCGCATTCATACGCCGCAAAACGACGCACTGCTCAGCGCATTCGGACGCACCGGGTTCGCCTCGCACCAAGCCAAATCTTCTCTTCAGGGAGCACCACTATGAGCGTTGAATTCATCGGCTATGTGAGCCATCAGGAATCAAGTGAAATCCACTTGCCGCAAGGACCCGCGGTCAATCCGCCGTACATTGCCGCGGTCGCGCAAGCGCATGAATACGGTGGTTTCGATCGCGTGCTGATCGCTCATTCAAGTGCGTCGCCGGACGGCTTCCAGATAGCGTCGTTCGTCGCGCAACAGACGAAGCGTCTGGGTATCCTGCTTGCGCATCGGCCGGGCTTTGTCGCGCCCACGCTCGCCGCCCGTCAACTTGCCACGCTCGATCACTTCAGCGCGGGCCGCACCGCCGTGCACATCATTTCCGGCGGCGACGATACCGAACAACAACGCGACGGTGACTTCCTCGAGCACGACGACCGCTACAAGCGCACCGATGAATATCTCGATGTCGTGAAGCGGTCATGGACAAGCGAAACGCCGTTCGATCACGAAGGTGCGTTCTATCGCGTGAAGAGTCACCGGTCGCTGGTTCGTCCGGTACAGAAGCCGCATCTGCCGGTGTATTTCGGCGGTTCGTCGGAAGCGGCAATCCAGGTCGCGGGCAAGCATGCCGACGTATTCGCGCTGTGGGGCGAGTCGCTGCAGCAGGTCGCCGAGACCATCGCCCGGGTGCGCGCCGCCGCCAAACCGTATGGCCGTGAGAACGCAATCCGCTTCAGCCTGTCGCTGCGCCCGATCATCGCTTCAACAGAAGATGCAGCATGGGCACGCGCAGAATCGATCCTCGCGCGAGCAACAGAGGTGGTGAAAAGCAATCCTAACTTTACACGTCGACCGACCGAACCCAAGAATGTCGGTGCACAGCGTCTGCTTGCCGAAGCGGCAAAGGGTACCGTGGTGGACAAGCGCCTGTGGACGGGCATCACCGCGCTGACAAAAGCGGCGGGCAACTCCACGTCGCTGGTCGGCACGCCCGAACAAGTGACGGAAGCTTTGATCGAGTATTACCGTTTGGGCATCTCGACGTTCCTGATCCGTGGTTTTGATCCGCTCGAAGATGCATTGGGTTATGGCCGCGATCTGTTACCGCTGGTGCACGCGGCAGTCGCGCATGAAGATAGCAAAGCGAACTCGAAGGAACTCGAAGCGGTCCAGGACTGAAGAAAATCAGGCGACGTGAACGGCACTGACATCGGGCAACTCCCGCTGCAGCGCCGTCCACGTTACGCCCAAAGCGCCTTCGACCTGTTGCAATTCCACCATCGCGCAATCGCGAACAATAAAGACCGCTGCAAGGTCATCAAACGATGTCGACGCAAGGCGTCTGGGCGCGGCAAATGTCGTTCCTACGCTCTGAAGCAAAACGCGCTCGGAGCCATGAGGGCCGGCGACGATCGCCTTCATGCGCAGCAGTCGATCACCGGTCATACCGGTGATATTTTCGAGCCACTCAAGAACATCTTCCCAGTTTGGTTTCTGCGTAAACCGGGCGCGGAACACGCGAACGCGAGGATGGAGCAAGGCCTCCCCGACGCGCGTTGGTTCACTGACCACGATCCGCGGTGACACCGAGGTATCCACCTCAGCAAAGGCCTCGCGCGCCCGGATCGATGAAGAAAACTCATCGACAATACGCGCCAACGGATTGACGCCCGCAACCACACCGCGTGCCTGCGCGCGCCGCTCAGCACTGACAAGATCGATCTTGGTCAGCACCACTGTATGCGCGGCGGTAAGCTGCGCGGAGGCATCTTCGAAATCGCTGTCGAGCGGCGGGCGGCTACAGTCGTAAGTAGCCACGATATGCAGCCGGAACCGAAACTTCGCGAGCTGTTCCAGCGAACGCATGACGGCCCCAGGCCGCGACAACCCGCTGCATTCCAGAACTATGCGCTCAAAAGGCTCTTTGCCCTCCTCCGAGCGCAAGGCGACCAGCTCTTCAACTGTCGTTACCAGATCATCAGTCAGTGAACAACATACGCAACCGTTGCTGAGGGTTGCCATCGTCATGCCACGGGCCGACTCCGAAAGCACTGCCCCATCGATGTTGATCGCACCCACCTCGTTCACGATCACGGCTGTCGATGCACCGCTACCCGCGTCAAGCAACGCTTCGAGCAACGACGTCTTGCCGCTTCCCAGAATTCCGGCGAGGATGACAAATTGCGTGCAGGCCATATTCATGCCTTTCGTCCGAACGGTGTCTCATCATCAGGCCAGGTAGCCGATACCATCGCGCGTACATCTGCTAATAGCGCCTCGGCCGCAAACACCACACCGCCTTTGATGGTCAGTTCGATCGAGCGCTTTTGTTCCAGGGAGCGCGACTCGTCGTTCAGCCGCAAGGCGCCGGTTCCGTAAAGCAACTTGAAATCGGTCAAAGGGTTCTGGTCATGCACGAGAATGTCCGCACAGCGACCGACTTCGAGCGTGCCGGTCTCGTCTTCTATGCCCAGCAATTCGGCAGATTGAGCCGTAGCCGCGCGCAACACTTCCAGCGGCGAAAATCCTGCCTCCTGAAACAGTTCGAGTTCCCGGACATAACCGAACCCGTAGATCTGGAACATGAATCCTGAGTCGCTGCCCGGACATACGCGCCCGCCCCTGTTCTTGTACTCGTTGAGGAACTGCATCAGGAGACGAAAGCTCTCGCGCCACTCGACTTCGTTCGTGACCGACCACCGATAGAAATAAGCACCGTGACCGCCGCGCTGCGGCTGAAAATATTTCCACGTGGTGTTGTCGGTATACGCATCGTGCCATTCAGCCCTGCGCGCACGCATGAGATCCCGGTTGCCGTCATACACGTTCATCGTGGGGACGAAGGTATGGCCAACGGCCAGGAATGCATCCAGCACGTCATTCCACTTCTGACTCCCAGGCTTCGCCGCCTGGAGGAACGTCTGGCCGGCCGTTGAGAATCTCAGGTACTCGTCGTTATAGTTGTAGTCGTCTCCAATCGTTTGCAGCGTCCTGCCTTCGAACAGCGCCTCCGGCAAGCCATACGCGTGCTCGGTGCTTGTCAGCCCCCATTGCGCGGTCTTGAGCGCGTTCATCCGGCCTACCGAGAGCTGCGCATGATGGCAACACGTGCGCAACCCGAGCAGCTTGCACTCGTCCAGAGCCGCTTGCATGATCGCCGGCGGCGCCCCGAAAAACTTCACGCCCTTTGCGCCTTTCTCACTGACTCTTCTCAGCCATTGCCGCCCTTCTTCGGGACTGTAGATTGTCTTGAGGTAGTCGTTGACCGCCGGAAAATAGACGTACGGGTACAGGTGCGGCGCCGCAATGCGATTGGCGTCGGCCGCGGCCTTCTGCTCACAGGTCCATGCGAGGCCGTTCATGCAGCCTGCCTCGCGCACCGACGTCACACCATGGGCAAGCCAAAGCTTGTACACGTAATCCGCGGGCATCATCTCGCCGTTTTCCGCATGAAACGGGGTGCCGATATGTGCGTGACAGTCAATGAATCCCGGCGTCACGAACTTGCCCGTGCAGTCGATCTCGTGGTCGCCCACGGCAGGCCGGCGTTGGCCGTTAATAGGAAGTCCGGGCACGCCTACGGCTGCAATTTCCGTGATCCGGTCGCCTTCAATGACGATATCGGCGGGTCCCCAAGGGGGCGCACCGGTGCCGTCGATAACCGTTGCGCCGCGCAAGACCAGCCTGCGAAACGGGCCGTCGCCACGGTCTCGCGACGAGGACGGACGAACTTGGCCGAGCCCCTTCCTTGCAAAGCCCGCAACCATTTCTTCGCCGACTTCAACAGTGATGTTTGGCGTCGTCATTGTTCCTCCCGGTTTCCGCCACGGACGCAAGCAGTTAAACCCTGATCGCAGCGAGCGGCTGATTTTCGAATGCTATGTCAGAAGACTTTCTTCCCGCACATAGGGTAGGAATTCAAAAAATCAGGCGATACCTATCAAACATACAAAACACACAAGAAAGTTTCCTTTTTCCTGGCGCTTATTCTATGTTTGATACAAATCCGACCGTGTTCATTGCGTTGTTTTGAGGGTAGTTGTGCGAATTGTGGCTGAGTCCAATGACTAACAGGGAGCGCACGGACATTCCGCGCGTTCGACCTCATGGACGAAGTCACACGCATGCATCAGGAGTGGAGATGAACACGGTAGATCTGACGGCAACCTACGACGAGGTCCGGGCAATCCGGCGACGCGCCATTGTTGCGACCGTACTGGGCAATGGCTTCGAATGGTTCGACTTCATGGTGTACGGCTTTTTTGCCATTACTATCGCCAAGCTTTTTTTCCCTACCGGCAACGACCTGAGTTCGTTGATGCTGTCCGTTGCAACCTTCGGCGTCGGCTTTCTGGTCCGTCCGTTCGGCGGCATTCTGATCGGCATTTACGCGGATCGGGCCGGCCGCAAGGCGGCACTGTCACTGACCATTCTATTGATGTGCGCGGGCACCGCGCTGATCGGCCTTGCCCCAACGTACTCGCAGATCGGCGTCGCCGCGCCTTGCCTGATTGTGGTTGCACGGCTGTTGCAGGGATTTTCCGCCGGCGGGGAAATGGGCACGGCAACCGCGTTCCTGACCGAACACGCTCCGAAGGGAAAGAAAGCCTACTACTCAAGCTGGATCCAGACGAGCATCGGCTTCGCCGTGCTGCTCGGGGCATGTTTCGGCACAGGTATCACGCTCGGACTGTCGGTGCAGGATGTCGAAAGCTGGGGATGGAGAATTCCGTTTCTCTCCGGTTTGCTGATCGGACCGATCGGGTTTTTCATCCGTCGCAACCTTGAGGAAACGCCGGTCTTTCTCAATGCCACTGACAAGTCCAAGACTCCGCTTGTCGACGTGCTACGCGACTATCCGCGGCAGACGTTCGCGAGCTTCGCAATGGTCGTGCTGTGGACCGTGTGCATCTATGTGATCCTCTTCTACATGCCGACGTTCTCGGTCAAGGTGCTCAAGCTGCAGCAGTCGGCTTCCTTCATTGCCGCGATGGTGGGTGGCGTGGTGATTACGGTTTGCTCGCCAATCACGGGCTGGTGGTCCGACAAGATCGGCCGGAAATGGCTCCTGGCGTGTTCCGCGGCAGCCATGCTCCTGCTCGCGTGGCCGATGTTCGCAATGATCGTGTCATCCCCGTCGCTTGCCACGCTATGCATCTTTCAGGCCGTATTTGGCGTGCTGATTGCGATCTACACGGGTCCGATTCTCGCCGCGCTCTCCGAAACGTTTCCGACGAAAGTATTGTCGACGGGCTTGTCCGTGGCGTACAACCTCGCGGTCATGACGTTCGGCGGCTTCGCCTCGCTGATTCTGACCTGGCTGATCGCCAAGACCGGCACGGCAATGGCGCCCGCGTTCTATGTGATGTTCGCGGCCGCTTTCAGCCTGCTCGGCGTATTGTTGGGCTACCGGCAACCTGTCGCCAGCAGATCACCCGACATCGCAGTGCCCTGCTAGCGCATCACGCTGCATTAACGGAACAAAATGAAACTCGATACCGCGATCAGGGAGACGATATTACGCGACGCCGAAGTGGTGGCGGGTTCGCACATGCTGGACCGGGAGATCACGTGGGTTCACATGGTCGACCATCCCGACATAGCCCAATGGGTGAAACCCGGCGAACTGTTGCTGACGACTGGGTACAACTGGCCAAGCGACGAGGTTGCCTCGAGAGAGCTGGTCAGGAACCTCAGCAAGGTGGGGCTTGCGGGCGTCGTCCTCGCCGTGCCCCACTTTCGCGAACACTTCCCGCCTGAAGCGCTTGAAGAATCCAACCGGGTCGGCCTGCCGCTTCTCGAACTGCCCTGGGATGTTCCCTTCAGCGAGGTCACTCACGAGATACTCGCGAAGATCATCAACTTCCAGGGCGACATAATCCAGCGGTCCGAAAAGCTGCACCGGGCGCTTACTAATGCGGCTGTCTCTGCGACAAACCTGTCCGACATCGCGGCCGCGCTGACCAGCCTGCTCGGGCGCTTCGTGACATTCACCGATCCGGCCGGGGACATCCTGGGTGGATCGGATACCGTTGAAGCGCTCACACTGCTCGAACCTCAATTCGTTAGCGCGGTGCAGGGTGGCTCGCTGCCTGTCGACCTCGCAGGGATGCAACGGCCGCTCGTGGTGGCGTTCGCGACAGAGGCAGCGGTGCAGCATCGCATCGTCTTCCCCGTCCGTCTGCACGATACCGTCGTCGCACTCATCTGGCTGGATCTTGCAGGTAACGAAACCCAGGAGCTCGATGCGCGCGCGATAGAACATGCGAGCGTCGTGGCAGCGCTGCACATGATGCACCAGCGGCAACTCGCCCAACAGGAAGATCGCCTCGGGTATGCGCTCGTTGCCGGCCTTCTCGACGGCGAATTTTCAGCGACAGCCGGTGCCCTCGAACGCGCCCGAGTATGTGGCTGGAGCGATTCAAAAGCGTATCGCGTGTGCCTGGTTCTGCTCGATGAACCGATTCCGCTGACGTCGGAAGGGCTCGAACGACGCGAGCGCTGGATCGCTTCACTGAAGCGCCAGTTGCGTGCAAGAAAGCTCCCCGAACTCATTGCGATATGGCTGAACCAGATCAAGTTTATTGTCCCGGAAGACGCATCGGCGTCATCATTGTGGGAAGCCTTGTCAGATAAACGCGCCGCCATGGCGATCAGCCGGATTCACACCGGCGTGAAAGGGATGGCAGTGGGAGCGCAAGACGTGGACGCGCTTGTGCCCACGTTACGCCCTGGACGCCTGCATCAATTCGACGAAATTCTCTTCCCTCGAGCGTTGATGGGCGACCCGAATGCTCGCGATCTCCTTGTCGAGCGACTGATCGGTCCTCTCTCGGAGAAACGGCGCGGGGAATCGCTGCTGGAAACACTGTGCACGCTAGCGGACGAGGGGTTCCAGCTCGCCAACACGGCGAAGGCGCTGGGCATTCATATCAGCACGTTGCGTTATCGCGTCGAGCGCATCGAAAGCATACTGAAGCTGTCACTCGAAGATCCAAAGATGCGATTTCAGTTGCAGGTTGCGGTGGCGCTGTCTCGTCTTCGAGAAGACTAGCGGAGTTTTTTCATACGCTTCGTAGGATGACCGCCATCACGTTTCACGCTTTAATCTGAGAAACCGGTTCAGCTATTTGCGTAGCATCGGCTCATCAATCAAGCACTTTCGAAACAAGGTCACCTCCATGTCGATCCAGTCACTCACCGAAGCCGACCGCAAGCATCTGATCCACCCGGTCGTCAGTTATCGCGCCCATGAAGCGCGCGGCGTCACCATTCTCGAATCCGGCCGGGGCGCTTACCTGCGCGACGCAAACGGCAACGAACTGCTGGATGCCTTCGCCGGGTTGTGGTGCGTCAATGTCGGCTATGGTCAGGACAGTATCGTCAAAGCCGCATCTGAACAGATGACCCGCCTGCCCTATGCCACCGGCTATTTTCATTTCGGCTCGGAACCGGCGATCGAACTTGCGGAGCAGCTCGTCAGCAAGGCTCCCAAGTCCCTGCAACACGTCTATTTCACACTCGGCGGCTCCGATGCGGTGGACTCGGCAATCCGGTTCATCACGCACTACTACAACGCGACGAACCGTCCGTCGAAAAAGCACATCATCGCGCTCGAACGGGGTTATCACGGGTCATCGGCTATCGGCGCTGGCCTGACTGCGATTGCGAGCTTTCATCGCAACTTCGACGTACCCTTACCTACTCAGCACCATATTCCATCGCCTTACCCTTACCGCAGCGCGACGCCTGATGATCCGCAGGCGATCATCGCGGCTTCAGTCGCCGCACTCGAAGCGAAGGTAGCCCAGCTCGGCGCCGAGAACGTCGCGGCATTCTTCTGCGAGCCGGTGCAAGGTTCGGGTGGTGTCATCGTCCCGCCTGTCGGATGGCTCAAGGCGATGAGCCAGGCTTGCCGCAAGCTGGACATCCTGTTCGTAGCTGACGAAGTGATCACCGCGTTCGGCCGCACAGGCCCCCTCTTCGCGTGCGAGACGGAAAGTGTTGAACCGGACCTGATGACGGTCGCCAAAGGCCTGACCGCCGGCTACGCGCCAATGGGTGCTGTGCTGATGTCCGACGCGGTTTATCAAGGCATAGCGGACGGCGCGGACAAGTCGGTGGCGATCGGCCACGGCCAGACGTATTCCGCGCACCCGGTCAGCGCCGCGATCGGACTCGAAGTCATGCGCCTCTATCACGAGGGCGGTCTACTGGCGAACGGCATCGCACAAGCGCCGCACTTCGCGAACGGGCTCGACGCGTTGCTGACCCATCCACTCGTGGGCGACGCGCGTCATATCGGCTTGCTCGGCGCGCTCGAACTGGTGTCGGACAAAGATACCCGCAAGGGATTCGATGCGTCGCTCAAGCTGCCTGAACGTCTCTTCGAGACCGCCTACAAGAACAAGATCATATTCCGCGCGTTCGGCGACAACATCCTCGGTTTTGCGCCCGCACTCTGCTATACGCGAGACGACTTCGCGCTGATGTTCGAGCGTGTCACGAAGACGCTCGACGACCTGCTCGAACACGCCGATGTGCGAGCGGCATTGCGCAGCAAAGCCACCGCTTGAGCCAACCCGCTGTCTTTTACGCTGGCGCGCTGCGATTGATTCTCGACGTGACGGACTTCATTGTTCGTCCGTCAGCAGTCTGTCCAACGGCGCGGCGTGCTTCACGAATGGCGACCTGATCACGATGTAGCTGAAGTACTTCTCAATGCCGAGGTTGAGATCCAGCAGCCTTTCCACTACCTCCTGATAGTGGCCTATATTGCCGACCAGAAACTTCAGCAAATAGTCATACCCTCCGCTGACCAAGTGACATTCGATGATCTCGTCGATCTCGCGGACATTCGCTTCGAACCGGATGAAATCCTCACGTCGATGGTCTTGCAGCATCACCTCGGTGAACACCGTCACCGTAGTCGTCAGCTTGGCAAGATTGAGATGCACGCCGTATCCGGAGATGATGCCCGACGACTCGAGCCGTTTGACGCGCTGAAGGCATGGACTGGGCGATAGCCCGACTGCATTGGCCAGGTTTGCGTTCGTTATATTGCCGTTCTTCTGCAGTTCCGCCAGGATCTTGATGTCGATCCGATCCAGTTTCTGTCGAGTGGTCATATCGTGCTCTCGCTTCCGGTGATTTTTTCAGGCGGGTCTATCCGGTCACCCTTTGCTTAGCTCTTCGTGGTGCGCCTTCACCAGTTGCGCCATGCTCGTGAACTTGAACTCGACCGACGGCTCACTGACCGTGCGCATGGTGGCGCCGAAGCCCCGCTGCTCGAACCGGCGGTAGATCCAGCAGGATTTTATGCCGAGCCTGGCCGCTGGTTCGTGATCGTGGAATATGCTGTCTGCAATGTGCAGCGTCTCTTCCTTGCGCACGCCTAGCGACGGAAGGATATCAAGCATGTAATCGAAGTTTCTATGAGACGGCTTATAGGAGCCGACATCTTCCGCCGTAATGACCGCGTCGAAGTCTACTTGTAGCATCGCGTTGCTGCCCGCGAAACTTTCATTGTCAACGTTGGACAGGATGATCAGCTTGAAGTACTTCTTGAGATATTGAAGCGTACTCGCGGAGTCGGGGAACGCGGGCCACTGTCCCACTGATCGACCATATGTAGAAGACTCTTCGATCGTATAAGGAACGCCCCATTCCTCTGCGAGTCGTTTGAAGACGACAGCGAGCAACTCCCTGTAGGGCATCTCCGGCGTGTAGCGCTGCTGAGATGACTCGTGACGCGCATGCGCCTCGAGCACCTCGTCACGCGTCAACGGCTTCTCGACGCGTTGGATCAGAGGCATGAGACCCGCCGTTATGCCGCGTTCCCAGTCGATCAGCGTGCCGTAACAATCGAAGGTGAGCGCCTTGAAATCTGTGAGTCGCACTTGAACCTCCTGGAAAATAAATCGCATTTGAGAGCGCGGCCCGCGACCTGCCGCGCAACATCTTGCGAGTTCGAATCGCCCGGGCGGCAGGCACTATAAAGACGTTACTTTTGCAGCAAGGCTTCCTGATGCGCTTTCACGAGGCCCGCCATGTTGTTAAAGCGGAAGTCCACCTTGGGCTGCTGACCCGGATTCATTGTCGCACCGAAGCCTTCTTGCTCGTGACGGCGATAAATCCAGCACGATGCCAGGCCACATTCGTTTGCCGGCTTGTGATCGTGAAACAGGCTCTCGGCGGTATGCAGGATTTTGTCCTTCTTGATCCCACGCTCACCAAGCTTGTCCAGCATGTATTCGAAATTACGCGGCGATGGCTTGTACGAACCAACGTCTTCAGCCGTGATGATCGCGTCGAACTCGACCTGCAGTTTTGCATTGCTGTAGGTAAAGCTTTCGTTGTCGATGTTCGACAGGATAACGAGCTTGTAATGCTGCTTGAGGTACCGCAGGGCGTCTGCCGAATCTTCGAAAGCCGGCCAGTTCTGCACTGACTTACCGTACGCTACGCAGTCGGCCAGCGTGAACGGCACCTGCCATTCTTCGGCCAGCCGTTTGTACACGATAGGCAGCAGGTCCTGATACCGCTTGGCAGGTGTGTATTTCTGCTGCGAGGATTCGTGGCGTGCATGAGCCTCAAGAACCTGATCGCGTGTCAGCGGCTGCTTGACACGCTCAAGAAGGGGACGCAGGCCTTGGAAGATCCCGGTCTCCCAATCGATCAAGGTCCCATAGCAGTCAAACGTCAGCGTATCGAAGTCAGTGAGTTTCATAACAATTTGCCCTCAGTTGTTCACAGGATGAGACCACAGTGTATTGACTCGTGGCAGCAGCCGTTACTGATGTCGAGATCAGCAGCAGCACGTGGTTTCGTGCGATAGCGGCTAGGCGGCAGATTCTGCTGCCGCCTTGCTCCGGTCGATCGACGTGCCCGCCGCGCAGCGCTTATGTCCCTCTCTCCTACTTTACCGCCAAGATACCGCGTGCCACCCCCTGCGCCACGCCGGATGACTCGAAGGAAGATGTACAGCAGAGTCAGACGCTTTTGGGGGATTCTGTCGATGGCTTTATTTGGAGTCGCGGTCACGGTGCTGATGTGGAGCACGCTTGCATCATGCGTCGTTGTAGTCGGTCATCTACCGCCCCTGTTCGTCAACGGCATCGCCCTGACGGTGGGCGGTTTGCTGGGACTGCCCTGGGCGCGCGACTGGCGGATGCCTCCGCTACTCGCTGTCGCCGGGTCTGCGAGCATGTTTGCATACCATGTCGTCTATTTTTACGCACTCCAGCTTGGCGACCCGGTCGGGGTCAGCCTGATCCATTATCTGTGGCCGATACTGATCGTTATTCTTTCGCCAGTCTTCACGCGCGACGTCCGCATCGGCAGCCGCCATCTCGTGCCGGCCGCTTTAGGATTCGCTGGCGCAATCCTCGCCTGCTTCGCGTCATGGAGCACTGCCTCCGCAAGCGCCGCAGGTCCGGCGGCGTCGGGGATAGGCCATGCCGGAATCGCGGTGACGTGCGTCGCTTACGCGCTAGCCCTGTTATCTGCATTTGCCTGGGCGGCTTACTCGCTGTTGGGCACGCGATATCGGCAAGTCCCCAGTCACTGCGTTGGGCTTTTCTGTTTGAGCGCCGGCCTCGGGTGCCTTGCCCTCTATTTTTCAAGGTCTTCGTGGCCGCACGTGACGATGACCGATGCCGGCGTTCTTATGTACATGGGCTTGGGCCCTATGGGTGGAGCGTTTTACCTCTGGGATTTTGCAATGAAGCGGGGCGATCCACGCAAGACAGCCGTCCTGAGCTATGCAATCCCCGTCCTGTCGACGCTCTTCCTGTCGGCTTACCTGCGTGTCCCAATGACCGCGACGCTTTGGGCCGGCGCCCTTCTGGTGACCGTATCCGTGGCGATGGCATCGCGCAGCCACGGACTGCCTGGCGACTGACCACTTCGTCAAACGCTTGGGACACCCGAAACGCGCCGTGGTATTTTTGTTTGTCCCGCTCCGGCAACCCGGCAGCTTTGCACTTCGGCACTCAGGCGATTCGTATGAACAACCGGGCCCGATATTTATCCGCGATCTGCATCAACGTGCTCTTCCCGTGGCTCGCCTATCACCTTGCGTATCCGCGGTGGGGTCACCTCGGCGCACTGGGGGCCTCCACGCTGCCGCTGATAGCCTGGATGACCTGGGACCTTTTGCGCTTGCGCCACTTTGATGCGCTGAGCGCGATTGTGCTGGTCGGCACGTTGTTCTCGCTGGCGGTGTCATCTTTCATCGATAACTCCCGTACGCAGCTTTTTGAAGAGCCTGTCATCTCCGGTTTGATCGGCATCGCATTTTTGATTTCACTCGCTTTTCCACGGCCGCTCGTGTTTTATCTCGGGCGATCCACCGTCGCTCGCGAGCAGGACGGGGGAACGGCTCAATTCGAGCAATGGTGGCGCGACGATCCTGAGCTCGTAGCGAGCATTCGAAAGATGACACTCGTGTGGGGACTGGGACTGACGGCGGAGAATGCCGTGCGGCTGTTGCTGAATATCGAGTGGCCAGAGGCAACCTGGATTGCCGGCGCTTCCACATTTCTGCGGTACGCGACATACGGGGGATTGACGTTGTGGACCTTCCTGGAGAGAAGGCGCAGGAAGCGAATGAGTCCGTCGGCATTGCCCGCGAAGTGAGCAATACCGATATCAAAATCGTAGTCTTGTGTACCAGGCGTTCGATTACCCGACGGATGCAGCAGGGAGGCGCTGACTTTCAGCGCCTCCCTGTGACCGCTAGCTTCAATACACCGCTAGTTAAAACGCTTCCCAATCAGCAGCGCCGGCCAATGCAACGGGCTTCGACTTCTCTTTGATCAGCGCTGGTGTCTTGAGCCCTGCACCCACGGCAACCGGGCTCAGCTTCGAACTCGAACTCGAACTCACAGCAATCGTACGTTTCTTCGACACCGCCAACGCACGATGCGCCGGTTTCACGCTGAGCGCCATCTTGCCGATTTCCAAACCGCCGTCGTTCAACTGGAACACCGACACGGCCGCCTTCAACGCGCCCGCCTGATCCTCCAGCGATTGCGCCGCGGCCGCGGCTTCCTCCACCAGCGCCGCATTTTGCTGGGTCACTTCATCCATTTGCGTGACCGCGCGCGCCACTTGTTCAATGCCGCTGCTCTGCTCTTCGGATGCCGCCGCGATCTCGCCCATGATGTCCGTCACACGCTGCACCGCGCCGATGATTTCCGACATCGTGCGGCCGGCATCGCCCACCAGCGTCGTACCCGTCTGGACGCGCGAGACCGACGTGTTGATCAGATCCTTGATCTCTTTGGCTGCCGCCGACGAGCGTTGTGCGAGACTGCGAACCTCTGCCGCGACGACCGCAAAACCGCGTCCTTGTTCACCGGCACGCGCTGCTTCCACCGCTGCATTCAGTGCAAGGATGTTGGTCTGGAACGCGATGCCTTCGATGATCGTGATGATGTCGGCGATCTTCGTCGAACTCTGGTTGATGTCGCCCATGGTGGTGACCACTTGCGAAACAACCGTGCTGCCCTTGTTCGCAATGTCCGATGCATTGGCGGCCAATGAGCTTGCCTGGCGCGCGTTTTCCGCATTCTGCTTCACGGTGCCGGTCAACTCGTCCATGCTCGATGCCGTTTCCTGCAACGCCGACGCCTGCTCTTCCGTACGCGATGACAAATCGATATTGCCCGCCGCAATCTGCTTGGTCGCCGATGCAATGGATTCACTGCCCGAGCGCACCGTGCGAACCGTACTGACGAGGCTGGCCTGCATCTTCGCAAGACCCGACAGCAGTTGCCCCATCTCGTCGCGCGAGGTGACGATCAGCTCGCGGCGAAGATCGCCTGCGGCGATTGCATCGAATTGCGCAAGCGCTTCGTCGAGCGGACGCCCAATCGAACGGCGCAGCGACAACCACGAGAAAATAGCCGCCGCGAGGCCAACCAGAATGGCCGCGATGCTGACAATGCGGAAGTCGCCGAATGCATCCTGCGAGGCGTCGTAGTCGCTTTTTGCAGAGTCGAACTGATACTTGCGCAGCGCTTCGCCGAACGCGGCCAACTGGTTGAACGCAACCTGCATGGCTTCGGCGGAAGCGACAATCTTGTCTGCGTCGTTCGCCCTGATATTGGCGTAACCGTCGTCCATCAGCTTCTGGAGTTCAAGGCGCTTCGCCTGGAAGTCTTCGGCCAGTTTGCGTTCGCCCTGACCCTGGGGCAGCGCGGCGTAGGTCGCCCACTCCTTGTCGGCACGCGTGCGCATCAATGCCCCGCGTCCAATGGCGGTTTCCGCGCTGGGCTTGCCAACCAGCAAGGCCGCACGATCGAAGCTGAGCCGCTCACGGGCAGTAAACATTTCCGCGTTGCCGGCCGCAACCGCGCTAGGCATCTCGTCCATGAAGAGGCCGCGAGTCGTGTCGTTACCGCGGCTCATTCCCCACAGCCCCAGTCCGCCGATCACGATCAGCAACAGTCCCAGAAACGCCATGGCAATGCCCAGGCGGCCTTTAATCGTCGAAAACATGTTGGTCTCGCTTTTTAATTCTCACATCGATATCCAAGCGGTGGCGCACGTCGATGCAAGCGAACGCAACCGAGGCCGACAGCGTCATCCGGCCCATACCCTTTAACGGCAAACACCGGCGTCACTTGAGCAAATGCTTAAGTCGCCCAAGCTTACATTTCAATAATCATTGAAATGTAAAAACGTTTGTTGTACGCTTTGGCGCATGAAATCAAATACCGTTGTCCGTGCGCTGGGCGCGCTCGCGCACGAGTCGCGGCTGGCAATCTTTCGTGCGCTGGTCGTGGCGGGTCCGGAGGGTCTGGCGGCCGGGGACATTGCTCAGCAACTCGGCGTCTCACCATCAAGTCTTTCGTTTCATCTGAAGGACCTTTCACACGCCGGGCTGGTCGATGCGCGCCAGGACGGCCGCTTCATCTTCTACTCAGCGAACTTCAACGCCATGAGTGGACTCATTGGCTTCCTCACCGAAAATTGCTGCGAAGGCCGCACGTGTTCGGCGAGCGCGGTGTCGAAACGCACCCGCTAAACGGCGTTGGTGAAGCACGCCCCTCTTTAACAATTCATGGAGACTCAAGGCATGACCGTCACGATTTACCATAACCCCGCTTGCGGCACGTCGCGCAATACGCTGGCGCTGATCCGCAATGCGGGCGTTGAACCGGAAGTGATCGAGTACCTCAAGACGCCGCCCAGTCGCAGCACGCTATCCAGGATGATCAAGGATGCGGGACTGAGCGTCCGGCAAGCGATCAGGGAAAAAGAGAAACTATTCGCGGAACTCGGTCTCGCCGATGCAACGCTCGCGGACGAACAATTGCTGGATGCCATGCTGGCGCACCCTGTCCTCATCAATCGCCCGTTCGTGGTCACGCCCGCAGGCACGCGTTTGTGCAGGCCCTCCGAACTGCTTCTGGAGATTCTCACCGAGACGCAGAAAGGACCGTTCAGTAAAGAAGATGGCGAGGTCGTGATCGATGGCAAAGGTAACCGGGTTCGTTAATGTCATCAGGAATGCATAATATTAGCCACGCGCACATCGACATCCCGAGTATCGACAAGCTGGCGCCCGAGTCCGTTGCAACCCATCCGCCGCGGATCCTGCTGCTGTATGGTTCACTGCGCCCCACGTCATACAGCCGCCTCCTGACTCTCGAGGCTGAACGCATCCTTAACCATTTCGGCGCCGAGACAAAGGTCTTCGATCCGCACGGCCTGCCGATCACCGACAGCGTTCCAGCCGATCATCCGAAAGTAGCGGAGCTGCGCGCGTTGTCCGCGTGGTCGGAAGGACAAGTCTGGTGCAGCCCGGAACGGCATGGAACGCTAACCTCGGTATTCAAGAACCAGATCGACTGGATTCCGCTGGAAATCGGCGCAGTCAGGCCCACGCAAGGCCGTACGCTCGCGGTCATGCAGGTAAGCGGCGGATCGCAATCGTTCAATGCCGTCAACGCGTTGCGCGTCCTCGGCCGATGGATGCGGATGGTGACTATTCCGAACCAGTCATCGGTTGCCATGGCGTACAAGGAGTTCGATGCCGGCGGCCGGATGAAACCGTCCGCGTACTATGACCGCGTAGTGGATGTCATGGAGGAACTGGTCAAGTTCACCCTGCTTGTGCGCGATCGTTCGTCCTACCTGACTGATCGCTATAGCGAGCGCAGACAAGCGTCGCCAGTGGAGGCTACATCGCTCGCAAACGCCGCAATGACCCATGAAACCGCTGCACCGGATGATGACGACGTCGAGTAGCGCCGCAACATCAGTGCTGTAAGTCTTGACTTCATTCGTCCCAAGCGGATATTTTCGACCCTGACGGATTGCTCGCACGAGCCGCCCTTCAAGCATATCGAGCATATACAGCGATACACAGCCATATACAGCGGCCCCAGGCCGCCCATAAGAACCAATGGAGACACGAATGAACAACACACTCGCCCGACGCTCTACGTGCGGCCTCGTTATGGCAGCCATCCTGAGCTTCACCGCGAGCGCGGCGCATGCAGCGGCCGACTCAGTCAAGCTCGGCTTCATTACAGACCTCTCAGGGCTCTACTCCGACTCCGACGGCCAGGGAGGCCTCGAAGCCATTCGCATGGCGATCGACGACTTCGGCGGCAAGGTGAACGGCAAGCCCATCGAACTACTGTATGGCGATCACCAGAACAAGGCGGACATTGCGGCATCGAAAGCGCGCGAGTGGATCGACCGCGACGGTGTCAACGGGATCATCGGCGGCACGAATTCGGCGACCGCGCTCGCGACCAACCAGATAGCCGCTGAAAAGAAGATTCCGTACATCAACGTAGGGGCCGGTGTCGATGCACTGACCAATGAGCAATGCACGCCCTACACGGTCCATTACGCCTACGATACCGTCGCGCTTGCCAACGGTACCGGCCAGGCCGTGACGAAGCAAGGCGGCAAGACCTGGTACTTCCTGACCGCCGACTATGCGTTTGGCAAGGCACTCGAAAAGAACACGTCCGAGGTCGTGAAGGCGAATGGCGGGCAGGTACTCGGCGCGGTGCGGCATCCGTTATCGGCATCGGATTTCTCATCGTTCCTGTTGCAAGCGCAGGCATCGAAAGCACAGGTCCTGGGGCTTGCAAACGCGGGCGGCGACACGATCAACTCAATCAAGGCAGCGAAGGAATTCGGCCTGACCAAGTCGATGAAAATTGCCGCTCTGCTGATCTTTCTCACCGACATCCACAGCATCGGGCTAGAGACCGCCCAAGGTCTTCTCGCGACCGACAGCTGGTACTGGAACAAGGACGCCGATACCCGCAAATGGGCGCAGCGCTACTTCGCCAAGATGAAGAAGATGCCCACTAGCTTGCAAGCCGCGGACTATTCGGCTGCGACCACTTACCTGAAGGCGGTGCAGGCGGCAGGAACGACTGACAGCACGAAGGTGATGGAGCAACTGCACAAGATGAAGATCGACGACATGTACGCCAAGGGTTATATCCGGCCCGACGGCACCATGATTCACGACATGTACCTGATGCAAGTGAAGAAACCCTCGGAGTCCAAGCAGCCGTGGGATTTCTACACGATCACCGCGATCATACCCGGCGAGCAGGCGTTCGGGACCAAGGCCATATCGCGTTGCGCGTTGTGGAAGTAAATGGAAGCAAGCGGTTGGCGTTCGCTAGTGCCGACTCACGTCGACCTGATTGTTAAGCGGCTCGCCACGCACCAGACGTCGCACGTTCTGGGCGATCTGCGAACCAATGGTTTCGAGGCTTGCGATTGCCGCCATATGCGGCGTGACGATGAGCTTCGGATGGCGCCAAAGCGGATCATCGGGCGGCAGCGGTTCGTTGGGAAAAACATCGACAATCGCGCCGTCCATGTGTCCGTTGGACAATGCCGCAAGCAATGCGTCCATCACCAGATGCTCACCCCGGCCGACATGAATCAGTTTCGCGCCCGGGTTCAATTGCCCCAGCACATCGGCGTTCAACAAACCGCGTGTCTCGCTGGTCAGCGGCAATAGACACACGAGGATATCGACGCCCGACAGGAACGCAGGCAACGCGTCCCGGCCGCTGAATGACTGGATGCCCGGCAACGTCCTGCCACTGCGCGCCCAGCCCTTCACCGTAAAACCTGCATGCAGCAAGTCGGTGGCAACGCGCGCACCGATTTCACCGAGCCCCATCACGCCGATGGTGCAATCGCTTGCGAGTTTTTGCACCGGCACCTGCCATAGTCCGGCTCGCTGATTGGCAAGTACCTGATCGAACTGTCGATGAAAATGCAGCGCACCCCACATGACAAATTCGCTCATGGCGCGTGCCTGATACGGATCGACCACGCGGCATATCGGCACTGCAGGCAGATGGGGATCACACAAGATGTTGTCGACGCCGGCAGCAATGCCATGCACCAGCCGGAGCTCGGGCAGCGAGCGCAACGCGCCCGCCGGTGGATTCCAGCACACGGCGACTTGAGCATCGCCGGCGCCAGGAGCGCCGAACAACTGGACCTGTAGTTCTGGGGCCGCTGCGACGATCACGGGCGCCAGCGCCGACATGTCATGATCGCGGCTGATGAGTACGAGCTTGGTCATGATTGGCTCGGGAAACGATCAAGGGACACCGGCACACGACGCGATGATCATGCAGCCGGATGGCGGATCAGGACCGGTAGTCGGGAAGGTTATCGGCTATCAGGCGCAGCGCCGCTTGCCATGCCAGTTCGATGATGGCGTCCGCCCCTTCCGAGTCGAACTGCCGCGCGGTGAGTTCGCGGACATGGGCCGGCGGTATGCGCAGTTGCACACCTCCGGCCAGCGCCTGCACCTGCGCCTGGCAAGCGCGCTCGAGAAAGTAGATCTCGTGAAACGCATGCGCAGCAGTTGCACCGCCGGCGAGCAGGCCGTGGTTGCGCAGGATCATCGCCTTGTGTGGGCCGAGATCGGCAACCAGGCGCGCGCGCTCGCCCAGGTCAAGCGCAATGCCTTCATAGTCGTGGTAACCCAGCTTGCCGTAGAACTTCAGCGCATGCTGGCTGATGGGCAAAAGCCCTTGCTCTTGCGCCGACACAGCGGTTCCGGCCGCAGTATGCGTATGCACGACGAAAGCGATGTCCTCGCGCGCCATGTGAATCGCCGAGTGGATCGTAAAACCAGCCTCATTGACAATAAAGAGCTCGGGCGTATCGCGTGCACGCTCGTCGATCACCTTGCCCTCGTAGTCGATCTTGACCAGGTCCGAAGCACGCATTTCATGGAACAACACGCCGTACCGGTTGATCAGGAACGCGGGTTTCGAACCCGGCAAACGCGCGGTGATATGCGTGTCGATCATGTCCGTCATGCGGAAATGCGCCATCAGCCGATACAACGCCGCCAGGTCCTCACGGACCTTTTGTTCGGCCGCCATGATGGGCGTAGTAATGGTTTCCATGTTTTGATCCTTCCTCCTGATGTCGCAGCTTGAGGCTTGAAGATGAAGCTTAGCGACGCTTCACGCCCGGTAGCACGCACAGCATTTCATAAAGCAGGTTCGCGCCCAGCAGCGACGTGTTCCCGCTCGTATCGTAGGGTGGCGACACTTCGACCAGATCGCATCCGATCAGATCCAGCCCATGACAACCACGGATGATCTCGATGCCTTGAATCGTCGTCAGCCCGCCGATCTCGGGCGTGCCCGTGCCCGGTGCCCACGCTGGATCAATACCGTCGATGTCGAAGCTCAGGTACACCGGACCGCCCGCCACCTTGGCGCGGACTTCGGCCATCAGCGGGTCGAGCGACTTGTGCCAGCACTCTTCCGCCTGCACCACGCGAAAGCCTTGCCGGCGGCTCCAGTTGAAGTCGTCCGCGGTATAACCCTGGGCACGCAAGCCGATTTGTACCACACGCTCGCAATCGAGCAGGCCCTCCTCCACCGCGCGCCGGAAGGTCGTGCCGTGGGCGATCTTCTCGCCGAACATGTGGTCGTTGACATCGGCGTGAGCATCGACATGCACAAGGCCGATCTTGCCATGCTTGCGATGCAGCGCGCGCAGGATCGGCAGCGTAATGGTGTGATCGCCGCCAAGCGTCAGCGGCACCACATTTTGCTCGACGATGCGCTCATACGACTCTTCGATGATCCGCACAGCGTCCAGCAGATTGAAGGTATTGATGGCCACGTCGCCAATATCGGCCACTGAAAGCGAGTCGAACGGAGCGGCGCCGGTCGCCATGTTGTAAGGCCGGATCATGACGGACTCGGCGCGAATTCCGCGCGGGCCGAAGCGGGTACCCGCGCGCAGCGACGCGCCGATGTCCAGCGGCACGCCGATAAACGCAGCGTCCAGGCCGGCAGCCGAGGCGAGATGCGGCAAGCGCATCATCGTGGCAATGCCGCCAAAGCGCGGCATTTCATTACCGCCGAGCGGTTGATGAAAGATCTTTTCCATGGCACTTCCTCACGTTCTTTCGTCCAGCTGTCTGGATTGAATTCTGGCTCTTACCGGCGCACCAACAAAGTGCTGGTGTGAAATATTTAGTTCAGTTATTTCTAAAGTATCGGCACGTCCGGGCCGGGGGGATTGCTTAAGCCTCGCCGGCAACGGGCAGTTCGCTTGCCGGCATTTACCCTATTCGATGGAGTTTGATGTGGCCACTGTATTGCCTGAAGCACGCCTGCTGCGCATCTTTACTTGCGTGATCCGACATCAGGGTTTTGCCGCGGCACAGCAGGAACTCAACCTGTCCACGTCGGCCATCAGCACCTACATGAGCCAGTTGGAGTCCCTGGTGGGCGTTGTGTTGTGTCATCGCGGGCGCGGCGGTTTTAGTCTGACACCGAAGGGTGAGGAGTTCCATCAGGAAGCGTTGCGGCTGCTTGGCGAGGTTGACGGTTTCGAGCGTTACGCCGCCGGGCTGCGCGGGGAATTGCGCGGCAGTATCAAGCTTGGCGTACTGGATTCCACGGTCAGCGACAAGGCGTTGCCGCTCTCCGAGATCATTGGTGCATTTACGCGCGCGCATCCGGCGCTGCATTTGCATTTGCATGTGCAAAGTCCTTATGAATTACAGCTTAGCGTGCTGGGAAATCGGCTTGATCTCGCGATCGGCGCGTTTCAGTTACGCATGAACGGGCTGATCTACCATTCGCTTTATCGCGAGCAGCACTGGTTGTATTGCAGCGACAGCCATCCGCTTTTCAATGAACGTCAAATTCCGCAGGAAACGATCAGTCAGCAGCGGATGGTCGGGCGCGCCTACTGGAGTCAGACGGAGCTGGCGCGGCATGGGTTCAAGCGTAGCGAAGCGACAGTGGACAGTATGGAAGGGCAACTGATCCTGATCTTGTCCGGCGCGTTTATTGGTTTCCTGCCGGAGCATTACGCTCAAGGATGGGTCGACACGGGGCGTTTGCGTGCTCTCGCACCGGCCGCGTTCGGCTATCAGGCGCCGTTTGCATTGATCGTCAGGCGGGGGCGTTCGAAGGAGCCTCTGATTCAGAAATTCCGCGATACATTGAAGGAGCATCCCGGGCGGTAGCGGGTTGAGTTTCCTCAAGACCCCAGCGCAACCGGAACACCCTGGTCCGCGTGCGCCCCTTTCCCTTCCTTTGAGACGCCAATAAACCGCCGCACGCGTTCAGCGCCATCCTGATGCCTGATCGCGTCGGGCGCCGCATCGAGCTCAATGACACCATTCTCCATAAACACAATCCGGTCGGAAATCGACATCGCAAATTCCATCTCATGAGTGACGATAATCATCGTCATCCCTTCCTTCGCAAGCTCGCCGATCACATTGAGCACGTCGCCGACGAGCTCAGGATCAAGAGCCGACGTAGGCTCGTCAAACAGCATGACGGCCGGCTCCATCGCAAGCGCCCGCGCGATCGCCACGCGCTGCTGCTGCCCGCCCGAAAGCTGATGCGGATACTTGTACGCGTGCGCAAGCAGACCCACCTTGTCCAGCAGCGCCAGTGAGCGCGCGGTGACATCCGCCCGCTTGCCGCACCCGTGATAATGCGGCGCGAGCGTCACGTTCTCCAGGATGGTCCGGTGCGGAAATAAATTGAAGCTCTGGAACACCATGCCAATGTGCCGTACGCCATCTCGTACACGCCGGATATTGGCTTTGTCAGCGGCGCAAATGAAGGTCTTGCCGAACAGGATGATCTCGCCCTGATCAATTGGCTCAAGCGCATTGATCGTGCGGATCAACGAAGTTTTCCCCGAACCTGACGGTCCGATTACCGCAATCACTTCCCCTGCCTTGACCTCCAGATCGATGCCCTTGAGCACCTCATGTTCGCCGTAGCGCTTATGCAGGTTCTTGAGCAACAACGCATGCGGCGCGCCCTTGCCGTCCGGCCCGGCATTAGCCGGGGCAACCGTTGCAACCGGTACGAGCCGCGTGCGCAGCGCTGCTATTTGCTCGGCCGCAAGCGTTTCCGGCTTGCGCTTTGAAAGGTCAAGACGACGCTCGACATACTGCAACAGCCAACCGAAGACGGTGACGATCAACACGTAATAGATGGCGATGGCCGACAAGGTTTCCATTACCAGGAAGTTCTGCGAATATAGCCGCTGCCCGACCAGCAGTAACTCGCTCAACGATATCACCGAGATCAGCGATGTCAGTTTCACACAGGTAATGTACTCGTTGATCAGCGTCGGCAACGCAATGCGCAGCGCCTGCGGAATAACGATCAACCGCTGCAGGCCAATTGGACTGATGCCTAGCGCCGCGCCCGCCTCATGCTGTCCTTTAGCCACGGATAGCAATCCGCCCCGATGTATCTCCGCCATGTAAGCGGTTTCCGTGAGCGCCAAAGCGACGAAACCGGAGAAGAACGGATGCGACAACGCCACGCCGCTCGCGGGAAAAAGCTGCGGCAGGTTGTAGACGAATACGACCAGAACCAGCAGCGGAACACTACGGAAAAACCAGATGTAAACAGCGGCAGGTAATGATAGCCAGCGCGAGCGGGACAGCTTGGCCGACGCAAGCAAAAAGCCCAGCGCGAGGCCTGTCAGCCATGAAAGCGCGCTGAGCTCCACCACGGTCACGCAAGCCTGCCAGAAGGCCGGCAACGCGAATAGCGACAGCAGGTAGGGGAAATCGTAGTGCATGAGTGCCTCTCGCTAGACGCGGTGCTCGGTGATCGGATCAGGTATCGCCCTATCGTTCAGAAATCAGGACGACTTGGCGGGCGGCAGGGACAGGTTGTATTTCTTGAGCAAGGTTTCGTACTCGCCGTTTTTCTTCAACGCGTCGAATGCCTTGGTGAGGGTGTCGTAGAGCGCCGTGTCATCCTTTCTCACATAGATACCCAGCGTCTGCGGATAGATTAGTTGTGGCGACTGCACCACCACCACGCGACCCGACGACTTGGCGGCCAGCGCGTGAGCCGCCCCGGCAATTTCCATCTGCGCCTGCACGTTATTCGAAAGTAGCGCCTGCAACACTTCCGGGGCCGATGGATACTCGCTGACCGTGATCTCGCCCTTGCCGTTCGCCTTGCAATAATCCTTCGACAACGTCTGCAACTGGGCTACCCACGTCGTCCCCTGCTCAAGGCCCACATGCAGTCCACACAGTTCTTCGGGTGTCTTGGGTTTGATCGTGCTGCTGGCGGCCACCATGATCGCCGCCGAGGTCTGCGCGTAAGGAATCGCCTGGGCCTGCTCTACCCGCTCGGGCGTGACATACATGCCGGAAATGACCGCGTCGTAATGGCGTGCGTTCAGGCCGAGGATGAGACCGGAGAAACGCGTGTCGACAAAGCTCGCGCTAGCGCCGAATTGCTTCGCGAGCGCCCGTGAAAAATCGGGATCGGAGCCGACCACCTTGTCGCCATCGTAAGACTCGAACGGCGGGTAAGTAATCTCCATGCCGACCTTGAACTGGCCAGGCGCGAGCGTAACGGCATTGGCCGGCGTCTGTGCAAACGCACCGGTCATGGCAAATGCGCCGGCGAAGAAGGCAGTCGCGGCAGTCGCGGCAGCGATCAGGAAATGCTTGGTGTCCGGCTTGAAAATCATCGTGTGACTCCGTTCGAAGAAGGGTGGTGTGTTGATGAACTTGCTCAGTCGCGCGGCCCGCGATCAGCCCGGCTGCCCGGCCTTTTTCAGGTGCCCGAAACTGGACGGTTTGCGTGCGCGCGAGGGCAGCGTCGCGCGACCTTCCGCCACGCGCTGGCGAAGGTAGGTATAGGTTTGCAGCGCCTGCCCATACATGTGTTCGCCAATCGCGATCTCCTCGTACTCGTCGCCCTCCTTCGCAAAGGCCGGCAGCGGTTTGATGAGCGTGTGGTAGTCGCATGCATAGAACAGCGGGAACGAGTAGCGCTCCTCACGCACGGTGCGCACGCGGTGGGCCGTGGCAACGAATGCCCCGGAGGTCATCACTTCCAGCATGTCGCCAATGTTCACGACGAACGTCCCCGGCAGCGGCGGCGTATCGATCCATTCGCCAAGGCCGTTCATCACCTCGAGACCGGGTGCGTCGGCTTGCAGGATCGTGAAGCACTCGTAGTCGGTATGCGCGCCGATGCCGGGCGCATCTTGCGCTGCACCGTCGAACGGATAATGAATCAGGCGCAGCTTTGAGGGCGGCCGCGTGACCAGCTCATCGAAGTGGTCTTCAGGCAGGCCCAACGCCAGCGCGAAGCCATGGAACAGCACGCGTCCAAGCGCAAACACCTGCTGGTAGTAGCGTTGCACGGCAGGCTTGAACCCGTCGAGCGCAGGCCAGTGGTTCGGTCCGAGCAGCGGAGTTCCGGCGAGCACCAGGGGATCGTCGGCAGGCACTTCAAAGCCAACGTCGAACGCCTCCTTATGATCGGGCTTGCCCTTCGCGTAGACCTCTTCACCCTCGGGCACGAATCCCTTGTGGGTATCGGACGCACCTATGTAATGCTCCATCTTCTTTTCGATCGGCTGCCTGAAATAGTCCTTGGCCGCCTCTCTCAGAGCGTCGATCACCACAGGTTCTATCCCGTGACCGGAGATATAAAGGAATCCGACGTTGCGAGCGGCTCGCCCAAGCTCGCTGGCGACCGCTTGGCGATCCGCCAGCTTGTCGCTGAACAGGCCGGAGATGTCGATCACCGGAATCGATGTGAAGTTTTTTTCCGGCGCAGCTTCGCCGGCGTGGTTCGCTTGCATCGCGTATTGCTCCTGGGGGTCAGCGGGGGTCCGTGGTCTGACTGAAATTGATCTGGCTAAAATGCTTGCGCTCCGCGTCCACCATCCACTCGTTGAGTTGTGACAGGTCGGCGACCGGAACATCGGTGAACGGCAGATGGTGCAGGTAGCCATCTCGTCCGAACTCTGGGGTGAGGGTCGTGGTCCGGTAGCCGCGCGCCGCTTGCGAGCGCCAGACTGAAGCCCAGTGGTCCTGATGAAAAGCGAGCGGCAATGAATACTCGGCGGCGGCGGGATGCGGCACCTGCGGACCCTGGTCATATCCCACGCGCGCCTGGATGTGATGCACGCGTTCAACAAACGGCGTGAGGTCGTCCTCAGTGTCATCGAGCAAGCGTTCGCATACAACGACCCAATGACTGATGTCGCTGGTGAAACGCAAGGCAGGCACCTGGCGTATCACGTCCAGCGTCACCCACGGGCTATACAGGGATCGCGCTCTATGGGTTTCGAAACTGCAAAACTGTTCGTGTTTTCGTGCGAGCTCGAGCGCCTTGCCGAAGAACTCACTTGCTGCGCGAGCGGCCATCGGTCATTGCCGGCCAGCACGTTGATAAAACGCGGCGACAAATCAGCGGCCGATCCGAGCTTGCGATCCAGGTCTTGCAGATGTTGCGCGGGCGTGGCGCGCTGGTCGGGCAATACCGCGTTATCGGTGAAGACAATCGCGATGTAGTCGAGTTCGTGTTCCTTCAGGTCCCGCAGCAGCGCAGCACGTTCGTCCGCCGTCAGCGGCAGGCGGGCTTCTATACCGGCCAGGCCCGCTTCGCGGACGTCACCGAAAATACTGCGCCGGTCGCCGCGATGGCCCCAGAGCGAGCGAAAGATGTCCAGTTGCATTGGCGGAGTTTTGTACGTGGGAGCGGCACCGCGCCGTTCTTGTGAAAGCAATGTCGCATATAGCCTACGCAGTAAAAAATCGTGGAAACAAAACAATTAGTTTTGAAGTTTCTAAACTAAGTTTTGCCGTCGCGCAGCCTTCAACAATGCCGGCCCATCACCAACGTATCTCGCTGGATCAACCCCAGCGTGGTTGCATTCCCACTCCGTGACCCTATTTCCTCATATGATTGCGTGCTGCCGAACATCACGTGGCGCGTGCGACCGGCACCATCGACCGTATCAATGGGGTACGCTGCCCTTCGCTTCACCGATGTCAAAAAAGAAGGGAATAATTTGCCGCGTCGGTGCGTTTAACTCATGAGTGCCGCACATCGCGCTGGCGGTGAGTACGCCCTCATCCAAATTTCATGGGGAAAACAAATGAATTTCAAGCGCATTGCATCGATGTTGCTGGCTATCCTGACCGTCTCGCTCGCAGTCTCTCTTGCCGGATGCCAAACCGACAGCCCAGCCTCAGGGTCGAGCTCGGGCGGAAGCTCCAGCAGCGGCGGCTACTAAGCTAACCCCAGCTCACCCGAGCTCACCCGGTTGAAAGCGATTGAAGCCGATTGAAAGCATCGCCTCGATGAACGTGTTCCGAATGCAGGGAACGTGAGCGATCTGCCGCGTCCTCCCGGAATGCAGGAGCCTGATTTCCAGCAGGCGCTGACAGCATTCAGGGCGATCGCGGGTCAACACGCCGTACTCGTCGGAGACGGTGCGGCGCAGCCGTATCTGGATCCGTTCGCGCCTGGTGACGCACACACTCATGAAGCGTCGGCCATTGTGCTGGTGTCGAATGTCGAGCAGCTGCGCGCCGTGCTCGGCGTCGCGAACCGGTACGGCGTACCTTTGTGGAGCGTATCGACCGGACGCAACTTTGCTTACGGTGGCGCCGCTCCCCGGCTTAAAGGCTGTGTCGTGCTGGACTTGCAGCACATGAACCGCATCATCGAGATCAATGAGACGCTCGGTTATGCGCTGGTCGAACCGGGTGTCAGCTACTACGATCTTTATCAGGCACTTCAGGCGCGAGGCGCCGGGTTGTGGCTCGACCCACCGGCCGCCGGCTGGGGCAGCGTGCTCGGCAATACTCTCGAGCGTGGCTTCGGTACGACCCCATACGGCGATCACGCGGCCATGCAGTGCGGAATGGAAGTGATGCTCGCGAACGGCGAGATCGTACGCACCGGCATGGGCGCAATGAACGGCAATCACGACTGGCAGGTATTCAAGCCAGGTTTCGGTCCTTCCTACGATGCCATGTTCATGCAGTCGAATTTTGGCATTGTCACCAAGCTCGGCATCTGGTTGATGCCGAAGCCCGAAGGCTACATGCTGTGCACTTATAAGTTCCGGCACGACGCCGATCTTGAGAGCATTGTCGAGACGCTGCGTCCCTTGAAACTCGATGACACCATACAAAGCAATGCGGTCATCGAAAGCGCGGTGCGCTGGGCTGCCGGCGTATCCACACGCAAGCAATGGTACAACGGCCCGGGTCCAATACCTGATGCGGCAATCGAGACCATGACGCGCAAGCTCGGCATAGGCCGCTGGAATCTTCGCTTCTGCCTCTATGGTCCCGAAGCGCTGGTGATGGCGCGTCGCGATGTGATACACCAGCGCTTCTCATCCATCGCCGATTCGGAGTTGATCGAGTCACCCTATACGCTTGCAAACGTTGAACCCAAAGGCGGCGGCGATCGCAGCCAGGTCGGTATTCCCAATCTCGACGCATTCAATTTGCTGAACTGGCGCGGCGGCTCCGGCGCGCACATTGATTTCTCGCCCGTCTGTGCGCCGCTCGGCCGCGACGCGGTCCGGCAATATCGGATGATCAGGGACCGCGCCGCGCATTATGGTTTCGACTATTACGGCGGTTTTACCGCCGGGCCGCGCAGCATGCATCACATCTTTGCGGCCATCTTCAATCGTGACGATCCGGCGCAGGCGCGCGACGCGGGTGAGCTGCTCAAGACGTTGATCAACGACTTCGGCGCGGCGGGCTATGGTCAATACAGAACCCACCTCGCCTTCATGGATCTTGCCGCATCCCAGTATGATTTCAACAATCATGCGTTGATGCGCATGAGCGAGAGCATCAAGGAGGCGCTCGACCCGAACGGCATTTTGTCACCGGGAAAACAAGGTATCTGGCCTAAGAAGATCAAGGAGCGCGACTGATGAAAACCGGCCGGCGTGAGTTCCTTGCGAGCGCTTCGCTGGCGGCCGCAAGCATCCGCGTGTCATGGCCCGCGCAGACAATGCTGCGCTCCGCAATGCTATCAAGCGAGCAAGTGGGGCTCGGTCATACGGGTCACACGCTCACCATCGTCTTCGATGAACACCGGGCGGACAGCCGCGCTTTTGCGCTCAGGTCACGCACGATGGGCGCACGCATCGTGCCGCTGGGAAACGATATCGGCATGCTGTGGTTTGAGCACTTGATGCCTCTGGCCAGTTCGCCTGGAAACACGATCGCGGGACTGACCACACACGCGAACGCGTTCTTGCTGACCCGCTTCGCCCAAGGCATCGGATTGCGGGTTGAGCAACGTACGGCCGAGGCGCATGCAGGGTCCGATACGCTGGTCATGTGGCAAATGCTTGCCTGAGCGCGACCATCATTCTGCGGTCTCTTTGCCGAGCTAACGCGATGAGCCGAATCCAGTTCGACACAAGCGCGCAATCGGCAAGAAAGAGCGTAAGCGCCCATGAGAGGAAATAAGGATCACACTCGGTCTACGTTAAAAAAGCATGACCATGACGGCCTTTCCGGCGACGTTGTGGTGCCGTTTTATGTGTGCTGACGCACGCCATTTCAGTAGCATGCTTATGGTTGTGATGTAGCGCACACATCCCAAGGTTTTCTCGTTGGTCCCCGTATTCGTCGCCGATACACTCTGGCTAAATCGTAAAACCGGGGAAGGCGATGCAACCGATGACGGGCTTCGTAACATACGCCATCTGCGCGGCAATAGTCGCCGGGATTGCCGGCAAGAGAGGTCTCAGCTGGAGCGCGTATCTTCTCGTGATGCTGCCCTTGGGGCCGGCGATCGCGATCATCGTGCCGCTCTTCACGCAAGGCTCGGCGAACAGCCCGATCACAACCGCACTTGTTTTCTGCGTACCGCTTGCGGCGCTGCTGGTCGCGCTGTTCAGCAAGGGACCGGCACCATCAAGGTCAGGCACCCAATCACGCGAACAGAAAGGCGCTTGAGTACGGCAGGCGCTCTTCAAACAACGCATGTCCAGACGCCGGCAACATGCCGGTTGCTCGCACGACAATCGCGACGCATTTCAATCCAAACAAAAATAGCGGCGCCTGTTATCGGATAACAGGCGCCTTTATTCGACATTCCAAACCGGGCTCGCTCAGACCGCGACCGGCTCTTCCTCCACTTCACGTACCGTCACCGTCAACGGCTCGAGTCGCGTACCGTACGCGTAATCGAGCGTCATGCGCAGATAATCGTAACTCTTGCGAATGGCAGCGCGGATCTTGTTGACCGACTCCACCGGCGGATTCGTACCCAGCAACGTGGCCACGATATCCAGCGCCATCCACGGGTGTTCGTCATCGTAATGGGCGTGCACCTTGAGCCAGCGCATTGCCGACTTGCGTATCGGTTCCGGAAAGGTCATCGCATAGGTTTCGTCAGAGCAGATCAGGCACGAGAACTCACCCGTCGCACCTTCCACTGCATAGTTCGTTGCCGCCACCGCTACCGCCAGCTCGTCGGTGAGACTGACATGCCCGCACCAATGCGCGAGTGCATGCATTTCGCTCGGCACCTCTTGCGACAACAGCGCGTCGAGGTCGAGGCCGCTCGCTCCTGCCCATTGCAGCCAGTGCTTGGCGTGCATGTTCTCAACCCGGATATTCTGGATGAGGTAGGAGCGCGCCATCCCTTCGCCATGCGAATTGCCGAACCGTGCTTTCATCAGGTTCGACGCCATGAACTGCGGAAACTGCTCGATGACAGGGAAAAAACCAATCAGGAAGCGATGCGTACTTTCGATGTCGAGCGTTGCTTCCTTCATGGCCACGCACAGCGGATGATAAACAATCCTGGTCTTCGCTTCTTCGCAATCCTTGACTACGTCTTGGAGCCATTTCGGATAGCTGGCAATGTTCTTGAGTTCGCCGGTACGGGTGAAGTCTGTTGTCATCGGATGATGTCTCGCAGGAATGGGTTTCAGGTGTTGGGCCACGGCATCCGTACAAGGGCAAGCCGGTTCTCAACTCGCCATCGTGGCGCCTGCCAAGCATCGGGGAATCAAAGGATTTCCTATATGCAGATGCGCACATTTCGCGGAACATTTAATCCAATCCAGTTATTCAGACAGCACCGCACCGAAGGTCCCTTTTATAACGCGCAGCGATATCCCGGCCCGGGGTTCGGGACCGGTGAAACAGTTGAGAGATCAAAGACCTGCGGAGGATTGATGCAGCCCGGTCGAGGTGTTCTACGACGCGGCATAGTGAAGTGCGCACGTGGGTCGTCACTCGCCGGAGCGTGCGTCCTGGCTGGATTTTGGCGGAGAGGGACTATCCGTTGCCGTTCAAGCGGCCAGCCGGACGAGACCCATGGCAGGGCGAACTGCCTCTGCCGGATAGACATGCCAGGCGCCGTCGTTATGACGGAAAAAGAACAGGGTGAAAGCGCTGGATGCCGAACCGAATGCGCGTTCCACTTCAATGCAGACGCAGCGGTGGCGCCCTGCACGAATACGATGAATGGAGTGCACGTGCAGATGCCCGGCAACTACCGCGCCCAGCCACTTTTCAACCAGTACGCGCAACGACTGCTCCGACGCAACCATAAGATTCTCCGTGGTTTGCTTTTTCACCGCATGAGACCATGGTAGAAGCGTCAGCAGCGCTTGTCCGTCGGGAGAGGTCGATTATGGCCTCAGGCGTGGCTGGTTTTGTTGTCGGAATATCCTTACGAGCGATCGCGCTCGGAAGTCAAACCATGTTTGATCGCATAGCGGATCAGTTCAGCGTTGTTTTCAATGCCGAGCTTTTGCATGAGCCGCATCTTGTGCGTGCTGATGGTCTTGGCGCTCAGCACCAGCACTTCGGCTATGGCATTGATGCTCTTGCCCGCCGCCAGCAGGTGCAGCACCTGGAACTCACGATCCGACAGGATCTCGTGCGGTGCGGCGTCGCTGGAATGGGTGTCGAAGACCATGACATCGACCAGCTTCGGATCAATGAACCGCCCCCCGCCGGCAAGCTTGCGAATGGCGGCGAGCAGGATGTCAGGATCGCTGTCCTTCGTGACATAGCCGGTTGCTCCGGCACGCACCGCGCGCGCGACGACCTGCGCTTCATTGTGGATGCTGAGCACCAGGACCGGCAGCGCCGGGTATTCAGTGCGCACGCGCCGGATCAGGTCGACGCCGCTGATGCCGGGCATCGTCATGTCCAGGAGCAGGAGATCGACGCGCCAGATGCGCAGTTTCTCGATCACCTCGGCGCCCTGCGCAGCTTCGCCTGTCACTTCAATGTCCGCTGTCGTCGCGATGATCTGCTTTAATCCGCTACGTACGATGGCGTGATCGTCGGCTATCAGGATACTGATCATGGCCGTTCGCCTCCACCCAACGGGACGTGAATCGACACCACGGTGCCCGTTTCAGGCGAGCTGTCGATTCGCAACGATCCCCCGATCAGCCGGGCGCGCTCGCTCATGCCAAGCAGCCCGTATGAATATCCCTTGCGGGCCGCCGCCGGATCGAAACCGCAGCCGTCGTCGCTGACGTAGAGATCGAGCGTCGTCTCGGTGTTGGTCAAGGTGACGTCTACACGAGACGCGCCCGCATGGAGTGCAACGTTGGTCAGCGACGCCTGCACGATACGGAACACCGCAGTGGCATGGGCATCGTCAAGAACCGGCTCGCGACCATTGATCCAGAGCTGGCAGGAAAGGCCTTTGCGGCGGCCGAAGTCCTCCACCAGCCACTCCAGCGCCGACACTATGCCGAAATTGAGCGCAGCCGGCCTCAGGTGACTCGCGACGTTGCGCACCATCCAGATCGTCTTTTCAACCAGCTCGCGCATGTCGTCGACTTTCCTTGCCGCATCCGCGTCTTGAGCCAGGCGCATCTTGAGCAATGAAACGTCCATCTTCAATGCAGTCAACAGCTGCCCGAGTTCGTCGTGAATTTCCATCGCGATACGTTTCCTCTCTTCTTCGCGAATCGCTTCCATGTAGGCGGACAACTCCCGCAATTGCTCGCGCGACTCCAGGAGTGCGTGCTCGATGCTCTTGCGCTCGGTAATGTCCTGGATCGTACCGACCAGCTTTAACGGCTGCTCAGCGACGCCGCCGCCGGCTCCAGCGGCGTGCATGGCCTCGGCCTGGAACTGGACGATCCGCACCACACCGTCGGCTCCCGTTACGCGGCAATCAAGGCCGTACGGCCGCCGCTCATCCAGCAGCACGCGTACGGCGTGGCGGACCAGTGCCCGGTCCTCGCGATGCACTGCGGCCAGAAAAGTGCGATAGCCTGGCCGCGAAAGCCGCGGCGCCAACCCGAGGATCCGATACATCTCGTCTGACCAATGGATCACGTCAGCCGTCGTGTCCCACTCCCAGTCACCGAGCCGCGCAAGCCGTTGCGCGTTCGCGAGACTCGCTTCGCTCGCCCGCAATTTTCCCTCGGCCAACTTGCGCGCCGTCACGTCGTTGAGGCCTACGTAGATGGCCGGCGCATCGTCGAAGCTCGCGACCCGGGCGGTCAGCATTGCCCAGAACGTGCTGCCGTCCGGCCGCCTGAAATTGACTTCAGTGTTGCGAAAGCCGCCGAACATGCGAAGCTGGCGCACCAGCGTGTCTCGCGTCCCGGGGTCCACATAGAAGTCGATAACACTAATGACCGTGTCGGTCGGGGCGCCGAGGCCGAACAGCTTCCGAAACGGCTCGTTCATGTAGAGCAGCGACCCTTGCGGCATCGACGTGATGCAAAACGGTAGCGGACTGGTCTCCACAATGTTGCGGAAGCGCGCCTCGCTCGACAGCAGCTTCGTTTCGGCCCTCCTGCGCTCCTCTATCTCCTGCCGCAGGCTTGCATTGGCCTGCGCGAGTTCTACGGTGCGTTGCGCGACTCGCACCTCGAGTTCGTCGCGCGCACGCGCCAGCGCCGCTTCCGCTTGCTGGCGCTCGCTCACTTCGTTCGACAATTGCCGGTTCTGTGCGACAAGCTGCTTGTGCATTGCGCGTAGCGCCAGATGCGTGCCGATGCGCGCCATCATTTCGTCGATCCGGACAGGCTTCGTCACATAGTCCGCGCCGCCGGCGGCAAAGCCTTCGACCAGATCCTCGATGCCGGTCAGCGACGACATGAAGATCACCGGGATATCCCGTGTGTGCTCGTTCATCTTGAGCCGGCGGCAAGTTTCAAAGCCGTCGATGCCAGGCATCTTCACGTCGAGCAGGATCAGATCCGGCCGTGAAAACTGCGCGCGTTCGAGCGCCTCCTCGCCATCGAGCGCCACCAGGACGCGAAAGCCCTGGTCGGAGAGACTGTCAACCACGAGCCCGAGATTGGCCGGCGTGTCATCGACAATCAGGATTGCCGGCGGCTCGCTGGCGCTCAGGTTGGCGCTTGTCTCGCTCATGGCGCCCGCCTCGCTTCAAGATAGTGTTCTACGAGCAAGAGGATCGCCTTCGACTGATAGCCTTTCGCCAGCCCACGCAGATTCGTAGCAAATGGTTCGTACTGCGGATCGATCAATGACACCCGGTCCGCCCATGCAATGATGTCTCGCATGTTGCCAATTCGCGCAAGCCGATGCAGTTCATCCAATTGCGCCGGTGGCACAGCGGCCAGCACATCGGGCAATGAGGACTGCGGGGAATGCGCCCTCACGGCATAGGTCCACTGAAGGTTCAGCAACGCGCCTATCTGAGCCAGCAACTGGCCGAAGTCGACCGGCTTGGCGAGGAATGCATTCACACCGGCCGCAAGACTTCTTTCCTGGTCACGGCCGGAAGGGCTGGCGGTCACCACGATGATCGGCACGTCAGTCAGTCCCGGTGTCTGACGCAATCGGCGCGTGAGCTCGAGGCCGTCCATGCCGGGCATCACGATGTCCGTGACAATCAGCGCCGGCCGCTCGCTTTGCGCCTGGGCCAGGCCCTCGGCGCCGCTCGCCGCCTCGATGATTTCAAAATCGAGCCGGCTCAGCAATTCCGTGATGACGGTGCGATTGACCGCCACGTCGTCGATGATCAGCACCTTCCTGCGCGGCCCCTCGTAGCCGGTCGCGACGCATGCATCCGGTTCGCCGGATGTGCCTGAGCGCACCGTCGTGGCAGGGGCCAGTTCGAACCAGAAGGTACTGCCTTGTCCGAGCCCGCTCTCGACGTGGATCTCGCTGCCCATCGCCAGCACGAACTCCCGGCTGATGGCGAGCCCAAGCCCGGTGCCCTCGGAACGACGCTCGGGATTGCCGACCTGTTCGAACGGTTCGAAAACGGTTCTCAACTGGTCCGGGGGAATCCCGATCCCGGTGTCGCGTACCTCGAACCGTACCGCCCCTGAAGCGGTCTGCGTAACAAGCAGGCTCACCCTGCCCCGATCCGTGAATTTGACGGCGTTCGCGAGCAGGTTGAGCAGCACCTGCCGCAACCGCCGCGCGTCGGCGCGCACGCCGCCCGGCACGTCGGGCGCAATGACGCAGGCATAGTCGAGCTGCTTCTCTTCTGCCTTCACGCCGATGATTTCTCGAATCGGATCCACGAGACCGGACAAGGCTACATCGCCGATCTCAAGCCGCAGCTTGCCCGCCTCTATCCTCGCGAAGTCGAGCGTGTCGTCGATCAGCGTCAGCAGGTGTTCACCGCTGCGCTGGATGACGGCCACGCCGGTACGTTGCCGCTCGCTCAACCCGCTGTCGCGCTGCAGGATCTGCGCGTAACCCAGGATGCCGTTCAGCGGCGTGCGCAGTTCATGGCTCATGTTCGCCAGGAATTCGCCCTTGGCGCGGTTCGCCGCTTCAGCCGAACGAAGCGCTTCACGTTGCTTGGCGGCGTTACGTTCGTCGAGGTAGGCGACGTGCAGGCGTACGCTCATCGCATGAAATGCAGCAACCACGCGATCGAGTTCGTCGGGCCGGCGGGGCTGGCGGCGCTGCAAGCTGAAGGGTTGCGGCGACTCGCGAAAGTCGTAGCGGCCGACAAGCCGCGCGATTGTCGCGAGGTGCCGCGTGACGAGCCGCCAGAAGATATAGATGATGAAAAGCGCAACCAGAAACGTGTTGGCCGCCTGGCTCACCAGGATCAGGAGCGCGGTTTGCGCCAGCTCGCGATAGAGACCGGAGAGCGTCGCCTCGACGTACAAGGTGCCGAGCACGCGTTCCGTTCCGCGGACGCGGTAGGAGATGGAAAATTCGCGCGATATGAGCGCGTCATTCATGCGCTGGCCAGCGCGCACCACCAGGGGCGAGGCGACCGGGCCAGCCTCGCGAACCTCGGCGGCACGAATGTCGGCAAGACGCAGCATGCCGTCCAGTTCGAGTTGAAGCTGCTGCCGGTCGAGCCGCCATAAACCCTCGCCGAGGCTGTCGCGATAACTCCGGTCGATATCCGACAGCCGGTTTTCGATGAGCGCGATACCGCGCTCATAGTCGCCGTAGAGTTGAAGCGCAGTCAGCAGCAGCGTAACCACGCAGCTGAACAGGAGGACGGTCGCGATAAGCCGCATGACCACGCTGTGGCGAAAGCGGCTCAGCGAACTCCACAGCGCGCTGAACATGTTGAGAACCATATCCCCCCGCGAGTGCCCTGAGCCTCGTTTTCGTTAATCTGCACTCGTTGCCGAATGACGGTTATCGTGAGTTCATTGGGCGGACGGCACGCTTGGCGCAGGCCGTCGGTACTGAAATGGTTTAGGTGAGCAGACTGGCGCCGCTGCTCGCATGCGCCCTCTGCGCTCTGGAATCAACTCGCTGGAAGACGGCGGTTTCCCTGTGCTTTTCCACAGGCGGTTCGGCGGGCAGTTGGCCTATCCCGAACGGAAAAACCGATGTCATCCAGCTTTCAAATTCATTCAAATTCGCCTGAAAAAAACTGACGCGATCCTAGCCGTTTGCGGCGATATTGAAGGGGCCGAACGAGTTCCCCAGAATCTCGTCGATACAATCGGCCAGGTCGCACAGCACCCCCGATTCGTCGACATCGAGCGTTTCCGCGTGGAATTTTCGCAGCTCCCACATGGTGTCCGCAAGACGCCTGATCGGTATGGGTCCGCTATTGATCAAAGGCCAGCAATGCATCAGGTACGCGAGCGGAATCACGTTCCTGTTCTCGCACCATGCATCGAACAAGCGCAGGCAGATAGTGTGGATATGCTCCACCGCATTTTCACGCTCGGACAGATACGGAATCATGGCGGATGACCGGTTAAACCCATTTTGATGCTTCAAAGTCTAGGCAGTTGATGGGTTTTACACAGTCAGGAAACGCGGAAAATGGGCAGAGGCGTATGCTGATTTACCCGTCAGGAAATCCTTACGTGGACAAAAATGTGATGCGGGAATAGGCAATGATCGAGGCAACTGCGGCAAAGCAGCGCCCCGAGTGGATGCGAAAGGAGCCCATCTTTACGGTCCCCTTTCGCGGTGCAAGCCAAGCTTGGTCGAACCCTTGGATGCGCCCCTGGACGAGCTTATGCGTGCCTCGAGCCTTCTTCCGCAAGAGGCTCGGGTGCGTTTTCCAAGGCGCTATCGTGACGAAGCAGGAGCACTGCTGCCACGCCGACCAGCCCCGCCCCGGACAGACACAGCAGGCCAGCCGCAAAACTGCCGGTACTGTCCTTGATCCACCCCATCGCATAGGGTCCAAAGAACCCGGCCAGGTTGCCGAGCGAGTTCACTGCGGCAATGCCGCCCGCAGCGGCCGCCCCCGAAAGAAAAGCGGCCGGCAACGTCCAGATCACCGGCAGGCAGCCGAATATGCCGAAGCCGGCAATGGAGAGCGCGATCATTTTCAGCACAGGATCATCCAGCGCCGTCGACGCCGCAATTCCACCTGCTGCCACCAGCAGCGGGATGGCCACATGCCACTTGCGCTCGAGCATGCGGTCGGAGCGGCGTCCCCAGAGGATCATGCTGAACGCCCCGACAATGTACGGCAGCGACGTCACAAGCCCGGTCTGAACGTTGCCAAGGCCAAATCCCTTGACGATCTGCGGCAGGAAGAAACTCAGGCCGTAGTTGGTCGCGTTGGCGCCGAAGTAGATAAGCGCAACGGCGAGAACCCGCGGATTGAACAAGGCTTCGCGCACGCTGAAGGCGCGCACGGCCTCACGCTGCGCGCGTTCCTGGGCTTGCCGGGCCACGAGCCAGTCACGCTCCTCGGGCGCAAGCCAGGTTGCGTCCGCCGGTTTGTCGGTGAGATAAAACAGGACCACGAACGACAGGAACAGGGCCGGCAATGCTTCAATCAGATAGACCCATTGCCAGCCTGCGAGGCTGGCGAGTTTATCGAGGTTGAGCAGCGCACCGGAGATAGGCGCGCCTATCACCGTAGACAGCGGAATGGCCACCATGAAGGAGCCGACCACGCGAGCCCGGTACGTCGCCGGAAACCACAGCGTCAGAAAGAAGATGATGCCCGGGAAGAATCCCGCTTCAGCAATCCCGAGCAACACACGCAACGTGTAGAACACGTGTGCGGCCGAGAGTCCAGTCAACCGCGAAATCTGGGGGATGAACGCCATGGCGCCGGCGAGGATGCCCCAGGTGAACATGATCCTGGCTATCCATCGGCGCGCTCCGAACTTCTCCAGCAAGAGGTTGGACGGGACTTCGAAAAAGAAATAAGCGATGAAGAAAATGCCCGCACCGAAGCCGAAGGCGCTTGAGGAAAACCCGAGGTCCTTGTTCATCTGCAACGCGGCGAAACCCACGTTGACACGGTCCAGGTACGCTATGAAATAACAGAGAATCAGGAACGGGACGAGTCGCTTCGTCACGCGTCCCAAAGTGCGGGTTTCGAGTTCCACTAGCCTTCCCCCAAGTTAGAGTTTTAAACGTCCATCGTCATTTTGTGCGCAATATTCAACTCTCTTTGCCGTTGAAAGCATAGTGCTCCTAAGACGAAGCGGGAAGTAGTATGTGCCCGTGAAACCTAGGTTCATGATGAAATAATGCGAAGCCGGCTATCGGCAGAATTGGCCGAATCAGACGCAGTGTGCACTGGATCCGGAAGAATTGTCTGCGGGTAATAACGTATGAGCGCCTGCAAGGAGGTCCCCGCCGTATCGGCCCTCGCGCCAGCGCTATCCGTCTTTTGACCCCGCCTTTAAGCCGTCCATTGCGATGTCCTCTCGCACGAGCTATATCGATCGCAGCCCCGTACACAGAAGCGTTCAGCGCTTCAACCCCGTTGGAGGCTCCTCATGAGAAGACACATGCGAGGCGACTGGACAGCAGGCATTCGCGTCCTGGCCTGCGCCGTCTTGATGACGGGCGTGGCCGGCCTCGTGGCCAGCCTGTCAATGACCGGCGTTACCCGCGCTCAAGCCACCAGTCCGGCGCTTGCCGCGCCGGCTACGCCCATGCATATCCGCATCCTTCGCGTGCCGGATGAAGTCGTTCGGGAAAGGCGCTGGGATTTCCTGATCGCGGCGCTCGACCATACGACGTCCACGTACGGACCCTACGTGATCGATGCATACGCCGAGCCGATGTCAACGCAGCGCGAGGTCGAGGAGGCCATATCCGGTCGCCTGATCAATGTGATTGCGAGCGATCCTGGTCATCCCGACCTCAACGCGCAGACGATTCCGATTGCCATTCCTATCGACAAAGGCCTCCTCGGTTATCGGGTCGCCCTGATCCGGCGCGATCAGCAAACGCACATCAATGAAGTCAAAGACATCCAGGGCCTGCGTCTGCTGAACGTCGGCCAGGGTCAGGACTGGGGCGACGTGCCCGTGTACCGGTACAACCGGATCCCTCTCGTCACGGCAAGCCACTACGATCAACTGTTCCCGATGCTGGTTCATCGGCGTTTCGACCTGTTCCCGCGCGGCGTGCTTGAGATCACGCCTGAGCTCATTTCCTTTCGGACCCTGTACCCCGAGATGGCGATAGATACTCATCTGCTGATCCGCTATCCCTATGCGCAATTTTTTTACGTCAACAAGTCGGAGCCGCTGATCGCGCAACGAATCAAGGACGGCCTGGAGGCAATGCGAAAGGATGGGAGTTTTGACGCGCTCTTCCAGAAGAATTTTGGCCAGGCCGTTGCCGACCTGCATCTGGAACGGCGGGTCGTGATCGAGTTGACCAATCCGTTTCTTCCCTCGTGGGTGCCGGTCGAGCGCAAGGAACTCTGGCTCGATCCGGTCACGGCCGGCAGCTCCGGTTGAGGCGAAGAAGTTGTGAAGCGAAGCTGTGAAGCAAGGTTGTAAAGCGAGGTAGTAGAGCAAACCTGCATCAACCCCGATCAGAACCGATAGCCGACTGAAACAAACGAGATGATCGGATTGAGTTTGATCTTGGTGCTGCTGGTCACGGTGCCCAGTGCCGACTGGGTTGTCAGCGTGGCGCGCGTTGACAGCCACATATAAGAGAGCGAGGCATCGACCGACCAATGCTTGTCGATGTTATAAGAAAGCCCCGCGTTGATGACCGGTGCAAACGAGCTGCTCAGCTTGGCTGTCGTCGGCCCTTCCAGTGCCGTCCCATAGCTTGAGGAATACAGGAAACTGCCGCTGGACACGGCAGAGCTCAACTTCACCCCGCTATACCAGACATACGAGCCCCCGGCGCCAAGATAAGGCCGGAGCCGGCTCTGCGCGTCATTGAAGTAGTATTTCAGCAGCAGGGTCGGGCTCCATTCATAAGCCGACCCAATCTGCCCGAGCGACGAGAGCGTTCCGTTTCCAGACAAATTGAACTTGGGCGGCACACCGAGCACGGCAGTAGCCGCGATGTGATCGGTAATGAAATACGTCGCCGTCAGGCCGAACGTGTCCGCGCCGTCGACCGATGCTCCCGTACCGGTTTCGGTCGTGCTCGTGCCAAGGGCACTCACCGTCAGCGGCCTGCTCGAATCCTGCGGCGCCAGATGAAACCAGCCGAGGTTCGCCACGATGTCACCGGCGCTCTGCGCATGCGCGGCCGTACTGACCAACAACGCGGCCATCACGTTCATCACGCCCAACGCTCGTATCTGCATGCTCATGTCTCCTCCGTTTTATCCGATCCTGTCAGTGGATCTGGAGAAGATTCTATGCGAACGATCGTACGAATAATTCGCTCTACGCTGGAGAAATACTTCTGGAATCTGGTAAGAATTCGAAACCCGTTTTTGCTGCGGGCTCGGCTGTGGAGCTCGTCGCGGCAGCCACTTTCGCTCAAAAGCGCGGGACGGCTGTAGTCCAAAAAACGCATGTCATCGAATGATGATTTACGCGATCGGTCAAACGACCCGAATGTTCGTTCGATCGTTTTATATTGCTTCAGACGGTTTCATGTCGTTATCTGATCTCAGTTAACGTTTGCCAGGCACGAACCCGCCAGCGGCTCGAATGCATTCGTAGCTTCGCAACCGGTAACAAGCTCCCTGTCCCCGTCAGGACAGGCGTTTATCTTCACAAGAGTTTTTCGAACTCACCCGCTCTTACGCCTACAATACCTCCCGATCCATCCCGAACCCGCCACGCGCTTTAACTGGTCCACAGGCAGCATGGTCACTGAAACCTCATCCACCGATTCCCTCGCAGTCGCCCAGCGCGTTCGCGACCTGATGAATCGCCACGGCATTGGCAAGCGGCAGCAGACCGCCGAGCTTTGCCGCATCCTCGACCTCAGCTTCTCGCAGGGGCATCGAAAACTCCGTGGCAACAGCCCTTGGACGCTCGCGCAAATCCGCCGCGTGGCCGACGCGTTTGACGAGCCTGCGTTGCAGCTCTTCGACGCGAAGAACGCCGACGTAGACGACACCGAAGGCGCCGCCCAGGATGCCGTGCTGATGCTTGGCGCTATCGAAGTTCCCTGTGTTGCATGGATTGGCGAAGCGCTCGAACCAGGCAGCCGCCCGGATTTCATTGCGCAAAACATGAACGGCCGCTGGCTAGTGACAACGCACGAAGGGGTGCTGCTGCACGCCGCTCACGATGTCCACAAGATCGAGATCCAGCCACGCCGCACGGACATGGACAAACCGCTGATCGCGGTCGTGGACGACGATCAGACCTCAGCCGACAACCTGCACGATTATCTCGAGCGCAGCGGTTTCACAGCGGTCGCCCTGTATGGTCTGGAAGGGTTCTCGCAAGCGCTGCAGACGCAGGTGTTCGATGCGGTGGTGATCGACTGGCTGTTCGGGGCGCATACCTCCGCCGACGCTATCCGCGCCGTGCGCAACTCCGACAACCCGGATGCGCCCATCTTCGTATTGACGGGCGAACTGACGACCGGCAAGGCAAGCGAGTCGGAAATCAGTGACATCATCCAGCGCTACAACGTCACTTGCTTCGAGAAACCGGCGCGCATGGCGATCCTTGTGGCCGACCTGTCGAAGCGTTTGCAGCGGACCTGATTCCTCGACGCCATTGCATGGCACACGCACCGCTCAATGTATCCGCCGTGTCGCCGATAGCGCCCGCGCCAAGGCGCTTTTCAGCACTTCGTAGCGCACGGGTTTTAGCAGGTAATCGAAGAACAGGATGGCGGCGCTAGGGTCGACCAGATCCGGTGCGTAGGCACTCACCGCGATCACCGGCAAGCTCGCGCCCGCCGCCCGCCTTGCCCGGTATTCATTCACGAACGAGTACCCGTCCTTGCCCGGCATGTGCAGGTCGGCGAGTATCACATCGGCCTGATTGTTCTCGAGCCACGCGAGCGCGCTGTCCACGTCGGGCATGGCCACGCTCGCATAACCCAGGTGCGCCAGCATTTCAGTCAGCGACTCGCGGATGGAATCGTGGTCGTCGATCACCAGCACACGTGCTTTCTTCAACGGCGGCAAGTCCGCAGGCGCACGCTCGCGCTCGGGCATTCGCGCCACCGGTGCAGCGGGCAAACTCACGCGGAACGCCGCGCCCTGACCGACATCACTCGACACGTTGACCACGCCCCCCAGCAATTCGACCAGTCCGCGCACGACCGCGAGGCCCATGCCGGCGCCATCGAAACGCCGGGTGGTCGATGAATCGAGTTGCGTGAATTCCTTGAAGATGAGCGGCAACTGCTCGCGCGCAATTCCGGGACCGGTGTCGACGACCGAGATATCGAGCCGTTCGAGCGAGCGTTCGAAACGTACATCGACCGAACCGGCGTCGGTGTACTTGATGGCGTTCGTCACCAGGTTGGTCACGATCTGACGCAGCCGGTGCTGGTCCGATTCCACCAGACCCGCCTCGCCCGCGAATTGCCCGCGCAACGCCAGGCCCTTCGCCACGGCCGCCGGCGTATTCGCGTCCACGATGGAGTCGAGCAGTTCCATGGGATCGAAAACTGTCAGCCGCAATTCAAGCTTGCCGGCGCCGAGCCGCGCGAAGTCGGTCAGGTCGCGCATCTGTGCCTCGAGATGGCGGGCACCGGTCTCGAGCCGCTGGATGATCTTGCGATCGCTTTCGCTATGCAGGTTCAGTTCGAGCAGTTCCACCGACGACACAATGGCATGCAACGGCGTGCGCAACTCGTGGCTGATCATGCCGAGGAACGCGTCCTTCGCCTGCGATGCTTCGCGCGCCGCGCGGGTTGCCTGATGCTGCGCTTCGAGCGCTGCGCGTTGCTGGTGAATCAGCCGTGAACGCCGGTAGCCGTTGAGCAGCAGCATGGCAGTGGCGACCATGGAAAGCAGCGCGAGCAGCATGCCCGCTGCGAACAGATAACGCCGCTTCGAAACGAAATCACGTGCAATGTAGTCACGCTCCGCCACGTCGACCACGCGGCGTCCGTTCGCCAGCTCGTTCACTGCATCCTGGTTCTGCCGCAATACGCCGATGATCTTCAGCGTGCGCCCGCGGTCCCTCTTCACCGCATCAATATCGGGTTCGACAGACTCGAGCGCCGCGTCCAGCTGGCGCAGGATCTCCTGTTGGCGGTTTCGCAGGGAACCGCGATCGGAGAGCATCGCGGTAGAAGCGGTGACAACGGCGAGCTTCGATTCAAGCACTTCGAACCGCAGCTGGATCTCGTCGGTATCGGCGTCGATTCCGCTCCGATACAAGAGGATCTGGTTTGCAAAGCGGCCGTACGCAATCTGGAATTGCGCACCGTCCCAGTAGAAGCCGTCGTACGGCAGGGTGAGCTGCTGCGTGCTCTGGTTCGCCAGCAGGACGGAATACAACACATAGCCCACGCCGCCAAGCGGCGGCGCGATAGCTGCCGCAACCAGCATCGCAACCTTGAAACGGCCAAGCGCCGCACGCATCATTTCACGACCATCCCTTTGATCTGCCACACGAACTTCGCCTCCGCGGCCGAACCGGTCAGCTCGGACGGATACGCGTCGCGCGGATAGATCAGGAACAACGGACCAAATTTGCTGACGGTGAGGCGCACGCCGTTCATGCTGTACGCGAGAATGGCACCGTAACGCTCGGCTTCCCTCGCGCTCACCGTGTAGGAATAATCGTCGATCGTGCGCAGTTCGATGTCGTCGGCGCGCGCGTCCACGAGCTTCAGCACGTCACCCAGCAGCGGCCCGGAGAAGGTGGATTTCGGCGTCCAGGTGGTCGAGGTCGTAATCGTATGGACGGGCAGCTTCAGCAGTTCGGCTTCGCTGACGTGATAGACGCTATGGTCCACGTCGTTGGTGCGCCCGATCATCCCCTGCACGTCCAGCGTCAAAGGAGCAGCGCTCGCCGCAAGGGGCAGCAGAGCGAGCAGTGAAGCCGCCAGCGTTCTCAAGACGCGCGGCTGTGTCATGGCGGCGGTCAATGCTGTTGGTTAAAGGCGAGCGCCGCGCGTTCGGACGCCACCACGATCAGCTTCATGGTGGCACGCGTCGCGCCGACAAAGAATTTGCGCGCGACCTGTTCGTCGAAAGTGTCGAAATCGACTTCGGTCAGGATCACGCACGGCGCCGATTGCCCTTTGAACCGGTAGATCGATTCGAGCAGCACGTCACCCTCCCGATATTCCGGATTCCCGAACAAATCGTAACTCCCCGTGAAGCTGCGCAAGCGATGCGGCCCGAGCTGGTCGACCGATGTCAGCACCGAGCCTTCGCGTCCGCGAAAGGACAACACCGCAATGTCCTGCTTCCGGTAGCCGAGCGCCAGCGCCTGAGTGATCGCTCGCTTAGTCGCCTCGATCACTTCGTCGGGATGGCCGTTTTCATAGGTGGAGAGACTGACTTCGGAACCATCGAACGGACTGCCCGCATCGAGCCGCACGTCGGGTCCGACGATCCGCCGGATGTACGCCAGCAAGTCGCGCGGACTGCGATAGTTCGTGGTCTCGCGCAACGTGGTCCAGCCGGGCAGCGGCACGGGGTCGCGGAAATACAGGTTCTGCATCGGGTCTTCGAGCCACCACCATGCGCCGTCTGGCGCAAGCAAACGCGTGAGCGCATCCACCCAGGGCGCCTGGAAATCCTGGCCTTCATCGACAATCAATACGTCGAACTTCCAGTGCCCCGCAATCTCCACGTTGGCGAAACGCTCCTCCAGCGTAGCGAATACGTTCGGCTGGCTGAAGTCTGGCGGAATCCCGGCATCGCGCGTCACGCTTGCGCTGAGCTGGTGATAATTGGCTATGCGCGCTTCGGGCGGCGCGACCAGACGGATGTGGTCCGCGAGCGGCCGGTTGAAGCACACGTACATCACGCTGCGGCCCTTCGCCACCGCATCACGCATCACCTGCACCGCCAGTTGCGTCTTGCCCGAGCCGGCGGTGCCGATCACACGCAGCCTGAACGGCTGGAATTCGAGCCGCCGTGCCCACGTGGCGAGGCCTCCCGAGAGCCGGGTGACGAGCATGTCGGCCTGACCGACCAGCGCGTTGGTATCGGGCGTGAGGGCGAGTTCGTCGGAGAGAAAGTGGTGGATCCGCGCGGACGCCTCGAAACGCGGCTCATTGGGCGGCAGGATATCCAGCACGACCGATGGCAGCTTCGACTTGCGGCTGGCATCGACAATGCGCGCTTCGGGCACGCCTGCAATGGACGCGTCTTTCACCGTGTAATCGGGGCAATACAGCAGCTCTTCAATCCGGTAGGTGCCCGCGCCGAATGCGGCGGTGAAGCGCCGGTGCAGGTTCTCGAGCGTGCGTGCAAGCTGGATGGCGACGTTACGCTCCTTCTGCATGTAGACCTTCATCAGGCCCGCGGGGGTCTCGCGCAGGAACCCCGCTTTCTGTTCGATGACCAGCACCCGGCCCGACGGCGCGACCACCACGAAGTCCGCTTCGCCGAACACCGAAAAACCTTCGTTGATGCGGGTCCAGTGAACACCGTGATACACGGTGTAGTCATCGGGGAGTTTTGCGAGCAGCGCGAGCGTGTCGAGTTCACGCACGGCGGCGCCGGTCGCTGCCATATTCTTCCAGTCGTCGGGGACGATTCGAGCCATGCTTCGCCTTCGTTGCCTAAGTGCGTATGAGTGCCGGAAAGTGCCTGAATGAAGCCTGATTCAAGCTGAACTCAAGCCGGATCCGGGAAACCAGCGGCCATTGTACGCAAGCCGCGCGGCCGTCCCGGGTCAGTCCGCAAAATCGTATTTTCCGCCACGCTGCAACGCTCGCTGATAGGCCGGACGCTCGTGAATCCGCTTGATGAAAGCCGCTACGTGGGGAAGCTTCTTCGCGCCCGCACGCTGGGTTCCGGCTTCGAGCGGGAAGCTCATTTGCACGTCGGCGGCGCTGAAGGCGTCGCCCGCGAACCATTCGGACTTCGACAGCTCGCTCTCGATGAAGCCGAAGTGCAGTTTCAATTGCGGGTCGATGAAACTGTCCTGCATGGTCTGCGCGATCCGGCGCGCGATAGGCTTGACGAAGAACGGCATGGGCGCGCTGCCGATCCGCAGCGCCACCAGCTTGAGCAACAGCGGCGGCATGGCGGAGCCTTCGGCGTAGTGCATCCAGTAGTTGTAGCGAATGCGTTCAGGCGTGGTCCCGTGCGGGGGTGCAAAGCGTCCTTGCCCATAACGCTCGTTCAGGTACTCGATGATCGCACCCGACTCGGCGATCGTCTGGCCGTCGTCCGTGATGACCGGTGACTTGCCTAGCGGATGCACAGCGCGTAACTCGGGCGGCGCAAGCATGGTGTTGGGGTCTCGCTGATAACGCTTGATTTCATATTCGACGCCCAATTCTTCCAGCATCCAGAGCACACGTTGTGAACGGGAATTGTTGAGGTGATGAACAATGAGCATGGAGGATTGCCGTAGAAGTTTAAATCCAGGGTTGAAGTCCGGGCACAAACGCGCCAAGAATACAACATGGCTGCGTACGGGCGTTCGCGGGGCGTTCACGGGGCGCTCACATTCGCACCGAGCGTTTCCTCGGTTTAGTGTCGAATTCATGAGGCGAGGCCCGCTTTGTGCGACGGGCATGATCGGACAAGGGCTGTCGTTCCCTGCTTTTCCCCCTGTTTCCAGATCAAAACAAAGCAAAAGGACAATTCAATGACCCTGGTTATTTATCTGTTGGGCTGGCTGATCCTGATCGGCGGCGTGTCATGGGCGCTGGTCGCCATGCACGTGTCGCAGCACACCATCTTGATTGTCGACGTGATCTTGCTGGGCATTGCGGTGATCACCGGCGCCACTCGCGCGCGCAACCGCGACCGGTCATAAGACCGTCATCGCGTGAAGGACTCGCAGGACGCTGGGGTCCTGCGAGTGCGGGCCGGCCGCGTGCCGATAGGACGCTAGGACAGCACGCGCGAACTAAGAGACTGCTGGATCAGCGTCACGAGCGCATCGGGGTGCGCGGGTTTTGTCATGAAGTGCTGAAACCCTTCGCCAATACTTCGCAAGCGGTATTCGTCTCCGTCGTGGCCTGTCAGGGCAATCGCTATCGACGGCGTCAGGTTGCCACGAATCTCATGGTCTCGCAGGCGCTGGATCAGGTAAAAACCATCCATCATCGGCAGGTCGATGTCGCAGATGACAGCGTCGGGCAACTCGCGGATGACCGTCTCGGCGCCCTCTTCGGCGTCCGCCACAGCAAACACTTCCGCACCTTCCTCTTCCAGCAGCATTCGCAGTGATTCGCGGCTCTCAAGGTCATCTTCGATCAGCACAATCCTGGTATGTCCCAGTCTCGCTACTTCATTCATCATTATCTTTTCTAACAGCCCAAACTGGATTCCGGTGCCGATGTCGCGGCCCTCGCGTCTCACTCACTGCGGACCTTGCGGCACGACGGCATGCGATCCATGCGGCACCGTGTGATCTGCCGCGCGCGCCGGTGTCGAACGTCGCGCGGATTAAAAATTTCAACGGCCGCAGTATGCCTCATTGCGTGGTCGCTCAAGCTAGCAGCAAAAAACAGACCGAGCGCAGGAACTGCATGAGAAACCACGGCGAAAGCCCCGCTTCGTGGGGCTTTGCGCAAACCCTAATGGGTTCATGGCAGCGCTGCGTGCAAGCGTGGATCGAACGCGAGCCGGCCCAACGCAGGTAATTTTTTACCCGGTATGACGTTTTGAAAGTTCAGACTTATCGATGCGGCCGCGAACGCAAATCATCACAGTGAAAGCTTGGCTGCGGCATGTGTCGAGGTATGCGCTACCACATGATGCGAGCGCAACAGCGCGCGATATTCGGTCGGCGTCAGGCCTACCGTCGCCTTGAACTGCCGCGTGAACGCACTGTGATCGGTGTAGCCGCATAGCGCCGCTACGTCGGTGACCTTGTCGTGTGTGACAAGCAGCGCCGTAGCCGCATCGAGCCGCGTCTTGAGCAACACCTGACGCGGTGTCAGATGAAAGACCTTGTGGAAATAACGCTCGAGCTGGGCAATCGACATGTTCGCCATCGACGCCAGATGCGGCATGTTCAGCGGCTGCACGAAGTTGCTCTGGATATGCTGGACGACGGCTGCGAGCCGGCTGTAAGCCGGATGCGTCCCTTCGTCCGCCTGCAGGTCGCGCGAGATACCGGCCAGGCCGACGACCGTGCCGTGTGCATCGTGGAGCGGCTGCTTGGACGTCATGCACCAGCCCGGTTGGCGCGCCGGGTACAGATGCAGTTCGAGCTGGTCGATCATCGGGTTGCCCTGCGCAATGATCGACTGGTCCTGCGCCGTATAAATGCGGCCAAAGCGTTGCGGAAAGACTTCTTCCGCCCTCTTGCCAAGCAGCCCCTGCTTGTCCTTCAGGCCGCAGCGCGAAGCCAGCGCACGGTTCACGAGGGCGTAACGCGCCTGCGCGTCCTTCACGAAGAAAACGATATCGGGCATCGCGTCGAAGACCGGTTCGAGCAGCCTGAAATGCTGCAGCATGGCCTCGAGCGTAGCCGCGCCCGCAGGGGCGGCAAGCGTCGCGTGCAAGCCGGGTGGTGCGATACCGTGTTCGGGTTCAGCCTGCGCCGGACGGTCCGTCGTAATGGTCATTCGCGTCTCGCTGGCGTCGTCGGGGTCCGCAAGTGCCGCCCATGCCACATACGCCGCGTGGATGGAGCGCGCACCTCGATGCGCCCGATTATAGAGGCGAGAGGCGTCCGTCAAAATTGGTGTTGACGACAGGGAGGTTTGGGCAAAGAGAACAAGGAGAGCGTGTTGCACGGACCGGGACTGACAACTTCTTTTTGTCCCGCCCTCAGGCCGCCGGAATACCCCAGGCGAACGGGTCTGTGCTGTCGAAGCAGAGTCGGCCTTCGGCCATGATGTGCGCGTGTCCGGTGATGGTCGGGATCACCGCCTCGCCCGCGAGTTCGCCCGAGCGCCGGTAGCTTGCCTCGAACACGCTGCCAATGATGCTTTCCTGCCGCCACACCTCGCCTTCGGCCAGTTTATTGTCGGCGGCAAGACACGCGACTTTCGCGCTTGTGCCAGTGCCGCACGGCGAACGGTCGTAGGCGCTACCGGGACACAGGACGAAATTGCGGCTATTGATACCCGCGCGCGGCGAGTCCGCGAACAATTCAATGTGGTCGATCATCGCGGCGTCCGCGCCGGTAATGCCTTGCGCCTGCAATGCGTCACGAATGGCGTCTGTGAATACCGTCAGTCGAGTCAGATTCGTTGCAACGAGATCCTGGCCATGATCGGCTACGAGAAAAAACCAGTTGCCGCCCCAGGCGATATCGCCCGTCAGTGGCCCGTACCCGTCCACATTCACGCGAACCGCTTGCCGGTATCGATACGCCGGCACGTTACGCACGCTCACGCTGCCGTCCTGATGCAGCGTAGCCTCGACAACACCCGCGGGCGTCTGGATCCGGTGTAAACCCGGCTGAATCTTCCCCATGTGAGCAAGAGACACGATCAGCCCGATCGTGCCGTGGCCGCACATGCCGAGATAGCCGACGTTATTGAAGAAAATGACCGCCGCCGCACACGCCGGTTCATCCGGCTGGCACAACAACGCCCCTACGATCACGTCCGAACCGCGTGGTTCGGTGACCACGCCCGAGCGCCAGTCGTCGTGTTTCGTGCGGAGGTTTTCCAGGCGCTCGGCCAAGCTGCCGTCGCCCAGATCCGGTCCGCCCGATGTGACGAGACGAGTGGGTTCGCCCCCCGTGTGGGAATCGATGAAGTGTAGGATTTTCATGCTGACATCGTAGAAATTCGGACGCGACCCGTCTTGGTGGCGCTCATCGAATTTGATGCCGATTTCGGCATAGAGCCTAACGTTTCCATAAGTCACTGAGCACTGAGAAGACTTAGGCCCATGGCGTGATTTCGCTATAGACAAGCGAAGCTCAAGCGAGAGCACTTGTGCTGAAATCGGCATCGCAATTGCGCGCAACATGCAAGACGGCCCATTCTGCAATGCTTAGACTGCACTCAACCGATCACTTTTAGGAGAGCCGCCATGGCGCATATCTGGGAAGGCGTAATGCCCGCCGTCACGACCAAGTTCAATGCGGATTTCAGCATAGACCGCGCTTGGACCAAGAAGAATATCGAGGCACAGATCGCGGCCGGGGTCGACGGCATCATCGTCTGCGGATCGCTTGGCGAGGCGTCCACGCTCTCGCTCGACGAGAAGCTCGACGTGCTGGACATCGGCGTCGATGCCGCCCAGGGACGCGTGCCCGTGTTGCTGACGATTGCGGAAAACAGCACGCTCGACGGTTGCCGGCAGGCCGAACTCGGCGTCAAGCACGGCGCGGCCGGTTACATGGTGCTGCCGGGTTTGCGTTATTTATCGGACCGGCGCGAGACGCTCAACCACTTCCGCGTGGTCGCCAGTGCGAGTCCGCTGCCAATCATGGTCTACAACAACCCGCTCGCATACGGCGTTGATGTGACACCGGACATGTTCGCCGAACTCGCCGATGAAAAGAAGCTCGTTGCGATCAAGGAATCGGCCGGCGATGTACGCCGCTTCACAGATCTGATCAACGCGGTCGGGGACCGCTACGCACTTTTTTGCGGCGTCGATAACCTCGCGATGGAAGCCTGCCTGATGGGCGCGCACGGCTGGGTTGCCGGGCTGGTTTGCGCGTTTCCCGACGAGACCGTGGCGATCTTCAGGCTCCTCAAGGCGGGCCGCCTGGAAGAAGCCCGCACGATCTACCGCTGGTTTGCGCCGCTGCTTGCGCTCGACGTCTCGGCCAAGCTGGTGCAGAACATCAAGCTGGCCGAGGCAATGGTTGGCCTTGGCACCGAACCGGTCCGGCCGCCGCGCTTGCCGCTGGCAGGCGACGAACGTCTCGCGGTGGAGGCGTTGATCAAGCGTTCGATTGAAACCCGGCCGGTTTTGCCGACGTTATAAGTTGCTAAGTTGGGTTGGCCCGCGGCGGCTGCGGACTTGTTCTCGTTGAAACAAGTCCGCAGCCGCCGCAGCTTTATTCCCGATCAATACCGGCTTTTCATCGTTCAGTCTCACCAACGAGCCTCTTCCGGCTCCGTTCACCTCGCCCAGCGCGTTACCGCCCGAGCATGCAAGCAGCCCGCCTGCACACGCTCCTAAGCCTCAAAACCAGCCCAGCTCCATCTAACACTTAAAGCAGAAAGTAGGCATTCGTTATATTCTATGAAATATCACGGTACTATTCTTTTGCCCCTGATCATTCATCTTGCCGGCGCCAAGAAACCGATCCAATCATGCATCTCGAGGATTTACCCATGTCCGGGCAAAAGGCATCCACACCCAGCGCTCCCGCTTGCATCCCGCTGCGCCGCGACCTGTCGGTCGCGGTCACGCCGCTCAACTCGGCGCGCGATCCTGAGCGCACGGAAGCGATTAGGGAAGTGGTCGATGCATTCCGGAACCTGCGTGCAAGCGTCGCCCGATTTGTCCTCATGCTCGAGGACATCCGCGGTAATGCCCGCAACCTCGAATCCACGACCGGCCAGCCGCTCGGCGAGCTTTTGTCTTCCCTTGAAGATCACGCTCGCGCGCTCGACTTCGGCCGCCTCGACGACCTGACGTTTGCCATCGAGACCGCCCGGTCGGCTGAGCAGCAGCGGGATCAGGTATTCCTGGCCGCGCCCGGCAGCGGCACGATCGGTCTTCAGCAGGTTGCGCGAAGCCTCGAACGGCTGGACGCCACGTTTGTCGGCTTATGCGTCGAGCACGTGCTTGAACGGCACTATCGAGACCGTGCGGGCAACGGCGTGCCTGTCTGAACACACGCGTTTTGTACGCCAGGACCACCGGCATTGATTTCCTCGAAACAGCCGGCCAGATTCGTACCGTTATATTCAATGGTATATTTCGATATCCGTTCATCGAGCAGGCTAATGACCGTTGTCTGTTCAGCCGCTTGCAGCTGTTCGCAGCCGTTTGACATCCAGATCGATTCGAGGTGAATGTGCAAACCGTTCCCCCCTTCCGCCTTGCCCGCACGCCGTCCACTGAATCGAGCAGCGCCGTGGGAGCCGCCGTGGGTGCTTACGCCGGCTCCCAGACCGGTGCGGCGGATGCCTGCTGCACGCCTACCGACGCACAGCTTCACAGTCCGCATCGCCGTGCGCGGCTGTCCGATCTGGATTCGCATTTGCATTGCTCGGTGATCGGTACCTGCTTGAGTACGAACGAGCTTAGAAAACTCGTGCCGAAGTTCACGGAGCTCGACCGGCAACACGCGACGGATCTTGAGATTCATCACGCCGCAGTGGAACTCGCTATAGATGGCGGTGCGGGCGCCAAGGCGCTGCAGAAGGCGCTGGATGCGCGCTACTCGGGCGCCGTGCGCCGCTTCGACGCGGCCAAGGATCCTGAAGCCCTGCTGGCGCTCTGGAAAGACGCGCTCAAGAGCGGCGATATTCCCCCGGCGTACTGGGCGTTGATGACCCATCCGGAAGCCGTCATGAGCGTGCGCCAGGCTGCGTTCGGCGACCTGCATATGTTGTCCCATCTGGTGGGTGCGGCCAACCGGGCCGACATCCGCCGCCTGGTTGCGCTCGAAGAAGAAAATGCGGTGCTCAAGGACAAGATCGACCGGCAGCAAGACAAGCTGCACGAATTGACTACGGAGCGCGACGCGTCACTGCGCCAATTGAGCGCGCAAGTGGCCGAGTTGTCGGCCAGGGCGGAGCGCAAGCCCGATGTGTCGGAGGCAGGTCTGGAAGCTGAAGCCCAGGCGCTGCGAGAGGCGCTGGTTGCCCGCGACGAACGTCTGGCGATTCACACGAGCCGCAGGGAAACTGCCGAGCAACGCGCACTCGATGAGCAACGCCATGCGCAAAGCTTGAGCCAGCGGCTGGACGACACCATTGCGATCCTCAACGTGGTCCAGGCCGAATGCAACGCACTGGAGCAGGCGCTGGTGGTTCAGGGTCAGGGCAGCGAAGCCGGTTCGAAGGCCGATGACCTCGCCAACCTGAGCGGCAAGCGCGTGGTCTACGTGGGCGGCCGGCCCGGTTCGAACGCCGCGCTCAGGCAACTGGTTGAATCGGCGGGTGGCGATTTTGTTGTCCACGATGGCGGCATAGAAGACCGCAAGGGCATGTTCGCCGCCGCGCTCCCGCGGGCGGACATTGTCGTGTTTCCGGTCGACTGTATCGACCATGACTCCATGAATCTGCTCAAGCGCGTATGCGACCGTCATCAGGTCGACTATCACCCGCTGAGAACCGCGAGCGTGGCGAGCTTTGTGGAATTGATGACGCGGCTTGGCCGGGCGTCGTCGCAAGCCGGTAAGTCCGGCAAGCCCGGCAATAAGCCGCCAGCGTCCCGGTTTTGCTTGCGGCACGGGTAAGCCCTGGAGCCCTGGCCTTTCAATAAGCTCAGCGTTTCATGAGCTTGATCAGCGCGGAAATCTGCGGCGCGCAGGTCCTGGCCGCTTCCGCTTCAATCTCGCGATAAAGCCGCACGATCTTTTCACCAACAGGCGTGAGCACGCAACCGCCGCCCGCCGAGCCACCCGTTTCCGAAGACGTTGCGGGCGCCTTGAGCGTGCGGTTCAGTTCGTCGATGAGCAACCACGCCCGCCGGTACGACATGCCCAGGCTGCGCGCAGCAGCCGAGATCGAGCCATGCTCATGCACGGCCTCCAGCAGATCAATTTTCCCGGGCCCGATTGCCACGGCGTCCGCCTGCCGGATGCGCATGCGAAAACGCACCTCGGGCTGACGGGATAAGGAAGGAGTCGCTGGATCTTTCACGGATTTGGCCATGCGCGAAAGCATACACGACGCCGACAGGACCATGCATCCACGGCATTGCTGTGCATCAGGAAGTCGCGGTACTCAGGCGCGGTGCTCAGATTTATCGCCGAAACAAAAGCCGAAATCTTCACAGCCCGGACACCCTGGCGCCGGCTGCGGCGCTCGTCCGAGCGATAGCGCAAGTTCTCGCGCGAGGAATTTTTTCCAGCGCATCCCATCGACATTGCGCATCACCAGTGCCGGGAAATACCGGCTGAGCATGTCGGTGACTTCGTCGCGCCCGCCTAGCCCGAGATCGCGCCACAGATGGTCCTGCCGCAAGCACGCATGGGCGATGATCGATGCAAGGCACTCCGCGTCAGCCATGTCGGCGGCGCCGCTCTCCCGGACATGATTTAGCAGGAAAGCCGCAAGCGCGCTGACGAACCCGGCCTGTTCTTCCGAACGGATAACCAGGCTCGCCCTTGGCGGTTGCATTGCGCCAAAGTGCCGGCCATACAACCAGACGAATTGTTCCGCCGATAACCCCACAGCAGAGAAGGGTCATCGTGCGCGGCAAGCAAGGTTGCGAACAAAGCGGTGCCGGCGGCATCGGGCGTGGCCGAGGCGGCCAGCAACTGGGCGCGCGTCACGAGCGAAAGTGTCATTGCCGGGTAGCGAGAATACTGCTCGAGGGTATAGTCGATCGCGGGGCGTCCCGGGAAGGTTCAGCTCAAAACCAGTATGCCACGCGTAGCCCAGAGTCAAGCCTGTGTCTCGTGACACCTTACAAATAGCCCGTATCAAATCAGGGCGTCAAGACCCGCGCCACGATTCGCACAAGCCGCTTCACATGACGGGGAGCGGGAAGAATATCCGCGCCTGAAAACAGGATGGGGACGCCGTCCTCGGTGCTAAGCGCTCGGCCTCCACATTCATGCGCGACGATGACACGCTCACCCACGGGCGTATTGAACAACTCGTGCCATGAGAAGGTGACCGCGTAGCCATCGTGCGCGACCGCAATAAACACAGTGCGCTTGAACTCGCCCTTAGGCTCGGGCCGCAGTCCGGCTTTCATGATCAAATCCTTCAGCAACACCCCGCGATAGGTGTCGACACTCCGGATAAACCGGTTCGTCGTATAGCAACGCAGATCGAACGGATCGGCAACGACGTTCGGTTGCTCCCTGAATTCCGCGAGATCGACGCTCAACGGTCGCAGGAAATCCCCTTCGAGCGATATGACGGCTTTCGCAGTGGTTTCGAGCGCGACTGCGGGGGAATAGGCATCACTCATTTCTCATCCTCCAGGGGCCGGTTTCAGGTGGCTTGTCCGGCATTATATCCACGCGAATATTACGCTGCAGTCGCGGCAGTCAAGTCAGTGCGCGACCAATAGGCAGCATACAAAATCGCGCATATGCGCTTCAGGTAAGCCTGAAAGCAGCGCTAAGTACCAACCCTGATCGCCTAAAGCGATATATTGGTGGCCTTGAACCCATGGATGGTTAAGGAAAATCGATGCCCCAGCGTCTCTCTCGCTACGCGCTTACGCTCGCCGCCACCTTGACTGCCGCTGCGGTCATCGTGCTATCCGGTTGCAGTTCGGCGCAAATCGTAAGCGCGCCACAACGCGTCACTCTGGATGCACGGGCAAATGGCATTGCGATCCGTCCGGACGATGGCACGATCTTCATCACCGACGATAAAACCAATAGCGTGCTTTCATCGGTTGACGGCAAGACATTCAAACCGCTGGCCGAGATTCCGCTGGTCGCGGGACAAGGAAACGCGCTGAGCCAGGTGAGCATCGCGGATAGCGGTTCGCTTCTGGTCGGACGATTCGGATTCGGCACGGCAGGCGCCGTGTTCGACATTGGCGCGGACCGTTCCGTCTCCGCCCTGTCGGGCACCGACCCAATGCGGCGAAGACTGGGACTTGCCGTCATAGGCACGGGAAAAATACTCTCGACCTGGTTCGTCAAGAACGGCAACAGCCCGGCAACGGGCGGCCTCAGCCTGATCACATTCGATGTTTCAAGCCACGCCGCGTCCGAACACAACCTGTTGACCGGACTGGCGAAACCCGTCGGCATAGCCGTGCAAGGCGACACCGTTTTTATATCGGATCAGACCGACAACATGATCCTGAAGACCAGCCTGTCCGGACTGATCAATCATGCCCAGTCTGGTGGCCTGAACACAACGGTCGTCAAGATCAACGGACCCGACCTGCTGAGCATCGATTCAAACGGCACGCTCTATACCAAATGCGACTCGACGGCAGTCTGCAAGATAAACCCCGATGAATCGGTTGCCGTTATCGCAAACGATTTCGAGGATGCGCGCGGCGTCGCTATCGACCGGACGCATCACGTGTTGTACGTCATAGACCGGCCGAAATCCGCTGACAGCGGCAGTACCCTACGCGCTATTCCACTGAACTGACGAACTGACGCAGCGCAAGCTGACGAAAAAGCTAGTCGTCCACGCCGATAATCACGCTCGACGCCTTGAAGATCGCCGTGGCCGCTTTCCCGCTGGCGAGCGCCAACCGTTGCGCGCTTTCGTTCGTGACAATGGCGGCAATCTGCGCGCCGCCCGCAACAGTAATAATGACTTCGCTATTGACGGCGCCCGGGGTTACGGCCGATACCGTCCCGGCAAAGCAGTTCCTCGCCGATACCTGGCTATCCGCCACATCGACCATCACGATGACCGACGATGCCTTGACCAGCGCAAACGCAGCCTTGCCGGGAGCGAGCCCGAGTGATGTTGCGCTGCCATGTGTGATCACCGCGACAATCTCCAGGCCGTCATTGGCGCGCAGCAAGATCTCGTCATTGACTGCGCCATGCTTGACGTCCACCACTTCACCGACAAATTGATTTCGGGCGCTTGTTCGCATGTTCTCATCTCCGGTTGCGGCGTCCTTCGAAGGCGTTGATCACCCCGATCTACCCCGATCTACCCTGATCTCAGGACGCACGTTTGCTAGGGTCACCTGCATTGCAGGCAGGCCACAAGTGTAACCGCACCATGCTGACCACTTGAGACGAATAGCCGGGGAAACATGTCGATGCATGTCGATGGCGTTAGCGGACACGTTGAGTCTCAGCGTAATATAGCGGCCTTTATTACGCCCTTTATCAATGTGGAATCAACGTGGAGAATCAGATGATCCGTAAGGTGATGGTGTCGGTTGTGGTCATGGCCAGCGCGCTCTTGAGCCATGCCGCCGTGGCGGATGAAAATGCGGTCAACGTGCTGTATGCCGGGTCGCTCGTCAATTTGATGGAGCGCAGCGTTGGCCCCGCTTTTGAAAAAGAAACGGGTCTGCACTTCCAGGGTTACGCGGCCGGTTCGAACAAGATCGCCAACGAGATCAAGGGCAAGCTGCGTCGCGGCGACGTGTTCATCAGCGCGAGCCCAAAGGTCAACACGAGCTTGATGGGTGCGGCCAATGGGGACCACGTGTCATGGTATGTGACGTTCGCCGAATCACCGCTGATGATCGGCTATAACCCGCGCAGTAAATTTGCCGGCGACTTCAAGACGAAGCGCTGGGACAAGGTCTTGCAGGAACCGGGTATTCGCATCGGCCGGACCGATCCGAAACTGGACCCCAAGGGCGCGTTCACCGTCGAAATGGTGACCAAGGCCGCCGATCTTTATCACCAGCCGGACCTAGTCGAAAAGACGTTGGGCGCAGCCGAGAATCCCGATCAGGTCCTGCCTGAAGAAACCCTTGTCGGACGTTTGCAATCCGGGCAACTCGACGCCGGTTTCTTCTATTCGACCGAGACTTCGGACCTGAAGATCCCCTCCATTCGTCCCGCACCCGAATTGCAAGCCAAGGCAAGCTATACGCTCACCATTCTTGGCGATGCGCCGAACTCCGCGGGTGCTACGCGCTTCGTCGACTTCCTGCTCAGCGCGAAGGGCCGCGAGCTGCTTAAGGAACATGGTGTCGACGTGATCAAACCCGCGATCACCGGTAACACCCAGGCCATGCCGCCGTCCGTCCAGGCTGTGATCGACGCTACGCAATGAAACGCACCGCTGCGCAACCGCTGTGGTGGCTAGCGGCGCTGCTCGCAGTCTATTTGTGCGCGCCCTTCCTTGCGAGCATCCCGCAGGTAGGCGCGGCGGACTGGCACGGCGTGGACTGGACGAGCACGCTGTCGGCGGTGGCCGTATCGGCGGGCAGCGCGAGTGTCGCGTCGCTCGTCATTCTGTTGGGTGGCGTGCCGCTGGGTTATCTGCTTGCCCGGTCAAATTCGCGCAAGGCAGCGCTGCTCGGTTTTATCGTGCAATTGCCGCTCGCCTTGCCGCCGCTCACCAGCGGCGTCCTGCTGCTGTTTCTTCTCGGCCCCTATAGCTGGGTCGGACAACTGACGGGCGGCGCGCTGACCGACTCGTTCACCGGCATCGTGCTGGCTGAAACGTTTGTCGCGGCACCATTCCTGATCATCGCGGCGCGCTCCGCATTTGCAGCGGTGGACCCCATGTTCGAGGACGTGGCCGCCACGCTGGGACATCGTGCAGGCAGCCGCTTCTTTCGCGTCACGCTGCCGGTTGCATGGCCTGCAATCAGCGCCGGCCTGGCGCTGGCTTGGCTGCGCGCATTCGGTGAATTCGGCGCGACCGTGATGGTCGCCTATCACCCGTATTCGCTGCCGGTTTATACGTATGTCGTGTTCGGCGGCCAGGGCTTGCCGGCGATGATGCCTTTGCTGTTGCCTACGCTTGCCATTGCCGTGGCGTGTGCAGCGTTGTCCATCTACAGCCGCCAAGGCCGCGCTTCGTTGAGCCAGGAACTCGTCAATGGCGATGATGCTGACGACAACGTCCCCGCACATCCGATGCTGGATGACGACGATCGCCGCCTGAGCATCGTGCTGAAAAAGCGGCTTGGCAGCTTTGATCTCGACATTGAATGGGCGCCGCGGACACGGCGCCTTGCGATCATCGGCACGTCGGGGTCGGGCAAATCGATGACGTTGCGCCTGATCGCGGGCCTTGAAGCCGGGCAGACGGCTACCGTAACGCTAGGTACAACTCCTCTCGATGCCCTGCCGCCCGAAGAGCGCAGGATCGGTTATATGCCGCAAGACTACGGTCTTTTCCCGCACATGACGGTCGCGCAGCAACTAGCGTTTCCGCTAAGCGCGGATGCCGCGAGCGCGCGGCAATGGGTCGATCAACTCGGCCTCTCGACGCTGCTAGCCCGCTTGCCCCATGAACTTTCATTCGGTCAGCGGCAGCGCGTGGCGCTGGCTCGCGCGCTCACGCAGCATAGCCAGTTGCTGCTCTTCGACGAACCCTTCGCCGCACTCGATACCCCACGCCGCCGCCGTCTGCAGCAATCGTTGCGCGCACTGCAACGGGAGATATCGGCGGTCACGGTGATCGTCACCCATGATCCCGATGAAGCCGCGCTGCTCGCCGACGAAGTATTGCTGATCGAGCACGGCCGTGTGCTTCAGGCAGGACCGGTGAGCGATGTCTTCGAGCGCCCCGCTTCACTGCGCGTGGCGGAATTGCTTGGGCTTCACAATGTCGGGCAAGGCCGCTTGATCCAGGCGAACCGGATCGAGCTTGGCGGCGAGTTACGCCTTGACATGGCGGGTCATACTGCCATCCCTGCGGGACAAACTGTCATGTGGCGGCTGCCTGCGCTTGCTATCACGCCGTCTGACGAAGGTGCGTTCCAGGGCACGGTTGACGGGATCGAATTGCGGCGCGGAGATCGATACGCACGGCTAAGAATCTCCGGTGTGATATTTGATATTCCCAGCGATGACGCTCGCCTGAGGACCGGCACATCCCATCGGTTCTCGGTGGACATCGGCAAATTGACGATCTGGTCTGTTTGACGGAAACGGCTGACGGTGCGCATAAAAAAACCGTCTCGCGACGGTTTTTTTAACCTGGACGCCACGCATGCCTCAAACCGTGGTTTCCTCACACGCGCGCGATTCCTCGACGGTGTCGCCATAAAGATGCAATAGCCGATAGCCGCTCTTGTACACCGGCTGCAAGCGGAAGTGATTGATCGGCTCGATCATCAGTGCAAGCCTCAAGCGCGAAACATGGCTGTCGATGGTTCGCGTGGACTCGCGAAACTCGCGTCCCCAGACCATGGCGAAAATATGATCGCGAGACAACACCCGCCCGATGTTCGAGAAGAACAGCAACGCCAGCCGGAATTGCGTGCCGCTCAGTTGCACGGGTTTGCCCCATACGGTGACGGTTTGCTGGCGTGAATCAAAGCGATACGGGCCCAGCTCCGTGATAGCGGCGGTTTTTGCCGGATAGGCGCGCCTGAGCAGTGCTTGCACGCGTGCACCGAACTCGGCGGAACGCACGGGATGCGTGACGAAGTCGTCCGCACCCGCGGTCAGCGCACGCACTATGTTGCTCTCGCCGCCATGCGCCGTGGCGAACATCACGGGCACGCGCTCGCCGATGCCCGAGCGCATCGATTTCAGCAAATCGAGCCCGGACAAACCGGCGGAATTCCAGTCGAGAATCAGCATGTCGACCGTGGAACGGGACAGTGCTTTCGACATCGACAAACCGTCGCTGAAAGGAACGCAGACATGGTTGAGCCGCTCGATGATTGCGCAGACGACGAAGCGGTGCTGGGGATCGGATTGAAGAACTGCGATGCGCATGATGACAGGACCGGTGAACCTGCAAACGGTGACTTCGAGACGTGCTGAAACAACGTTATTGAAGCCACCAAAGAAGGTCTCATGACGCTCCACGAGACCGCTTTAGATGCGCGAATTCTGCGCAGCGGTAACGGGTTGATCCATCGGAAAACTCTTAATTACGGCGACAAGTCGGTCACAAATGCTTTCAATATGTCTTGCGAAGTCACTGTTTGTGCCGATAGGTAACAGCGTCCGACCTTTCAGACAGGTGCTGCCTGAACGCTATGCCACGTGGTTTTAAATGGGTGCGCAAGGACACGCACACTCGCGAAAAGTCTTGCATGCATATTTCACGAACCACGGAAACGTCGGACGCTGCGCTTCGATAAGCTGGTCTTCATGAACTCGAACCTTTCCTCCGCACGCGCCGGGCTGAGCACACGCCAGGCGCTGATCGTCACCACGGCCAGCATGGGTTTCGTGGTCTCCCAACTCGATGTCACGATCGTCAACGTGGCGCTCGCCAGCATCGGACGCGACCTGCACGCGAGCGTGGCGGGCCTGCAGTGGACCGTGGACGCTTACGCGCTCGCCTTCGCCGCGCTGATGCTCTCGGCAGGCGTGCTAGGCGACCGTTTCGGCGCACGCCGTTTGTTCGTCGCGGGCCTGATGCTGTTCGGGGTGGCTTCGGCCGCTTGCGGATTTGCGATGGACGCGACCCAACTGGTCGCTGCACGGGCATTGCAGGGCATAGGCGCCGCCGCCATGCTGCCCAACTCCCTGGTACTGCTCAACCAGGCTTGCGGTCACGACGACGGGCTGCGTGCGCGTGCCGTGGGCTTGTGGACGGCGGCGGGCGGAGTGTCGATTGCCGCAGGCCCGATCGTAGGCGGCCTGCTGATCGCCGCGTTCGGCTGGCGCAGCATTTTCTGGGTCAACGTGCCGCTATGCGTCGCCGGCATCGTGGCGACCTATGTGTGGATCGCCGATAAAAAACCGGAACAACAAGTGCAAGCGCGCGGTATCGACTTGCCCGGGCAAATCCTCGCGACCGTTGCGCTGACCGGCTTCGTCGGCGCGATGATCGAACTCCGGCCGTTGGGCCTCGCGCACCCGCTGGTGATCGGCGGAATTGCCGTGGCCCTGCTCGCGGCCGTGGCGCTTGTGCTGGTCGAACGGCGCGCATCAGCCCCCATGCTGCCTCCCGCGTTGTTTCGGGACCGCACGTTTAATTCGGCCACGGTGTTCGGCATCTGCGTGAACCTCACGTATTACGGCATGGTGTTCGTGCTGAGCCTGTACCTGCAGCGCGTGCTTGGCCATAGCCCTTTGGAAGCCGGGCTCGCGTTCCTGCCGCTCACCGGGGGGTTCCTGTTGTCGAATCTCGCGAGTGGCGTAGTCGTCGCGCGCTTCGGCTCGCGCTTGCCGATGATTGTTGGCGCATTGATCGATGCAGCCGGTTTCGCCGCGCTTCTTTTCGTCAATGCGTCTACGCCCGTGCTTGCATTGCTGCTGCCCTTCTTGCTGATTCCGACGGGCATGGGCCTCGCCGTTCCCGCGATGACAACCGCCGTGTTGGGCACGGTTGCGCCGGATCGGGCAGGCACGGCGTCGGCTGTGCTGAACACCGCGCGGCAAGCAGGCGGCGCGATAGGCGTCGCCGCGTTCGGCGCGCTGGCGAGTCACTCAGCCATGGCGGAAAGCGCGCAGATCGTGATAGGTGTAAAGGCGTCGGCGGGGGTATCAGTGGCGTTGTTGCTATTCGCCGCCGTCCTCGCGTGGCGGGCGGTCGAGAGCAAGCGTGCAAAGGACGATGCAGCACCGGAGGCCATATCGGTTAAATGCGCGGTTAAATGTGGCACGGGGGCGCGCCACTGAGCGTGACGCAAGCACGCTAAGGGCGCCGGGAACGCTCGTTGCGTCTCGTTTGATCTCGTTTGATACACGCACTTCTCGTGCAACGCGCGGTCCGCCGACCGCTAGTGAGGAACAGGACATGTCCACGCCGCCGCCGGACCCCACCTACCTGCCGATTGAACCCGATCCCGATGAGCTGCTCGATCCCGACTTGCCGCCGCCTCCGGACGATCCCGACTCCCCCGATGGTCCGGATTCAGCGACACCGCTGGTGCCTGCAGATCCGAACAACGGTACGCCGCGTCTTTGATTTTGCACTCCCGGATCAGCAGAAAAATGCCCGCCGGTGTTTAGCAGGCGGGCATTTTTTCGGGCTGGGTTTTCTGGCCTTTTCTGGCCGATGAAGCGCAAATCAAAGGGTCGTTGTCAGGATTTCGCCCGATGCAAGCGCTCGTTCAATCAACCCTTCCTGCTGTGCCTTGCGCACGGCTTCAGCGACAAACGTTTCCGGCGCTTCGATCTCAGCTTTGATCGCGCCGATGATCCCTGAAGCCTCGACAATCACCAGCGACTTTGCCGAATCCGCCCGGCTGATGATGACGCGTTGCGGACTGCCGCCGTCTGCGATGGTTGCGCAGAACTGCTCCGACTTGCCATCGATGGTTTGCTCGAAAGTTTGAATCATCGCCAGGGTTCGCCTGTAGTAATGGAGGTCGGGCTAGGGCACGCATAAAACGTTCCCCGCGCTGTTCGCTCCTTGTGAATCATCTGATGATTAACCGGCAAGGCTGTCTTCAGCCGTTATGCGGATGGCCTTCGAACCAGCTAATTCTCGTAGCCCCCTTCAATAAATCACATCGCTTCGATCCTCGCAACAATCTCTGCCAAAGTAACTTTTGCCGTCTTAAGTAAGCCTCAGGAGAAAAGATACCTTCGTCCTACCCTAAATCTGCCGCCCCGCTTGCCGTTAAGGTCTAGGACAGCTTTATTCAAACGAAGCCCAACAAAATCAAGCGGAGAGAGCATGTTTGTTGTCATTGGCTGGGTCGTGGTCATCGGGTCGGTGATCGGCAGTTTCCTGGGCGTAGGCGGTCATCTGGCCGCGCTGTTCCAGCCCTTCGAGTTGTTGTGCATCTTTGGCGCGGCCATGGGTGCGTTTGTCGTATCCAATCCGGTGACGACGCTCAAGAAGACCCTCAAGGTCATCCCGAGCGCGTTCAAGTCGGGAGGCTACTCGAAGGAAAAGTACGTGCAGCTCATCGCGCTGCTGTACGAGCTGCTTCAGAAGGCCCGCAAGGAAGGCATGATGGCGCTCGAGGTCGACGTGGAAGCGCCGGAGAACAGCCCTACGTTCAAGAAGTACGAACACGTGCTGAACGATCATCATCTGCTGGAATTCATCGTCGACTACTTGCGCATGATGTCGAGCGGCAACATCAATGCGCTCGAGATGCAGGACCTGATGGACGAAGAACTCGAGACGCATCACGCGGAGACATCGTTGGCAGGCGGCGCAATCCAGAAGATGGCCGACGGCCTGCCCGCGTTCGGTATTGTCGCGGCCGTAATGGGTGTCGTGCATACGATGGGCTCGGTGGGTGCAGCGCCAGCAATTCTCGGCGAAATGATCGCAGGCGCGCTGGTCGGCACGTTCCTCGGCATCCTGCTCTCGTATGGTTTCTTCGGGCCGCTGGCCGATCTGCTGGCTGCAAAAGGACAGGCCGAAGCCAAGCCATTCCAGTGCGTGAAGTCCGTACTGCTCGCGTCGATGAACGGCTACGCACCGGCGATTGCTGTCGAGTTCGGGCGCAAGGTGTTGTTCACCGCGGATCGTCCGACCTTCAAGGAACTCGACGACGCCGTCCGGGCCACCAAGCAAACGAAATCAGCATGACGAGCCTGTCGCGCCCGGCGCGCTTCACCCGCACCACGCAGATCGTGCAGATCATCAAGAGGTTCGCTCATGGCTGACAACTCCTCTCGCGACCCCATGCAGTCGGTGCTTTCGCCGACCGTTGTAGTGAAACGCAAGAAGAAATCCGGACACGGCGGCCATCATGGCGGCGCATGGAAGATTGCCTACGCGGACTTCGTCACGGCCATGATGGCGTTCTTCCTGCTCATGTGGCTGCTCGGCTCGACCTCGAAGTACGACAAGCAGGGGATTGAAGACTATTTCAACGCGCCACTGTCGACGGTCTTCGGCGGCAAGGACGGCAGCGGCGCCGCACGCTCGAGTGTGATCCAAGGCGGCGGACGCGATCTCTCCAGTTCACGTCCGGGAGAGGCGACCAAGAGCCAGACCCAGCCGCTGCCGAAGACGACCGTGCGCGCGGCCGCGGAAGCGGCCGCGAAGGACGACGCACAGCGCCTGAAGCAACTCAAGCAGAAGCTCAGCGCATTGATCGAACGCACGCCGGCGCTTGCCGCGTACAAGGATCAGATTCGCATTGACATCACGAGCGAAGGGTTGCGCATCGAGATCGTCGACTCACTCAAGCGGCCGATGTTCCCTTCAGGCAGCGCGAAGCTGGAATCGTACGTGGTGACCATCCTCGAGCAGATCGGCTCCTCGCTGAACGACGTGGATAACCGCGTGTCGATCGCCGGACACACGGACGCCGTGCCGTACTCGGGCGGTCAGGCAGGTTATTCGAACTGGGAGTTGTCGAGCGAACGGGCAAACGCTGCACGCCGCGCGTTGATAGCAGGCGGGATGAATGAAGGCAAGATCCTGCAAGTGCGCGGACTGGCCGATGTATTGCCGCTCAACAAGGCAGTCGCCGACGAACCGACCAACCGGCGCATCAGCATCCTGGTGTTGAACAAGGCCGCTGAACAAACGTTCTTTGCTGACGGCGGGCGGACTGCCGTGGATGAATCGCAGCCGGCCAGCTCAACGATTCCTGCGGCCGTCGGGTCGAAGGCGGCAAGCACCGTGATTCCTGCTGCGGCCTCTGGCTCCAAGCCGGCAAGCAGCGTGATTCCGGCAGCCGTGCTGTCCAAGCCCGCGAGCGCCGCGAATTTGGAAGCCGTCAGGTCGCAGATTACAAGCGCAGTGACTGCGGCGGACGTAGCCGGGCGACCGGCGAAGCCGATTACTGCGTCGGCGACCGCCGAGCCTGCCTCAAAAAGCTAGCACGCTGCAGTGAGCGGCGGCGATTCGCCAGCCGCTCTGCGTCTCCACCCACATGCGGGTATAGCGCAGGTTGGCCGAGAGCGGCACCCCGCCGAATTGGCCGCTCAGCGCTGCATGCGTGAGCGTCACCGCGCTCTTGTCGTACACGCGCACCGTCTGTTCCTTGATCTCCAGCCGCTCGATCCGCTGTATCCCATGGCGATGCGCGTTCAAGTCGTCGGCTGGCTCCTCACCTTGCCTGTTGCATCGACGAACGTGAGGTCGTCGGCTAGCAGCGCGTCGAGCACATCCACGTCCGATGAAAGCATGGCTTCCCGCAATCGCCCTTCCAGTTCCGCAATCACGCTCTCTGTCATCGCTTCGTTCCTGGCTTGAAGAAGAGCCGCCAGCATAGCGCGACGCGTCGCTAAAGCGCGCTTTAGCGCCCTCCCCGAATACCAGCCCAAGCCGTTCGACGCCCAGTTTTTCGTGGGTCGATTCGTTAGCCGTTTACTCGCCAGGCAACCATTCCTGAGGCTTACCGGAAGTATTTTTTCTGTAGCCGTCGCTTAAAAACAACTGTCATCTACCTTACACACGCCTTCGCTAAAGTCCGCCCGTCGCGAGCTACGGACCGTCAGAGTCCGATGCCGCGCATCACTTTTTTGCATCAACTTACTCACACCCACGCTTAGGGAGAACGTTTTGAACCGTAAAACACTGCTCGCCACTGCTGCAATGGCGGCATTCGCTGCATCGGCACCTTCCGCTCAAGCTCAAAGCAGCGTCACGCTATACGGCCTCATCGACGCCGGTATCAGCTATGTGAACCACAGCGCTGCCGGCACCGGCAGCTCGAAGAACTTCAAGTATGACGATGGCGTGGCACAAGGCAGCCGTTGGGGTCTGCGCGGTGCTGAAGACCTGGGCGGCGGCCTGAAGGCGATCTTCACATTGGAGAGCGGCTTCAACAGCGGCAATGGCACGCTCGGCCAGGGCGGTGCGGAATTCGGCCGGCAAGCGTATGTAGGGATTTCGAAGTCGGATATCGGCTCGGTGACCCTCGGCCGGCAATACACGTTCTCGACCGATTACCTCGGCGGTTCGTATTCCATCGGCGGCCAGACGGTTGCAGGCAACTACGCGTATCACATCAACGACGTCGACCAGCTCACGTCGAGCCGCATCAACAACTCGATCAAGTTCAGCAGCGCCAACTTTCACGGCGTGACGTTTGGCGGCTTGTACGGTTTCTCGAACCAGGCCGGCGCGTTCGAAGGTTCGCCCACGACCACGACCGCAGGCGTCACAACGCAAGGTTCGTCGCGCGCCTACAGCTTCGGCGTGAACTACGCCGGCGGCCCGTTCGGTATTGGCGCGGCTTACACGGACATCCACTACCCGGGCTCGTCAACGCCGGCGTTCAGCACGAGCATTGCGAACGTTGCGACGGGCGGTTCGAAGGACCTGCGCACGTACGGTGTTGGCGCCAGCTACAAGTTTGATGCTGCAACGGTGTTTGGTCTCTGGACCAATACGCGCTTTGAATCCATCACGGGCGCGACGTCGAAGTTCAACGCGTATGAAATCGGCGGCAAGTATGCGTTCACGCCGGCTCTTACCGGCGGCCTCGGCTACACGTACATGAAGCTCACCGATGCCGCGAAAGGCAAGTGGAACCAGGTGGACGCAAGCGTGGACTATGCGCTGAGCAAGCGTACCGATGTCTACGTGCTGGGTATCTATCAACACGCGTCGGGTTCGAATGGCAACACCCCTGTGCAAGCGCAGATCGGTTCGAGCACGAGCTACTTCGGCACGTCGGGCGGCGGTTCGAATGAACAGATAGCTGCACGCGTGGGTATTCGCCACAAGTTCTAAACCGCGCCACAAGTTCTAAAGCAGGCTTGAGTAGTTAAAACGGGCCGCTGGGATCTCTTCATTCCCAGCGGCCCGTTTTTCATTCGACGTCTGAAGCACCAGGCGTCGAATAACTATCACAGCACCTTGTGTTTATCGAGCGACTTGCCCGTGGCTGCGTTATAGCGCTCGACGTATTCCTCCATCAGCTTGCGCATCGCGCGGCCGATTGCCTTGTAGTCGCTCTCGTTAAGGTTCGCAAGCGACACACGGCCCGACGGGTGTTGCGTGCCGAAGCCGCGTCCCGGCAAGAGCACGACGCGCGCTTCCTTCGCAAGCCGGAACAACAGCTCGGAGGGCTCGGTGTTTTCGAAGAGCCACGTGACGAACTCCGGCCCATACGCACGATTGCCGAGGAACTCGAGGTCGATGATGGTGTAGTAATCGACCTGGTTCACGTCGCTGTCGTCGAACGATATTCCTATCTCCCTGTACAACGCCTCTTTGCGGCCTCGAATCAGCCGCTTGAGCGCGTTCTTGTAGGCCTCAGGCGTATCCATCAGCGCGAAGAGCGAGAACAGCACCATCTGCACTTGCTGCGGCGTGGAGAGCCCCGCCGTGTGGTTCAGCGCGACGGTACGGCTGTCGGCCACCAGGCGGTCGATGAACTTCAGGTTCTCCGGCTCGGTGGTGATCGACTCATAGCGCTCATGCAATTCCTTGCGCTGTTCCTTCGGCAGCTTGCGGATCAGTTCGTCGATCACGTTCTCGCGGTGCATGGCGATCGTGCCGAGCCGCCAGCCGGTCGCGCCGAAGTACTTCGAGTACGAATACACGAGGATGGTGTTCTTCGGACACAGCGCGAACAGCGAGACGAAGTCATCGGCGAAAGTGCCGTACACGTCATCGGTCAGCAGGATCAGGTCCGGCCGTTCTTTCACGATCTCCGCGATGTACTCCAGGCTCTCGGTATTCATCTTGACGGAAGGCGGATTGCTCGGATTCACGAGGAAGAACGCCTTCACCTTCGGATCGCGCAGCTTGTCGAGCTCCTTCTTCGAGTACTGCCAGCCGAGTTCCACGTCGGCGTCGAGATTGACCACGTTCAACTGGTAATCGTTGAGCGTCGGGATCTCTATGTAGGGCGTAAAGATGGGCGAGCCTAGCGCGATAGTGTCGCCCGGCTTGATCAGGTGATTCTCGCGCATCGTGTTGAAGATGTAGGTCATGGCGGCGGTGCCGCCTTCGGTCGCGAAGATATCGAAGTCGCCAACGAAGGGATGCCTGCCGATCATTTCCTTCTTCAGGTACTGCGCAACAATCACCTCCGACAACTTCAGCATCCGGTCCGGCACCGGATAGTTCGACGCAAGAATCCCCTCGCACATTTCGTACAGGAATTCGCTGCCGTTAAGACCGAGCTGGTCGCGCACATATGACAGCACGCCACGCAGGAAGTCGATGCCAGGAACGCCCTTGTTGTCGCGTGCAAAGATTTCAAAGCGCTCTTCCAGCCCCTCGCGCTTCGGAAAGCCGCCCAGCCCTTCGGGCATGTGGGCGAACGAGCGCTCCGACTCGCGCATGGCGAAAAGGCCAAGTTGCCAGAAGCCGTGGCGAGGAACAGTGGCGAGGAAGTTGGGATTGCCCCGGCCTGCGTTGAGCATGGCCGCGTTGGCGGGACGCTCGACCGCGCCGCCGCCCGCGGCCTTGATCAATTCGTCCTTGAGTTCGAACGGGCTGAGCGCCGCGATCTTGGATTGTTCCTGCGAGCCCGCCTTTGTAGATTTTGCCATCCAACACCTCCAGAAATGATCGACTGCTTGAAAGAGCGACGTTCCCCGGGAAACGTCAGTCCCTTCGGGATAAAAGCGGCAATGAATTTTCAGGCTATGCGTCTTTGATTGCAGATACTTATCAGGATACTAAACTGCACCTCCTGAACTGATATTCGTAACTGGGCTGGAAGTCAATGCGCGACCTGGCTTATGCATTATGGGCAGGATAATTTTGGGTAATGAAATAATCCAGACTTCCTCCGCGAAGCCTGCGAATTAATAGTCCTGGGGGAGAAACCCTCAGGCGTAATGGGTGGGATGTCGGTAGATGTCGGTGGATGTTTTCCCATGGGGCTTGCCGTCGCAGCTTTTTTGCTGGCAACGGCAGCGAGCGATTTCATCACAAGCGTTTAAATAGCTGCGATCCATCACCGGCGTTACCGATCGCAATAAAAAGTCAGAGTCGCGGGTGATTTTTACATCCCGAACAGAAACATAACAGACTTGCTACTCAATTTAATCGGGGGTTCTTTAACCATTCGACAAGTGCAGGTAAATATCCCGCCTATCAGTGCGCCGCATACGCGGGCATGTGCCATGCGGGATCAATAGCCGCTCTCGAGCTACTTGCTTACCACTTACTTACCACTTGCGGGCCGCTAAGCTTCGCAAGCCACTTAAACTGTCCATAATCTGCCCGGCAAAGCGGCAAGCGGTTTCCTCATGGTGTCCGGACATACGCTGGATGCCACGCTCGCAAACTGAACCACACAACGGCTTAATGCGCATGCCAACTCGAAACAAGCAGCCCGAAGACACATCACCCCATCCTTCCCGGACCGGCTTCGTGCGGGTCAGGGGCGCCCGCGAGCACAACCTGCGCAACATCGATGTTGACATCCCACGCGACGCGCTCGTCGTCTTTACCGGCGTCTCGGGATCGGGCAAGTCGTCACTAGCGTTCGGTACGCTCTATGCCGAGGCGCAGCGCCGTTATTTCGAATCGGTCGCGCCCTATGCGCGTCGCCTCATCGATCAGGTCGGTGTTCCGGAAGTGGATTCCATCGAGGGCTTGCCGCCCGCTGTCGCTCTGCAGCAGCAACGCGGTACGCCCAATGCACGCTCGTCGGTGGGCAGCGTGACCACGCTGTCCAGCCTCGTGCGCATGCTGTACTCGCGCACCGGCACCTACCCGGCGAAACAGCCCATGCTGTTCGCCGAGGATTTCTCGCCGAACACCGTGCAAGGAGCGTGTCCCACGTGTCACGGTCTGGGACGCGTCTACGAGGTGACCGAGCAATCGATGGTGCTCGACGACTCGCTGACTATCCGTGAGCGCGCAGTCGCTGCGTGGCCGCCGGCATGGCATGGTCAGAACCTGCGCGACATCCTGGTCACGCTGGGGTTCGATGTCGATAAGCCGTGGCGCGACTTGCCGAAGAAAGACCGCGACTGGATCCTGTTCACGGACGAGACACCGACCGCTCCCGTGTATGCCGGCATGACACCGCAAGAAACGCGCGCGGCGCTCAAGCGCCACGCGGAACCGAGCTACCAGGGCACGTTTACAGGCGCGCGACGCTATGTGCTGCACACATTCGCCAACACGCAAAGCGCGTTGATGAAGAAGCGCGTATCGCGTTTCATGGTGAGCAGTGCATGCCCGTCGTGCGGTGGCAAGCGATTGAAGCCCGAGGCGCTGTCCGTGACGTTCGCGGGACTTGATATAGGCGAGTTATCGCAGATGCCGCTCGCCCGGGTCGCCGATGTCTTGCGGCCTGTTGCTCGCGGTGAAGCACCGGAGGGCGCGAACATATCGATATCCGCAGCGGCATCATCCGGCGAGATATTGAGCAAAGACGAGATGCGGGCAGCGGTTGCGCGACGGGTCGCGTCCGGTGGCTCGGAACACAAGGCCTCTCCCGATATCAGACGGACTACGAATCAATCCAGGGAGAAGCAGGTTGCGGCCCAGCGGATTGCCAACGAGCTGCTCGAACGCCTGACTACGCTGATCGATCTCGGCCTGGGGTATCTGGCACTGGACCGGGGCACGCCGACCTTGTCGTCGGGCGAATTGCAACGGCTACGGCTGGCGACGCAACTCGCATCGCAGTTGTTCGGGGTCATCTATGTCCTCGATGAACCTTCCGCCGGCCTTCACCCCGCCGATGGCGAAGCGTTGTTCAGCGCGTTGCGGCGCCTGAAGGCCGCGGGCAATTCCCTGTTCGTGGTCGAGCATGATCTGGAGATGATGCGCCGGGCGGACTGGCTGGTGGATGTGGGACCGGCCGCGGGCACGGCGGGCGGACAGATTGTATATAGCGGACCGCCGGCCGGTCTGGCGGACATCGAGGAATCGCAAACGCGGCTGCATCTGTTTGGCGATTACCGGCCGGCTTCGCGTTCGAAGCGCACGCCAGCGGACTGGCTGCGGCTCGAGAAGGTGACGCGTAATAACTTGCACAATCTCGAGGTCGCTTTCCCGCTCGGCTGCTTCACGACGGTCACAGGCGTCTCCGGCTCGGGCAAATCCAGTCTCGTCAGCCAGGCGCTGCCCGAGTTGGTCGCGCAACGGCTTGGCCGCCCGATCGCAGCAGAAACGGATGAAGAGCGCGATCCGCTGCTGGATGCAGAGGACATCCCGACCGGCGGTGAGATAACGGCCGGGATGGAGAGAATCCGGCGACTGGTTCGCGTCGATCAGAAGCCGATCGGACGGACACCGCGTTCGAATCTTGCGACCTACACGGGCCTTTTCGATCACGTGCGCAAGTTGTTTGCGGAGACGCCCGCGGCGCGTCGTCGCCGTTATGACGCGGGCCGGTTCTCGTTCAATGTTGCGAAGGGCCGATGTCCGACGTGCGAGGGCGAGGGCTTCGTGAGTGTCGAATTGCTGTTCATGCCGAGCGTGTATGCACCGTGTTCAACGTGCGCAGGAACGCGCTACAACCCGGAGACGCTGGAGATCGAGTGGCAGGGAAAGAATATTTCGGACGTGCTGCGAATGACCGTGGACACCGCATACGCGTTCTTTGCCGAAGAACCGCAGATCATGCGCGCGTTGACTGTGCTCAAGGACATCGGACTGGGTTATTTACGCCTGGGCCAACCGGCCACTGAACTGTCCGGTGGCGAGGCGCAGCGAATCAAGCTGGCGACCGAACTTCAGCGAGCGCATCGAGGCGAGACCCTTTACATCCTGGATGAGCCCACGACCGGGTTGCATTCCACGGACAGCGACCGCTTGTTGATTCAATTGCAAGGGCTGGTCGATGCAGGCAACACCGTGATTGTCGTCGAGCACGACATGCGGGTGGCGGCCCAAAGTGACTGGGTCATCGACATGGGCCCCGGCGCGGGTGAGGAAGGCGGCAAGGTGATCGTCAGCGGCACGCCGGAAGACGTGGTGAAGGGGGGCAAAACCGGCCATACGTCGAGATACCTACAGGCCTGCTTGTCCTGAGCTTTCATCCGATGGCGAACCCGGTAAAAAAACAGCCGGTGACTCCGTAAGAGTCACCGGCTGCGGCAAGCCAAAACCGAAACGCTTAGTCCATGGTCTCGAGTGTCGGATAGTCCGTGTACCCTTCGGTACCGCGAGCGTAGAACGTCTCGGGGATCGGCGCATTCAACGCGGCGTCGCTTTCGAAGCGTTTCACGAGGTCAGGGTTGGCGATGAACAACTGCCCCCACGCGACGGCATCGGCGTCACCACGGTCGAGCGCTGCCTGAGCGCTTTCCTTGGTGAACTTCTCGTTAGCGATATAAACGCCTCCGAAGTCGCGCTTCAACTGAGGTCCGATCGAGTCTTCGCCCACACGTTCACGTGCGGCAATGAAGGCGATCTTGCGCTTGCCCAACTCACGTGCAACGTAACCGAAGGTAGCGGCGCGATTACTGTCGCCCATGCTGTGCGAATCGGCGCGCGGTGCGAGGTGCATGCCAACGCGGTCAGCGCCCCACACGTTAATAGCCGCGTCGACCACTTCGAGCAGCAGGCGTGCGCGATTTTCGATCGAGCCACCGTAGATGTCCGTGCGTTGGTTCGTGCTGTCCTGGAGGAACTGGTCGAGCAGATAACCGTTCGCGCCGTGCACTTCAACGCCATCGAAACCGGCAAGCTTCGCGTTCTCGGCACCCTTGCGGAATGCTGCAACCACCCCTTGAATCTCGTCGAGTTCGAGTGCGCGCGGCGTCACGAATGCGCGCTGCGGCCGCACAAGGCTCACATTGCCTTGCGCCGCGATTGCGCTCGGCGCTACGGGCAGGTCGCCGTTGAGGAAGATCGGGTCCGAGATCCGGCCGACGTGCCACAGTTGCAGCAGGATCGTGCCGCCTGCGTCGTGGACCGCTTTCGTCACGAGCTTCCAGCCTTCGACCTGCTCGTCCGACCAGATTCCCGGCGTTTCAGCGTAACCCACGCCCTGGGGCGTGACCGAAGTGGCTTCGCTCAGGATCATGCCGGCTCCGGCGCGATCAGCGTAGTACTGCGCCATCAACGCGTTGGGCACACGTTCAACACCTGCGCGCTGACGCGTGAGCGGCGCCATGATGACGCGGTTACGAAGATTAAAGGCACCAACTTTGAGTGGGTCGAAAAGATTCGGCATTTTGAAAGCATTCCTAAATAGGTTGTAATGAGAACCAGCAACCAGAACACGGTGAACAAGTTGACGCGTTAGAGGCCGTCAGAGCCCGTTATGAAGCTGATCGAGAAACGCCTGAATGACCGCTTCGTCGCGCCTGAAAAATATCCACTGCCCCACCCGCTTGGAGGTCACCAAACCCGCTTTGTGAAGCGTGCCCAGGTGAGCCGACACAGTGGATTGAGACATATCGCAGCGCGCGTCGATCTGACCGGCGCATACGCCATTCACGAGCGGAAACTGCTGCTCCGGGAAGTAGATCTCTGGCTCCTTGAGCCACGCGAGAATCTCGCGGCGGACCGGATTGGCCAGGGCCTTGTGAATGGCGTCGATATCCATGAAAAACGGCTTTAAGTAGAATCGCGATGAAACGAACTATATTTCGTAAAAAGACGATATGCAAGCAATCCACTATTGCCGATAGGGGTAATCCCGAGTCCCAACTCTTGCCCTTTTCTCTTCAGTTCGTTTTGCGCGTATAGCGAAGCCAGACCGCGTCGGGAGCGACTTGCTCGACCGATGCAAGGGTCAGATACGCCGGACTTTTCCATGCGTCCATTGGAACTTCGAATGACGACGGATGTTCGCTGCGGCCATCCACGAGCGGCAGGATCAGCACGCTCACCTCATCCACCAGACCGGCGTCCACGAACGCGCCGCTCACGTGCGAGCCGCCTTCCACGATCAGCTTCTTCACGCCCAGCTCGCGTCCAAGCGTATTGACTACATCGGCCAGGTCGATGTCGGTCTTACCGCCGAAAACATATGAAACGCCAATCGACTGAAGATAGGCGAGGAAGTCGTCGGAAACCTGCTCCGTCACCACTTCGATCACGTGCGATTCCAGCGCGGTACTCGACTTCCATTCAACCAGTCCCTTCGGATCAATGGAAATGGCGTATTGATCCGCGCCGCGTTGGGCGAAATGGTTTGTGCGAGGAACTGGCTGCTTCGCGAGGCCCTTCGGATAACCTTCTCCGTGCGCAATTTCCTGCATCGTGACGCGGCCGCAAATCCAGCCATCGGCTTCAAAGGTGCCGGCCGTGTTCTCGTAGAGGTCCGACGCAAAGTCGAGATGCCAGCCGTCGGTGAGGCTGCGGCCATCGACGGAAGACATCATGTGGCAAACAATATAGGGCTTCATGGACGTTGGTTTCCGCGTTGGGGGAAACCGAGCAATGCAGCAAGTAGTGTTCCGCGCCACTGGCTGAGAAGAAGGGGACAAAACCTTCCTGAAAGCCAGAACACGCTGGCATAGGAGGGATGCTTGTGGTCTCATTCGTCCTTTGGATCACGCGAATAACGCGCCGCCGTTCATGGACCTGAAGCAGATTCACTATTTCATCGCGCTGTTCGAAGATGGCTCGGTCACGCGCGCGGCAAAGCGGCTCAACATTGTGCAGCCGGCGCTCAGCATGCAGATATCGAAGCTCGAGGCAGAGCTCAACCAGCTTTTGTTCGAGCGCGGGCCACACGGCATGACGCCGACTGACGCCGCACGCCTGATGTATCGGCTATATGTACCGATCATTCGCGATATTGAACACGCGCGCGAACAACTGAGCCGCAGCGACGTGATCGTCACCGGGCGCGTGGCGCTCGGTATGGTGTCGTCTGAAGCGGAGAGCGTGCTGCCCGAATCGCTCGCCACCTTCAACGCGCTGTTCCCGCAAGTGGAAGTGTCGGTGGCGGACGGCTTCAGCGCGCAATTGATCGATGCGGTCGAGGCCGGGCGTCTGGATGCCGCGGTCATCAACAAGCCGCGCGGACGTCTCTCGCTCGACACGCGCTCCCTGCTCGACGAAGAGATGGTCCTGGTGACCAGCGTTATCCACGGACGACCAATGCCCGAGGCGATCGACCTGGCTGAAATAGGCGATCTCGAACTCGTGCTGCCCACCCGTCGCAACGGCCTGCGCGGCGTGCTGGATGCCGCGCTTCTCAACGCGGACATTGTGATCAAGCCGAAGTTTGAAATCGATCTGCTGAATACGATTGTGCAGTTCGTCGAACAGAGCAACGTGGCGACCATCCTGCCGCGTGTTGTCGTCCAGCGAAAAGTGGATGACGGCCTGCTGCGCGCTTACCGCATTGCCTCTCCGGGAATCGTGCGGCATATCGTGTGCGTGAGTCACCCGAAGCGGCCACTCGGCGCCGCGACGAACGCGCTCATCGAAATCATCACGGACAACATACGTCGCGTGACCACGACAGCCACAGCGTCATAGATCGCAACGCCAATTCGAGAGACATCAGCCCGCCTGCGCTGAACGATTCTCGAGCTTGCCCAGTGTCTCCGGCACGATGAACGCACCCGCGAGAAAGATCACGCTGATCACGCCGACGAAGATCGCCAGTGTCATCGGCAACTCGCTCGGGTCCTTCGCCACCAGCGAGACGGCGGTCGGCATCATGCCGCCGATCGCAAAGCCGATATTCCAGGACAGCCCCGTTCCGGTCGCACGAATCGCGGTCGGGAAACGCTCGTTCAGGAAGATCAGGATAGGCGCATAACCCGCGCTGCCGAGTGCGCTCAACACGACCGCGTAGACGCCGATCATGGTGATGCTTTGCGCGCTGGGCAACAGCAGGAACAACGCGGGCAGCGCGACCAGGCGCACCAGCCCCATCCAGATGAACGCCGTCTTGCGGCCGATGACCGTGCTCAGGTGCCCCGCCGCCACCGACGCCACGAGTACCCCGACGCTCGCGATCATCAGGATGGCAGCGGCCGCGCCGTTGGGCACGTGGCTGACCACCTTGAGGAAGGTCGGCAGGTAGCCCGAGGTCAGGTAATAACCGCTGCCGCCGCCAATCGTAAGCAACAGGTTGACGAACAGGATGCTGCGATAGTCCCGCGAAAATAGCGTCTTGATCGGCGATCGGATGACTTCCACCGGCGCGGAGATATCGCGCGCTGCGGCCTTCGCGGCCTTATCTGCCGCCAGCTTTTTCCACAACGGCGACTCTTCGAGGCTATTGAACACGAACAGGCCAAGCACCGAACTGATGATGCCGGTGAAGAACATGCAACGCCAGCCCCATACGTCGAAGAGCGCGCCGGGAAAGATCGACGACATGGTCAGGTACACGATAGAAGCAAGCAAGGCGCCCAGGCCCGCACCACCACCGCCGATCAACCCGGACACCGCGCCGCGATACTTCGGCGCCACCGATTCCGTGCCGATGGTATGCGTGGACGCGACCACTCCGCCGACGAACACGCCTTGCACCAGCCGCAACGCGAGGAACAGGATTGGCGCTACCAGGCCGACCTGTGCAACAGTAGGCAAGACACCGAAAAGCGCGGTCGATATCCCCACGCCGACGACCGCGAGAATCATCGCGCCCTTGCGGCCGTGCCGGTCCGCGTAGGAACCGAACCACGCGGAGCCGAGCGGGCGCATCAGCAGGGTCACCGCGAATGACGCGTAGACCGCTGCCAGCGAAAGCATCGCATGTTCAGACGGAAAGAACAGCCGGCCAACCACAGGAGCCACATACAGCAGCACGAACAGATCGAACAGATCGAGTGCCCAACCGAGGCATGAGGCCACGACTGCGCCCATTACCTGTCGCGTGTTGACTACGGGCGCAACGGCGCTTTCCTGTGCTGCTACGGACATTGTTGTCTCCTTGAAGGTCACGGTGTCTTCTCTCGAATGGCACCCTGTTTTTGGCACGTCAGACCCTCGTGCTCTCGTTGGAATTCTCACCATGCGGTGTGATGCAAGCTTCAGCTACCGCGAAACACCGGCTTGCGTTTGCCATGAAACGCTTCCACGCCTTCACGGAAATCGTCCGATGTCCGCAGCCGGCTATAGCTGTGCCCTTCAAGTTCGATAGCAATCGAGAGCGGCGCATCTTCCGTATCGTTCAGCAGCTTCTTGGCCGTGCGTTGTGCGAGCGGCGAGAACGCGCGCAGTTCATCGACGAGTGCATCGGTCGTGGCTTCCAGTTGCGCGTCGGCTACGCACTCCACCGCGATGCCCCATTCGTATGCCTGCTTGCCCGGAATCCGGCGCGAGCGCATCACAATATCCTTGGTCCTGCCAATCCCCACCATCTGTTGCAGGCGCGCCGATCCGCCCGAGCCCGGGATCTGGCCGAGCTTCTGCTCCGGCAGCGCGTAGAAGGTCGTGTCGGTTGCAATGCGGAAGTCACAAGCGAGCGATAATTCGAAACCCACGCCAAAGCAGAAGCCGCGATTCGCCGCAATCACCGGCTTCGAGCAGCGAGCGGGCGACGCGATATTCCACGCCAGTTTCGACACAGTTTCCGGCGATGCCTCGAGGAAACCCTTGATGTCGCCACCGCTTGAAAAATGTTCGCCGATGGCGCGGACGACGATCACGCGCACGCGGTCATCTTCGTCGAGCGCTTCGAACACCGCGCGCAACTGGTCGCGTGCGTGCATCGAAATGACGTTGAGCGGCGGACGATGCAAGATGATGTCTGCACGCTCGCGTTTTTCATCGACTTCAATCGAGAAGCCGTCCAGGTCCTGCAACAGCGTCTGGCCGCGATGGGTCAAGTCGGTCATCGGTTACTCCTTCGTTGTTTCGGTAGGGTTGTTCGTGATATCGGGGTCATAGTCACCGGCAGACAACTTGCGGCGCAGGATCTTGCCGACCGGCGACTTTGGAATCTCATCGACAAAGACGTAGTCGCGCGGACGCTTGAAATTGACGAGATCCGATTCGCGGCACCAGGCGTCGAGCGCGCCGGCATCGACGTAATCACGGCGCTTGATGAACGCAACCACGCGCTGTCCCCAGCGCTCGTCTTTCACGCCCGCGACCGCCACTTCGTCCACAGCCGGATGCAACGACAACACCGATTCAATATCGACCGGCGAGATGTTTTCGCCGCCGCTGATGATCATGTCGTCGACCCGGCCGCTCACGAAGAGGTCACCATCCTGGTCGAAGAAACCCGTGTCGCCGGTGAAGTACCAGCCGTCGCGCAAGGACTTCGCATTCGCATCCGGACGATTCCAGTAACCTTCGAATGCTTCGTCGCCAAGCAGGTCCGCGATGATCTGGCCTTCCTCGTGCACGGCCACGACATCGGTCGGCGAGGCAGCATCCAGCTTCACCACGCGCAACCGTGTGTTGATGCCCGCGCGTCCCGCGCTGCCGGGTTTGCGCGTGGCGTCCTGGTCAATGCTGCACGTGTACACCTCGGAAGATCCGTAGTGGTTCACGAACAGTTCAGGCTTGAATGCGGCAGATAGACGTTTCAGCAGGCCGTCGCTCATGGGTGCGCCCGCGAAACCGAGCTTCGTCACGGAACCAATGCTTGCGTTTGCAAAGCCCGGTGCGGCCAGCAGGTCGTGATAGAGCGTGGGCACGAGATACAGGCATGTGAGCTCGAACGAGCCAATCGATTCCAGCGCTTGCGGTCCGTTCCAGCGCCGCACGCAAACGAACAGGCCGTCGACTAACGCCATGGCGAGCAGCGAGCGCACGCCCATGGTGTGATAAAGCGGCATGACGCCCAGCGTGCGCTCGCCGTAGCGGTACAGGTTTTGCGCCACGTGCGCGAGCGCAGCAGCGCGTTCATGCCGGTGACGGCGCGGCACGCCCTTCGCTTTGCCGGTTGTCCCGGAGGTATAGAGGATCAGCGAGATGTCGTCGGCTGTGGCGTCTGTCGTGGCGTCCGTCGTGACGCTCGCTGCAGGTCCGCTCAGCAATGCATCGAACGAAGTCGTACCGCGGGCGTCGTCCAGTGCGATACGCGGCAGCTTCTGCGCCGCCTCGCTTGCATAGACCGCATCGGCGGAGACCGGTTCGAAGACGACCGCTTTCGCGCCTGCATCGATCACGCAATAGTCGAGTTCCTCGGGCTTCGCGCGCCAGTTCAACGGCGTCATGACAATGCCCGCAAACTGGCAGGCCCAATGCAGCGTCGCCATTTCCCAGCGGTTTTGCAACACCACGAGCAAGCGGTCGCCGCGTGCGAGACCCAGCTCGCGCAAACCGCCGGCTACCTTGAGGATGGTGTCGTGCCACTGTGCGTAAGTCAGCTTGACGTCACCATCCACGATGGCAAGCGTGTTGGGGCTGCGTTCAACGCTTTGCAAAAAGGTCCGGCCGAGATCAAGCATGTTCCGGCTCCTTCTTGCTGCTCTTGTTGTTCTTGTTACGCAAAGCCGCTACGTCGAGCACCGCCGCCACGATCGGCGTATAGCCTGTACATCGGCACAGATGACCGGACAGCATCTCTCGTACTTGCGTCTCCGTCGGGTCCGGCACCCGCTTGAGATAGTCCGCGCACGACATCAGAATGCCCGCCGTGCAAAAGCCGCACTGCAACGCATGATGACGTTGGAAGGCCCGTTGCAGATCACCCAGCGTCTGGTCAGGCGCGAGACCTTCAACCGTGTCCACCCGACGTCCTTCCACTTGTACGGCAAGCATCAGGCACGAGCGAGCCGCCACGCCGTCCACATGTACGGTGCATGCACCACACACGCCGTGTTCACACCCCACGTGCGTTCCGGTCGCGCCGAGTTCATGACGCACGAAATCGGACAACAGGTCACGCGATTCACAATAGCCCGTGCGCTCCCGTCCGTTGAGTGTCACGGTGATGCGCCGGCGCTCGCCCCGCGCAAGCGTGGTCGATGATGTCTTGCTCACTTCGCCTCCTCTATCACGCGCCATCCGAGCTGCCGCACCAGATGGCGTCTATACATTGCGCTGACATGGGTGTCGTCCTGCGCATTCAGCTTCCAGCTCAAGTCGTTGAGCGCGCCACGCAAATCATCGCCATGCAGCCTTGGCCATTGCTCGACCACCGGCCGGTCCGCCACACCGCCTACGGCGATCCTGATCGATGTATCGGTGACCACGGTGGCGCACGCGACCATCGCGAAGTCGCCATGGCGTGCTGAAAACTCGGTAAAGGCGTATTGCTCGCCAGCCCGCTTCAACGGGAACCGCACGCCTTCAACCAGTTCGTCGGGCTCGCGCGCGGTCATCAACATGCCCTGGAAAAAGTCTTCCGCCTTGAGCACGCGCTTGCGTTTCTTCGATCGCAACATGACGTCGCCACCCAGTACCGAGAGCACCAGCGGCAGCTCTGCACTAGGGTCGGCATGGGCGATCGACCCGCATACGGTGCCGCGATTGCGGACCTGAAAATGCGAGATGTGCGGGAACGCGAGCGCGAGCAAGGGGACTTCATTCTGCAGTGACGCACGCCATTCCACGCTGCCTTGCGTGGCGGCCGCGCTCACCACGAGATGACCGTGGTCAATGCTCACGCGATCGAGTTCCTCGGTGCGAGAGATATCGACCAGTACCCGCGGTTGCGCAAGCCGCATGTTCAGGACGGCCATCAGCGACTGGCCGCCTGCAAGGATGCGTGCGTCCTCGCCCGTTTGAGCGAGGGCCTCGAGCGCGTCGTGCGTAGAAACGGCGCGCAGATAATCGAATGGCGCCGGTTTCATGATTTTCTCCTGAAGCGTGCAACGAGCCGGCCGAGCCACGAACCGCCAGCTTTTACGGGCTTGCCCGCCGCCTGACGTCCCAGTGATTCAAACAGTTGGCGCAACACGACCTTAGCCGCGCCTTCAAGCATCCGTGCGCCTACGGCTGCGACCTTGCCCGAGACCTGTGCCTCGTAGTCGTAGGTGAGCCGCGTGCCGGTACCAACGGGCGTGAGTTCCACGAGGCCATTGCCGCGTGCGCTGCCAAGCGACGACATGCCTGCGCCGGCGAGACGCAACCGGTGCGGAGGATCGAGATCGGACAACGTGATCTCCGCTTCGAAGCGCGCCTTGATCATCCCGACGCCCACCGTCACATCCGCGCGATACGCGTTCTCGCCCTTCGCTTCAAGCGCGTGACAACCAGGGATCACTTTGGCGAGCGCGTTCGGATCGAGCAGCACCGCGAAGATTGCATCCGGCGACGCAGCGAGATCCACGCTGCCTTGCGCGGTCAGCGCTTTGCCGCCCGGCAAGACCGGCTTCTTCTGCTGCGTCTCCCGGAACTCGGGCCGTGAAGGCTCCGGGTCATCGATACCGACCAGCGCCATCACTTTCGAAGGCGTGAGCGGCAAACGGATGTCATCCACACCGAGCGCGTCGGCCACTGCATTTGCGATACAGGGCGGCGTACTCATATTGTTGCCTTCGCCCAAGCCCTTGGCGCCGAGCGGCGTAAACGGCGAAGGCGTCTCCAGGTGGATGATCAGCGGATCAGGCACTTCGCACGTAGTCGGCATCAGGTAATCGGCGAGCGTGCCAGACTGGAAACTGCCGTCGGCGCCATAGCGGAACTCTTCCATCAGCGCCGCGCCGAGCCCCTGCGCGAACGCGCCGCGAATCTGGCCATCGGCGAGCGCTGGGTTCAGCAACGTGCCGGCATCGTGTGCGGTCACATAGCGGTCGATCCGCACGCGTCCTGTTGCACGGTCCACTTCCACGCCGCACATGTCGAAGGCAAAACCATAAGCCGCCGATGTATTGATGCGGTCCTGCTCATCAGGCGCGTCCATGTTTTCCGGCGTCCAGAACACCGTCTCGCGCAGACCCGGCTCTTCGCCTTCCGGCAGTAACGCAGGCGCCCAATGCGGTGCGTTGCTTGCTACGCGGCCGAAGGGCATTGCGCTGGTTTCATCGCCTGCTTTGTAGATGCGTCCACCTTCGAAACGGATATCACCGGGCTTACACGCGAGCTGCGACGAAACAATGCGCGCCAGCTTGTCGCGCACCCGCACGGCCGCGAGATGCACCGTGCCCGCCACTGCTCCGGCGAAGCGGCTCGAATAATTTCCCGCCGCCACCGACCACGCATCCTTGTGCGTATCGAACTCCACATTCACCACGATCTCATGCGGCGCGAGCCCGAGCACGTCCGCCACCACTTGCGCGCATACGGTCATGTGCCCCTGCCCGGCCGGTGTCGAGGCCACCGTCACCACCACGCCGCCAAGCAGGTCGACACTGACCGTCGCGCTCGCAATCGCACCGCTCTTGGGGCCAGCCTTCTTGCGCGCTTCGGCCGGCATCACGGTCGTGATGTAGCCCATGTTCGATACCGACGGTTCAACGATCGCCGCAAAGCCGATGCCGTACAAACGGCCTTCCTTGCGCGCGACTTCGCGGCGTGCCCTGAGCTCGTCGTAACCGCCCTCGGCGAGCGAGCGTTTCAGCGCTTCCTGATAATTGCCCGAGTCCAGCAACGCACCCGCCGCGGCGCGATAGGGGAAGGCATCGGCGGGCACGAGATTGCGCCGGTACACGTCCAGCACATCAAGCTTCAACTCGATCGCGATGCGTTGCATCAGGCGTTCGAGGGCGAAATAAACCTGCGGGCCGCCGAAACCGCGCACGAGGCCCGTGGGCGTCTTGTTGGTCAGCACAACCCTGTTGCGCACCAGCAGCCCGGGAATGGCGTAGGCGCCCGTTAAACACCCGTGCATGCGATAAAACGTGGCAGGCTCGGGCGCGCGCAGATAACCGCCGCAATCCTCGACCTGGTCGTAGTTGAGCGCGGTGATCCGGCCGTCGTTTTCCACGGCCGCTTCGAGCGTGGTCAGCCGCGCCGTGGCGGAGGTCGCCGCGCTCAGGTGTTCGAGCCGGTCTTCCACGTATTTCACCGGCGCGTTCGCCTTGCGCGAAGCGAGGCACATCAGCACGACGTAGGGGAATACGGCCTGCTTCACGCCGAAGCTGCCGCCGGAATCGCGCGGCGCCTTGTGACGCAAGCGGTTAGCCGGCACGTTCAGCGCGAGCGCCATCACCGCGTGCAGCGAGAACGGCCCCATGAAATTGGAGGTGACGTCATACCCTTCGTCGCCGGAGAGGTACTCGGCGATCACCACGGCGCATTCGATCGGAGCACAGGTATTGCGCGGATAGTGCGCTTCCAGCTTCACGCGATGCGCTGCGTTCCTGAATGCCGCTTCGGGTTCGCCATAGCGGAAACTGCGGTCGCTGATCACGTTGGTCTGGACGTTCTTATGCAGCACCGGCGCGTCGCTTTTGAGCGCGCCTTCTATTGACGTCACCGGGTCGAGCGTCTTGTATTCCACCTTGATCAGGTCGAGCGCGTCCTCGGCCAGTGCACGCGATTCAGCCATCACCACCGCAACAGGTTCGCCGACGTAACGCACGCGATCGGTCGCAAGCGCCCACTGCTCCATCTTCGACTTCACGCCGACCACGAACGGGCGCGACCACGCAGCCAGGTCGTCACGCGTGAGCACCCCTCGCACGCCTTCGCATGCGAGCGCAGCGGTGGTATCGATGGAAATCAGTTCGGCATGGGCGTGCGGCGAGCGCAGGACGGCGGCGTGCAGCGTGCCTGGCTTGATCGCCAGATCGTCGCCATAACGGCCGCGGCCAGTCAGGATGGCGGGGTCTTCGAAACGTTCGATCGACTTCCCGACATGAGTGGTTTTGGGCTTCAGCGCTTCCCGAGCCTCTTGCACCTCCGGCGCGTCTCGCACCGCTATGACCGCCTCGGATGCGCGCGCATCGATACCGGCGAAGCCGGCCTGTTCGCGCTGGTTCATTCGTCTGCCCCTTCGTTGCTTCGAGCGCTGAACTCATCGGCGAGACCGCTCCATCGCCGGGCTATTTCACGGTGCTCGATGCTGAACAGATCGAGAATCCGGCCCACCGTATGGTCCACAACATCTTCGATGGTCTTCGGATGCGCATAGAACGCCGGGACCGGAGGCATCACGATCGCGCCCATCTCGGTCGCCAAGGTCATGTTGCGCAAGTGCGCGAGATTGAGCGGTGTTTCTCGCGCCACCAGCACCAGCCGGCGGCGCTCTTTCAGCATCACGTCGGCGGCACGCGTGAGCAGGTTGTCGGCAAAACCATTCGCTACAGCAGCCAGCGTTTTCATTGAGCAGGGCGCCACGACCATGCCGCTTGTGACAAACGAACCACTGGCAATCGACGCGCCTACATCACGAACGTTGTGCACAACGTCGGCGAGCGCATCGAGATCGTTACGCGTAAGCCCGAGCTCCTGCGCCGCCGTGACCGCACCCGACGCCGACACGACCAGATGCGTCTCGTGCGTACCAATACGCCGCAGCGCAGCAAGCAGCCGCACGCCGATGACAGCGCCGCTCGCCCCTGAGATGCCGACAACCAGGCGCGGCTTTTGATCGGCGCTCATGAGTGCTCGCCCAGGTACGTGTTGAAGCCGTCATTATCGGGAGCAACAAGCGCGTCGAGATCGACCGCGTCGTAGCCGGGAATCCGCACGCGGGTGAACACGTGGCCCGAATAAACCACCGGCCGCGTGGCGTCCAGGCCCATCTTCGCGCTGACGCCCTGCAGATGCGCCGGCGCGTCGTCCGGTTGGCCGACCGTCGTCGACGGGTCCAGCGGCGAGCCTTGCGCGCCTTCGATCAACACCAGATCGCGGTCTGCCTGGAAACGCGTGGCGATCGCCCATTCGATTTCGGCGGGATCATGAATGTCGACGTCGGTGTCCACCACCACGACCTGCTTGATGTCGTAGTGCGCGCCGAACGCGCACAGGATCACGTTCTTCGCCTCGCCCTCGCGCTTCTTCTCGAACTGCACCCACAGGTGATATCGGCATACGCCGCCCACTGAAAGATGCACGTCGGTCACGCCGGGATGACTGCGTTGAAGGTGCGATAAAAGCGTCGCCTCACGCGGAATCCCGCCAAGCAGCAAGTGCTCCATCTCGGCTGGCAAGATGGTGTGATAAACCGGCTTTTGCCGATGGGTGACGGCCGTCACCTCGATCACTTCGCGCGCTTCCTGTGCGCTGTAGTACTTCGGAAATTCACCGAACGGGCCTTCCGCTTCGCGCACGTCCGGCAGGATGCGGCCCTCGATCACGATCTCCGCGAACGCCGGCACACGCACCTCGTTCGTCACGCATTTAACGACCGGCAAGGGCGCGCCATGCAATGCGCCGGCAATCTCCAGCTCGTCGAAATCGATCGGAGAAATGGCTTGCGACGCGAGCATCGTCAGTGGATCGACCCCGATTGCGACCGCAATATCGAGCGCGTCGCCCGCGGCTTCGGCAGTCTTCTGGAATGCATGAAGATGACGCGGCAGCAGCAGGATCGCCATGCGATCGCGAGCGTGAACCTGGATACGGTTGATCGAAACGTTTTGTATGCCGGTGCGGGGGTTCCGTGCAATCACGAGACCTGCGGTGATGTACGGACCGTTGTCGTGTTCGCTATGGGTGGGGATCGGCAGCAACGCGTGAAGGTCGATGCCGCTGGTGTGGACGACTTGCTGGCAAGCGGCTTCCCCGGCGGGCACTTCTTTCCATGGCAGCGGATGATCCGCTGCATCGCGGAAACGTTGCAGCAGGTCCTTCTCCGCCACGCCCATGGCTTCGGCAATCCACTCGCGCCTGGACATAAAGCCGCTGACCACCGGCATGTCGTGTCCACCGGGCGCGAGGAATACTGCCGCTTGCTTGCCGTCGAGGCGCTTCGCCACAGCCGCGAGCTCATGTTTTAGCGCGACCGGCTTGGCGATGGTCGCAACGCGTCCCGTAGCCGAGAGGTGGGCGAGCCAGCCACGCAGCGACAACGCGTCGAAGGATTGTCGGGCTGGCGGGATCGTTCCGGTGCCGTTCGTCGCGGCGTCACGTTGGTTCATCTGCGTCTCCATCATTTCTGAAATGAAGCGTAACGAGAACGCGATATAACTTCTAATACTGTTTTTTGATGCTGTCGATCAGTACCCGTGATATCCGTGTTTGCCCCGATGTAAGTATTTTGTTAGTGGAATATCAATACCATGGGACTTGGGCGCGATGTCCGTTGACCTGGCGTCTGATAAAACACCGCTGCTTTATTAGACTTATTGATAGCCTGCTCGCCGGGCCACGATCCGCAACCTTTACTGAACTGAGCCGACCTCCATGGACCTGAAGCAGATTCAGTATTTCATCGCCCTGTTCGAGGACGGCTCCGTCACACGGGCAGCCAAGCGGCTGAACATCGTGCAGCCTGCCTTGAGCATGCAGATCGCCAAGCTGGAGGACGAACTGCATCAGCAACTCTTCGAACGCGGCGCGCACGGCATGGCCCCAACCGCAGCGGGACGGCTGATGTACCGCCTCTTCCTGCCGATCATGCGGGACCTCACCCACGCGCGCCAGCAACTGGTGCAGCGTGACGAAGTGGTAACGGGGCATGTATCGATCGGCTTGATTGCATCGGTGACGGAGAGCGTGCTGGCGGATTCACTATCGCGGTTTCACGCTCGTTATCCGCATGTGGAAGTCACCGTGTCTGACGGTTACAGCGCGACGTTTATCGACTGGGTGTCCGGGGGACAACTCGACGCCGCGCTCATCAACAAACCTCGTGCGCGCCTGTCGCTCGACTCTCAGCCCTTACTCGATGAAGAGATGGTGCTGGTCACTAGTGCCGTGCATGGTCCTGACTTGCCGCATGCCATCGACCTTGCGCAGCTTCCGGAACTCGAACTGGTGTTGCCCACGAAGCGCCATGGTTTGCGCGGCGTACTCGATACCGCCGCCCAACACGAAGACGTATTACTCGCACCGCGCTTCGAGATCGACGTGCTGAGCACGATCGTCAAGCTGGTGGAAAGCACGCGCTTCGCGACGATCCTTCCGCGCATCGTGGTGGAGCGCGCGGTGCGGCACGGCACGCTGCGCGCCTATCCCATTCTTGCGCCGCGGATCGTGCGGCATATTGTGCGGATCAGCCATCCGCGGCGCCCGTTGAGCGCGGCGGCGGAAGCGCTCATAGCAATCATTGCGGACGAACTGAGGCTGGTGTCCAGGGAATCGACGATGGAGGCTTGAACGCAGCCAGTACCCTTATCTCCTTACCGCTCTTCGAGCACCGAGAAAATATTGCCCGCCGGGTCTTTGAACCAGGCAATCACCGGGCCTTCGGAGCCACGGCAAATCCCTTTCGCATCGGTCTTCAGACTCGGCATATCGTAGTGTTCAAAATTCACGCCGCGTGCGCTCAGCGTGTCGACTGCGTGGTCCACGCTATCGACCGGGAAGTTAAGCACCGTGTACGTCGCCGGCACATGATCAGGCTTGGGGTAGACCAATACATTGTTGCCGCCGGCCAAGTGCAGCTTGAGAATGCCCATGGGCTCGCTCGTCACCTCGAGGCCAAGGGTCTCGCTGTAAAACTGCTTCGCCGCGGGAAGATCCTTCACTGCGAAGCCGCTGAACGCGGGGCTGTCTTTCAATAGGGTTTGCATCGTTTGCTCCTTTAAGTGGATACCGCTCAGGCGTGCGACCACGACGCGCGCAACTCCCTGACCGGCCGCACTTCCACGCCGCCCAGGCGCGCGCCGGGAAAGCCGGAAGCCACGCGCATGGCTTCATTCATGTCGCGTGCCTCGATAAGAAGAAAGCCGCCCACCTGCTCCTTGGTCTCGGCGAACGGGCCGTCGGTGATCGACACATGTTCGCCGCGGACCCGCAACGTGACCGCTTCCTTCGCGGACTGCAGCGCCTGCGCCTCAATGAGCTGATGGCTCTCTCGGAGTCGTTCCTTGTATGCCAGCGATTCATCGACCAGCGCGTCATACTGTCGTTTCGACAGGTCGTCGAGCACACGTTCGTCAAAGAAAATGAAACACAGGAATTTCATCGATGTCTCCGGTTAAGGGTGGCTTCACCCGGTAGACGCATGAGCGGGATCGAAATCGACAGACAACGGCTGCGAAAAAGTATCGAAATGTAACTGACGGGACAGGAGTGACCAGCCGGCTTTGCGCCAGGGTGAATTCTTATGCGACGATCGGCGGAATGCCCGAGCCTGGGCGGGTCTGTTAATCTGCGCCTTTCTTTCCGCCGACAAGACTTCGAACCATGCAACAGGAACTCCCTTTCAACGAACGAGGTATTACGTTTGCCCGCGCTGGCCTGAGTGCCTCGGGGCAGTTGTTTCCGTTACGCGATTTGCGCGGCGCAACGGTGGTAATGGTGCCGCGGCAGAAGCCCTTGCCCATTGCGCTGGCTGTGATCGGTTTGATCGTGGCGGTGACGGGCGGAATTCTCGGTTCAGGACCGGCGTTGCTGCTGGGCGTGATGATCGCGGTGGTGGGATATCTGTCGTGGATTACGCAGGACGTGATCTACAGGATGTATGTGACGACTCCGGCAGGCGAGCGTGAGGTGTTCACGACGAAGGACGAGGAGTTCGCGCAGCGCGTGGCGAAACTGGTGCGCGAGAGCATTCCGGCGGTGCCGACGTCTGCGCCCCCCGCTGCGCCTGCGTCTATTTAACGCTTTCTTTACACGGACCGCAGCGATCCATGCCCGTTGTTAATGCGGCGCTGGCTAAAGTGGTGTTGTTCCCACCACCGCCCGTCGCGAGACGGCGCACCATCCGATGCTTCAGGCAAGCGTTGCTTCCCCGTTCCGATCCCATTCTGTTCCCGTGGCCCAGCCGCCCGTGCGGGCCACACGAAAACTTCACACGGTAGTTGCGTTCGATCTCATCCTGCCGGGGCTTGACTCCAGCGGGCCACGCCGCGTTTTGCAGAAGGCGCTGGGGCATGAGGCCCGCATGCAGGTGGTAGCGACAGATCGCCGGCATGAATGCGTCACGCTGCACGTTGAAGTGCCTTCGCGGACGTTGAGTGATGTGATTGGAGTCGTGACTTCCCGGTTTGAGCAGGCCACCTTGGGCCACGCGACCACGTTCACGCTGCGGCGTTAGTTTGAATTTTAGTTTGATTTGCTCGCGCCGGCGGCCGTCTGAAATCCCGTCCAGCGGCGCGAGCCAAATGCCAAACCAAAAGCTAAACTATCAAAGGCTCGACATGCCAAATATGCCTGGCATACTCCGCAATCGTCCGGTCTGACGAAAAAATCCCCATCCCCGCGACGTTTTCAATTGCACTGCGCGTCCACGCTTCCTTATCGAGGAACTTCGCGTCGACGTCGGCCTGAGCTTTGTCAAAACTGTCGAAGTCAGCGAGCACCATGTAATGGTCGCCCCAATCCACCAGCGTATGAAAGATGTCGTAGAACCGATGCGGCTGGTCCGGCGAAAAATGCCCAAGCCGAATCTGGTCCAGCGCCATCTTCAGTTCCGGGTTCTCTTCGTAGATATGCCGCGGCCTGTATCCGGTCGCCCGCAGCGCATCAATCTCTTCAGTCGAGTGCCCAAAGATAAACATGTTTTCGCGCCCAACGGCATCGCAGATCTCGATGTTCGCGCCATCCAGCGTCCCGATAGTCAACGCGCCGTTCAACGCGAGCTTCATATTGCCCGTGCCCGACGCTTCAGTCCCGGCCATCGAAATCTGCTGCGATAAATCCGCCGCGGGAATGATCAGTTCGGCCACGCTCACGCCATAGTTCGGGATGAAGCCGACCTTCAGCCGGTCACCAATCAACGGGTCGTTGTTGACCTTCTCCGACACGTCGTTGATCAACTTGATGATCGTCTTGGCCATCTTGTACGCCGACGCCGCCTTGCCGGCAAACATCACCACCCGCGGCGTCCACGCCTTCTCCGGCTGCTCGCGGATCCGGTTGTAGCGCACGATCACGTGCAGGATGTTAAGCAGCTGCCGTTTGTATTCGTGAATGCGCTTCACCTGCAAATCGAACAGCGCATTCGGGTCGATGATCGCCCCCGTCTCGCGCTTCGCACGCGCGGCGAGCCGTACCTTGCTGGCGAACTTCGCGTCATGGAAAGCTTTGGTGAACTCGGGGTCATCGCGCCATTCACGCAGCCGGGCCAGCTCGAACAAGTCGGTCCGCCAGCGCGGTCCAAGCCGTTCATCGATTAACGACGACAGCTTCGGGCTCGCCTGCGACAACCACCGGCGCGGCGTGATGCCGTTCGTCACGTTAGTGAAACGCTCGGGATACATGCGCGCGAAATCGGCGAAGATATTTTGCGTCATCAACTGCGAATGCAGCTTCGACACACCGTTCACTGTGTGGCTTGCAACAATCGCCAGATGCGCCATGCGCACACGCCGCTGACCATATTCATCGACCAGCGAAATGCGGCGGATCAGGTCGACGTCGCGCCCGAACTTCTCACCCACTTGCTTGAGAAAATCCGCGTTGATGTCGAAGATGATCTCGAGGTGGCGCGGCAACAGCCGCGACAACATTTCCACGTCCCAGGTTTCCAGCGCCTCGGGCATCAGCGTGTGGTTCGTGTACGAGAACATCTGCTGAATCAGCTTCCAGGCCTTCTCCCACGGCAAATGATGGATATCGACCAGCAAACGCATCAGTTCCGGAATGGCCAGCACCGGATGCGTGTCGTTCAAATGCACCGCGACCTTTTCCGCCAGCCGCCCAAAATGCGTGTGCGTGCGTTGATAGCGGCGGATCAGATCCTGCATCGTCGCGGACACAAAGAAGTATTCCTGGCGCAAACGCAGTTCGCGGCCGGCCTGCGTGGAGTCGTCCGGATACAGCAGGCGCGATACGTGTTCCGAGGTGTTCTTTGCTTCCACCGACCGGCGGTAATCGCCCTGGTTGAACGCGGACAGGTCGAATTCGTCGGTAGCCCGCGCCGACCAGAGCCGCAACGTATTGGTCGCGGTCGTGGCAAAACCGGGGATCACGGTGTCGTACGCCATAGCGTTCACGTGTTCCGTGTCGATCCATTCGGTGCGGTCGCCGTGGCGTACCGTACTGCCGCCGAAATGGATCACATAATTCACTTCCGGGCGCGGAAACTCCCACGCATTGCCCGCTCGCAGCCAGTAGTCGGGCGTCTCGACCTGATTTCCGTCCACGATGGTCTGCCGGAACATGCCGTATTCATAACGGATGCCGTAACCAAAACCGGGAATGCCGACAGTCGCCATGGAGTCGAGAAAACACGCGGCAAGGCGGCCCAGGCCGCCGTTGCCGAGCGCGGCATCGGGCTCCAGGTTTTCGAGGGTGTTTAAGTCAATGCCAAGGCCGGCAAGGGCGTCGCGGACTTCGTCGTGGATGCCGAGCGCAAGCAGCGCGTTGGTAAAAGTCCGACCGATGAGGAACTCCATCGACAAGTAATACACACGCTTGACGTCCTGCTCGTACTGCTGGCGCGTGGTTTTCATCCAGCGCGCTACCAGCCGGTCGCGGACCGCCAGTTCAGCGGCATGAAGCCAGTCGCGCGGCTGGGCGGTGACGGCATCCTTGCCGACTCCGTACATGAGGCGGTTGGAAATGGAGCGCCTGAGCGCATCGACGGTGCTGTTCAGCTGTTCGAATTCCAGGTCGACGGATGTCATCGAACTCTCCAGAAATGCATTGCTGGACAACGCGCTAGGTGCGAGCCGCGTTCAGTCAAGCGGGACGGGGCCGGGTGAACAGGCAGGTTACGCTATTTTTATTTTTTTGGTAATGGCCCCGGCCGCCGTGGAATTGGCACGACATCCGCCGGCGGTCCGTCCTTTTGTCGCATTTCCGTCATCGGGAACAACCAGGCCGCTCCCGGAACAGAATTGGCAAATTACTTTGGTTTCCTGATCATAATGCGGTTCGAACCTGGATTTATGCCGCCGTGCGGTGGCTTTCCGCCAGCCTTTCGATTAGCTGAATATAGTGGCCGAGCGCAGGCGTAACACGCTCCGGGCGCTTGGCAAGATCATCCCAGCGGCGTAGTGAAAGCGCGTCCTGCGCGAACGGTTTGCTCATAAAATCGTCCGCTTCCTCCTTGCTGAAAATGCCTCCTTGCAGTTTCAGGCTACGGACCGAATCCGCGGATAGTGTCGAAAAATAATCGGTATCAATTGCACATAAGCAGCGCTTCGCGTCCACATGCAGGCGGATCGGCTCAAGTACGGCGTTGCTGAACAGCGGTCGCAGGAACGGCAGCGCGAAATACTGGTGCAGGTCGTCAATACCGCGTTCGCTCGGCGTCTCGCCCTGGAGATTGAGCAAGTGACCCAGGTCGTGCAAGAACGCCGCGCCAACGAGCGTTTCATCAGCGCCCGCTTCCTCTGCCAGTGCCGCAGTCTGCAACGCGTGCTGGAGTTGCGTGACCGGTTCGCCGCTATAGGCAATGGCGCCGTAGGTATCGAAGAGATGCTTGATGTCAGTCAGCGTAAGCGCCATGATTTAAGCCCAGGGCAGAGAAAAGGTCTTGAGGTTCGTGAAGCTTTTCATCGCTTCCTGCACGCCTTCCTTGTAACCCAGGCCCGAATCCTTGATGCCGCCAAACGGTGTCAGCTCGATCCGGTAACCCGGCACTTCCCACACATTCACGGTACCCACGCGCAGTTCGTTCACAAAGCGCGTGATCAGGTCCGCCCTGTCCGTACATAGGCCGGACGACAACCCGAAGGCCGTGCCGTTGCTGATACGAATGGCGTCGTCGATGGTATCGAATTCGATGATCGGAGACACCGGTCCGAAGGTTTCCTCACGCACCAGCGTCATGGAAGGATTGACACGATCCAGCACTGTGGGCGAGTACAACGCCCCATGGCGGTGATTGCCGCACAGCAACCGTGCACCCTTCGATACCGCTTCGTTCACGCGTGCCTCGAACAATTTGGCCGCAGCCTCGTCGATCACCGTGCCCATCTGGTTGGCAGGATCGAAGGGATCGCCATGATTCCATGCGAGCGTTTTTTCCACCACGAGTTCCGTGAACCGGGCAACGACGTCCTTCTGTACGAGCATCCGCTTGACCGCCGTGCAGCGTTGCCCGGAATTCTTGTACGAGCCTTGCACGGCCAGCGTTGCCGCGCGTTCCAGGTCGGCGTCGTCGAGCACGATCAGCGGATCGTTACCGCCAAGTTCCAGCACGACGCGCCGATACCCCGCCCTCGCTGCAATATCCTTGCCGATCGCCACGCCACCGGTAAAAGTGACGAGGTCGGCGTGCCGGTTCGTGACGAGTTCGTCAGCAATCTCGCGCGGGTCGCCCGTTAAAACCTGCAGCATGGGTGCGGGCAAACCGGCTTCATACAACACGTCGGCTAAGTAATAAGCCGATAACGGCACCTTCTCCGACGGCTTCAGGATCACGCGATTATTCGTCGCGATAGCAGGTGCAAGCTTGTGCGCGACCTGATTCATCGGATGATTGAACGGCGTGATTGCAACGATCACGCCCGCCAGCGGTTCACGTTGCGAGAACACGCGGCGGGCCTTGCCGTGGGGGGTAAGGTCACAGGAAAAACTCTGGCCGTCGTCGCGCAGCGCTTCCATCGCGGCGAACTTGAACACGTCCGCCACGCGGCCGATTTCATAACGCGAGTCCTGCTTCGACAAACCCGATTCAAGCGAAATGAGATCCGACGCTTCTTCCGTACGCTCACGCAGCAACGCAGCAGCACGCTCGAGAATCTGCGAGCGTTCATAACGCGTCAGCGTCGACCGGTAGTTCGCCGCGTACTCGAATGCATCGCGCACATCGTCGACGCTTGCCATTGGCACGGTGCCAACGATGGTGTTCGTGTAAGGATCGAAAACATCGATATTGCGTGAACGCGCCACACGCTCGCCCTTAAGGCGCAGCTTTTCAACCCGCAGCGCATGCTGCTCAACCGCAAGAACGGCGCTCATGATGCAAACTCCAGGTGGTTCAACGCGATGTTGAAAACGTCGAAGTTGCGCAGGCGCTTTCCTTCTCTCTGTGCTTCAAAACCGTCGGTTGGACGATTGAACAGCAAGGGCACTTCCTGCTCGGACACGCCGCCATGCGAACGCAACGGCACAGTCAGTCCCGACAGGTCATGCTCCGCGCGCCGGGTGCCGAGTACCGTGTTGCGTCCGCTCACGACCACCAGGTCTCCCACGCGATCGATCGGCAATTCGAAGCGCTCGCACGCAGTTGCGTTGTCGAGCACGATATCCACGCCCGGCAGTGCAGCAATGCGCGCCGCCAGTGCTTTTGTATCGACGGAAGCCGGCAGGTAGATGGTCGCGAACGAACCAAGCGCTCCGTGGTGGACCACGTAGGGATCAGTGATCGGGAGAATCACGCGCGCATTCGGGAGGTCCAGCGTTTCATCCAGCCAGTCTTGCAAATACACCACGTTCGGCTCGCCGGTTGCGACGTCGTGCTTCGCGTTCATGCCATGGTCAGCGGTCAGGCCGATCACCGCGCCGAGTTCGTTCAGGCGCGCGAGATAGCCGTCCATCATCGCGTAGAACGCGTTGGCGCCGTCCGTGCCAGGCGCGCATTTATGCTGCACGTAGTCCGTCGTCGACAGGTACATGAGGTCAATCTTGCGCGTCTCGGCAAGGCGTACGCCGGCCGCGAACACGAACTCGGACAGGTCTGCGCTGTAGACATCCGGCACGGGCTTGTCCACCAGTTCCAGCACGTTCTCGATGCCGTTCTCCGCAAGCGTCACCGCGTCCGCTTTCTCCGCCGAGAAACAGATTCCGTCGAGTTGCCAGCCAAGCAGACGGCGCAACTTGTCCTTTGCCGTCACTACGGCCACCTTCTCGCCGCGTTGCGCAGCAGCCGCGAGGATCGTGCCGGCGCGAAGGTAGGCCGGATCGTTCATCATCACCTCGGCACCCTTGCCGCCGTTCGCTTGCGGGTCGAAGAAATAGTTGCCGCAAATGCCATGCACCGAAGGCGGCACGCCCGTCACGATCGACAAGTTGTTCGGGTTGGTGAACGACGGAATCACGCAGTCGGCGCGAAAGGCGGACCCGCCGCGCAGCATTGTGCCGATAAACGGTGCGACACCCGCCGCTACGGCCGCTTCAAGGTAATCGTATTCGCAGCCGTCGACGCAGACGACCACAGTCAGCGCGCGCGCCGGACCATAAGCGCGGCCGTTAACTTCCATGAGCATTTCGGTGGACGTGGACATGAGGTTCCTTTCCGTGATGAACCAGCGTTCTGCCAGCGATTGTGGCTAAGATCCGCGATTCCATATTTTGATGCACAACGCCAATATTTGCCACATTTTTCGGCGTAAAAAAGTCCCGAAGAGTGGGACTTCCGGCGGAGCCAGGCTGGATCAGGCCATTCGCCGCCGTGGCACTTTTGCCGCGATCAGCAACAACGCCGCGAGCGAGACGGCCAGCAAGATCAGCGACAGCGCCGACGCCGGCAAGTAATAACCGCGATTCACCTGCCCGACCACCACGATCGGCACGGTCGCAAAACCCGGGGGATAGACGGTCAGGGTCGCGCCCAATTCGCCGAGCGACAAAGCAAACCCGAGCGCAAGGCTCGCGCGAATGGCGGGCACAAGTTGCGGGAGGACCACACGTGAGAGGACCATCGAAGGCGGCGCGCCAAGACTCGCGGCAGCTTCGCGCAAGATCGTAAGTTCGGGGCGCAGCGCAGCGGCGGCGCATCGATAACAGAAGGGCAACACGAGTGCGAGTTGCACCAGCACGACGATTGCCGCCGACCCCGAGATATCCAGCGGTTTCTTGTGGTACGCGATCAACACGGACAACCCCAGCACGACGCTCGGCACGCCATTGGGCATCATCGCGATGGTATCGACCCATGCACCCACGCCGCGACGGTCACGCCCTTCCAGCGCCAGCGCAAGCCATAGGCCGAGCACGGTGCCCAGCACCGCGACGCCAAAGCCGACTTCAAGGCTCGTGGTCAATGCATCGAAGTCGCTGGAACCCAAACGTTCGAACCAGCGCATGCTGAAACCATCGGGGAAGATGGTTCCCGACCAGTGTGACGCCACACTCGAAAGCGCCACCACAATCACCGGCAACACGAACAACCAGAAGCACAACAGCGCGGCAAACCCCATGAATAGCCATGCGCCGATCCGTTTCAGGGAATGCGGCTTCGACGTCGTTGCAGGCAGCGTGAACTCAGTTGCCATTGCGGCCTCCGGTGCGTCGATTGACTCGCCTGTACAGCGCATACAACGAGAGCGACATTGCCAGCATCACGACGGCGCCGGCGGCGGCCGTCGGCAAGTCGAGATCAACGGTCGCGGAGCTGTAGATGGCCATTGGCAACGTGATCAGATGCGCGCTGCCGAGCACCAGCAGAATGCCGAACTCATTGAGCGTCAGCAGGAAACACAGGATCGTGCCAGCGGCAATGCCGGGCCAAGCGAGCGGCAGGATGACCTTGAACGCAACCATCCAGCCGTTCGCGCCCAGACTCTTGGCGGCTTCAATCAGGCGCATGTCGAGCGTGGCGAACGACGCGAGCGTGGGCCGCACGACGAACGGCGCGTAGAACACGACCTCCGCGAGAATCACGCCGCCGATACCGAACAAGAAGTTGAGCGGCGGATCCTGCGGGTTGAAAAGCCGCTGCAAGCCAATGCTCACCGACCCCTGAGATCCATACAAAAAGATCAGCGTAAACGCGACCAGGAACGATGGGAAGGCGACGAACAATTCGAGGAACCGGGTGACGAGCTTCGCACCGGGGAAGGGCTTGAAAAACAGCATTGCAGCGAGCAGCACGCCCAACACTGAAGCGAGCGTCGCACTAGCGAACAGGATGCCGAGCGTTGTGCCGACCACCCCGCTTGTCTCCGGATTGCTGAAGAACGCGGTATAGGCATGCAGGCTCAGGCCATGCGCACCGCTCACGCTCAGAATCAGGAGTTGCAGCAGCGGATAGATGACCAGCGGACCCAGCACAACAATCAATATAAACCACAAATGCCACTGCGCCAGCCGTTCGCGACGCCGCTTGGCAGCGGTATGCGCGACGTCGTCGACTACGTGCTCACTCACTGATAAGGACGACATCGTCAACCTCATGGCGTAGGGAAACGCGCGCACCCTTCACGGGCATCGGCCCGTGGGCACGCTGCATGGTGACAAGCACGGGTTGATCGGGCAACGCATCCAGCATCACCGATACCGACAACGCCGCGCCATACCATTCCACCGAAGCGATGGTGCCATGCAGTTGGGCATTGCCCAGTGGCACAATCGACAGGCACTCGGGACGCACGCATGCCACGTGATCGCGATCATCGTGACGGGCATCGCCGATGGGGAACATGATGGATGGCGGTAACAGGTTGGCCGCGCCAAGATAGCGCGCGACGAATGCGTCCTTCGGGTTGTCGTAGAGTTCGCGCGGCGTGCCAAGTTGCGCGATGCGGCCATCGCGCATCAGCAAGGTGCGGTCGGAGAGCACGAGCGCGTCGTCCTGATCGTGCGTGACACACACAATAGTCAGGTTCGGCAAACGCTCATGCAACGCCTTGAGTTCAGTACGTACTGATGCGCGCAGGTTGGCATCGAGTGCGGACAGCGGCTCGTCGAGCAGCAGCACATCCGGCTCGATCACCAGCGCCCGCGCCAACGCGACGCGCTGCTGCATGCCGCCCGACAACTGCGCGGGCATCACATGCCCCGCGTCGCCGAGCTGCACGAGTTTGAGCGCATCGGCTACGCGCCGTGCGATCTCCCCTGCTTTCAAACGCCGCGCCCGCAAACCGAACGCGACGTTGTCGTACACCGACAGATGCGGAAACAGCGCATAACTTTGAAACAGCAAGCCGAGATTGCGCTTGAACGGCGGCACGTGCGTGAGGTCACGCCCCGCCACCGTCAACGTCCCCGCCAGCCCATCCGCCTCAATGAACCCTGCGATAAACCGCAGCAACGTGGTCTTGCCACAGCCGCTGCGGCCGAGCACGGTCAGCAGCTCGCCGCGCTCGATGGTCAGCGACAGGTCATCGAGCACGGTGCGTGTGCCGAAGCGCACGCTTAAGCGGTCAATACGCACGCCGCCGTGCGCTTGCTGATTTGAATCCACGGCGGCAGCTTCGCGAGCGGCCGGAGCCAGCGTCAAAGTGTTCACGGTTCGCATCCTTGATAGCTTGGAGAAAACAGGACGAGCGCGAAGGTCAAGTCACATTAAAGCTCAGACGCTCAGGACTTCGGCTTGACGACTTCCAGCTGTTTGTCGGAGTTGCCGATCACGTCATTTTTCCAGCGTGTGGTCCATGCAGCCTTCTTCTCCATCACCTGGTTCCAGTCCACCGGAATCAGCTTAACGCCTGCTATTGCCTGCTTGACCGTCTCGCCGTTCTTGCCTGCCAGCGGCACGTCGGTACGGCCCGGAATGCCGTAGATATCCGGCACCTTCGCCTGCACTTCCTTCGACATCAGGTAGTCCACCAGCTTCTTGCCTTCAGCCTGGTTCGGGCCGCCCTTGATCAGGCCGATTGCGTACGGCAACTGGAACGTGGTCGGGGCTTCGCCGGGCTTGGCCGAGAGGAAGATCGGCTTGAGCGACAGGCCGCCGTTGGTCGAGTCGTCCAGGTCCATCTGCAGGTCGCCGTTGGCGAACGCGATCTCGTTGCGCGAGAGCAGGACGTCGAGATATCCCGTGCCCTTGGTGTGGAATTTTGCGCTCTTTTCCAGATTCTTCAGGTAGTCGAACGCCTTGTCTTCACCCATCAGCGCGCTGGTCAGGATGATCACGGCCATGCCGTCTCCGGCCGTGGCGGGATTCGAATAAGCCACCTTGCCGCTGAAGTCGGGTTGCAGCAGATCAGCAAAGGTCTTCGGTGCGGTCTTCGTGATTTCAGGGTTGATCGCGAACGAGAAATAGTTGTTCACGAAGGTGGCCCAGGAGCCGTCCGAAGCTTTAGCGATTGCCGGCACGTTCGCGTAGTTGACGCTCTGGTACGGCTGCAGCAAGCCGCTTTGCGACGCTTGCTGAATGAACGGCGGCAGCGTGACCAGCACGTCCGCTTTCGGCGAATCCTTCTCCACCGTCGCGCGATTCACGACTTCCCCGCTACCCGCAATCACGATATTGACCTTCACGCCTTCCTTCTTTTCAAAGGCCGGCAATACGTCCTTGTACAGGTTTTCCAGACCGTCGGCGCTGTACAGCACGACTGCGTCGGCAGCGAAAGCCGGCACCGTCACGACACCGGTGAGCGCGGCCACGGCCAGCGCCGGCAGCACGCGCTGCGCGACGAAACGGGAAGCGGGAAAGCGATTTTTTGTCATGGTGCTTGTTTCTCCGGGAAGGCGGATACAACCAGGTGGCGTGAGGGTGAATGGTCGTTTTGACACGTTTTTTCCAGGCATCGGCCGGATTCTTTTAGATCCGATGCGTCCGATGATTCACTGGCGCGGCGCCCCGAATGTCGGTCCGCCAGCAGCCCAAACGAAGCATCACAGAACTTCATGACAGCGCCATGACGATGCCACATTTTTCCAACAAAGAACACATTTCGCCAAAATTACGCTTAGACTATTTCATGCTTGCTGCGCGATGCCTGACCGACAATCCAACCGCCGACGCGGCGCTTGTTGCTATGAATGGAGGAAAACGTGATCAATGGAAGTGACCCGATTTTGCTGACCCCCGGCCCCCTGACCACATCGCCTGCCACCCGTCAGGCGATGCTACGCGACTGGGGCTCCTGGGATGCGGCTTTCAACCGGATGACAAGCGAGATCTGCCGCGACCTGCTTGCGATCGTGTCCGGCCAAAAAGATTTTGTGTGTGTACCCATGCAAGGTAGCGGGACGTTTTCCGTGGAAGCGGCGCTCGGCTCGCTCGTGCCGCGCGATGCGGTCGTGCTCGTGCCGAACAACGGCGCGTATTGCACACGCTTACTGAAAATACTCGAGCGGTTGGGGGTGGCGTCAATCGAGTTGAAGTTTAGCGATGATGAGCCGGCCAGCGTCGAACGGATAGAAGAGATGTTTCGCCGCGAGCCGCGCATCACGCACGTGGCGCAGGTGCATCTGGAGACGAGCGCGGGTTTGCTGAACCCGCTCGACGAGATTGCAGCCCTGTGCAAGCAGCATGGCAAGAGCCTGATCGTCGATGCAATGAGTTCGTTCGGCGCGTTACCTATCGATGTATCGAAGGGCGGTATCGATGCGGTGATTTCCGCCAGCGGCAAGTGTCTCGAAGGCGTGCCGGGGATGGGCTTCGTGATCGTGCGGCGCACGTTGCTGGAAGCGTCGGCGGGTAACTCGCGCTCGCTCGCGCTCGACCTCCACGATCAATATGCGTACATGGTGAAGACCACGCAATGGCGCTTTACACCGCCTACGCATGTGGTCGCCGCGTTGCGCGCGGCGCTTGATCAGTTCATCGCGGAAGGCGGTCAGCCGGCGCGTGGCGCGCGGTATCGAAGCAATTGTGCGGCGTTGATCGACGGCATGGCGTCGCTGGGTTTCAAGCCGTTCCTGGATGCCGCAGTGCAGGCCCCGGTGATCGTCACGTTCCATGCTCCGAACGATTCAGCCTACGATTTCAAGCGCTTTTATGAAGCCGTCCGCGATGCGGGTTATGTGCTCTATCCGGGCAAGCTGACGGAAGTGGAGACGTTCCGCGTGGGGTGCATCGGCGCAATTGACGCGAACGAAATATATAACGCGGTAGCGGCCATCGGGCGGGCGCTAGGCACGCTGCATGTGCGTCTGGCAGCTTGAGATCAGCGTGACGGCAAGGGCAACCCCGCCCTCAGGCGATCACCAACTCCGGCCCGCGCGCGGCAATCGCGCGGCGCATGGCTTTATCGGGCGCGACTTCGGTGATCAGGTAACGCGCCTTCTCGAAGTCGCGAATACGCACGGGCGTGACGTTGCCGAACTTCGAGTTGTCCGCGACGATAGCCGCCGCGCTCGCCGCCAGGATCATGCGGCTGCGCACTTCGGCGGCGAGGCGCGAGTAGTCGGTCAGGAAGCCTTCGGGCGTGATCGCGCCCGCGCCCACAAATGCGAAGTCCACGTGATATTGCGAAAGTTGCTGCACGGTGTCGAGGCCAAATACCGCGTCCTCGTTGTCCGAGAGCTCGCCGCCGAACAGCGTGACCTTGTTGTCGTTGCGGCGGCCGAGCAGCAGCGCGATGCGCCAGTCGTTGGTGTAGACCATCAAGCGGTGCCGGTCGCCCAGCGCGCGAGCGACGGCTTGCGTCGTGCTCCCCGAGTCGATGATCACCGACGCGCCGTCGGGCACCAGTTGCGCGGCACGCTCGCCGATCGCACGCTTGGCGGCTGCGTTCGCTGCTTCCCGCACGTCGAGGTCCGGCTCGCGCCGATCATTGGACAGCGCGCCGCCGTGGGTGGTCGCGATCAGGCCGCGTTCGGCCAACGCGTTGAGGTCGCGCCGAATGGTCTCGCGCGACACGTCGAGCGCACGCACGAGTTCGGCGACCGACAACGCGCGGTTCTTCGACAACTCCGACAGGATGTATTGATGACGTTGTTCGGCAAGCATCGGGTGCGGCCGGACATGCCGGCAATGAGTGAACGAACTAAGGGACAAACAGGATAAACCCGGAACCGCGCGTATTGTAGTACGCGATAGTACGCGAACGGCCGCCACACGGATGACCATGACAACAACGACACGTACTCCCCTTCGCACCGATGTCGCGATTATCGGCGCGGGCATTCTCGGACTGGCGCATGCCTATGCGTTCGCTAAACGCGGTTTGCGCGTAACCGTATTCGAGCGCAGCGGCACGCCGCTCGGCGCCTCCATCAGAAATTTCGGCATGGTGCTGGTGACCGGCCAGCCGCCGGGCGCAATGCATGCGCTTGCGCAGGCATCGCGGAAAATATGGCTCGACTGGGCAGCCGGCGCGGCGCTGCATGTGCGCCGTTCCGGCTCGCTGATGTTCGCCCGCAGCGCGGCCGAAGCCCAGGTGATGGAGGCGTTCGCGGCAACGCGCGCCGAGGCGGCGGGCTACGATGCCACGTTGCTTTCGCGCGCCGCGCTCGACGATCTCTACGATGGCCGCTTCCGCAAGCATCGTGCCGCACTGCATGGGCGTGCCGATTTGCAGGTGTTTTCGCGTCAGGCGGTGCCTGCGCTCATCGACTATTTACGGTTTGTGTTCAACGTGGATTTTCGCTTCGGGACGCTCGTGCAGGATGTGGATGACGGGCGAGTCGAGACGACTGCGGGCCAGTGGCGCGCGGAGCATGTGGTGGTTTGCGCGGGACACGATTATCTGTCGCTGCTCGCGCCGCAACTCGCTGTACTGGAACCGCGGGTGTGCCGGTTGCAGATGCTGCGCGTGCGGCCGACCACGCCTTTCGCCCTCGACCATGCCGTGCTGACCGGACTGAGCTGCCTGCATTACGGCGCGTTCTCGGACCTTCCCGAAGCCGCTGCGCTGCAAGCGGAAGTGGCCGCGCGAGAACCCGCGTTGCTCGAGCACGGTATCCATCTGCTGGCGAGCCCGACGCCTGGAGGGGACCTCATCGTGGGCGACTCGCATGATTATGGTGATGATCCGTCACCGTTCAATGCGCAGGCTATCGATGAAATCCTGCTCGGCCTGGCTGAGGACACGCTCGGCAGCACGGTGCGGGTCGTCGAGCGGTGGCAAGGCGTGTATGGCGCGCGCACCAGGACATCGGATGCACCGTTTTCTGTCCTGCGGGCCGCGCCGAATGTGACCGGCGTGTACATGCATAGCGGCGTGGGCATGAGCGGCGGGCCGGCGCTGGGTGAGCGTGTAGTCAGTCATCTGCTTGACGGTGCAGCGGTGCCCACGGCGTGACAACCTGTCGCAGATGCGACGCCTTGGCGACGCGGCCAGATGCCATGACGGGTGTAGAACCACAGGTTTTCATTTAGCTAGCGGCAAGAATCTATTTCCTCGCTGCAGGGCAATGAAGGCGCCCTCGCCCGGTAAACTCGACGCCTGTTCTTTTCTGCGATTGCGCCGGGTATTGATCGATGAGCTACAAGAAAGGCATTGTGCTGGAGATTCAGTTTCCGCCCGACCGTCTGAACGACGGCGCGGGAGACCCGTACTGGATCGACCTGACACTCGATGAAGCCCGCCGCCTCCACGAGCAACTGGCAAGGCGCTTCGCCAGCGAGGCACAAGCAAATCAGCCGCTTGATACGTTCACGATGGAATAAGCGGTCGTTCGCACTCAATCGGTGCCGATGGTCCCGGACGAACGACCCTCTCCTCACCCTCCGCTGCAGGTGGGACTCGACAGGTTGCTGAAACGGCTCGGCCAGTCTCCCGACATCGCCGCCTGTGCCGCGGCCAGCGGCATATCTCCCGTACACACGCAGCGCTTCAGGAACACCGCCAGCCGTTCCTTGCGGCGCTGCCCGGCTCGCCCATCCCAGCGTCGGATGTCAAGGTTTGCCGCCGCGGTCGGGGAACCGCCCAGCAGGATCGGCATGCGGTGGTCGAGCGCGTAGTCTGAAGCGCTCTTCGGGTCCACATGGCGTTGATTCAGCAGTTGCTCTTTCTGGCGCTGCAAGGTGTCGAACGGCGGCAGGACGTCGTCGGCGTAACCCGGGCGGCAGATCGTGTCCACAATGGTCGACTGGGTCACGCGCGGATCAAGCAACTCGGGTTTTTGCGCGTGAACCGGCACACCGCCGGCCGAAAGCGCAAGCAGCAACCACACGGTGGCAACACGCCGGCGACTTTGGCGGTGGTGACGATGATGCGAAAGAAACCTTCTATTCATTCGGCGATCGGGCCGCGCCGGAAACGCAACGGCCAAGTGTCGGAGCGAGAGGAGGGGCTAATTAAAACACATGCGCGTTCCAGGAACGGGATCGGGCATTAATCACGACGGCGGAATGACCCGCGTCGATCAACGCCAATCGAAAAGCAAAGCGCCCTTGAGCCCTTAGGCGGGGTGCTGCTCGAGCGCCGCATGGAGCGCTATTGCTTCGGCGTGGAAACGCGCATAGGCCGCGCGAATCGCCGCGGTGTTGTAGCCATGTCCTGGCTCTATCACGCAAGCATGCTGAAGGCTCAGACAGGCATCGGAGAAAGACGTGGCGCCGATCACGAACGCCGCTCCCTTCATTCGGTGCACGAGTTCGAGCAGACGGCGAAAGTCCGCCGATGCAAACGCCCGGCGCGCCTCCTCGAGATCCTGCCGGTTCGCCGACTTCAATGCATCGACCAGGGCAGCGGCCTGGTCCCCGAAGCCGTTGAGCTGGTCCACGTTGAAACGCGGGATCGTGGATGGGAGAGCGGACGTGCCTAGTGCCGCACCGGCGTGATCGACAGGTTGAGCAGCTTTGGGCGCTGTATCCGATGGGCCATCGAACGCGCTCGTCAGTTTCCCGGGATCCGCAACGGACACATTGAGTGCAGCCGAAACGGCGCTACCGACAGCCCTGTTCGCCGGGAAGGTTTGAGTGGGACCATAGGTATCGGCATGCGCCACGCCTGGCGTGAAGGATCTCGCGGCACCAATCGATGCGGTCGACATATGCATGGGTGCAGTACCCAATACACGGTCGAAGAAGGATCTGGAATCCGATGGCAGCGTCGGATCTCCAGCGCGAGTGGCAACGGGCAAGGCGGCGGTCAGTGCGGCCACCTTCGGCCTGCGCTCATCGTGCATGGCAAGTACCAGCGCGCGGTGCAGCGCGTCGAGTCCAAGCGGCTTGACCAGGCACAACGTCATGCCTGCGCCGAGCGCTTGCGTAAGCGCCTCGGGCTGCGCGTTCGCGGTCACGCCTATGATGGGCGTCGGCTTTATATGGGCGTTCGGACGCGTCAGCGCCAGTTCGCGCGCGCGAATGGCACGTGCAAGATCCTCGCCGCTCATCGTGGGCATCGAGCAATCAGTCAGGATCAAGTCGAACTGAGCGCCGTCTTGCCGCTTCCGCTCCCAACGCGCAAAAGCAGCCTCGCCGTCGTTAGCGGTTTCAAGCACGCAGCCGAGCGTATTCAACTGGCTCGCAAGCAGGATGCGATTGGCCGGATGATCGTCAACAACGAGTACATGCAGACCGAGCAAGTCATGCGTATCGAGTTCGGACATTGACACGGGCGTTTCCAGTGGCTGGCGGCCCACAGGCAAGCGTACCCGCGCGGTAAAGCGGCTGCCCTGCCCGGGCTTGCTGGACAACCGGATCGTGCCGCCCATCATGGTCATCAAGCGGCGGCAGATAGTGAGGCCGAGACCGGTACCGCCAAAGCGGCCGGGCCGTTCCTGTCGCGCCTGCGCGAACGGCGCGAACAACAACGCTTGCTGATCCGCCGCGATACCGATGCCAGTGTCCGAGACTGCCAGCAACAGTTCGCGATGCGCGATAAGCGCATTGGCAGCGGGAGGGGTATGCGCGTGGCCTTTCCTCACTGCCCCGATTGCATACTCGAGCGTCACCTGTCCCGCATCCGTGAACTTGATCGCATTCGACAACAGATTGCCCAGCACTTGCCGCAGGCGCAGCCCGTCGGCCATCACCCACACGCGCTCATGCTCCCGATGGCCACGCATGCGCACAACCAGCGCGACGCCTTTGCTGCGTGCCGCCGGCTCATAGATCGCCACCACGCTTTTCACCCATTCGCCCAATTCCAGCGGCGCAGGTGTCAGCACGAGCCGCCCGGCTTCAATCTTCGCCATGTCGAGGATATCGTCGATCATGCCAAGCAGGTCATGTGCCGCATGATGCGCCGTGCCCAGCGCCCGTTCAGTCGATGCACGGTCTCCCGGACTGCGCAATTCAAGTTCGAGAAGCCCGAGCACGGCGTTCATCGGCGTACGGATTTCGTGGCTCATGGTGGCGAGGAACGTTGACTTCGCGCGGTTCGCGGTTTCGGCTTCCTCCTTTGCCGCGCGCATCGCATGTTCGGCCGCCCGCCGGCGCGCAATCTGCGCTTTCAACGACACCGCCCAGCCGATTAACAGAGCAAGCATGGCCGCACCCAGCAGCGCGCCGAAAATGACTTGCGGACGCCGCCGTTCCCACTGGCTCTCCGGGTGTTCGATGAGCATCCAGCGGCGGCGAATGGCATCGAGTTCGGTCGGCTGCATGTGTTCGATCGCGCGGTTCATGATCGCGAGCAGCATGGGCTGGTTACGCGCAATGAGAAACCCGTGCTGCACGGGCTGATCCGAGAACGCGCCCGTGATGACGAGCTTGTTGCGATACGGATTGCCGACCGCATAGTTGGCGAAAGTCAGGTCGATGATGGTGGCGTCGGCCTGGCCGTTTACCACGGCATCGAACTGGCCATTGATCGGCGATGTCTCGACAATACGCACCGACGGCACGCGCTCGCGCAATTCGCTCATGAGCGCATGATTGCGCCAAAGCGCAACGCGTTTGCCCGCCAGCGCTTGCGCGTCGCGCAGCGGCTGCGATCCCGCCCGCGTCAGGATCACAAGCACGCCTTCGCCATAAGGTTTGGTCGGCGCGAACTGCGGCGGGATCTGCCCCGCGCTCAGTCCGTAGGCGATCAGGCTCGCGCGGCCGTCGCCCAGGTCATCGGTCACCTGCGCTGTGGAACCGTGCAGGCGGCCTTCGAAGCTCAGACCCGTGAGGGCGCCAATAGCCGCGAGCATATCGATTGCCAGCCCCGCGGGCTTACCGCTTGAATCGCGGAATGTCATGGGCGCGGCGTCCGCATACATGGAATAGTCGATCACCGGATGAGCGCTTATCCAGGCACGTTGTGCATCGCTCAACGTCAGCGGGCGGGTGAACGTCACCGCGGCGGCAGCCGCCCATCGCGCACGCACCTCGAGCAGAAAACGGGGCGGCAGCGCGGCGAGCGCCGCATCCACGCGCTGACGCTGGATGTCTCCTGCGGCGTCGGCGGCGAAGGCAAAGCTGTAGCCGGCTTCATCGAAGGCCGCAAAGCCTGAGATGGTGAGGCTCACCAGGTCCAGGTGATCGATCGTGTAACCCGTCGTGGCCAGATCGCCCACAAACGCGTCCGCATCGCCCAGCGACACAGCCAGCAGCGCACTCAGCGTATCGCGATAGCCCACAGCGTGCAGCGCGGGATAAGCATCGTGCAACTGTCGCACCGACGTTTGCTGCTCGACATAAGCAACCCGTCCAGTGCGACGGCCCGCCACGCGCCGTTCAACGAAGACTTGCTTGGTCGCAACATAAGGCCGGCTGTGACGCAGCGCCGGTCCTGCGTCATTGCCGGTTGCACTGGTCGCCGCATCAATCCGATGGTGACGCAACGCATCCAACATGGCAGAACGGTCAGGAAAGGTCCGCCATTCGAGCGGCCTCTGCAACGCGATAGCCACACGTTGCGCGAAATCGGCAGAGACGCCGCGAACTCCCGAACTGGAATCATCCGGATCATTCATTTCCATCGGCGGCAATGCGCCCGGGACCGCACCCACGATAAACGGCTTGGGCGTTGCTGCATTGACTGCAATGGAAAGTGCCAGCAGACAGGCGAACACCATTGCCTGACGCAACGCGCTGATGCTTTGTATCGCGACGTGAGTCCTTAGCAAACTCATTGGGTGATTGCCTGCGCACGGCGCCAGACACGCGCTCTTGAAAGGAGCGCCAGTGTCGCAAATACAAGCGGCCACGCCAATTGGAGATGTTGAAACGCTCAGTCTGCCTAAATGACACAGTCGCATTTACCCACGTAAGAAGGGGCACCGCATCCGCCTGTTCAAGCTAACAAAAACGTAAGCCTGGTCATTAACCGTACAGTTAACCCGACCCCATTCGCACTGATCCAGTGCATTCATTATTGCGAGACACACAATACTATTTCGACAGATTCACGGCTAATGCAACAACGCTTACTTGCCTACACTTCATTAATGGGTCTGTTCAGCATGACCTCATTGGTCCTGGAACAAACTCAACACACATAAGAGAGGAGATTCCGTCATGTTCAAGTCACTGGTTCCCGCAATCGTGCTTGCTGCCGCGCTCGGCGCACCGGCATTCGCTTATGCGCAAGACGCGGACACGGTAACCCGCCCTGCTGTCAAGGCCGATCTGCTTCAGATGGAACAATCCGGCTATAACGTTGAAGGCGATCACACCACCTACCCCGCGCAGGCGCAGGCAGCAGAGCAACGCGTGGAAGCGAATCGCGGCGTCACGGCAACGTCCTATGGCTCGCCGACAGATGGTTCGTCCGCTGCCGGCATGCGCGCCCCGATGGCGCAACCCGATGGAACACATTCGGTGTACTTCGGGCACTAAGCGGGACATTTATGACCGGAGTGCCATCTGGCAAAAAATTAACGCGTTAGTTAAATTGAAGTAGTGAAGGGAGCTGCCACGTAGCCACGTAGCGGCTCTCTTCGTTTCAAGCTTGCGTGCAGCACCATCCATAGTTCGGGAATAGACCGGCATGCAGCCGCGTCTTTCTCACCCCACTCCTCTTTTAGCCGCAGTTAGTCGGTCTCTGACAGAAATTGATTTCGCGGCTAACATTCAGCCAGGTTCTGTTGCCCTATCCAATCAGCTCGTTTATTGCGAATGTTTATTGCGGATACATGACACACCGCTGTCACATCGCTCAAACGAGCCATCCGGGCCAGGCAATATTCAACCTCCGAGCAAACGCCAGGATTCATCGCCGGCGTGAGCATGCTCGTTCGCTTTTGCCAATGCGTTTCGTGTCACTCGTATCAAGCCGTTCGTTTCGCGTAGTCGTCGCGTAGTCGCTTAGTTGCTTAGTCGAACAACGCTCCGCCCATGACCATCAGCTATCAACGCCTGGCCATGGTTTTTCCGGCGGTCGGTTGCCAAGCGTGTCTCCGGTTTCCCAACTCGAAGCCGGGCATGTGCGCGCCACCCGCCTGCTCATTCACTCGCGCAAGAGGACACACATGAAGACGAAACTCATCGCAGCGCTACTTGCAGCAGCGCTCGCTCAAGTCGCCCTTCCTTCGCAAGCGCAAGTCGCCGGCTCGCAGACGCTCGGCATCAGCGTGGAGGAATCCACAGCCATTCTGGGCGGCTGGAGTGTCAAGAAATCCATCCTCAACAAGCCTGTCGTCAATGAGAACGGCGACCGGGTCGGTGTGATTCACGACATCATCGTGGCGCCGGACAAGTCGGTATCGTTTGCGATTATCGCGGCCAGCCAGTTTGCCGGCGTATCGCATCACGACGTCGCCATTCCTATCGAGCAACTCGATATGGTCGGCGGCAAGATCGTATTGGCAGGCGCGACGAAGGCGGCAATCAAAGCGCTGCCGGAGTTTGAATACGCGAAGATGCCCGCGGCACCGAAACCCCGTGCGGAGTTCAACGACCATCATTGAGGTGATGTGAGGCTTGCTGCGGCGTTACGCTCAACGCCGCAGCAAGTAGTCCACGTGCTGCGGGCGTTCAACCCGGCAGCTTCGCTGCCAGTACGTCGATCTTCATGATCTGCGGCGGCGAGGCGAACAGTTCGGCTGCCTGCGCCATCAGCGCCTCGGCGACCTTGCCGGAAAGATGCGCGTCGCGACCGGCTTCATCGGGAAAGGCATCGAAGATTCCGAACGTGCTTGCATCCAATTGCAACGCGAACCATGCGGTCGTGGCAGGCTCCTGCTCGACCAGCGCGAGGCCGCCCAACAAGAACGCTTCGACATCTTTCTCCTTGCCGGGTTTTGCTTCCAACCGGACCCACAATGCTGTCTTGACCATGTCGTCCTCCGTTCACACACCATAATGGCCAGCGCCCATCACGCCGGCACGCTTTCCGCCATTTCGGCCCGCGCCCATACGCGATGTTTCGACAACGCCGCAATAAACGCCTTCATCACCTTCTTCGCGTCGCTGCCTACGCTGATGCCTTCGTCACCGGTCGGCAGATGCGCGGCCGCCAGCAAGTCCTCACCATCGCCCACCGCGCCAATTGCCTTGAGATGCTTGAACGATTCGAGTATGAAGTGACGGGCATCGCCGGATTCCGACAGGAGCTTCGCACTCGCCGCACCACCGGCTACCACCACGCCGTCGAACATGATCGATGGCAAAGCGAGAATGGTTGCATCGACTTCCACGCCGTCGCCCAACGTGCCTAGCTGCGGCGCAACCACCTTCGCATGCGCACCTTCCGCCGTCAGCGCATCCTTGATCGCCTTGATGGTGGCGACATCCGCGCCCTTCGCGGCGAGAATCGCAACCTTGCGTGTCCTCACCGACGGCTTCGCCTTCGCGACAATGCTCAACGCCGGTGACTCAGTCAGCGACGACTTGCCCAATTCCGCTGCGCTTGCGCTCGCTTTCGGCGCCGCCAGGCCGAGATTATCGGCAACACGTGCACACAATTCGCTATCGATATTCGCCAGAATTCCCAGTTGCCGTTCGCGGATGAACTTGCGCTCGACCTTGCTCAACTCGAACGAATACGCGCCCACGATGTGATCCTTCTCTGGCTTCGTCATGCTATTCCAGAACAGCGTGGCCTGCGAATAATGATCGGCAAATGACTCGCTGCGCTGGCGGATCTTTACCGCGTCCACGCGTTCCGGATAGGTCTCGAAACCACCGCCAATCGCCGCCGGTTCGGTTTCCTTCGGCCAGCCGCTATCGATGGAATTGGGTTCGTACGACGCTTGCCCGCGATTCACCGTCATCCGGTGTTTTGCATCGCGCTGGTTGTTGTGCATCGGCGCAATCGTGCGGTTGATGGGGATCTCGTGAAAGTTCGGGCCGCCCAGCCGGCTGATCTGCGTATCCGTGTACGAGAACAAGCGGCCTTGCAGCAGCGGATCATTCGAGAAGTCGATGCCCGGGACAATGTGCCCGGGACAAAACGCCACCTGTTCCGTTTCCGCGAAAAAGTTATCCGGATTGCGGTTCAGCGTGAGCTTGCCGAGCATGGTGATCGGCACGATTTCCTCTGGAATGATCTTGGTCGGATCGAGCAGATCGAAGTCGAACGAATGCTCGTCGTCCTCCTCCACAATCTGTACGCCCAGCTCCCATTCCGGATAGTCGCCCATGTCGATCGCTTCCCACAGATCGCGCCGATGAAAATCCGCATCCTTGCCCGCCAGCTTCTGCGCTTCGTCCCACAGGAGCGACGCCGAACCTATGGTCGGACGCCAGTGGAATTTGACGAACCGGCCGTGGCCCTGAGCATTCACCAGACGAAACGTATGGATACCGAATCCTTCCATGGTGCGCAGACTGCGCGGGATCGCGCGGTCCGACATGGTCCATAACACCATGTGCGCGGACTCCGGTACGAGCGAGACGAAGTCCCAGAACGTGTCATGGGCCGAGCCGCCCTGCGGCATTTCGTTATGCGGTTCCGGTTTGACTGCATGAACGAAGTCGGGGAACTTGATCGCGTCCTGAATGAAGAAGACGGGCATGTTGTTGCCGACCAGGTCGAAGTTGCCTTCTTCGGTGTAGAACTTGACGGCGAAGCCCCGCACGTCACGCACGGTGTCTGCCGACCCGCGTGAACCCTGCACCGTCGAGAATCGCACGTACACCGGCGTTTCCTTGTTCGGGTCCAGCAGGAATGCCGCTTTCGTCAAGTCCGTATGCGCTTTGTATGGCTTGAACACGCCATGCGCGGCCGAACCGCGTGCATGCACGATGCGCTCCGGGATCCGCTCATGATCGAAGTGCGTGATTTTTTCACGCATGATGAAATCTTCGAGCAGCGAGGGTCCGCGAGGACCGGCTTTCAGGGTGTTCTGGTTATCGGAAACCTTCACGCCCTGGTTTGTCGTGAGCGCTTGATTCGTCGCGTCCGAGCGGAACGGCTCAAGACTGTCGAGCTTGGGATTGGTGTTGTTCTGCGAAGGCGTTCGCGCAACTGCGCTGGTGTTTTTTGAGGGCGCGGGCGCGCCAGCATTCTTCTTCGAGGTGGGCATCGGGGGAACTCCGGGTTGCAGTTGAACTCGCGCAATAAACATGCGCTCGTTCGTCGGTTCGCAACTTGTGTTCCCGCCGACGCACTCCGTCAGACGCTTCCTTACTGTGAGCTATTTCGCTGCAATCTTGCGTTGTTGCAGTGCGCGAATCCGGCCCATGGCTTGGTGATCGGTCGTCGCGGCCTGATACATCTTCGCGAGGTCCGCCTTCAATTGCGTGCGTGAACCATCGTCGAGATAGATCATGTGCCCCGACGGATAGAACGTCGCCGATAAATTCTCCCGCACGGTTTTATCGATAAGCGGCATTTCCTGCAGGTCGATTACCGTCTGGTAGAACGGCGTCACGAAGTCGTAAAAACCATTCGCCGACAACACCTTCAAGTCGATGTTCAGCGCCATCACCGCAGCCAGATCGCCGGCCGTGTAGAGAATGATGTTGCCCTTCGCGTCCACGCCCTTCTGCGCACCGGTCGGGTCCGTGTGATGAAAGTCCCAGTTGGCGAAAGCCTGGTCGTTCAGATCCGTGAACGACGACGTGGACGTGAACTTCAACTGTTCGTTCAAGTACTCATTCCACATCGCCGTATAAACCCCGGTCACCGCCGTCATGGTCGGGTCGTTGCCGCCGGAGTTCGGATCGATCTTGCCCGCTATACCCGTCTCGATACCAGTCACGCGGCCGTCATAGGACCCCAGCGCCACGCCCTTGGACTTAAGCAGCGTGGTGAGAAAGAGCGAGTTGCCACGGCTGTCGTAGGAAGCCACGTCGAGACTCCACGCAATCAGCGTGGCTTTGTCGATGCCCGTGTATTCGGACAGCTTCTCCACCGTGTCGTTGTCGGTCTGCGGGAATTTACGCAGCGCCGCGATGTAATCGGTACGTGAGAACTGCGCGACTTCCTCGGCGAACGTCAGGAGGTCGGTCGGCCGCGGATGCACGCCCAGCTTGCGATGAAACCACGCATCCGCAGCGGCCGTCGGCAATGCACCCACCGGATTGCCGGATTGGGTGTAGTCGAGAATCGACGACTGCAGCGTGATGCCGTTCAGGTCCACGCCGTCCTCGTGCAAGAGGTACGCAAGCACGCAACTGCGCGCCGTGCCGTACGACTCGCCATAGAGAAACTTTGGCGAATTCCAGCGATTGTTTTTCGTCAGGAAGCGCTTGATGAATTGCTTGAGGGAATTCGCGTCCTGGTCGACGCCCCAGAAATTGATGTTCTTGTTCGGCGCAATAGCGGCTGAATAACCGGTGCCCACCGGGTTGATGAACACGAGATCGCTTTTGTCCAGCAAGCTGTCCGGGTTGTCTTCCATCTGGTAGGGTGCGGGCGGCGTGAACCCGGGCATCGAGGTCTTGATGCGTTGCGGTGCGAAGGACCCGAGCAGCACGAATACCGACGACGATCCCGGTCCGCCGTTATAGAAAAATGTGACCGGGCGTGATTCTTCAGTCTGATTATCCTGCGTGAACGCCACGTAGAACAACTTGGCTTCCGGCTTGGAACTGCTTGGATCGACGATCACGAGATGCCCGGCGGTGGCCGTGTAGTCGATCGTCTTGCCGCCTATGACGGCCGAGTGATGCGTGATCGCGGCGTTTTCGTCGGTCAGGGTGGCGTCGATGGAATCGTCGGGGCCATTGCCATACGGAGTGGGATCGAAGTAAGGCTGATCCGGCGCTGTTGAAGAGCCCTTTGGCGAGGTGCCTGAAGCTGTTTTTGAAGGTACGTTTGCCGCTGAACTGGAGTTCGTCATGATTGCTCCCTTGCCGGTGTTGTTGGAGTTCTTGCCTGGCCCATCGTCATTACTTGCTTGACTTCAACTGATAACTTCAACCTGATAACTTCAACCTATCTGATCTCGACCTGCAACCGTTACTCCGCTATTTCAACGCAGCCGCGACTTTCGCGCCGTCCGGGCTGCCGAGCCCCGTACAGGCGTCCCATCCCGCCGTCGCCTCGAAGCTGCCGTTGTTTCCCTGCGTGATGTCGTGACCCGCGGTCTTCGCAGCGTACAGCTTCGGGTTGAGGAAACCCACCGGCTTGCCCGCCGCCGCGTTGATCCGGGCAATGAGCCCCGCCCATAGCGGCGCGACCGCGCTCGTGCCGCCCACCACCGTCTGCGTTCCGTCGATCATCACATCGTAGCCCGTGACCGGCGACGCGTCGCCTGCGACATCGGGCACGCCGCGTTTGGTCAACGCCGATTTGCCGCCGCTGACCCGCGTGACGCTCAAGCCTTTCTGCCAGGCCGGCAGCGCAAACACGGCGCTCACGCCGCCACCGCTTGCGCCGCCCTGGTCGCCGTCGTTCCATACCACTTCGCTGCTGATCCCTTTCGCCGATGCCCGCAACTGCGTCCCGCCACATGCGAGCACGTACGGGCTGGAGGCCGGGAAGTCGACGTGATTCTGGCCGTCCGTGGCGCCGTCGCTGGAACCGCTGTCGCCGGAGGCCGCGCATACGGTGACGCCCAGTGCCGCGGCGGATTGCAGGACTTCATCGAAGGCGTTTTGCGATTGCGACGTCCAGTTGGTTTCCGGTCCGCCCCAACTGATCGAGATGACCGATGGCTTGTTGGTATCGTCGTGGATCGCGCGGTTCACGGCGTCGATAAAACCCGCGTCACTGTTGGTCGTGAAATACACCGCGATGCGCGCGCCAGGGACAATCGCACCGATAATCTCTATGTCCAGCGTCACCTCGCCGTCAGGCCCGTTCGGGTTGCCCGACGGCGCGTTCCTGGCCTGGTCGACGCCAACCGCGACCACATTCGGCTTGCCCACGCCCAGTTGCGAAAAATAGGCGCTCAGGTCGGTTTCGTTATATCCCCCGCCCAGTTCGATAATGCCCACGCACTGCCCGCTGCCGTCGCCGCTGGGGAAGTCGTAGAGCCGCGCGAGATCGAGCGGCGTGTATGACGTGCTGGATTCGCTGCGCGCGGTCTTGAACGGCGGCCGGAAGCGGAAATGCGGGCGCGCCTGCGGGCGGCTGTCCAGACCCAGCACAGCGGTCACCACGTTCTTCATGTCTTCCGGCACGTTCACCGGTCCCGTGCGTCCGCGATACTCGCCGATCGCGTGATGATCGAAGCGCTCCAGCTTGACGCCGAAGGTCGCGCTGAACTGGGCGATCGTGCCCGACAGCACCACGCTGCGCGAGCCCGCATCGGCGCGGATTACGCTCAGGCCATGCGCCTTCGCAAAGGCTTCCGTCTTGGCGACATCCGACGCGGATGCCCCAAAGCGTTGGGCGAACTCTTCGCGAGAAACCGGCACGGCGTCGGCGGCGCCGGTATTGATCTTTTGCATCAACTGGTGGAATGCGTCCTCGTTCTGCCGCCGAAGCATCATTACTACTTCGATTTTTTCGTCCGGATTGCATGCGCCGAGGCAACGTGCGCCTTCGGGTTGCGACTTGTCGCTGCCGGCTATCGGATGCTTGCTCATCGCTTGTGGCTCCTGGCTGGTACGGAAATATTCGTGTCGCGCGGATCCGGAGTCGAGATGACTTACCAGCGGTTACCTCGACTCCAGGTGGTCTCTGCTTGCTTCAGCCTGTTATCCGACTCGGCGCGACGGGCGCAGTTCCAGCATAGGCAAACGATTGCCTTCTGCTTATGCGTCGGCACAAGGAAACTGTCAATTCGGCGTCGCCCCGGGTTGCACGCTTGATTCGGGGTAGATGACGGTGCCGTCCGGCTGCGCCAAGGCTTGCGGCGTAAGCGTCGCGGGCCTGACCTGGTGAGGGCCCATGATGTGCAGCACGGTCTCGCCTCGCGCAAGCAGATAGTCCGCCACGATCCGCCGATGACACCGCCACCACACGGCTTCCGAGCACATGATCGCGCAGCGCCGTGCGTGGCCGAGGTCCCGCAGTTCTTCCAGCGCTTCGCGGAAAGAGCAGCCCTGCGCGTAGTCGGCGTAGTTGCGGAACGCCGGATGCGTCCAGTAGGTGTTCGGTGACGGTTGGTCCGCGTTGCGCTTGCTGCGCCGGCCGCCCAACGCCGCAATATGCACGTAGGCAACACCCCCTGCACTCAGCGAATCCGGCAGTGTGTCCTGGTTGAACTGCGGATTGGTCCGCGATCTCGGAATGCTGCGGACATCAACCAGCATGTCGATCTCGCTTTCTTTCAGCAAACCGATAAATTCCGCCAGCGAACGCGTCGAATGACCAATGGTGAAAAAAGGCGCGTTCATCTGGCGATCCATGAGTCCGGCAATCCGGTGCGCTTGTAGGACCTGCCGTCAGGACCGGTTTTCGGGATATTCCCGCCGTCCAGCGCCGGACAGCCACGGCTCGCGGCGGATGCACCAGAGTTCATACGATGGGTCGAGGAAACCGGTTTCGTCGAACGCGCCGATCGGCAAGTCGATCTCGTCAGTGTTGACATACGCCATATAAGCGACCGACCCGCATACCGGGCAGAAGTGGCGACGGGCATCGGCGGAGCTTTGCCAGGCTCTGGTCGCACCCGACATGGTGACCTGCTCCTCCGCATAAACCGCGTACGCGCCAAACGCCGAACCATGCACGCGGCGGCATGTCATGCAATGGCAAAGACCGACGCGATCCGGTCCCCCCGTCGCGGTAAAGCGCCACGCACCGCACGCGCAACCTCCTTCATGTCGAACTTCCTGATCCGGGTTCTGAATCATGTCGTTCATCGCAGCCTCCCTATAATCTGGTATCTGTATCTACTGGCGCGCAGGAACCTTGCAGATCCTAAGATCCTATTACCCATGCAGCAGCGGCCATGGCAACAATCTTAGTAGCAATCCGCGAGGTAGCAACCTGCGCGCCGCATAGACTTTGTGACGTGCAAAAAAGCGCGGTTTTGCTACGATGACACCCCCACGAGACGGAGATGGCACTCATGACGCACGTATCCCTGCTGGCTCTGCTCCCCTCCGGCGCGACGGCTACTGTCGCGACCGGGCCGTACGCGACACCGGCCGCTCCCGATCTCGCTGCGTATGTGCTGTCGCACGAACGTTTTGACGCTGCCGAGAACGCGCCGTCTGCCCGCAAGGATTACAAAAACGTGCACGTCGCGGACGTCATGACCGACGAGTACGTGTTCCCGCTTGGAGACACGGGCAAGTCGATCGTGCTGTCCGGTTATCAGATTGCGGCGGGATTTCTCGCTGAACGGGCCGCCGACGAATGGCTCGAACTCGCGCGCCAACAACACGCCGCCAATGGTGGCGCGGACAACGATGGCACGCGGCACGTGCCCGATCCCGCTGAAGCCGATCAGTTGATGGATCGTGCGCTCGAATCCGCGGAACGCATTCTTGCGCCGTTCGAAGCGACGGCGGTCGTGTCGTTGTTCGAAACGCACTATCGCGGCGCTCGCGAATTTTTACGCCTGAGCTGGGAAGGGTTGCCGGAAGACCTGGTGCCCAAGTCGCGGCGGCCGGCGGTGGCGTTGAAAGCGGCTGCGGACCTGGAGCCGGCATCGTCCACGAAGGACTACGACCCCTACGGGCTGGACGGCAAGAGCGATTACGACGTCGACAAGCCGTTGGCCTATCGTGAAAAGACCGGGGAAAAGATCGGCCCGTTCCTGCTGACCATGACTTATCGACATGAATATCCGCAGGTCGACGACGAACGGCTCGGCACCGCGTTCGCGGTATTTCACGAGGCGGCAACGGATATCGTCGCGGCGGCGGTCGAGTTGAAACTCGTGAAAGTGCCGCCCATTCAGAGCAGCGCGGACCTCGTTTATGTCCTCGATACCTACTCCGGCGAGATGCTGTCGCTCGCGCTCGCCGCCACTGAAGCGCTTGGGGCCGAGCGCCTGTGCAGCGTGTTCAATACGCACCGGGTGGTGTACATCAGCACGTGGGAAGTGAGGAAAGCGTGGCGCGGCCAGGGCCTGGGGGTTGCGTTGCTGCGTGAGGCGTTGGAACGCCTGCCGGCAGACCCCGATGGACGTCCCGATGCGTTATGCGTCGCGCCCGAGCCGTATCAAACCGAGATGCGTTATCTCAGTCAGTTGCCGCCCGTATTACGCGGCGAGATCGATGCGCCCGCACACAGGCTCACACGGCATCTGACGGAGTGGCTGGATCGTGCAAACCTGCCGAACGTGAAGACGCATTTTTTCATCCCGATGGCCAAGCACGAAGGCATCGGATCAGCGGGGGAAAACGCGCGGCTGATCGACCGGATCATGGAAAGTGAAGCCTGATCCGGTGCTTGTCGTCATCGATATGCAGGCGAAATTGATGCCGCATATCGATGAAGGCGCGGCTGTGCTGAGGCATTGTTTAGCGCTGGTGAAAGCAGCCGATCTGCTCGATATCCCGGTGCTTGTCACCGAGCAAAATCCGCAGGGGCTTGGCGCCAGCGTCGATGGCCTGATTGGCGAGCGGCATCGCGCGATCGAGAAGGATACGTTCGACGCGACGCTGTGCGCAGACTTCGTGGCGGCGTTGCCGTCGAAGGACACGGTGCTGTTCGTGGCCGGTTGCGAAGCGCATGTTTGCGTGTTGCTGACGGTGACTGGTCTGCTGAAACTGGGCTATACGGTGGAGCTGATTGCCGATGCCGTCGGTTCACGCGCCCCGGAGAATAAGGCAATCGCGCTGGCTAGAGCGCAGCGCGAAGGAGCGCTTCCTACCACCACGGAAACCGCGATTTTCGGCTGGCTGGGAAGCTGTCGGCATCCGCGTTTCAGGGATGCATTGGCGCTGATTAAATAGCATCAGTGAAAGCGCCCCAAGCCATGCACGCAGATCATGGCTGGCATGAGCATATTTCGATTGTTGCGGGTTTTTGGCCTGCCTAGAGTGCTTTCACGTGCTTTCACACGCACGCTCACGTAGCGCTCCGGGATCGCGAGTGAATACCGCGAGGTGAATATTGATTCCCGCTCTCCGACTTTTCTGCTCAAGGCCACCATCATGACGATTCGCCTTTCCCGCCTTGCCCGGCGCCTCTTCGTGGCGGCGGCTTTCGCTGTGCCCTTAGCGGTCACGGCCACCTTCGCCCACGCGGATGCCCTCGATACCGTGCAGAAAAACGGCGTGCTCCGGGTCGGCGTATTCATGGACTATCCGCCGTTTGGCTCTATCGGCCCGGATATGAAACCGCAGGGTTATGACATAGAGATGGCCGATTATCTGGCCAAGACGATGAAGGTCAAGGTCGACCTTGTACCGATCACCGGTGAAAACCGCATGGCGTATCTCGCCACCGGCAAGGCCGACGTGCTGCTGAGTGTGGGCCAGACGCCGGAGCGCGAGAAAGTGCTCGAGTTTTCGCGGCCATACGCGCCTTACTATCTCGCGGTGTTCGGACCGAAGTCGTTGCCGGTGAAAAGCGAAAAGGATCTGGCAGGCAAGACGATCTCCGTGGCGCGCGGCACGCTGGAGGATTTGAGCGTGACCAAGGTCGCACCGCCGGACGCGACCATCAAGCGTTTCGACGATCCCAATGGCGCGATTTCGGCATTCCTGTCAGGGCAGGTTCAGTTGATGGTGGTGGGCAACGACGTGGGCGCGACAATCATCGCGCGTAATCCGCCGATCGCGCCCGAGCAGAAATTCGCGCTTTTTAGTTCACCCGATCATGTTGCCGTGAATAAGGGCGAGACGCGTCTGCTGAAGGAAGTGGATGCAGCCGTGCTGAAAGCGAAGAACGACGGCACGCTGAACAAGCTTTCGACGAAGTGGCTCAAAGCACCGTATCCGAGCGATTTGTAAACGAGGCTGAAGCGTCATCGATGTGAAACTGCCACCGTGAGGTGGCAGTTTGCATTTTTGGTTAGCGCGGTACGGTCGACTTTAAGCCGCTCTTACCTCATCGAGTAAATCAGGGTGGTGATCCAGTATCTTCAATAGCTTGACCAAGGCCAACGGCGGTTTGGTTTTACCGTTCTCGTAGCGCGAAAACGCGTTGACGCCACCGCCAAATATTTCAGCGGCTTCGCGTTGGTCCAGTGCAAGCTTCTTACGGACGCCTGCAATAAAAGCCGGATCGACGATCGATGCATTCACTTGCTTGTTGAATTCAAGCATCGCCGCGCTGACACGAGTCGACTCGGATAAATCGAAAATAGCCTCGCTACAAGCGGGGCAAAAATCGCCGGCCACATCAGGAATGACGGTCGACTCGCCCTTGTACGTGTATGGCACATCGCGCGTGTCATGCACCAGCTCTGCCGCCGCACAAATTGGACACTTCATGTTCATAGCTCCTTGAAGGACACGACAAGCACGTCATCAATCACCGTCAGTTTCAGATAAACCGGTCCGGCGACGGTGGTGGGCTGATACACGTCCTGCCAGATGCGGTGATCAGCGTGCGTAGTCATGCTCTTATAAAAGTCGGTTGACACCAGCGCTTTGACCACGCCAATGATTCCCTCGAAGTCGAAGCCCAGTGCGGCTCCGCCGGCGAGTGCCGACATAGTTGAGCGGACTTTACCCGCTTCGATCAAGGCGATGACGAGAGACAACTTGCAGTGTGCGACGCCTTTTTCCATGCGAACAAAATAACCTATTTGGTTATTTTTAGCAAGTGCACGTTTTGGCTCGAATACGCGCTCGCGCTACGGAATCAGCGTGCTCTCTGACCGCACAAAGGTTGGCATACAGCGCCAGCACTGGACGCTTGCGATTGAATGAATCAGCGAAAAGTAAGCGCACGGTAAGCCAACCGAACAACGCACCTGAGCGCGGCAGAACCCACCGCGAGCGCCGCGATTTACCGATTAATGTAGCCCTTACCTGCAATTCCGGACGGTGAACACCCCAAGAGCGCGGCACAAATCGATGGCATTAGATTTGCTGACTTCGTTCGTCACCCTTCGCTCATTGACTTGCACTCCGCAACGCCCAAGCGAATGGTGTCAGCGCCCCAAGTTAGCCAGACACGCCGATGACCCCGACGCGTCCAGCCACACACAGCGCTAACTCGATCGAGCGAGGAGCTTCATATCGCCATGCGCCACATCAACGTCCCTCATAACACCAACCCAGACCCCGAAGCGATAAAACCATCCCGCCGCAAGTTCCTGCAATCCGCAGCGGCAGCAGCGGCCGTCACCGCCGCTCCGCTCGCCCATGCGCAGCAACCGTCGACGACTTCCGCACCGCAGCCATCAGCGCCCGAAACGGCCGCGCCGCTCATGCCCGTGAAGCTGACCATCAACGGCCATGCTTACGAAATGCAGCTTGAAGCACGCACGACCTTGCTCGACGCATTGCGCGAATACGCGAGCCTCACCGGCACTAAAAAAGGCTGCGACCGCGGCCAGTGCGGCGCGTGCACGGTGATCGCGAACGGCCGCCGCATCAACTCGTGCCTGACGCTCGCCGTCATGCACAATGGCGATACGATCGTGACCGTAGAAGGACTCGCCAACGCGCAGACGCTCAGCCTCAGCCCGATACAAAAGGCTTTCATCGATCACGACGCCTTCCAGTGCGGTTTCTGTACGCCCGGCCAACTGTGTTCGGCAATCGCGCTGATAGACGAATTCCGTGCCGGCGACGCCAGCGCCGCGACCGCCGATGTGCGCTACCGTCCGCCCCAACTCTCCGACGATGAAATCCGCGAACGCATGAGCGGCAATATCTGTCGCTGTGGTGCGTATCCGAACATTGTCGCGGCGGTGAAGACCGTTGCGATCAATAAAGCTTAGGAGCGCAACATGGATGCCATTTCCTACGAACGCGCCAGCGATGTTGCCGCGGCGATCAAGGCAGCGCAGCAGCCGGGTGTCGCGTTTATCGGCGGCGGAACGAATCTGCTCGACCTCATGAAAGGCGGTGTCGCTAAGCCGGTGAAGCTCGTCGACATCACGCATATAGCCGGCTTGAACACGGTGAGCGAACTGCCCGACGGCGGCCTGCGGATCGGTGCGCTGGTTCGCAACAGCGACGCCGCGAATCATGCATGGATTCGCGAACGTTATCCGCTGCTGTCGCAGGCGTTCCTCGCGGGAGCATCGGCGCAGTTGCGCAACATGGCCACCGTCGGCGGTAACCTGATGCAACGCACGCGCTGTTATTACTTCTATGACACCGGCTTTCCCCAATGCAACAAACGCACGCCCGGAAGCGGCTGTGCGGCGATAGAAGGCAACAGCCGTATTCACGCAATTTTGGGTGCGAGCGCGCAATGCATCGCGACGAACCCATCGGATATGAGCGTGGCGCTCGCAGCACTCGATGCCGTGGTGCGCGTGAACGGTCCCCAGGGGGAACGAACGATTGCGTTCGCTGAGTTTCATCGTTTGGCCGGCGATCATCCTGAAGTCGATACCACGCTGCAACCCGCTGAACTGATCACGTCTGTCGACCTACCGCCCCCGCTCTTCGCGCAGCACTCGCATTACCTGAAGGTACGTGACCGCGCGAGTTACGCGTTCGCGCTTGTGTCGGTGGCCGCCGCATTGCAGATGGACGGCAACACCGTGAGGACAGCGCGTATCGCGCTAGGCGGCGTCGCGCACAAACCGTGGCGAGCCACGGCGACCGAGCAAGCGCTCACTGGCCAGCCATTGTCACGCGACACGTTGCGTAGCGCCGCGGCGCTTGCCGTTCGCGACGCGCGGAGTTATCGCGACAATGGCTTCAAGATCGAACTGGCGCAGCGCGCGATTATCCGCGCGGTGTCGACTGCAGGAGGTGTGGCATGAGTGTTCTTGGACAACCGCTCGACCGCACCGACGGTCTTCTGAAGGTCACGGGCCAGGCGAGATATTCCGCCGATAACCCCGAAGCAAAGCTCGCGCATGCGGTGCTGGTGACGAGCACGATCGCCCATGGCAGGGTCTCTTCAATGGATACCGCGCGCATACAAGCCATGCCCGGCGTGCTGCTCGTGATGACGCACGAAACCGCAATGCGCCTGCCCAATGGCGGCAAACCGAATGCCGAGCCGCCGGCCGTGCGCAGATTGTCGCTGCTGCAAACCGACGAAGTGCGCTACAGCAACGAGCCGGTAGCAGTGGTCGTTGCCGATACGCTGGAGCGCGCAACCGATGGCGCGCGCAAGCTCCAGGCATCGATTCGCTATGAAGCCGCGATGCCGAACGCGGACTATCAGCGTGCGAAAGGCACTGCCTACCAGCCGGAAAAAATGATGGGCCGGCCTATCAACACGCAGCGCGGCGATGTAGCTGCCGGCCTGCGTCAGGGACCTACCCGCCTCGACGCTGTCTACACGACGCCGAACGAACACCATAACCCGATGGAGCCGCACGCCACGTTGGCTCGCTGGGACGGCCCAAACCTCACCCTCTATGACGCCACGCAAGGCGTCTCCGGCGCACGCGGCGCGGTGGCGAAAACGCTCGGTATCAAGGAAGAGAATGTGCGCGTACTCTGCCCGTTTGTCGGCGGTGGTTTTGGATGCAAGGGCTCGGCGTGGTCGCATGTCGTGCTCGCAGCCATGGCCGCGAAACAAACCGGCCGGCCGGTTCGGCTCGTGCTGGAGCGTCCGCAAATGTTCGGCATGGTTGGCAACCGGCCGTTCACGGATCAGCACATCCAGATTTCGGCCCGCGATGACGGCACGCTTACCGGCATGCGTCATGACGTGATCTCGACCACGTCGACGTTCGAGGACTGGAACGAATCCTCGGCTATCGTCACGCGCATGCTGTATGCCGTGCCGAACCAGGCGACCACGCACAAGCTGGTGAAACTTGATGTCGGCACACCGACGTTCATGCGCGCGCCTGGCGAAACGAGCGGCTCGTTTGCGCTCGAATCAGCGATGGACGAAATGGCTTACGAGTTGAACATGGACCCGCTCGCATTCCGGTTGAAGAACTATGCCGAGATGGAGCCGCAGGAAAAGAAACCGTGGTCGGAGAAGTCGTTGCGCGAGTGCTATCAAATTGGCGCCGATAAATTCGGCTGGTCGCGGCGCCATCCCAAGCCGCGTTCCATGCGCGACGGCAATACGCTGATCGGTTTCGGCATGGCGACGGCAACGTATCCGGCGAACCGCAGCGAGGCATCCGCGATTGCGCGCATCTTGCCGGACGGGACGGCGATGGCCGCATCGGGCACGCAGGATCTCGGCACCGGCACTTATACCGTGATGACGCAAGTGGCCGCCGATGCATTAGGTTTCCCGGTAGACAAGGTCGACTTCGCACTCGGCGATTCGTCGTTGCCGCATGCGCCCGTGTCAGGAGGTTCGCAGTCGGTGGCGAGCGTGTCGCCTGCGGTGCGCGAGGCGGCGTCGCAGGCACGCGCCAAGTTGATTGCGATGGCTTTAGCGGATCCGGGGTCACCGCTAAGCGGGGGTTCCATCGACGATGTCACCGTCAATAACGGCTGGGTCATCAGCCGCGCTGATCCATCGAAGCGCGATCCGGCTGCCGCGGTAATTGCACGCAACGGCGGCAAGCCGATCGAAGCGATGGCGACCGCCAAGCCCGGCGATGAGAAACAGCAGTTCGCGTTTCACTCGTTCGGTGCGGTGTTCACGGAAGTGCACATCGATGCCGATCTCGGCACGATCCGCGTGCCGCGCATTGTAGGGGTGTATGACGTCGGCAGCCTGCTCAACGAAAAGACGGCTCATAGCCAGTTGATGGGTGGCCTCGTGTGGGGCATCGGTTCGGCGTTGACCGAGAAGAGCGAACTCGATACACGCTATGGCCGCTACACCAACGCCAACTTGGCCGAATATCACGTGCCGGTGAACGCCGATATCGGTTTGCTCGACATCACCTTGCTGGGAAAACCTGATCCGCATATCAACTCGCTGGGCGCGCGGGGGATTGGCGAAATCGGCATTACGGGGGTAGCCGGATCCATTGCGAATGCCGTGTATCACGCGACCGGCGTGCGGGTACGCGATTTACCAATCACGCTCGACAAGGTGATGCGGAAAACTACGGTCTGACGTTTCACCGGGAAAACCGCGCGGCTGCACGTCCGGTGCATGCCGCACGGTTTATTTTCGTGCTTGCGGCGCAGCATTCGGCTTGTCAAAATCGACCGCTCTTACTATTAACATCGGGAAGCCGGCCATGAGTTATTCGTCGAGTGCGACCGGCATTCTGCTTGCAGCCGGCTACGGTTCCCGTTTTGATCCAAGCGGTCTTCATAACAAATTGCTCGCCACGCTCCCCGACGGCACGCCCGTGGCGTTCCAGTCCGCCCGGCGGTTGCTGTCGGCGGTTTCGCGGGTAGTGGCCGTAGTGCGGCCGGGGTCGGAGAAGTTGGCGGAGGTGTTGAACGAAGCGGGCTGCGACGTCATGTTTTCCATCGATGCCGAGCGCGGCATGGGCGCGACGCTTGCCGCTGCAGTTCGCGCAACGCAGGACGCGGAGGGCTGGCTGGTGACGCTGGGCGATATGCCATGGATCGAGCCGGGAACGGTCGAGGCGGTGGCGCGATCGCTGGACGCGGGCGCGTCGATTGTTGCGCCGTTTTATCGCGGACAAAGGGGGCATCCGGCGGGGTTCGGCGCCATGCATCGGGAGGCGCTCAGCGCGCTTGACGGCGACGCCGGCGCGCGGGCGCTGTTTATGTCGGAGGTGGTGGAGCGCATCGATGTCGAAGATGCGAATATTCTTCGCGATGTGGATTTGCCGGGGGATTTGCCTTCCCGTTGAGATGTCCTGCTGCCGATTCCATGATCGTCTCCGGCGAAATGATCTTCAAGAAGACCTTCTAATAGCCCTATTTAATAGCCGCTGCAAAGCCACATTCACGCGCATCTAGGTCCAGATCGCCCGAGGACATCCCAGTTCCAGATTCCAAAGCACGACAAGTACTTAGCCAACCCCTCAAGCCGCCAACGCCCCGTCCTCGTCTGCCTTCGTCAAAAAACATCGGCGACTTACATCCACCAGCGTCGCACCAAACCCCTTCAGCGCGCGGAAATCCGTGCGCGCGCTCGTGACCACCCTCGGCATGGCGCTCCACGCAATCGATGCCCCGTCCGCAATCAACGCCTGCACCAGCGCCACATCCTCGCTGTGCTCAAGCGGCGCGAAGCCGCCCACCCGCCTATAAGCCTGCGCCGATACCCCCATGTTCGCTCCATGAATATGCCGATGACCGTCGGCATCGGTATAAGTGCGCGCGAAATGCTCCCGCACAGCCGCCAGATGCGGTGACCAATCGTGGACGGCGATCACGCCGCATACGGCATCGGCGCGACAATCGAGTTGCCGGACCAGCCAGTCATCGGCGACAACACTGTCTGCATCGGTGAACGCCAGCCAGCGCGCGCCCAGCGACAACGCGTAGCGCGCCCCCTCTGCCCGCGCCACGCCCACATTGCGCGCGCTCACGCTGAGCACGTCCGCGCCCAGGGAAGCAGCGATGGCGGAGGTATCGTCGGTGCAATGATCGACGACTACGATCACGCGCACCTCCTCCCCCAGCAATTCATGGTGATTCGACGCGCGCTTTGCCGCGCTTACGCACGCCCCGATATGTGCCGCTTCGTCATGAGCGGGAATGATGATGCCAAGCATGTTGTTCTCTCCATTCGCATTTCCGGCGTCCGGCTTGCCCGGACACGTTTGCCAATGGACACAGCAATGGCTATTCCTAGCGAATTGAAAGATCCCTGCCGGCGTCCGGCGAAATGTGGACGGGCGATCATTGGAGCTGTCAGCTGACCTACGGACAATACTTGGACGGCGTAAGGAGGCAGGAGTAAACACGCATGCGGAAAACGAAGCAGCGAGTTAGTCGGCTTCGCATGTTTATCAAGAAGGACGTTTCACAGAAAAACACATCGGACGGCTCAATTGGCCATCTGATCAAGAAATTTGTTGGCGGCCCTTAACTGGAACCTGACCAGCATGGAGGCATTCGGATTGGACTTTTTACTGCGTGGCTAATGCCGGCGGCGGGGTTCACAGGCTTCGGGCTCAACCGAAGCGCTTCGCCGCATTCCCACTGAGCCGGTCTTCCGGCGATCCTGAGCCGTCCTTACCTTGACAGGACTTCAGCAGCCCCTGCACGGATATGTCGATATTGTGGTCCACCAAAGTGAGCGCCGTACCGGCGAAAGACAGCGCAATTGCCGAGAGCGCTTCAGCGGGAACTTTGTCCAGTTCCGATATCTGGTCCACTGGGATCACAACACTCTTTCCGCGCGGGAAATGAATCATGATCACCTCCTGTTCCGGAAGATATTTCACACCATCCGCAACGCTTGGGAGGACGGTGGAATGAGAACCATGCCATACGCTCTGGATGGTCTCGTACGCAGCTTTGAGCTTGAACATTGCGCCAGCCGGGCGACGCTCCAAAACAAAAAGCGTCTCGCTTCCCTCGTCGAGGTCGACAGGTTTCTCGTCAGGCGCGTTGATGATTTTCATAACTTGATCCCTACTTGCGTACGGTCTGCCAAGTGCAACACGGTCAGCTGTTTGGCGGGATCATACGTTCCCGCCTGGATGCTCACCAGCGTCCTTCCCGCCAGATTCGGCTTCACGACGTACTGTTTTGCTTCGTCCCATGCCTGATTTTCCAGGCACGTGTTGTTTGTAGCTTCCATCCAACTTTCCCTGGCCACGGGCAAGCGACCTTTGACAATGGCGATAACGTCACTTTTCACTTGAGAAGGCACCCTGGCTGTATCCGGGATTACATCCAACAGACTCACTCCATTGTGCCAAAACGAAAATTCAAACCGTGCGGACCAATCGCCCCCGTCCAGATGCACATGCGGCGGACAATGCTCGTCTCTCGTGAGAACAGCGATCCGCCTCCCTTTATATTGACCTACTTTCATTGATTTTATTCTCCCTTGTTTGCGCGAAGGTTGCTTACAACTATCTGCAAAGTAAGCATCCGATGTGGCAAATATTACACACGAGCACTCGACCTCCGATAGCTGACCCAACGGCTAACGAGTAAAAGCGCCCGAAACATTTTGGGGACCCAACTGAAACAACACGTAACCTGAGTCAACTTTCCTGAAAGCTTGGCGTTAACCCGTGGACAACGCCAATCCTGGCGACGATTTCAAGGCAACCGACTCCATGGCCGCCCTTCCGCTTTCAGCACTTCAGCAACGTCGGCAAAAACAAGGTCACGCGGCACTCATTCGAGATCCGCCGGGCAACTCAAGGCGGAACGGAATCGCATCGTCGGCCGCGTGCAGTTTTTCCTCTACGCAACCATCGCACTGGCCATCGCGGGCGTGATCGCCATCGTCATGCTGCCGTTCTCATCCATTCCGAACGACTTCAGTTTCGGCGCCCAGGAAGTGGTCGGCGTCGCCGTGTTCGCGGCGTGCCTGTTCCTGCTGCATGAGCGCACGGAACTCACCCTGCGCCTATACAACTACGAACCCGTCGAACAAACCACGCAGGGCGAACTGCGCGCGCTGCTGCATCGCGTACCGGAAGGCATGTCGTATCAAAACGCCCTCGCCGCCGACAACCGGACGTTCGTGACTGTGGAAGCGGAAGAAATTCGCCGTCGCGCCGATGCGTTCAAACCGCAAACTGAAGGTCTGGAACCGGCAGAAAGCTGATCGTCGTGCGTGCCGTCGTAGAAACCGCCGCATAAACCGCGGCGAAACCGGCGCGAAGGACATCGCACAAGGCATCGCAAAAGTCGCCGTTCCCCCAGCGCAAGTCCGTGTATGAACAGATCTGAAAGCCTCCGCCCCGCATTCGCGGGCCGGCGGCTTTCATTTTTGTGCTCGACGGTCGAGTCTGTTTTTTGCTGGATGAACTTCACCAGCGAACGCATTTTCGTCGTTCGCCCCTGTTCACCCGCGGAGCGACACAACCATGAGCAAAGAACCTCGCATCAAGCAATACGACCATCCGGCAGGCGGCTGGGGCTCGGTCAAAGCCGTTTCATCGATACTTCTGCAGGAGCACGTCGCCCTGAACGGCACGCGGATATTATTCAAGCAGAACAAGCCGGATGGTTTTGCGTGCGTGAGTTGCTCGTGGGCTAAACCGGCCGATCCGCATCTCTTCGAGTTCTGCGAAAACGGCGCAAAAGCCACCGCCTGGGAGATCACGACCAAACGCGCGACACCCGAGTTCTTCGATCACCACACCCTGGCCGCGCTGGAAGCCTGGAGTGATTTCGAACTCGAGTCGCAAGGCCGGCTGACCCACCCCATGCGCTACGACGCCGCGACCGATCGCTATCTGCCCATCCCATGGCAGCAAGCCTTCGATGAAATCGGCGAAAAGCTGCGCGGCTTCGATCCGAAACGCGTGGTGTTCTACGCTTCGGGCCGCGCGTCGCTGGAAACGTCCTACATGTATGCGCTGCTCGCCCGTTTGTACGGTTGCAACAACCTGCCGGATAGTTCGAACATGTGCCACGAGAGCACGTCGGTGGCGTTGCCGGAAACGATCGGGGTGCCGGTCGGAACGGTGACGCTCGAGGACTTCGATCACACGGACTGCCTGTTTTTCTTCGGCCACAACACCGGTACGAACGCGCCTCGCATGCTGCATCCGCTGCAAGAAGCGAGAAAACGCAACGCACAGATCATCACGTTCAATCCGTTACGCGAGCGTGGACTGGTGAGCTTTGCGAATCCGCAGTCGCCCAAGGAAATGCTCTCGACCGAGCAAACTTGCATCAGCACGCAATACCATCAGGTGAAGATCGGCGGAGACATAGCGGCGATCACGGGCATTTGCAAATCGCTAATAGAAGCCGACGATAAAGCCCGGGCAACCAACGGACCGCGCGTGCTGGACGCGGGTTTTATCGCCGAACATACGCATGGTTTCGATGCCTTCGCTGACGCCATGCGTGCCGCGGACTGGAAAGAGATCGAGTCGATGTCGGCACTGACACGCTCCGCGCTGGAAGCGGCCGCAACCGAATATGCACGCGCGAAGGCCGTGATCATCTTGTACGGCATGGGCATCACGCAGCATCGGGAGGGCGTGCTTGCGGTACAGATGCTGACGAACCTGATGCTACTTGGCGGCAATATCGGCAAGAAGGGAGCCGGGATCTGCCCGATTCGCGGCCACTCGAACGTGCAGGGCCAGCGTACCGTTGGCATCACCGAAAAACCTGCGCTCGTTCCCATGGACAAGCTCAAGGAGCTGTATCAATTCGAGCCGCCGCAGGAAACCGGCTTGACCACCGTGGATACGTGCGAAGCCGTCAGGGACGGCCATCTCGATGCGTTTATCGGACTCGGCGGCAACTTCGCGCGCGCCATTCCCGATCACGGTGTGATGGCCCCCGCGTGGAAGCAGTTGCCGCTCACCGTGCAGATCGCAACAAAACTTAACCGCAGCCATGTCGTGCACGGGCGCGCGGCGTATTTGCTGCCGTGTATCGGCCGGATCGAGGTGGATCGGCAGGCGAGCGGCGAGCAGACGGTGACCGTAGAGGACAGCACGGCGTGCATTCACGCATCGAAGGGGATAACTGAGCCGGCGAGTGAACACTTGCTGTCGGAGCCGGCTATTGTCGCGGGGCTGGCGAAGGCGCTCCTGCCGCCGAACTCGAAGGTCGACTGGGATGCGTGGGTAGGAGACTACGGGCTGGTTCGTGATGCCATCGAGCGCACCTACCCCGAGCAGTTCAAGGATTTCAACCGGCGCATGACGCAGCCTGGCGGGTTTCATCGGCCGTTGCCGGCAGCGAAACGCGAGTGGAAAACAAAAACCGGCAAGGCGAACTTTATTGTGCCGGATGGTTTTGGTGAAGACCCCGATATGGACTTCGAAGGCGAACGCACGCTGCGCCTGATGACCACGCGCGGTGACAGTCAGTTCAATACGACCGTGTACGGACTCGATGACCGTTTTCGCGGCGTGTACGGCACGCGTGATGTGCTGCTGATGAACAAGGACGATATGACCCGGCTGGGTTTCGCTGAAAACGATGCGGTCACGGCAATCACGGTCGCGAAGGACGAGGTACTGCGCGAACTGGGCGGTCTGCGCGTGCATGCGTTCGACATCCCCGCCGGTTGCGTAATGGGCTATTACCCGGAGTGCAATCGTCTGATTCCAGTGTCGCATCACGCGAAACGCAGCAAGGTGCCGGCGGCGAAGGCGGTTCCTGTACGGCTACGGAAAATGGCGGCTTGAGGGAAGAAGGCTGAAGGTAGCGTGACGGACGTGCCGGCCATGAAAGCGGCACTCCTTTAATTGTCATCGGACAATGGGGCGCAAGCCGTCAGGCGTGAACCATTGCCCGCATGGCGCCGCCAGATTCAACGTGCACGGCCGGAGTTTGCGGCCTACCTTCCAGTCCGCATGCGCCTATGCTGGAGAACACGACATAAACTGTCGGCAATGGACCAGACGGAGGCCACTCATGAACCCGATGAACATCCTGCAGCCCGCAAGATACGACATGCAGAGCAACCCGATTCCAGACCCGCTCGCAGATCCGAATCGCGACCCCGAGGCAGACCCGCTGTCGCCGCCGTCGCCCGGGCATCGGCCGGAGGAGCCGCAGCATCCCGACGCGCCACCGGACGGGCATCCAGTCTAAATAGACTCGTTATCAACCATCGTTACGGCTTGGTTTCCGTTTCGCTCGCCAGCGGAGACAACCGTGCTAACCGCGCTGCCCTGGACAACGGGTTCCAGGGTGGGATCGGAGAAAATCTTCGCACCTCGTTGATAGTTGAAAATGAACAACACAATTGATGCAGTGGACGCCAGCAACACGCAGAACACGAACACAGCGCGATAACCCCACGTGGCTGCCACGAATCCCGATGCAACGCCCGCCAGCACGGAGCCGGTGCGCATGGTGTTGAAAAACAGCGTGGTCGCCCGGGCCAGCGCGCCGGGCATCAGTTCCTGAAAGTACGACATGCCCAGACATGACGTCACCGCGACCACAACGGCGTTAAGGATCTGTAGCGGCACGAGCACCCACAGGTTGGGCGCGAACGCTATGCCCGCGAAATAGACGATATGCGACAGCGACGCAAACGCAATCATGTTCGCCTTGTTGATGCGCCGGGACGCGCCGCCGAGAAAGAGCATCATCGGAATCTCGGCGAACGCGCCGAGACCGACCATCTGTGCGACGTGCGCGGTCGTGCCGTGCAACTGATCGACAATCAGCACCGGCAGCATGATGGTCGCGATCGCCGAGCCCATGCCGATCAGCGTAAAACTCACCAGCGCCGCGTATACATGGGCGTTTTTGTCTTGCAGCGGAATTTCGCTGCTGGTTTTATCGGCGGCTTCCAGGGTGTCGTAGGCCTTGGGTTCGCGCATGCACAGCACGATGAAACCGGCAATCGCAAACGCGCCCGCCGCCGACAAAAACAGTCCGTTGAACCCCGATACACCCAGCACGATTGCGCCCACCGCCGGGCCGAACACCCACGCGCAGGACAGCGTGGTGCGCAAGGTCGCCATCGGCATTTCGGTATGTTCGATGCCTTCCGCGTGCAGCCTCGCTTTGCCGAACGTGAAAAGTTGCGGGAACACCGCCGCGCCGATGCTCAGGAAGACGCAGCCGAAGATCGTCAGCAAGATGTAGTTGCGCGTGACGCAGAGCAACGCATAACCCAGCGCCGACCCCGCGATGGACAGCAGCACGATGCGCTTTTTATCGCTCCGGCGATCAGCGATACGTCCGAGATACGTACTCACGATCACACTGCTCACCGCGGTCAGCGTCATGAAGATGCCTAGCCGAACCGGCGTCATGTGCGCCTCGGTCGCGCCGAACAGCGACGTGTACGGCACCGCAAATGAGGATGCAATGCCTGACAGGAACATTGCGAGGGAAATGCCGGGATAACCGGGAAGACGGATTAGCGCGAGAAAAGTCTTGAAGACGGCGTTCATTGAGATTCACGTTGGCGGCCAAGGTCCGTCGCGTGACGCTCGTGGCGAGCGAGAAAAACGACGTTCAGCGGGCACTTAAACACGCGCTCACGTTTTTTTCAATGACGTTTTCTTTTGGTTGCAGACTGACGAGACCTGCTCCCGGATAAACGAAATCGATCCGGCGATAAACAACGGCAGCGGATCATTCGCTCCGGCTTTATTTGGGCGCCGGGCGCCAGCGCGCTCTTGACGAAACCCTGATACCGAAAATGCTCTCGCACCGCTCACCGCCCTGTGATCGAATGGCGTTATCGTTATAACGACCCTCATAAAGGCTATAAATCCACATAAAGGCCCATATAAGGGCTTTTAAATGAGATGAGTAACAGCATCATCTCAAAAGTACTATAATGGCCCACATGGAGTCCACTAAGCCACTTAAAAGCCCTGTTGGAGGCCGTAAAGCCGGAAAACCGCTTCCCATCCCGGTGCAACGGACACTCTCAAAGCTCGGCGAAGACATCAACCGCGCGCGCCGCCGCAGAGGGCTGACGCAGCAAGCGCTCGCCGCGCGCATCGGCGCCGGACTCAACACCGTCAAGCGCATGGAGAACGGCGATCCGCACGTGCAGTTGCATTTCTTCGTGCGAGCGCTTCATTTTTTCGGTGAGCTGCAGCGGCTCAATGACCTCCTCGACAGCGGCCAGGACGATATCGGCCTCGCATTGATGGACGAAAAGCTGCCGCAGCGGGTGCGAGCCGCCAAAAAAACCACCAAAGCGTTCTAACGGCCCAGCCATGAAAACCCAACCCGCCAGGTCCGGCAAGCCCGGTATCAGTACGGCCCTGGAGGTTCACCTCGGGGCCGCGGGTACGCTTGTCGGCCATCTGAACTACGTCAGTCAAGGGCGGCGCGAAGTGTCGCAGTTCGCCTATGACGAAACCTGGTTGACCAACCCGGACCGGTTTGAAGTATCGCCCGACCTGCCCCTCGAGCCTGGCTACCAGCCGCGACGGGCGCCCAACCCCGTGGACTCGGTGTTTCACTTCGCACTGGCCGACACAGCCCCTGACGCATGGGGGCGTCGTGTCATCAACCGCATCCACGCCAAGGCGCGCAAGGACAATCCTCGCCTGCTGCCCCTGAACGAGCTCGACTATCTGTGTGCAGTGGACGACTTCAGCCGCATTGGCGCGCTTCGGCTTTGCAAGGAAGGGATCTATCTGAGGACAGTGGATGAAGGCCGCCGCACGACGCCGCCCATGATCGAACTCGAACGCATGTACAGGGCTACACGCGCCGTCGAGACGACCAGGGAAACCGTCGAGGACCTGCGCTACCTGCAAGGCAAAGGCACCTCGCTCGGCGGAATGCGGCCCAAATGCACCGTGCTCGATGAAAACGGCAAGCTCGCCATCGGCAAGTTTCCAAGCGTCAATGACACCATCAACGTCACGCGGGCCGAAGTGCTGGCGCTCAAGCTCGCGCGCCAGGCCGGCATTACGACGGCCAACGCCCGGTGCGTTACGCTGAACGACACGCCGGTCGCCATCATCGAACGGTTTGACCGGGAGGACGGCGATCTGCGCATCCCTTATCTCTCGGCTGCGTCCATGCTGCAGGCGTCGCGGCAGGATGTGCACGCCTACACCGAGATAGTGGATGTCATGCAGCAAAAGTGCTCGCATCCGGACGTCGACGCGCGAGAGTTATGGCGCCGCCTGATTTTCAACCTGCTCATCACCAACACCGACGACCATCTGCAGAATCTCGGTTTTCTATATGACGGCAACGACCTGTGGCGTATTTCGCCAGCCTTCGACGTGAACCCGATGCCCGGCAAGGTACGAGAGTCCAAGACCTGGCTCACTGAGGATGCGGGCCCTATCGAATCAGTCCAGATGCTTCTGGACACGTGCGCCTATTTTTCACTCTCCGAGGCGCAGGCGAAAACAATCTTGGCCGAGGTCCTGGATGCGGTCATGGACTGGCGCCGCGTGGCCGTTACGCCGGAAGTAGGGCTCGGCGCTCAGGAACTGGATGACTTCGAGGATGCTTTTGAACATACGCAGACGGATCAGGCTCGCAAGCTGTTGGGCCGCGCAATGTTGCGGCCTGAGTTCGCCGAGGATGCCGGGTAGGAGCCCAGCAGCAAGCCCAAGGGTTCAGCGCATTCGTCCGCCCAATCGGATGTGGCCAACTTTTTAAGTATTCCCGTCTACTCTTGTATTAACGGTTGCATACAGACGCCGAGACGCCCGCACTGACGATGAAACCGGTGCATCGTCTACCCGGCTATTCCGCTGTATATGGCTTGAAGCGCCAGGGTTTTCGCGTCGGTATGTCCCTCGAAGGGCGCAACGCTTTGCATGGAACGCGTGGTCCGGGAGTTCACCATGAAACAGCTTATCTCCGCCGTCATTGCCGCTTCGGTGCTGAACCTGCCCGCCGTGTCGTTTGCTGCCCAAGCCGATGGTCCAAGAGCGCTGGACCGCGTCGTTCAACAGAACGAGAAGTATGAAAGAGATCATCCGCGACAATCACCGGCCGCTAACGGCGAGCGCACACCCGCGGATAAATCGATAGCCGATCCCTCATCCAACGGAGATCCTCCCTAAGACAATGCGATGAGGGTTCGGCCGCCCCAGGCACGCCGGATTTCTCGTCTCGCGCACCCTGCGCTTTCGATGACAAAGACGTCGAAGACAAGCGACGCCCGATATCAGCCTGCCGCCTTCACCCCGGTGCTGGTCGCGCCCCACTCAGACAAAGCTCACGCGAACAGGCGTCTGATTCTTTGCCAGAACGCGAGCCGATGCGGGGGCGCGACTTCCACCGACACCTCTTCGTCGGGATGAAAGTGAACTTCCTGAACCTGCCGAACCTGTGAGACAAGCAGCCCGATGTACATGGTGACTCTCCCAACCTTGGATTTTTGAGTTCACGGAAAAATCGCAGCTCGGGGTTTTAACGCGCAGGCGCGTGGCGACGGGCTTACCCTCTTTCCGCTAATGACGGGGAATGGCGTATGAATATGCTGTTGTTTCCGGCATAACCCTCCTGTTTCAGCTTATCGGCCTTCTGCTTGTCAGCCTTTTGATTATTAACCGCCTCTATCCGGCGGCCAACCACATTAATATCAGCAGTTCAATGAAATAAGCATCCCGAACTACTGAAAGATCCCTAATCCGTCCAAATACCCGTCAATGTCCGGTGAGACATCCCATCGTCATATTAGGCCGATCCAAGGCTGGGGGAAATACGCACCAGCAGCCGTCATCGTGTCGGAAGAAAAGCAACGCGCGAGATCCGAGCGGCAACGCGGTTTCTACACACACATACCGTCTTCCACCCGAACGCGTGCGGCTGAACTCTGTTACACGAACCGGTGTCGAGAGGCTGGGAGCCAGCCATTTGTCGACCTGCGTACGTAGCGAATATTCATGCGTGGATTTCATGTGCTGCTCCGGCAAATGACTCTTGCTCGACCTCGTTTCGCGCGGGTTTGATGATGCCCGCGGGCCGCCCTGTTTCTTCATCCGGGCTTTGATCTATCGTCCTGCTGAGCGCCGACGCCCTCAGTGCGCTACACCGCGCCACATACCTTATATCCGCGAGTTGAGCAACAAGTTGCCTAGCTGTCCTGCGCTTCATGACTTACCTCCCGCACCGCAACCTGAACTTGATAAAACACTTTAACTGTATGCCTGGATCGCCCGTTTGGGAGGGATGTAGGCAAAATCGCAACACTTTGTCGCAAAGGGGAAAGCCCCGGATCGATCGCCACCGCTTTGCAACGGCTGCTTAAATCAGCGGCGGTTCGCCATGTTTGTTTATCGGCACAGGGGGATTCGGACTTGAGCGTCGGCGATCAATACCGCAAACGTTTTTTAGAGGGGCGAGACCACCATGCAGAAATCGCTCAGGCGCTATCGGCGAAGGCGCGCGACATTACGCGCCGGATTGCTCGGGAGCGATTGGGATTGCCTTGTTGCATGGGAAGCAGGATTCACAGTGGGTGAACGCTACGGGCTCGCGCCCGTTCGTTATCGCCCCGCCGCGCGCGCCAGCACCGCATCCAGCTCGCGGATGGTCTGATACAGAACACGCGTGCCATCGAGCAACTGTTGTGGTTCGATCCATTCTTCAGGACAGTGGCTGCGGCCGTTCAAACAGGGGATGAAGATCATCCCGATCGGTCCTGTTGACGCCACATACACACCGTCGTGCCCCGCCCCGCTCGGCAAACGCATGCAGGCATATCCAAGGCAGGCGGCGGAGCGCTCCACCGCGTCCATCACCAGCGGCTGACAGTGCGTCGGCCTGGCGCGGCTCACGTGCGCCGCAGACGCGGTCAGCCGCAAAGCCAGCAGATCATCGGCGATGGCCGCCATGAGCGCCTCGGGAAATTGATCCAGCACGGCGTCACTGTCGCTGCGCACTTCGAGCATCAGTTCAACGTGGCCCGGCACCGCGTTCGGGACGTTCGGTGTCATCGCCAGCCGGCCGATGGTCGCGACTACGTAATGCGGATCGCCGTTCATCGCCGACGCGATGCGGCACGTCCGGTCAATCACGCGCGCCGCTCCAACAAGTGCGTCGCGGCGAATATCCATCGGCGTGGTACCGGCGTGATCCGGCTGACCGGTCACCGTAATCAGCACGCGCCGGATGCCGACGATGTTCGTCACCACCCCAATAGGCAAGCGCTTCGTCTCGAGTACCGGCCCCTGTTCTATGTGCAATTCCACGAACGCGGCCGTGCTGCCGGGCGCGCGCAGCGCTTGCGCCAACGCGTCGGGGTCCCCGCCGATGCGCCGCAGCGCCTGCCGTAACGATTCACCCTCCGCATTCTTAGATGCCAGCATGCCGTCGTCCAGCACCCCTGAAAACGCCCTGCTGCCAACACACGAAATGCCGTAGTCGCTCGGTTCTTCAGAGAGGAAATCGATCACCTCGAACGGGTGATCCAGCTTGATATCCTGCTCGTTCAAGGTATGCGCGACCTCGATGCCCGCCAGCACGCCGATGATCCCGTCGAAGCGGCCGCCGCCCACCACCGTATCGCAATGCGAGCCGGTAATGATGGGCTTCGTCGAACGCCCCGAGCCTTCGCGTCGACCGATCAGATTGCCGCCCGCATCCTGCGAAACACTCAGGCCGGCGCCCGCGAATTCGCTGCGCAACCACGCACGCGCCTCTTCGAACAAAGGCGAAAATGCGCGACGTGTCCACGGAACATCGGGACGCGTGAACTGACTCAGGCGTTCGACACGGGCGTTCAAGCGGTAAGCGTTGATCGGCGGGAAAGAAATGTTGGACATGGCAGCGGTTTCGTTCATGAGGCCGCCGGCAACAGGCCAGCGCGGTTAAAAGAAGCGGGGCGCAAAAAGCGTCCATCGCCTGTCTGGTTGACGATGCGTGCACCGTCGAAAACCTGCTTTCCACGGCAGTAGGTCGCCGCGACGCGCACCGTGAATTCCATGCCTTCGAACGAGCTCCACTGCACGGCGGAGAGGCTGTGCGACGGATCGAAAGCGTACCGTCCGGGCGTGAGGATCACGAAGTCGGCGTGCGCGCCATTGTCGAATGTTCCTTTGCGATCGTGCAGCAGGAAGTGGCGCGCAGGATTACGGGCGAGTTGCTTGGCCACCATCGTCGGGGAAATGCCTCTCTGTTCGCATCCGGTCCAGAACGCCGGCAGCAGCGTCTCCAGTCCCGGACCACCCGATGAATTCTTGAACACGTTCGGATTGCCCTTGCGTTCAAGCCCCCAACTCACGTGATCGGAGGAAACGAACGTACACGCATCGTTCGCGATATGACTCCACAGCCGCTCCGTCTCGGCCTTCGGACGAATCGGCGGATAGTGCTTGGTTTTGGCGCCGAACCGCTTCGTGTGATCTTCATGATTGAGCATCAGATACTGCACGCAGGTTTCGATGCTGGCCTGATGTCCCGCGTGCCGATACATGTCGCAAAGCTCGAACCCCCGCGACGTGGACACATGCACCGCATGAGCACGTGCGCCCGTCTCGGCGCCGATTTCATAGATCAGCGCCGTCGCCAGATTCTCGATCAGCGGCGTATGCGCGCGCATGAAAGCGTCCCAGCCGGTGTCGCCCGCTTCAATCATGCGGCTCACGTTCTTGCGCGTCAGGTCCTGCATCTGGTTGTGCACTCCGCACGCGAGACCCGACGGCGCGATCAGCCGGAACGCCTCGTACAGGTCGTCTTCTTCCACGCGAGGAAAACGCCCGGGGGTCGCTTCGAAGGTTGAAAACTTGAAGGCGCACACCCCGCCGTCTATCAAGCCGGCTGCGGCCTGCAACCCGTGTTTGTCGTTGAGCGTGCCGAACAACGCAACGTCCACATGGCAGTCACGTTCGACCTCGGCAATCTTCACATCGAGTTGCGCACGCGAGGCCACGGGTTCGGGATCGTCATAGGGCATGTCCACCATCACGGTTACGCCACCCGCTGCCGCCGCACGCGACGCGTGGCCCAGTCCCTCCTGATTCGCCTGGCTGCCCGAATGAACCTGCCCGTCGATTACACCAGGCATCACCCATTGCCTTTGTGCATCGATGAAATCTTTCGCGGCCGGCGGCTTGCCCGCGCCCCGCATCACCACGCGGCCATCGCGCACCGCCAGCCAGCCGTCCATCACGACGCTGTGCGCATCGACGATATTGCCGCGAACCACCAGATCGAAATCGCTCATCTTGCCTCCGTCTCCCGCGCCGATATTGCTTCGATATCACCTCAATCGGCGCCAAGTGTAGGCAGCGGCATCCCAAAATGTCTTATGCTTATTTATCCTGTCCACATAACATCGGGTTAATCGTTTGCGACTCAATCTGCGGCAAATCGAAGTCTTCCGCGCCATCATGCTGACGGGGTCCATCAGCGGCGCGGCCAAGCTCCTGCACGTCTCGCAGCCGGCTGTGTCAAGGCTGATTTCCTATACGGAACAAAGGCTTGGGCTATCGCTGTTCGAGCGCATCAAGGGTCGGCTGTACCCTACGCCCGAAGCGCGGCGCCTCTTCACCGAGGTGAACGTGGTCTACCAAGGCGTGCAACGCGTGAACGAGGTGGCCGACGACCTGATTGAAAACCGCATGGGCCATCTGCGAATTGCTTGCAGTCCGAACCTTGGGCAGTCGCTGATTCCTCGCGCCATTGCGCTCTTCTACGAGCGTTTCCCGGATGTCCGCATCATCCTGCACACGCTGTTGCCGAGCATCCTGCTTCAGGCGGTGATCACGCAGCAGGTTGATCTCGGCATTGCGTTCATGCAGGAGACGCATCCCAACGTGCAGATCCGGCCGATCCATGAGAACCGCATCGTGGCGGCGCTGCCGGTCGGCCATCCGCTCACGGAACGCGAGACGCTGCACGTTCGCGATCTCGTCGATCAACCTTTCATTGGCTACGGCAGCGACATTCCGTTCGGGCAACTCGTGCGCAAGATGTTTCTCGACGCAGACTGCGCGCTGCGCATCAAGACCGAAGTGCAGCAAGCTCACGTGGCCTGCGCGCTGGTCCAGGCCGGCGTGGGCATTGCGTTGATCGATGAATTGACGATCGGCGGCCCAGCCTGGTCGAACATGGTCGTGCGGCCGGTCGAACCGGTCATTGCCGCGCCGGTCAGTGTCATTCACGCGGTGCTCGAGCCCCTGTCGCGCACGGCGCAAGCGTTCATCGCCACTCTGGAAACCATGCGCATCGAGCTCTGACTCGCCCTTCGCCTCGCTCATCCGCGTAGACCCGCCCCATAACATCGCGTTATGTACTTGCCATAAAAAAGCAATAACGCGTCAAAAATTTGGCTCCCTAGACTCACCCCTATTCGATCGCTGCACCGCTACGCCGGCCTTAGCTGCAACGCGCCGGCCGCGCCCCGCACCGGTTTTGTCCGCTGCTTCCTGAGCCACAAGCCGACAGCCACGCGTGTGCAGGGTCAAGCGCTTCTTAATGAGAAAAGGGGAAAGACATGGGACGCATCCTGAACTTGAAGGACGTTGAAGCTGCCGTGAAAGGCGGCTCGGTGTTCGCCTGCGGCGGTGGCGGCTGGGCCGCTCACGGCCGCGAACTGGGCACGCTGGCGGTGACTATCGGACGCCCCGAGCTGGTATCGATGGATGAGGTGCCTGACGACGCGTGGATCGCTACCGCCGCAGCTATTGGCGCACCCGGTGGCCTCACCGAATGGGAGATGCTCGGCGCGGATTACGTGAGGGCCGTGCAGCTCGTACAGGACGCGCTGGGTGCGCCGATCCACGGGCTGATCATCGGCCAGAACGGCATGTCGAGCACGCTCAACGGTTGGTTGCCTTCCGCGCTGCTCGGCACGAAGGTGGTGGATGCCGTGGGCGATATCCGCGCTCATCCGACCGGCGACATGGGCTCGCTCGGCCTCGCCTCCAGCCCTGAGCCGGTGATCCAGGCCGCCGCCGGCGGCAACCGCGCGCAAAACGCTTATATGGAGCTCGTCGTGCGCGGCGCGACCGCCAAGGTGTCGCCTGTGCTGCGCAAAGCTTCCGACATGTCCGGCGGATTCATTGCCAGTTGCCGCAACCCGGTGCGCGCGAGCTATGTGCGCGAGCACGCGGCGCTGGGGGGCATCAGCCGCGCATTGGCACTGGGCGAAGCGATCATTGCTGCGGAATCCAAAGGACCGCGCGCTATCATCAACGCGATCTGCAAGGCGACGCAAGGCACGATCATCGGCAGCGGCCGAGTCGTGCGCAACACGCTGAAGTACACCGATGAAGCCTTCGATGTGGGCGTGGTTGAGATCGGCGCCGGCGCGCAACGGTGCGTCATCCACGTGATGAACGAACACATGGCCGTGGACGATGCCCATGGCGTGCGCATCGCGAGTTATCCCGACGTGATCACCACGCTCGATACCGAAGGCAGACCGATCAGCGCGGGGCAATTGGTCGAAGGACTCGAAGTGCTGATCCTGCATGTCCACAAGGCGTATCTGCCATTGTCGTCCTCCGTGCGCGATCCGGCTGTGTATCCGCCGGTCGAGAAAGCGCTTGGGATCAGCCTGTCCGGCTACGCACTCGCTGATTAAGGAACCTCCAGATATGAAACGCGAATTCAACGTTACTTCAGGCACCACGCTGCGTTGCAAAGGCTGGCGACAAGAAGCGCTCCTGCGCCTGCTGGAAAATGTGCTCGCCGTGGGTGAAGACCCGGCACAACTGATTGTCTATGCCGCACTGGGACGGGCCGCACGCGACTGGCCTTCGCACGACGCCATCGTCCATGCACTCAAGACGATGACCGAAGACCAGACGCTTGTCGTGCAGTCGGGTAAGCCGATAGGTTTGCTGCGCACGCATGCACGAGCGCCGCTTGTAATCATGGCGAATTGCAACATGATCGGCCAGTGGGCGAAGGCCGAGAACTTTTACGATCTCGAACAAAAGAACCTGATTTGCTGGGGCGGCCTTACGGCGGGTGACTGGCAGTACATCGGTTCACAAGGTGTAATCCAGGGCACCTACGAGATCTTTTCGCGTATCGCTGAGCGTCACTTCGATAACGACTTGCGCGGCCGTTTCATCCTGACCGCGGGCCTGGGCGGCATGGGCGGCGCGCAACCGCTCGCGGGCCGCATGGCGGGCGCGGCCATATTGACGATTGAAGTTGACCAGGAACGCATCGACAAGCGGATGAAGATCGGCTTCCTTGAGAAGCAGGCACACGACCTCGATGACGCGCTGGCAATGATCCGCGACGCGCAAGCAAAGCGCGAACCGTTGTCGGTCGGGTTGCTCGGCAACGCCGCCGATATCTATGCGGAGATCCTTGCGCGCGGTGTCATACCCGACATCGTCACCGACCAGACCGCCGCCCACGATCTCGTCTACGGCTACGTGCCGGTCGGACATACGTTGGAACAAGTCCGCGCATTACGCACCACCAACCTCCCCGCGCTCATGAACGCGAGCCGTACCTCGATCGTGCGTCATGTGAACGCGATGCTCGGCTTCATGGACCGCGGTGCGATCGTCTTCGACAACGGCAACCTGATTCGCACGCATGCGAAGGAAGGCGGCGTCGAGCGCGCGTTCGAGATTCCGATTTTCACCGAAGCGTTCCTGCGCCCGTTGTTTTGCCGCGCGATTGGCCCGTTCCGCTGGATCGCTTTATCGAACGATGCCGACGATATCCGCAAGATCGACGACTACCTGCTCGAGCATTTCGCCGACAACGCGATCGTCGTCAACTGGATCAGGCTCGCGCGTCAATACGTGCCGTTCGAAGGCTTGCCGGCCCGCATCGCGTGGCTGGGTCACGGCGAACGAACGGAACTCGCACTCGCGGTGAACCGGATGGTGCGCGAAGGCCTGCTCAGCGGCCCGGTTGCGTTCACGCGCGACCATCTGGACGCAGGCGCCATGGCGCATCCGAACATCATGACCGAGAACATGCGCGACGGCTCGGACGCTATCGCCGACTGGCCTTTGCTCAATGCAATGGTCAACTGCTCGTCGATGGCGGATCTCGTCGCTATCCACTCCGGCGGCGGCGGTTACAGCGGCTACATGACGAGTGCGGGCGTGACCGTTGTTGCCGACGGAACGGCGGACGCCGACGAGCGGCTGCAACTCTCGATCACCAACGATACATCGATGGGTGTCATGCGTTACGCCGATGCAGGCTACCCCGAGGCGCTCGATGAAGCCGAACGCAAAAACCTGCCCTACATCCGGATCTGATCCCATGTCCAATACGAGCCAGGCCGCGGTAACGAACGCCGCTGCCGAGGTCCCACCTTCACAAAACACCCTGAAAACAGGGCGCCGGGCGGTGCTGGCGGCATCTATCGGCAACGCGCTGGAGTGGTACGACTTTTCGGTCTACGCGTTTTTTGCGGTGTATATCGCGCAGAACTTCTTTAGTCATGGCGACGCCGGCGCCGAGTTGTTGCAGGCATTCCTGGCATTCGGCCTGGGCTTTGTCGTGCGTCCGCTGGGCGCGCTCGTGCTGGGTGTCTATGGCGACCGTGCAGGTCGCAAGGCTGCGCTGAGCGTGACGATTCTCGTCATGGCGCTGGGCACCGCGATCATTGCGTTCGCGCCGCCTTATACCGCGATCGGCTTCGGTGCGCCGCTGCTGATCGTCTGCGGACGCATGCTCCAGGGTTTTTCCGCAGGCGGCGAAGTGGGTGGTGCGGCGGCGTTCCTGATCGAACACGCGCCGCCGGACAAGAAAGGCAAATACGCTTCATGGCTGCAGGCAAGCATGGCGATCTCGAACATCATGGGAGCGTTGATCGCGACCGCCATCACGCTGCTTTTGACCCGTGAGCAGATTGGCGAATGGGGCTGGCGTGTCCCGTTCATCATTGGGCTTGCCATTGCACCAGTCGGGTTATGGCTGCGTAAAACCCTGCATGAAACACCGCAGTTCGAAGCGGAAATGGACCGTCAGCACCGGACGCATCAGGCGGCCAGGACGCCGTTGCTGCAAGTCGTTCGCGACTATCCGAAAGCACTGGCAAGCGGCTTTGGTTTCTCGGTGTTATGGGCGGTGTGCGTGTATGTGCTCATCATCTTCATGCCGATCTACGCACAGCGGACGCTGCACTTCTCAGGCCAGCAAGCATTCCTCGCAGCGTTGATCGGTAACTGTTTCATGGCGCTCGCCTGCGTCTATGCCGGTTCGCTGTCCGACCGTTTCGGCCGGCGCACCGTGCTTGCATGGGGCGCCATGCTGATGCTGGCTGGCGTCTATCCGCTCCTTGCATGGCTGCAAGCAGCGCATACGCTTTCTGTGCTGATCGTGGTCCAGGTCGTGTTCTGCATGATGGTCGCCATCTTTACCGGCGTCGCGCCATCCGCGCTTTCCGAACTCTTTCCGACCCGCGTGCGCTCTACCGGCATGTCGCTTTCCTATAACGCAGCCGTCACTGTCTTCGGCGGCTTCGCCCCCGCCATCCTGACGTGGCTGACCGAAAGTACCGGCAATGCATTTGCGCCCGCCTGGTACGTCATGGCCGCAAGCGTCGTCGCGCTGATTTCCATCGTCTTCCTGCCGCCCAAGCCAAACTTTTAACAATAAAGGAATCCGAATCATGTTACACCCCATCCGATGCGCACTCATCGCGGCCGTATTGCTTCATGCTTCCCTGTCATTCGCCGATGTTGTGCTCGACGGCCGTTCCGCGACGCCTGAAACCATTGCCGGCATTGCCGATGGTGAATCCGTGCGGATTGCCCCGGTTGCGATGAAACGCGTGGAAGACGCGCATACCGTGCTGCTGGAAGCGGCTCAGGACGGCCAGCAGATCTATGGGTTGACAGTAGGCGTGGGATTGAACAAGGACCGCAAGATGGTCAATGCGCAGGGCAAGCTCACGCAGGAGATCATCGACGCGTCGGGGCGTTTCAACGTCGGCCTGATTCACGCGCATTCGGGCAGTGTCGGCCCCGACATGGACGTACGCACCGCACGCGCCGCGATGGCCGCCCGCCTGAACGCGATGCTCGACGGCGGCGCGGGCGTGCAGACAAGTATTGTGGACACGTATGTGCAGTTCCTGAATCGCGGTGTGACACCGGCCATGCCGTCGGGCGGCTCACTGGGTGAAGCCGATATAACAATCCTGAGCCACGTTGGCCTGGCGATGCTCGGTGAAGGCGATGTCTACTATCAAGGTCGCAAGATCCCGGCAGCCGAAGCACTCGGCGCGGCAGGCATCACCCCCATCAAACCGTACGGCAAGGACGCGCTCGCCATCCTGAGTTCGAATGCCTATTCAGCAGGCATGGCCGCGCTGGCGCTGAACGACATGGGTCGTCTGCTCAAGGTCTCGAAGCTGGTCTACGCGCTGAGCCTGCAAGCGTTCAACGGTAACGTATCGCCATTCCTGCAGGACACGCTCGCACTGCGCCCGTTCCCCTACACCGTCAAGGCGGGTGACCAGCTTCGCACGCTGCTTGCCGGCAGCAGCATCTGGAACCATGACGATAACCGCGCGCTGCAAGATCCGCTGAGCTTCCGCTCGGGTGTCTATTTGCTGGGCGAGGAAGACCGTATGTACGCCGAGACGCGTGCGCTGCTCGACGTCCAGCTCAACTCGTCGGACGACAACCCCGGCGTTGCCGTAGGCGTCGCGCCGCACTCGAAGCGTGCGCAGGAATCGCGCGGTTATGTAAAGGCCGACGGCTTGAGCGACGTGAGCGACGTGAGCGGCGCGGTGCTGCCCAGCGCGAATTTCGAGCCATTGCCGTGGGTATTGTCGTTTGAAGAGACAGGTCTTGTCCTGGCTCATAACTCATTGGCGTCGGCCCAACGTATCATCAAGCTGAACGATCCGCATATGACCGGCTTGACGCGCTTTCTCGGCACGGATCAAACCGTGCACGCGTTCGGCGCAATGGAAAAACCACCGGTCGCGCTGGCCATGGAAAACAAGGAGCTGGCCATGCCGGTCTCCATGGACTACCTGCCGGTGGCCGGTGACATCGAAGACATTGCGACCAATGCGCCGCGCGTGGTGGAACGAGTGCAACAGCAGATCGACAACAGCTTCACGCTGCTGGGTATCGAGCTGATTCACGCGGGCCAGGCCATCGATCTGCGCCGCCAGCAGCAACCGGACTTCACGCTGTCGCCGGCCACCGCGGGTCTTTACACTGCGCTGCGCGGCAAGGTTGCGTTCCTCGATCGCGACCGGCCGCTGACGCCGGATTTCCGCGCGGCAGAAACCTTACTGCACAGTTACCCAGGCTGATTTTTTTGTTTATTTTTGGAGTACACGATGACGCCACGCGTTGAAGCATTCCCGGACCCGGTGACCTCAACCGTCACCTACGTGGTGTATGAAACGGCGGGTTCACCGTGCGCGATCATCGACGCGGTCCTCGACTATGAACCGCACTCCGGTCGCACCTCGACGCAAACCGCTGACCGCGTGATCCGCTTCGTGAACGAGCACGACTTGCGGGTGGAGTGGCTGCTCGAGACGCACGCCCACGCCGATCACATCTCGGCCGCGGCGTATCTCCGGAAGCAACTGGGCGGCGCGATTGCAATCGGCGAACACATCCGGTCGGTGCAGGCGGTATTCGGGCGGCTCTTCAATCTCGAACCGGCAATGTCGTCAACGTCGCCCGCCCCTTTCGACCATTTATTCGCCGACGGCGAAACATTTCAGGTCGGTGCGCTGACCGGCCGCGTGATGCATGTTCCCGGCCACACGCCGGCCGATGTCGCCTATCTATTCGACGGCCTCGCGTTCATGGGCGACACCTTGTTCATGCCGGACGTTGGCACGGCGCGCTGCGATTTCCCCGGCGGCGACGCCAGCACGTTATACGAATCGATTGGGAGACTGCTTGGCCTGCCACCGCAGACGCGCCTCTTTGCGTGCCACGACTATCCACCCGATGGCCGTGAAACCCGCTGGGAAACCACGGTCGCCGAGCAGCGCGCAGCAAACATCCATGTCCGCGACGGCATCACCGTCAGCGAATTCGTCAGCATGCGCACTGCACGCGACGCGACGCTTGGTCCTCCGGCGCTGATCATCCCTTCCATTCAACTGAACATCCGCGCAGGCGCTTTTCCAGCAGCCGAATCCAACGGCGTGAGTTATCTGAAGCTTCCGCTGAACACGTTTTAAAGCAGTCGGGGGTATAGAAAATGAATTTTGAAGCAGGGGTACCTCGATGAGCACGCATGCAGCTTTTTCAGGCAATACAGAGACCTTCGACGTGGTGGTCATTGGCGGCGGCGCTGCGGGTATTGGCGTGACAGCGAGCTTGCTGCGCCGGCGGCCCGGTCTTCGCATCGCGGTCGTCGAGCCAAGTGACCGGCATTTCTATCAGCCTGCATGGACGCTGGTCGGCGGCGGTGCTTTCAACATAGACAACACCGTGCGGCCGATGTCGTCCGTGATGCCCGAACAAGCACACTGGCTGAGAGCCAGTGCGACCGCCATTGAGCCCGAGCACCATCTCGTCCGTCTCGATGATGGACGAGTCATCGGTTATCGGCACCTGATCGTCTGTCCCGGCTTGCGGCTCGCATGGGAAAAAATCGCAGGTCTGGAAGACACACTGGGCAAGAACGGCGTGACGTCGAATTATCGATTCGATCTTGCGCCGTACACGTGGAAACTGGTCAATGAGCTCAAGCGCGGCAAAGCGCTCTTTACGCAGCCAGCCATGCCGATCAAATGCGCCGGCGCACCACAAAAAGCGCTGTACCTGTCCTGCGATCACTGGCTGAGGCAGGGCGTGCTCGATCATATCGACGTCGAATTCAATCTTGCCGGCGATGTGCTTTTTGGCGTCGCTGCGTTCGTGCCGTCGTTGATGAAATATGTCGAGCGTTATCACGCTTCGCTTGCGTTCGGATCGAATCTGGTGAGTGTGGACGGCGATCGCCGGATCGCTTCATTCAGCATCAAGGACAATGCCGGCAGCGTAGTTTGTATCGACAAGCCATTCGACATGCTGCATGTCGTCCCGCCTCAGCTTCCCCCTGACGTGATAAGCAATAGCGTGCTCGCCGACAAAGCCGGCTGGTGCGAAGTCGATCACGCCACGCTCGTGCATCCGCGTTATCCGGATATCTTTGCGCTCGGCGACGCCTGCTCAGCGCCCAATGCGAAAACGGCCGCAGCGGTTCGGAAGCAGATTGTCGTGGTGGCGGAAAACTTGCTGGCCGCGCGGGAGAGCCAGCCTCTACCCGCGCGCTACGACGGCTACGGCGCATGTCCGCTGACGGTTGAGAAAGGCAAGGTCGTACTGGCAGAATTCGGCTATGGCGGGAAGCTGCTGCCGAGTTTCCCGCTCGACCCGACCGTGCCGCGCGCCCTCGCCTGGCATCTGAAGACGGTCGTCCTTCCGTGGCTTTACTGGAACGGCATGCTGAAGGGCCGGGAATGGCTCGTCAATGGCTCGCCGGGCCGCTGAAACCGTGAGCATGAGCGCGCCGTCACTCTTAACATTCGTCACGTGAACAAGCACCGCACTCGGCGATCGGCGCTCGTGTTGGCGCGACGCTCGCGCTGACCGGTGCGGGCGGTGCACCGTGCGCGCGTGCTGATTGGGCATGCGTTCGCGAAACGCCTGAGTGCGCCGCGACTGCAACAGGGTTTTACAGTGATCGCAGGGTTTATCGCCTTCAGCCCGGTGATAAGGCTGGTGATGAAACACGTTTGAACGCTCACAGAAGAACGTCAAGCGGAAACTCGGAATTCTCTTAAAGCTACATACATAGTTATCCAAAATAAAATTTGGCGATCTTATCACATGGTTCTTCAAATATCGAATAGACAAAATTTGACACGCCATCCACTCGCTTTTCTACCTTTGTTGTACTAAGTGTATGGCCTCTAAATCAATCCACCCCTAACCTTCTAAACCGGGCGTTTTTATGATTAAAAGAATTGCTGCGATCATCCCGATCATGGTCACTGCCTCCGTGGCGCATGCCCAGAGCGCGGTGACGCTATACGGAATTGTGGAAGACGGTGTCGATATAGTGAGCAACGTGCAGGGCAGTCATCTGGTCCAGCTTGCATCCGGCGTAACCGCGGGCAGTCGCTGGGGCGTGCGCGGCACTGAGGACCTGGGCGGCGGCCTTTCCTCAATCTTCCGCCTCGAAAGCGGCTTCAACCTCAACTCGGGAAATCTCGGCAGCGGTCTTGCATTCTCACGTAACGCTTATGTGGGTCTTCAAAGTGAACAGGCGGGTACGGTGACGCTCGGCCGCCAATGGGACTCAGTCGTGGATTTCGTTGAGCCGTATACGCTCAACGGCAACATCGGCGGTTATTACTTTGCCCATCCGAACGACATGGATAACACCGACAACGGCTTCCCCATCTCGAACGCCATCAAATATCGCAGCCCCACCTTTGCCGGCTTCACCTTCGGCGGACTGTATTCACTGGGAGGTCTCGCCGGGCAGTTCTCGAACAACTCCACGTTCAGCGCGGGCGCGACCTATGCCGCGGGACCAGTCAGCGCAGGCGTGGGATATCTGCGCATCAACGATCCGGGTGCCTCGACGCAGGGTTACCAGAACTATCCAGGCTTCACGAACGCGGTCTATGGCGACTTCCTGGCCGCCGCCCGTGCGCAGAAGGTGCTGGGCGTTGGGGCTTCATATCAGGTGCTCGCATCGCTGCGCGTGCTGGCCGATTTCACGAATACAATTTTCCAGCAAGGCAGCGCGGGACATGATGCAACGTTCCAGAACTACGAGTTGTCGGGCCTGTTCAACCCGACGCCCGCTGTGACCATCGGCGCGGGTTACACCTACACCACCGGCCGCGATCATGCGACCGGCGCGCAGCCCAAATATAACCAGTTCAACCTGACCGCTGAATATGCGTTGTCGAAGCGGACATCGGTGTACGTGCTGGGCGTGTTCCAGAAAGCTGCGGGCGACGCACAGGTCGCCCAGATCGCCGGCTTCAATCCTTCAAGCAATCAGAAGCAGGCAGTTGGACGCGTGGGAATCCGCAGCAGTTTTTGATTCGACGATCTGACCACTTTCGGTTAAGACGATACGTATCCGGTTGCGCTGCCAGGCAGTGCAACCGGATACGCGGCTATATGCGTCGCACACTCTTATCATCTGACAAATACACGGCGTGCTCATCTGACTGTCTACGGGTTATCCCACCCCTACATTCCGCCACCACTTTGCCGTAAAGATGTCAGGCATAGCGTTCGGCAACGCCCGACGCCGCACATTCAAACAAACGGTTCAACATTAGGCGACGGCGCAAACATGAAGAAAATGACATTGAATCAGAAGCTCGGATCGATGATCGCCGTGCTATGGCTCGGACTGATAGCGATCGGTTTTATAGGGGCGTGGCAAAGCCGTTCGTCGACCATGGACGATCGCCGTGAACAATTGAAGGCGCTGGTTGCCGAAGGCATCAGCGCCACGGCGCATTTCCAGAGTCTCGCCGCGAACAAGACAATCTCCGAAGACGAAGCGAAAAAACGCGCCCTTGAAGTGCTTTCTTCGATTCGTTACGGCACGGATGGCTACATCTCGGTCAACGACTCGCAGTCCACGATGATCATGCATCCGATCAAGCCGGCGATGAACGGACACAACTTCGCGAACTTCACCGACCCGGCGGGCAACAAGCTCTTCGTCAATATTGTCAACGCCGCCAGCTCGACGCCCGATGGCGGTTTCGTCAACTATTTGTGGTCAAAGCCAGGCAGCGATACGCCCGTGCCGAAGATGAGTTTCGCGAAGCACTTCGTACCATGGGACTGGTTCATCGTGACCGGCATGTACACGGACGACATCGACGCCGCGTTCTACGCGAGCGCATTGCGCTGGTTTGCGATCACGGCCGTGCTCGGCGTGCTCGCGTCGTTGGTCATGCTGCTGGTGTTACGCAGCATCAAGCGTGAACTCGGCGGCGATCCGTCGATTGCTGTGAGCGCGGCGCAGCGCATTGCGCGCGGTGACTTGACCACACGCGTACCGCTTGCCGACGGCGATTCACATAGCCTGATGTTCGCGTTGAGCGAGATGCAAAGCGGTCTGGTCGAAACCGTCACGCGGGTGCGCACCGGGACCGAGAACATCAACGTGGGGGCATCGGAGATTGCAGCGGGAAATACCGACCTGTCGCAACGCACCGAGCAGCAGGCCGCCGCATTGGTACAGACCGCGTCGAGCATGGACGAGATGACGGCGAACGTGAAGCAGAACGCCGACAGCGCGACGCAAGCCGCCAAGCTCGCCGGAGAAGCCGCCGATGTAGCCCAGCGCGGCAGCGGCGTGGTCGAGAAGGTCATTCACACCATGACGCGCATTACGGAAAGCTCGAAGCAGATTGGCGACATCATCGGCGTGATTGACGGCATCGCGTTCCAGACCAACATCCTGGCGCTGAACGCGGCTGTGGAAGCGGCGCGCGCCGGCGAGCAAGGCCGCGGGTTTGCGGTGGTGGCGGCGGAAGTTCGCAGCCTCGCACAACGCTCCGCGACTGCAGCGAAGGAGATCAAGGCGCTGATCGGGACATCGACGGAGACGGTGAAGGAAGGCGCGTCGCTGGTGTCGAACGCCGGCGCGACGATGGGTGAAATCGTGAGTTCGGTGCGCCGCGTGAACGAGATCCTCGATGAAATCAGCCACGCTTCGAACGAGCAGAGCGCGGGCATTGAACAGGTGAACCGTGCAGTGGGTGAAATGGATCAGGTGACCCAGCAGAACGCTGCGCTGGTGGAAGAAGCGGCGGCGGCGGCACATTCGTTGAAAGATCAGGTCGATGTGCTGCGTGAAGCGATCGGGAGCTTTTCGCTGCCGGCTTGAGTTTTACGATGCAACGATGAACGAAAGGGCCATTCGTGGCCCTTTCGTCTTGAATCCGTAGACACTATGTTGTCGAAGGTGCTACCGGTCAACTTTGCAACGGATGATCGAGGAAAAAGCGCATCATGACCGCGCTCGCATCCGGACCTGTTGAATCGGTGTACGAACCATTTGCGCTACCTCCAGCCCAGGCGTGCGGAGCGCCATGGATGCGCCACAACTCGGCATCAACGCCGTCCGTTGATTTCAGCCGCTCCACCGTGCTCTTGCGCTTGCCCGCTTCTCCTTGAGAAGTCTCGTCGAAGACGACGGCCTGAGCGCCGAAACCGCGCAACAACTCAGCCGCGTTTGATGGATGCACGGTTGCGTCGGCATCGCCATGAAAAACAATCAGCGGTCGCTTCGGTAACGCCGCGCGGGGAGTGCCGGGTGACTTTCCACCTCGCATGGCCGCCAGCGCCGATTGCAAATCATGGGCCGCCCCCACTGCCAATCCTGAATGCACACACGCCGCGGCATACAGATCCGGATACGCCTGGATCATGATGGCAGCCATCGCCCCGCCCGCCGACAATCCGGCCACGAATACGCGCGCCGGGTCAACTGCGTGCTTCGACATCACTTCTCGCGTAATGCCTGCGATCAGAGCCGGTTCGCCGCTGTCACGTCGCTGATCGGCGGGCTTGAACCAGTTCCAGCACTTCGATGCGTTCGCCCCCTGCGGCTGAACCGGATACACCACGATGCATCCTTCCCGCTCCGCGAGCGCGTTCATTTGCGTGCCCGCGGCGAAGTCGTCGGCGTCCTGCGTGCAGCCATGCAGCATCACCACCAGCGGCAGCGGCCGGCCGCTGTGGTGCCTCGGCACGTAGAGCTTGTAGCTCCGATGACCGGCGGCATTGGTGAACGTATGAGTCGTGAAGGTGCCCGGATACGTGACAGCCGGGGCATCCGGATTCGTTTGAGGCGTGGTTTGAGCGTGCGCCCCAAGCGCACGCTGCAGCGCCGCCGTCGCTTCCTTCGGACCGCGTGAGCGCAGCAGCTTCATTGCATCCTGCATCGAATGCAGAAATCCTTCGTTGATTTTCATTATCTTTCCCTTTGTTTTTCGCAATTTTTATCTACAAGCATCCCTAAGCAATCCGTCCAGCTAGCGCTGCCTTCACCGCAGGCGAGGCATGAAAAGCGCCGAGCACGACGATCGATGCAATCGTGTCCAGCGCCAGTTCGGCGGACACGTCGGCAGCAATGCTCGCAAGTCCCAGCACCTGAATGTCGAACCGTTCACCGGCCGCGCGCGCCGCTTCAAGATCGGCCTTGGAAAAGTGCTGCATACCCAATACCAGCGCGCGGCGCGTCACCGTTTCGCTCACGACCTGAGAGTGTGTCGCGAGTTGATTCCGGATAGCCGTGCGAATCAGATCCGTGCGGTTGGAGTAAAAACCCTCCTCCACCAGCAGGTCGATCTGCCCCAAGTCCACAGGACCCAGGTTGATCGTGATCTTCTCCGTCTCACCGCCCTTCGGCCTAAGCACCTCAACCTTTTGTATCATCTAAACCATCCCTTAACCATCCAATTAGATGGTTATAGGCTGGTTTTTGCAGTGCGTCAAGGTTTTTTGCCGATTCAGTGCGGTCTGCAGAAGTTGAAAATCCGGACGAGACACATCAGGAACGGCCCATGCTGAAGTTGTCGTCGCAATCCTTTTATCTCGCGGCGAAATTGCCGCTTGTACGCCAGAGCATTTCGCCGCTCTGAGGCCCGGGCGCCCAGGGTTGGGTGCGACGCGGTTTTGCAACGCGTTGCTGTTCGGAGCAATTCGCCACCTTCGTTCTGTTTTTTCATCGCGATGATTTCGCGTGCTTGTGCACGTCTGTCGCGTGGGTGAAAAAAGCCGAGCGATCAATGATCCAAGGAGTACTACCCATGTTCATCCATAACAAACGGCTGCAATACACCGTCCGCGTCGCCGCACCCAATCCTGGTCTCGCCAACCTGCTGCTCGAGCAGTTCGGCGGTCCGCAGGGCGAGCTTGCCGCAGCCTGTCGGTACTTCACCCAAGCCGTGGGGGAGGACGATCCGGGCCGCAAGGACCTGCTGTTCGATATCGCCACGGAGGAACTGAGCCATCTGGAAATCATCGGTTCAATCGTTGCGATGCTAAACAAAGGCGCGAAGGGACAACTAGCCGAAGCGGTCGAGCAGGAAGCGGAGCTGTACCGGTCGATGACTTCCGGCGGCAACGACTCGCACACCACCGCCCTTCTCTACGGCGGCGGTCCCGCACTCACGAATTCTGCCGGCGTGCCGTGGTCGGCAGCGTATATCGACACCATTGGCGAACCGACTGCCGATCTGCGCTCGAATATCGCGGCTGAAGCGCGCGCCAAGATCGTGTATGAGCGCCTGATCAATGTCACCGATGACCCCGGCATTCAGGAAACGCTCGGCTTCCTCATGACGCGTGAAATCGCGCATCAGAAGTCCTTCGAGAAGGCGCTGCATTCCATCCAGCCGAATTTCCCGCAAGGCAAGTTGCCGGGTGTGCCGGAATTTACAAGCGTCTACTACAACATGTCGCAAGGCAGCGAGCCGCCGGTACGCGGACCGTGGAACGAAGGCGGCGACTGGAAGTTCGTGGAAGATCCGCAACCGGCCGTGGATGGCGGAGATGGACTGGCGACCGTGGGGGTATCGGCGGAAGACGTGGATGTGTTGCAGGCCATGGCCGCGCGCACGGCATCGGACAAGAGTTCGGATCCGACCACCGGCGCTGATCTTGGATCGGGGCAAGCGACGGCGGTTTGATTGTCTGAGAGGCGTGGCGTTCGTGATCAGGAAAAGTCCGGCACGCCGCGGATCAGGTTGGCTCCCCTCTATGCCATTGCAGCGTGCCTGATCAAGCCTCGCCCGCTTGCGGCGCACCTCAAGTTGAGCAGGAGCGAGGGCGGTTCCAACCTGCGTTGGGGCCGCCCCGTTGCATGATCATGATCAATTATTCACGGAAAAAACAGCTCGCCTGGTAGTACGTTCAGCGAACGCCCAATCGACATGAAACCAAATTTAGTCTAAATGTAGACTCATACTAAACCGTTGAGATCCAACATGAAGCTCTCCAATAACAAAGCCAACAGTTATCTCAAGAGTCACGCGACGAGGATTGTGACGGAACCCATGAAAACACATCTGCCTCCGATCATTACTCAAAATGAGGGAGCGAAACTGGCAGTGGAAGACATCAGTACGTTCGATCGACAGCGGCAAACAAATGCCCTGCTCTGCATCCTGGCATTAGGCCAAAACGAGATTGCAGGGGGTAAATTTTCCTCTGCCGCTGACGTCTTTGCCGAGTTGGATAGCCCCGATGAAGAGGATAAGGAATGAATCTCATCATCCTCGCCTCGGCCAAAAGAGATTTGGCTGATCTGCGGGGTTGCGTCACCTGACACAAACCGAAGGGAACTTGGAGCGAGATTAAGGCACAGCTGAGGAACAAAATTTCTCAGATTGAAGATTTCCCCTTATCGGGCTCGCGTCCTCCAGAGCTACTCGGCTATCCAGATCGATACAGGCAAGTCTTAACCAATCAGCAACGCATCATTTATGAAATTGCGGGCGACCAGATATTTATCCACGTAGTCTGCGGACAAGCCCAGGATCTGGAAGAGCTCCTCAACCAGAGATTGCTCAGCGTCTGACGCTAAGCGAAACATACGCGGCCGCCATCAGGCAACCGGAAGGTTCGTCTGCGTCGTTAAACAACCACTCCCCGCTCCGGCACCACCCGCCGCACCATGAACCAATAAAACAGTGCGGAACACCCCGCAATCAGCCCGCCTGAAATCAACGCGATCGAATACGAGCCGGTTTTATCGACGATAAATCCCGCCACTACCGGCGAGAACGCGCCGCCAAAATAACCGCCGAAATTCTGGATTGCGCTGACGGAGGCGACCATCGATTTGGGCGCAACGTCCGACGCCAGCGCCCATGCAGCGCCAATAATCGCCGCAAGGAACGCAAGTCCCAGCGTCATCAGCGTGATGGTGACGCCAAGCGAATCAACAAAAGGAATGGCTACCGCAGAAGCCGCCGCACCGATCGCGCAGATCACGATCCACATGCGCTTGGCATCGATAGGCGTGGCCATGCCGCGATCGACCATCTTCTTGGTCAGATACCCCACGATGATCTCGCCCACCGCACCGCCGATCCACGGAATGCTCGCGTAGATGCCCAGTTGTACGAACGATATGTGAAAGCGATCAAGCAAATACAACGGCAGGAACACGAGGAACAGATTCCACAACCAGATCGCGCAAAAATAGCCAAGGATCATGCCCCAAACGCTACGGTGCGTGAAGAGCCCGCGCCACTCGTGCGTCGAATTGCTGATCGACCGCTCGCGGCCGCCGCCGCCCGCTTCTATATAAGCAAACTCCTGCTTCGAAAGCCGCTTGCTCTGCTCGGGATTTCGATAAAGGAACAAAAATACGATGGCAAACGCGATGCCGACAAACCCGGCTACATGGAAGAGCGAGCGCCATCCAAACGCGACCATCAACGCAACCAGCACAGCGGGCGCAAGCGCGGGTCCCCATTTCGATGACGAATCCCAAATGCCCGTGGCAAACCCGCGCTCCTTCATCGGGAACCACGCGGCTGTGATCTTCGCCGAAGTGGGCCAGCACGGCGCTTCGCCGACCGCCAGCAACGCACGCATCACGAGCAGCGCGCTGACCGATCCGACCACGCCCGTCATATAGGTCGCGACGCTCCACCAGATCATGGCAATGGCGTAAGCCTTCTTCGCGCCAAAACGGTCGATCACCCATCCTGCCGGCAATTGCATCACCGCGTAGGTCCACGCGAACACGGTGCCGAGCAAGCCGATCTGCGTGCGCGAAAGCCCAAGTTCGCGAATCATTTCCGGCGCCGCAATGGAAAGACTCGCGCGGTCGATGTAATTGATGATGCCGCCCGCCACCAGCCAAATCAGCACGGTCCAGCGAAAATTCATACCGGTACCGGCAGCTACTCCAACTGGAGATACGAGCTTGTCAGCCACATCCGTCTCCTCGTCTACGCGAAGGGACGGCCTCGATGGACGCCCTCTTATGGGTTTCTAATAGTCACACTATATTTCGCATTGAAAGCAAGAGGCAGCGGCGTAAACCCGCACAGATCCGTTAAATAGTCTTACTATATTACTCAGCAATGGCAGACTGAACGACGACTACGCGCGTCGCATATCGCCCTCTTCAAGCACGCTGTCCGCATCCACCCGTGCGCTTTCGAGTTGCACCAGACTCGCTTGCCGCGCGCCCAGCGGATCGCGGCTTTGAATGGCCGTGAGAATCGCCTTGTGCCGGGGCAAAGAGAGCGCGTGAGTATCGGGATGACGGCTGGTCAGGCGAATGGATTCGGACAACGCGAGCGACAACATATTGCCGATGTACGCCAGCATGTCGTTATGAGTAGCCGCCATGATCGCGCGATGAAACTCCAGGTCGGGCTCGAGTAATTCGGGCGCGCTCGAGGCCGCTTCCATGCGCGTGTAAGCCTCCTCGATCCGGGCAAGATCCTCGCAGCTCCCGCTTGTCGCCGCGAGCGCCGCAGCAGCCGGTTCAATGATGCGCCGCACGGTGAGCAGCGACCGGAAGAACTCGCCTTCGGGCACGCTGGCGAGCGTCCAGTGGAGCACGTCGGGATCGAGCATGTGCCAGTCGGCGCGCGGCCTGACGACACTGCCGACCCGCGGCTTCGACACCACCAGTCCCTTTGCTACAAGCACACGCGTTGCCTCCCTCAGGACCGGGCGGCTCACGCCATAGGTCTCGCACAGCAGCACTTCGGCGGGCAGCCGTTCACCGGGAGCTACCTTGCCGCCGACGATATCCATGCCGAGATCCTGCACGATGCGCCCGTGCATGCTTTTGCCATGCTGGAGATGTCGATAGTCCATGTTCAATGAAAGATAAGCTTCGGTCCTGACCAACTGACCAACTGACCGACATAAGCACAGCATAAGTACGGCGATCAAAAACTCAAAATAGTATGACTAAATTGAGGGTAAACGTGCTCGTGTCGTTTTTATCGAAACAAGCTTTGGCATTACTTCAATAGAGAAGATCTGTGCCGGAACGTCGCTGATCACGCAATGAGTCGTGAACACAGCTCACCAGGCTGCTGCAGGTCGAGCAAAACCCGCTTCTATCTCGTCGCTCATTTTGCTCTATCTGGTCACCTGCATTGACCGGCCCAAATGCGATAATCATGGGCTGTCACCCTGTTTCCGGAGAACCATCCCATGAGCCGCCTTGACAACCCTTATCACGACCAGGAGGCTGGCCGTGCCGACTCGACGCAAGATACGACCCGAATCGACGACGTCCGCATCGGCGCCGTCCGTCCGCTGATATCGCCTGCGCTGCTGCAAGACGACCTGCCCGTGCCGCTCGCGGTGCAGACGCTGGTTGAAAAAAGCCGCGTTGAAATAGCCGACATTATTCAAGGCCGCGACGACCGGCTGGTCATTGTCGTCGGACCGTGCTCGATCCACGACCATGACCAGGCGCTTGAATACGCGCACCTGCTGAAGGCCACCGCTGACGAACTGCGCGACGACCTGCTGATCGTGATGCGCGTATATTTCGAAAAACCGCGTACCACCGTGGGCTGGAAGGGTTACATCAACGACCCGCTGCTCGACGGCACGTTTCGTATCAACGAAGGCCTGCGCCGCGCACGCCAGTTGCTGCTCGACATCAGCGGTATCGGCTTGCCAACGGGCACCGAGTTTCTCGACTTGCTGAGCCCGCAGTACATTGCGGACCTGATTGCGTGGGGCGCGATTGGCGCACGGACGACAGAGAGCCAGAGCCATCGGCAACTGGCTTCGGGCTTAAGTTGCCCGATCGGTTTCAAGAACGGCACCGACGGCGGCGTGCAGATCGCAGCGGACGCCATTGTCGCGGCCCAGGCAAGCCATGCGTTCATGGGCATGACCAAGATGGGCATGGCTGCCATCTTCGAAACCCGCGGCAACGCGGACGCACACGTGATCCTGCGCGGCGGCAAGAAGGGGCCGAACTACGATAGCGAAGGGGTCGCCGCCGCCTGTGCCGCACTCAAGGACGTGGGACTTCGCGAACAGGTGATGATCGATTGCTCGCATGCGAATTCGGGCAAGTCGCATCTGCGCCAGATCGAGGTAGGTGAGGACATCGCGCGGCAACTGAGCGGCGGTGATCAACGCATTATTGGCGTGATGATCGAAAGTCATCTGGATGAAGGCCGGCAAGATCTCAAGCCCGGGGTGCCGCTGCGTCGCGGCGTCTCCATTACCGACGCATGCCTCGCGTGGACCCAAACCGAACCGGTACTGCAAACGCTCGCTGCTGCAGTACGTGAGCGCCGCAAGCACTGATGCTGATTCAATACGAGGCTCGGCGAGCCTCGTTTAACGTTGCATTGCCGCAAACCCATCGCGTGCTCACGTGATGATCGAACCGCCCATCGCATTAGACCTGCCACGCCTGTCTTGCACCCTCACCGGTGCAAGATAGGGACATTGCTTAGCTTCCCATTAAATTTCATTCGGCATAGACTTAATCCCGTCAGCGTCATTCACTCATTGCAGTGAGTCGTCGCGAGTCGTCTTGCATCAAGCGTTTTCGTAGTGATCCGCAAGTTGAGCCGGGGCTGCGTCCCGTTCAATTCGTGCCCACCAACGTACGACCGAGGCGACACATCATGGCTGACACGAGTTACATGGCGCGTAAATCCGTTGCGGATATCGTCAAGAGTGCTGAAGGCGGCGAGCGCCCGCTAGCGAAGACCCTAGGCGCACTCAGCATTACGGCAATGGGCATTGGCGCCATCATCGGCGCCGGCATCTTCGTGCTGACAGGCACGGCCGCCGCGCAGTTCGCGGGACCGGCCATCATCCTGTCATTCATACTAGGCGGTATTGCGTGCGCGTTTGTCGGCCTGTGTTATTCCGAACTCGCGGCCATGCTGCCTGTCTGCGGCAGCAGTTACACGTACACGTACGCCACCCTGGGCGAGGTGTTTGCGTGGATCATCGGCTGGGACCTGATCCTCGAGTACGCCATGGGCGCGTCCACCGTTGCGGTCGGTTGGTCGGGTTATATCGTCAGCCTGCTGCATAACGTGGGTATTTCTTTTCCACCCCAGATGGCGGCGGCTCCCGGCACCATGGTGAAGCTTGCCGACGGGACGTCTGTGGCGGGAATCGTCAACCTGCCGGCCGTCTTCATCGTTGCGATCCTCACGCTCTTGCTGGTGATGGGAACCAAGGAGTCGGCGCGGCTCAACAACGTCATGGTCGCGGTCAAGCTGTTTGTCGTGGTGGCATTTCTAGCGCTGGGCGTGTTCTTCGTGCATCCCGCGAACTGGCATCCGTTTATCCCGGCGAACACTGGCGAGTTCGGCAACTTCGGCATGAGCGGAATCCTGCGCGGCTCCGCAGTCGTGTTCTTTGCGTTCATTGGATTTGACGCGGTGTCGACCTGTGCCCAGGAAGCAAAAAAACCTCAGACCGACATGCCGATTGGCATCCTCGGGTCACTCGTGATCTGCACGATCCTGTACATCGCGGTGGCGGGGGTGCTCACCGGACTCGTGCCTTATGGCGAACTGAACGTGCCCGACCCGATTGCGAAGGGCGTGGACGTGATTGGCCTCACCTGGTTCTCCATCCTCATCAAGATCGGTGCACTGACCGGTTTGACGACCGTGATCCTCGTGTTGCTGTACGGACAGAGCCGCATCTTCTTCACGATGTCGCAGGATGGCTTGCTGCCAGGATTGTTCGCGCGGGTTCATCCGCGTCTCAAGACGCCTCACCTCAGCCAGTCCATGATCGGGCTGGTGGTCGCTATCGTCGCGGCATTCACGCCGATCAGCGTGCTGGGCGAGATGGTGAGTATTGGCACCCTGTTCGCCTTCGTCCTGGTATGCGGCGCGGTGATCTATCTGCGGCGCAGCGACTCCGGTGCGAACCGGCCGTTTCGTGTCCCGGCAGTGCCGATCGTACCCATTCTCGGCATCCTGTTCTGCGTGCTCCTGATGACCGGCCTGCCGCTCGTCACATGGATGCGGCTCGTCGTCTGGCTGGTGATTGGGCTCGTCATCTACTTCTCGTATGGACGCAATCACTCGCGGCTGCGGCATCCGGAGCGGCACGTGGGATGAAGCGGCGCTTCGCTCGACGCTGACCAGGTCCATCTGGCCGGCGGACTCAAACGGGGCCCTGAGGAAGCTCAGGCAGGCTGGATGTTCGACGCCTGCTTGCCCTTGGGGCCCTGGCCAATATCGAAACTCACTTTCTGGTTCTCGAGCAATGACTTGAAACCTTCAGTCTTGATCTCCGAGAAATGGGCGAACAGCTCTTCGCTGCCGTCGTCCGGCGTGATGAATCCAAAACCCTTTGCATCGCTGAACCACTTTACTCGTCCGGTCGGCATGGCCGTCTCCTGGCTGGAAAAAGGGGAACGGTATCACGCGCGGTGGTTTTCGTCGGCGCCACTCTTTGCTTGCATCGGCTGAACTTCAAATCCGTCGGCCCTCTCCGGCGAAAAATCCTTCCTGAAACGCCTCCCGCCGCCCCTCTCAGCGCATCTCCGCGTTTACCTTCACTTATAAAAATTCTTTTCATATGTGAAAATTAGACACGAAACCCATGCGGAGAACCCTTTCGGGGAGCCGCATCGACGGGACCAACCACCGAAAAAGGAGCATCAATGGTCAAGCGTGTCGAAGGCAAAAACATTGTGGTGACGGCTGCCGGCAAAGGCATTGGACGGGCTTCCGCGCTCATGCTCGCCGCCGAAGGCGCCCACGTCTGGGCAACCGATATCGACGAAAGCGCCCTCGCCGAACTCGCCCGCGACGCAGGCGCTGGCTCCACATTGCGCACCGCGCGCCTGAACGTGCTGGATTCCGCCGATGTCGACGCGTTCGCAGCCACTACGGGCCCGCTCGACGCACTGTTCAACTGCGCCGGCTATGTCCACGACGGCAACATCCTCAAGTGCACGGATAAAGACTGGGACTTCAGCTTCGACCTGAACGTCAAAGCCATGTACCGGACCATTCGCGCGTTCCTCCCCGCCATGATCGACGCAGGCAAGGGGGCATCGATCATCAACATGGCCTCCGCGGCGTCGAGCGTGAAAGGCGTGCCGAACCGCTTCGTTTATGGCGCATCCAAAGCGGCCGTGATCGGTTTGACGAAGTCAGTTGCCGCCGATTTCGTCGGCCAGGCCATTCGTTGCAATGCAATTTGCCCCGGCACGATCGAGTCACCGTCGCTGCGTGGACGGATCGCGAGTCAGGCTGCGGCGTCTCATCTGGACGAGGCGCAGGTTCGTGCCGCGTTCGTCGCGCGTCAGCCTATTGGACGGGTTGGGCGCGCCGAAGAAGTCGCAGCGCTGGTGACCTACCTCGCCTCCGATGAATCAGGGTTCACCACCGGCGCGATTCACATGATCGACGGCGGCTGGTCGAATTAACCGCAATTGATTCGTATGGCTTATTAATATAAAAAACCAGAGGAGACCCCATGTCAGGATCGATTCCATTAGCGACGAGCCCGGAAGCTGCCGCTATGCTTGAAGAGAACGCGTATCGAAAGGCCGTATGGCGGATCGTGCCGTTGCTGATCGTCTGCTTCATCTTCGCCTACTTCGATCGCGTCAATATCAGCTTCGCCAAGCTGCAGATGCAGGGCGACCTGGGCCTCTCGAACGCTGCGTATGGTTTTGGCGCCAGCATCTTCTTCGTGGGCTATTTCATCTTCGAGATTCCCAGCAACCTGATCCTGAGCCGTGTAGGCGCGCGCGTCTGGATCGCGCGCATCATGATCTCGTGGGGCATCGCCTCGGCCGCGATGATGTTCGTGACATCGGAAAAGTGGTTCTACGTGCTGCGCTTCTTGATTGGCGCAACCGAAGCAGGGTTTCTGCCGGGCATCATCCTGTACTTCACGTACTGGTTCCCCGCCAAGCGGCGAGCGCGTATCAATGCGCTGTTCATGACGTCGATCTCCATCTCGGGTGTGATCGGCGGCCCTTTGTCGGGCTTCATCATGACGCGCTTCGCAGGTGTGGGCGGATTGGCGGGCTGGCAGTGGCTGTTCCTGCTCGAAGGGTTGCCGACCGCCCTGCTCGGCTTGCTGGTGCTCGCGATTCTCGATGACCGCATTGCCAGCGCGAAGTGGCTCAGCACCGAAGAGAAGGCTGTCTTGCAGGCCAACCTGGATCGCGAGGACCACGGCACGTCGCATAAATTCATCGATGCGATGCGCCAGCCCGGCACGCTGCTGCTCTCGCTGATCTATCTGTTCATGCTGATGGGGCTCTATGGCCTGACGTTCTGGATGCCGCAACTGATCAAGAACACCGGCATCACCAGTCCGATGACCATCGGTCTGCTGACCGCGATTCCGTATGCGGCAGCGGGCATCGGCATGGTGGCGCTTGGCAGGAGTTCGGACCGGCACGGCGAGCGCCGCTGGCATCTTGGGCTGGCGGTCGGCGTGGGCGGGATCGGTTATATCCTGAGCGCGTATTTCGCCCATGACACCACGCTTGCCATGATCTCGCTCGTAATTGCCGCCGTGGGGGCGATCGGCTGCCTGCCGGTGTTCTGGACCTTGCCGCCTGCGTTCCTGGGCGGCACGGCAGCCGCCGGCGGCATTGCGCTGATCAACTCCATCGGCAATCTGGGCGGCATCATCAGCCCGTATCTGGTCGGCAAGGTGGTGGATATTACCGGCGCACCGTCAGGCGGTCTGTACGCTATCGCGACGGTCCTGATCCTCGCGGCATTGTTAATCCTGTTCGGCTTGCCCGCCCGTATTGCCAACCGCGATCAAGCGCTTTGACGGTCTCGCGCAGCTTGATGCCGACGCGTTCTCATTCGATAACACCATTGCCATGAATACAGTCCTGAAACCTTCCCGGAACGCGTCCGGCGAGAACACCGACAGCCCGCGCTACGCCGCGCCTGCCCTCGAAAAAGGACTCGATATTCTCGACGTGCTAGTGGACACCGCCGAGGGTTACACGCTCAACGAACTGTCTGTAAAACTCGGCCGCACCGTGAGCGAAATCTTTCGCATGGTCGTGACGCTCGAGCGCCGCGGGTATGTGCAAGGCGATCATAACGACCGCTATACGCTAACGCTCAAGCTGTTCGAGATGGCGCACCGGCAACAGCCGATTCGATCGCTGACCGCCATGGCGCTGCCGCTGTTACGCGATCTGGCGAACGTGACGCGGCAGTCGTGTCATTTGTCGATCTATCACAGCGGCCGCGTAGCGGTCATCGCGCAAGTCGATAGTCCCGAGCGATGGTCCTTCGGGCTGAAAGTCGGCGCGGTGATGGGGCTGACCGACACCTCGTCGGGCCACGTGCTGCTCGCTTTCCGCGATCTGGCCGAGCGGGAGCGCATGCTTGCCGCGCATACGCGCGTGGAAGGCGAGAACGACGTGGAACCAGCGGCCTTGCTGGCGTTGCTCGACGAGATTCGTGCGGCCGGACATGAGATCGTGCCCAGCCGGCAAATGCGCGGCGTGACCAACGTGGCATTCCCGGTGATTGGGAGCAGCGGCGACGCCGTGGCGGCGGTCAATGTGCCGTATCTCGAACGCATTGATAAAAAAATCAATCCCGAGTTCGACGAGGTCTGCAGGATGGTCGGCGAGATGACCGCGCGCTTGTCCGCGCTCATGGGGTTCAGCGGTTACAACCTGGAAGGCGAATAAGCCCTGTTTGCTTTGGTACGGGCGCTCGAATGCCATCATTCGAGCGCCCGTTTGCGCATTTAGAAGAAATTCACGTGATCATTATTGTCTGATGAATCGTCGCGAAAATTAAGCGTCCGCAGAGTAAAAAATAAAAAATAAATCGGCGTCGGTTTTAGCGCGATTTAATCGCGTTGACGAAATAAATGCGCAACCGTATAAAACCAGCAACGCCCATTCTTACGCAGTCTTTCAATAGTCCGACGCCGCCATTCCTGGTTTAGCCCGAATGCGCCCGGTCGGTCCAACCATTCAGCCCACGGTGAAGACATCATGCGACAGACCAAAATCTCGATTTGCCTGCCAACGTGCAACCGGCCCGAACTGCTGATCGAATCGCTTACCTCGTGTCTTGCGCAAACCCATGCGAACATCGAAATAGTCATTGGTGACGATTCCAGCGATACCCGCACGCGTAACCTGATGGATACAACGTATTTGCACGAAACGCGCATCTCCTACGTCAAGAATGAACCGCCGCTCGGGCAGGCGGATAATATTGCCAGCCTTTTCGACCGTGCCACCGGCGATAAAATCATCCTGATTCACGATGACGACGCGCTCAAACCCGACTGTATAGAACGCCTGCTGTCCGTCTGGAACCTCCACCCGGACCTGGAAATCGCATTCGGCGACCAATATCAGATGGACGATACCGGCCGGGTCGATATGGAAGCGAGCCGTCAGCTCAATACGGATTATCACCGCACGGACGCCGTGGTCGGCCTGCAAGACAATCCCGGACGCGTCGGCCTGATTCAGATGATGCCGAACAATGGCTGGCTCGCGAATGCGGCTCTGGTCAAGAAAATCAGCTATAGGAAGCAATACGGCATCGGTTGTGAATTCGTGTTCGGCGCGCAGATTTGCATTGCCGCGCGCAAGGTGTATTACCTCAAGGAATACGTGTCGTTTTATCGGAAGACCGACGTTTCGATGTCCAAGACCACGGCGCGCTCGACCACCGCCGCGGCCGTGTTGGCCTACGACTTTCTTAAGTCACTAAAGCTTGACAGCAGCCTTGAGTCGGCGCGTGAACTGGCGCTCAAGCGAATCGTGCCAATAGTCGTGTCGGTATATGCACGTAACCATCAACCCATGCAGGGCCTGAGCATAGCGCTCGCGCATTTGTACGCGTACAACTATGGGCTCAGCAAACGGCTCTACTTCCACCTGATGCTGATCCTCAAGGGATTCGCCAGCGCGGGAAGCTATAAAAGCAGCACGCAAAACGGCTGAAGCGAGACGGCTTCCGCCAGGATTCAAGCCCGGGTTCACCGCGATCCCGGGTGGACGCATGACGCGTCCGGGTTATTCGCTGTTACTTGGCATTGCGAACGTTCGTCTTGGGTACTGGTGGGACACGTACTCCGCGCCGTCTCGCCACGGCACCGGGAAGAGCACGCGTAGACGCGTACCCATTCCGGACGACAAGGACCCCAAGCGCATTTTTGCGGCGCCTGCTAGCCGCCTTGAGCGCTATTGAGCCCTGAAAGCGTGTCGCGTTTGATCTTCTTGGCGATCGACCACTTGTGTACTTCCGTGGGGCCGTCGTAGATACGAAACGCGCGAATCTCACGGAACACTTGCTCGACCACCGTATCGCGCGATACGCCGGTGCCGCCCATGACCTGCACACAGCGGTCGGCCACGCGGAACAGCGCGTCGGCTACGGCAACCTTTGCCATCGAACTTTCGGATGTGCCTAGCGAGCCGCCATCGAGTACGGCCGCACACCAGTCGATCATCAGTTCCGCCTGCTGCAAATCGATCACGTTCTCCGCGAGCATGAAGCCCACGCCTTCGTGATCGATCAGCAACTTCCCGAATGCGCGGCGCGTGCAGGCGTAGTGTGTCGCGATCTCATGCGCGCGCGTGGTCGCGCCATGCCAGCGCATGCAATGTGATAGCCGCGCGGGCGACAGCCTGATCTGCGCATATTTGAATCCCTCGTGCGCTTCGCCCAGCACCTGGTTGTCCGGCACTCGCAAACCATTGATACGCACCACCGCGTGACCGCCAGGCATTGAACTGTCGATCGTGTCGAGGATGCGCTCGAGATGAATGGCGGGATGCGGCAAGTCGACCAGAAACATGGTCGCCTTGACTTTGTCGTCACCACCTTCGCCCGTGTTGCTGCGCGCCATCACAATGCCGACCGATGCCCCTTCAGCGCCGGTAATGAAGGCCTTTGTACCGTCGATGATCCAGTGCTCGCCATGGCGTCGGGCCGTGGTCTGGAGCATGGAAGGATCGGAGCCCGCTCCGCCGTCCGACGCGGGTTCGGTCATGAAGAATGCCGAGCGGGCATCGCCCGCTACGAGCGGCGCGAGAAACCGCGCCTTCTGCGCCGCGGTACCGATCTTGCCGATCAGGTACATGTTGCCTTCGTCCGGCGCGGCGGTATTCACGGCGACCGGGCCAAGCGGCGACAAGCCCGACTGCTTCAGGACGGTTGCGGTTTCGAGTTGCGTGAGATGGCCGCCTCCGGCCAGGATATGCGGCGTAAGAACGCCCGCCGCGCGCGCCTTGCCGCGCAGTTCGCGCACCAGTTCCTCGCTCGGGCCGTGACTGCCGCAACGCGGATCGTGTTCGTATGGGACCACCACCGTGCGCACGAACTCTTCCACACGCTTGGCGATTTCGCTCGCACGCTCTGTCTGTACAACATCCATGCTGCTCATGCAGGGTCTCCTTTTTTAGCGCCACGCAACGCGCGGGCGTCATCTTCGGGTTGATCGGTCAAACGGCGGCAACACCGCAACGTTGGCTGTCGCCGTCAAGATAGCGATGGGCCGGATCGGCCGGTAACGTGTAGGCGGGATCTATGAAAACAATCATAGCCTTGTTCGAGCGCTGACTCGGCAAGCACCATGATGGCGTTGAATGCCGCCGAAGTTACGCAGTGGTCCGCCAATCTCGCTTCGTGAGCGGTCCCTGACATCGATCCCGCGCACACGGCGATAACCTGTCGAAGCCATAAAACAGCGGGAACCAACGCACATAGTGCATGCGCAGCCAAACCAGTCTTGCGGTGCTTTCCCTTATGCAATTAATGACACGCTGGCGCGCTCGCCCAAGCGCGGCGTATAGTTTGCTGCTCGTGCGGTCCAAGCCAAGCGCGTCCACTCGCGCAGTCCGCGCCCCGGATTCAACCTTCCAAGGAGAGTCGCGATGACGTCGGTGTTGTTTCGCAACGGCGCGCTGCTGGACCCGTTGCAGCCAGAATTAATCCCCGGCCACGAGGTCTTGGTCGAAGACGGTCAAATCAAGGAAGTCTCCGACCGCCCGATCAAAACCGCCAGTGCCCGTGTGATCGATTTGAAAGGCAAGACGTTGATGCCCGGCCTGATCGATCTCCACGTGCATGTGATTGCGGTCGAATTCAATCTCCCGCGCGTGATCACCCTGCCCAACGTGCTCGTCACGCTGCGCGCCGTGCCGTTGATGCGCGCGATGCTGCGGCGAGGGTTCACCACCATCCGCGACGCAGGCGGCGCAGGCTATCCCTTCAAGCAGGCAGTGGAAGCAGGACTGGCCGAAGGCCCACGCATGTTCGTCTCCGGACGCGCGCTGAGCCAGACCGGCGGTCATGGCGACATGCGCACGCGCACCGACTACATGCCACCGGATGCGCCCTGCGGATGCTGCGTGCGCGTTGGTGCTCTCACACGGGTAGCGGACGGCGTGGACGAAGTGCGACGCGCCGTCCGCGAAGAACTCCAGATGGGCGCGGACCAGATCAAGATCATGGCATCCGGTGGTGTTGCCTCGCCGACGGACCCCGTCGGTGCATGGGGATACTCCGAGGACGAGATCCGCGCGATCGTTGCCGAGGCGCGCGGCCGCCAGACCTACGTGCTGGCGCACGCCTACACGCCCGATGCCATCGCGCGTGCGGTGCGCTGCGGCGTGCGCACGATCGAGCACGGTAATCTCATCGACGACGCCACCGCCCGACTGGTTGCGGAACACGACGCTTTCGTGGTTCCCACGCTCGTGACCTACGAAGCACTTGCCAGCGAGGGCGCCAAATACGGCCTGCCTGAAGCGAGCCTTGCAAAGGTGGCCGACGTACACGAAGCGGGCCTAAGGTCCCTGGAGATCATGAAACGCGCGGGTGTGCGCATGGGCTTCGGCACGGATCTGCTGGGTGAAGCGCAGCGATTGCAAAGCGATGAATTCCGGCTGCGCACCGAGGTTTTATCGCCCGCTGAAGCCATAGCAAGCGCAACGGTGATAGGCGCCGACGTGCTCGGCATGACCGGCAAACTCGGGCGCCTCGTGCCGGGCGCGTTCGCCGATGTGCTGGTTGTGGATGGCAATCCGCTGCGATCCATCGACTGCCTGCTCGGTCAGGGCGAACACATTCCCTTCGTGATGAAAGGCGGCCACATCCATTTCGACGAACTCGAACACGCGTAACTCGAGCACATCTGCCCCAAGCCGAATCCGCTCATTCCTGACAGTGAGGCGCATGACCCATGTCGACGATTTCCGCCCGTATCGAACGCATGCCGTTTTCATCCTTTCATCGACGGCTGCTGTTGATGGGCGGTCTCGGCTACACCTTCGACGCGATGGACGCCGCCGTGCTCGCGTTCCTGCTGCCGGTGCTGCGCACGCAGTGGTCGCTGACCAGCGTGCAGACGGGCGTGCTCGGTAGCGGCACGTTCATCGGCTATTTCCTCGGGGCGATGCTCGCAGGCATTCTCGGCGATCTGATCGGCCGGCGGCGCGTGATGATGGTCGCGCTCGTGATTTACTGCGTTGCATCGCTTGCCAGCGCGACTGCCCACGACTGGCCGTTCTTTCTCGCGACGCGCATTGTTGCCGGTCTCGGTACGGGCGCCGAAAGCGCGATCGTTGCACCGTTTTTATCGGAGTTCGTTGCGCGGCGGTATCGCGGTGCATTCACCGGCAGCCTCGCCGGCTTCTTCTCGTTCGGCTTCGTGGCGGCCGCGCTGCTCGGTTACTTTGTGATCCCGCTGGCACCGAACGCGTGGCGTGTGGTGATGGTGATCACCGCCCTGCCGATCGTGATGTTGCTATGGTGGCGGCGCGCGTTGCCCGAATCGCCGCGCTGGCTGGTCGCGCGCGGGCGGCACGCGGAAGCCGAGGCAATCGTCGCGAAAGCGGAAGCCGAGTTGATGGCAGCGGGCGTGAAACTGGAACCCCTGCCGGCAACTGACGCGGCGGCCGCAGCGGAGGTTCCCATCGCGGCTGAACGTGCTTCGGTGCTCGCGAACGTGAAGGCGCTCTGGTCGCGCAAGCTCGCGCGCATCACCACCATGACATGGCTCATGTGGCTTTCGATCACCTTCAGCTACTACGCATTCTTCACGTGGATTCCAAGCTTGCTCGTGCAAAGCGGCATGACGATCACGCGCAGCTTTTCTTACTCGCTCGTGATCTATATCGCTCAGATACCAGGCTATTTCTCGGGCGCGTGGCTGAACGAGAAAATCGGCAGGCAGGCGACCATTGCATCGTACATGGTGCTGGGAGGCGTCTCGGCACTCGGCCTTGCGCTCACGCGCAGCGACGCGGGCATCATGGCGTCCGGCGTGCTGCTGTCGTTCTTCATGAACGGCACGTATGCGGGTGTCTATGCCTACACACCCGAGGTTTTCCCAACCGATGTCCGTGCAACCGGCACGGGTCTGGCTTCATCGATCGGTCGGCTGGGCGCGATCGCTGCGCCTATCCTGGTTGGGTACGTCTACCCGTTGCTGGGCTTTCCCGGCGTGTTTGGTGCAACCACGTTCGTGCTGCTGATCGGTGCGGCGGCGGTGGTGCTGCTGGGCGTGCCAACGCGTGGACGGTCGCTCGAAGACATCGCGGCGCAGCAGTTGCGCGATTAGCCAGATTGCTGAACTCACGCGGGACGTCAATACACGTCCCGTACATAACGCTTGTCCCTGACCATGCCGCTGACGTATTCCCTGGCCTTGTCGTCGCTCATGCCGGCGTGGTGAGCCACGACAGACTTGAGCGCTGCGTCGACGTCCTTGGCCATGCGGCCCGCGTCGCCGCAGACATAGAAATGCGCACCCGCATCGAGCCACGACCAGAGCTCCGCGCCATGCTCACGCATGCGATCCTGCACATAGATCTTGTCGGCCTGATCCCGCGAGAAAGCGAGATCGAGCCGGTTCAGCAGGCCCTTGCGACGCATCTCATCGAGTTCATCGCCGTAGTAGTAGTCCGTGGCGGCATGCTGCTCGCCAAAGAACAACCAGTTGCGGCCGGTGTCGCCGCGCGAGAGGCGTTCATGCAGGAAGCCTCTGAACGGGGCCACGCCGGTGCCGGGACCGACCATGATCATGGGTGCATCGCCGCTATGGGGAAGACGGAAATGCGCCGATTTCTGGACGAACACCGGCACGCTGGCATCGCCGGCACGGTCTGCCAGGAAAGTTGAGCTCACGCCCTTGCGCTGACGCCGGCCGTTGTTATACCGGACCGCCGACACGGTCAGGTGGATCTCGTCAGGATGCGCCTTCGGACTCGATGCAATCGAGTAAAGACGCGGCTGCATGCGCTTGAGCATGCCGACCAGCTCCGTGGCTGAAAGCTCCACCGGGAATTCATGCAGCACGTCAGCCAGTTGCTGACCCCATAGCCACTTCTTCAAGTCCGCCTTGTTGTCCTCGTGAAGCAGCCGGCTTAACGCACCACCCGCACCATTCGCACCGTCCGCACCGTTGCGCGTGCGGGCGGCGATGAACGCCAGCGCGTCGTGATTCGGACGTGCAATTTCATAGTGCTTGCCGAGCGCTTCGGCGAGGCGCATCTCACCCGCGCCTGCCACGTTGACGGCAGCATCGGCGCTAAGGCCACTCAGGCCGATGAGTTCATCGACCAGTTCGGGGCAGTTTCTCGGCCATACCCCGAGGGCATCGCCAACCTCATACTCGAGACCCGAGTCGGCGGTATCCAGCGAAAAATAGCGTGTGTCCTTCGTCGCGCCGTGCTTGTTGAGCCGCAGATTCTTCACCAGCCGCGAGGCTGCCGGATGGGTCTTTGAAGGCGTGGTGCCGGGCAGCACCGCCGGAATCATGCCGTCGGCCGGGACTGCGTGCAGCGCCGCATCTTCTTCGTTGATACGTGCAACGATCCGCTCGAGCCACGCGTCGGCCGCGGGCTGGTACTCGGCATCGCAGTCGACCCGTTCCAGCAGACGTATCGCTCCGCGTTCGAGCAAGCGCGTATCGAGCTTGCGGCCGTGACCGCAGAACGCGTCGTAATTGCGATCGCCAAAAGCCAGCACGGCGTAGCGCACGCCATCCAGGCGCGGGGCGTTATCGGCGCTGATCGCGGTCCAGAAACTCTCGCCGTTATCGGGTGCATCACCATCGCCGAAGGTGCTCGTCATCAGCAGAACGTACTGCGCTTTCTCCAGGTCGGACACCGCATAGTCGGCCATGCACGTGGTCCGTATTTCGAACCCGGACTCCATCAACTGGGTCGCGTATCGCTCGGTCAACGACTCGATATTCCCGGTCTGGGAAGCCCACAGCAACACGACTTTTGGCCGCGCGCGCGCAATGCGCACGGAGGACTCGGCGGTCGTTGCCGCCACCGGCGAGGCCAACGTCGGCAGGGGCGTTTCCGCGCGGCTGAACAGCCCCGCGAGAACACCATCAAGCCAAAGGCGTGTAGCAGGGGCCATGGGCGCACCAGGCGGCAACGTCGGCACGCCGCCTGCTGCACGGCCTTCGGTCGAACGCAGGCCGCTCATGAAGCCGCCGAGATAGATGCGTTCGGTCTCGCTCAGTTCGGGCGCGGGCGTTTTCGGAATACCGAGCAGCGCGCCAAGGGCATCAATACGGGACATGTCCAGTTCCTGGTTCGGACGGGCGTGATCGGCAACAACGGGCTCGACGTGTTCCGGGCGGGCGGCATCGTCACACGCCTCGCGATTCACCGCGTCAGCTTTAGGCGTTACGCGGCTGAGCGCAACGGCGCAGAACTTGAATTCAGGCTGCTGCGATATCGGGTCGATGGCGTCATTCGTCACGGCGTTGACGCAGAGTTCTTCGCCGAAGACGTCGTTCCAATGCATAGGGGCAAAACAATTACCGGCGCGAACCCGATCGGTGACGACCGCGGGCAGCACGGCGCGGCCGCGGCGCGAACGAATCTCGACCGCATCCTTCGCCTTGATACCCAGCGCCGCCGCATCTTCGGGATGAATTTCCACGAACGGAGCAGGGTTCAGCTTGTTCAGCATGGGCACCTTGCCGGTCTTGGTCATGGTGTGCCACTGGTGCTGCAACCTGCCTGTATTCAGCACGATAGGCCGTTCACTGTCCGGCATTTCGGCCGGCGCCACATGGGGGCGAGCGAAGAAAACCGCCTTGCCGGATGGAGTGGGAAAGACGAGACGCGGGCGGCTGCCGTCCGGTATTTGCTTAAGCGTTTGGCTCACGCCATCGTTAATATAACGAACCGGATTACGATCGGCCGCACCATCCGGCGCGCAGGGCCATTGCAACGGCGTCTCGCGCAGGCGCTCATGGCTCGCACCGCGCAAGTCGTAGCCCGTCTTGAGGTTCGACGTCTTGGTGATCTCGGCGAAGACCTCTTCTGCCGATGCATAACTGAACGCATCGGCAAAACCCATTTCACATGCCACGCGCGCGATGATCTGCCAGTCCGGCAACGCAGCGCCCGGCGGGTCGATCGCCTTCTGCATGAGCGTCATGTTGCGCTCGGAGTTGATCATCACGCCTTCGGCTTCGGCCCACAGCGCACCGGGCAGAAGGACATCGGCGTAGCGATTGGTTTCGGTATCGAGGAACGCATCCTGTGCAATCACCAGCTCCGCGGCCTGCAACCCCGCAATCACGGTCTGCCGATTCGCCACGCTTGCAACAGGATTAGTGCAGATGATCCAGCAGGCCTTGATCTCGCCCGTCGCCATCCGCGAGAACATGTCCACGGTCCCTTGCCCGAGCGAAGTTTTGAGCGTGCCCTTCGGAACGCCCCACAGGTTTTCTATAAAAGCCCGATCCTCTTCCACCAGCACCGAGCGCTGACCAGGAAGCCCTGGTCCCATGTAACCCATCTCGCGTCCGCCCATGGCATTGGGCTGCCCCGTGAGCGAGAACGGCCCGCTGCCTGGCCGGCATATCTTGCCCGTGGCGAGATGCAGGTTGCAGATGGCGTTCGTGTTCCAGGTGCCATGCGTGCTCTGGTTGAGGCCCATGGTCCAGCAGCTCATCCACTCGGGCGCCTCGCCCATCCACTGCGCCGCGCGACGAATATCCGCTTCGGAGATCCCGGTGATCTCAGCCACCTTATCCGGCGAATAGTCTTCCAGAAAGTCGGGCATCGCGTCCCAACCTTCAGTCGATTCGGCGATGAAAGCAGCGTTGGTGTGACCGTTCTGATGCAGCAGGTACAGCAGGCCGTTCAGCAATGCCAGATCGGTCCCCGGCTTGATCTGCATGAAGAGGCTGGCTTTGTCGGCGGTCGCATTGCGGCGCGGGTCCACCACGATCAGCTTGGCGCCCGCCTTCACACGATCCATCATGCGCAGGAACAGGATCGGGTGGCAGTCGGCCATGTTCGCGCCGATCACGAAAAACAGGTTGGCCCGATCGATGTCCTCATACGAGCCCGGCGGACCGTCAGCGCCCAGCGACAGTTTGTAGCCGCTGCCGGCGCTCGCCATGCACAGCCGCGAATTGGACTCTATGTTATTGGTGCCGACAAATCCTTTCGCAAGCTTGTTGACGAGGTACTGCGCCTCGATCGACATCTGCCCCGACACATAGAACGAAAGCGCGTCCGGGCCGTGCTCGTCGAGCAGGCTGCGCAGGTGCTGAGCCGTGTCGGAAATTGCTTGCGCCATGGGTAACGGGATCGGATCCTGATCCCGCTCATGGCGAATGAAGGCGCATTCCAGGCGGCCCGATTTGCGCAAGACCACATGCGCCGACGAGCCCTTGGTGCAAAGGCGTCCAAAATTGGCCGGATGCTCCTTGTCGCCCGACACCTTGACTACTTGCCCCTTCTCGACTTGCAGGACCATGCCGCAGCCAACGCCGCAGTATGGGCACACGGTCTTGACGCTGCCGGAAATCATGCGAGATACGCAAATAGGCGTGCGGTGCTCATACGGCGACCCACACGTGGCCGTCCTCCACGCGTGCCGCAAAGGCGTTGACCGAGTTCGCCGGTATCTCGAGGCATTCGCCCGTGCGAAGGTCGTAGTGATGCTTGAAGATCGGCGACGCCACCACAATTCGTTCGCCCAGATTGCCGATCAGTCCGCGCGACAGTACGGACGCGTGTGAGCCCGGGTCGAAGTTATCGATCGCGAACACGCTGGGGTTGCCATCGTGGAGATGGAACACGGCGATTTGCTCGCCGTTGACGAGCGCACAGACGCCAGTGTTCGGCACGATGTCGTCGAGCGGGCACACAGCCACCCATGAGCTTGGGATTCGATCGTTGTTCATGATGATGTCCTTAGTGTGAGTCTTGTGAATCGCACGGAGTTCAAACCGTCTCTACAACCACGGGAATATCGATTCGCTTCAGTTGCCGTTCAGCCGGCGTCGCGGGGCGAACCTGGCCACGCTCTTCGATGAAACTCACGTTCGCATCGGCTTCATCGCTGTTGACGAAATGGCGGAAGCGCTTGCGCGTCTCCGGATCGTTGACCGCCTTTTTCCACTCGCATTCGTAGGTGTCGACCACGTGCTGCATCTCCGCTTCGAGTTCCGCGGCAAGCTGAAGCTTGTCGTGCACCACGACGTCGATCAGGTACTCGAGCCCGCCTTCCAGGTTGTCACGCCACACGCTCGTGCGCTGCAAGCGGTCCGCGGTACGGATGTAGAACATCAGGAAGCGGTCGATGTACCGGATCAGCGTGGCACGGTCGAGATCGGATGCGAGCAGCTCGGCGTGGCGCGGTTTCATGCCGCCGTTGCCGCAGACGTAGAGGTTCCAGCCCTTCTCCGTCGCAATCACACCAATGTCCTTGCCTTGTGCCTCGGCACATTCGCGCGTGCAACCGGAGACGCCGAACTTGATCTTGTGCGGCGTGCGCAAACCCTTGTAGCGGTTCTCTATGCCGATCGCGAGACCGACCGAATCGCCCACGCCATAGCGGCACCATGTCGAACCCACGCAAGACTTCACGGTGCGCACCGACTTGCCGTACGCATGCCCGGACTCGAAGCCGGCCGCGATCAGCTCCTCCCAGATCAGCGGCAACTGTTCAACCCGCGCACCGAACAAGTCGACACGTGCCCCGCCCGTGACCTTGGTGTACAGGCCATACTTTTTGGCAACCTGGCCGACGGCGATCAGGCCGTCGGGCGTGACCTCGCCACCCGGCATCCGGGGGACGACGGAATAGGTGCCGTCGCGCTGGATGTTGGCGAGGTAGTAGTCGTTTGAATCCTGAAGGCTGGCGTGCTCTTTTTTCAGCACGAACTCGTTCCAGCACGATGCAAGAATCGCGGCGGCGGCCGGCTTGCAGATATCGCATCCAAGGCCGTGGCCATGCTTCGCGAGCAATGCACCAAACGTCTCGATGCGCTCGACGCGCACCATGTGATAGAGCTCCTGACGCGAGTACGCAAAGTGCTCGCAAATGTGGTTGTTGACCGCGAGCCCTTGCTTCTTCATCTCGGCCTTCATCACCTGCGTGACCAGCGCCACGCAACCGCCGCACGAACTGCCGGCCTTGGTCGCGGACTTCAGTTCGCCAATGCTGGTTGCACCCGCGCACACCGCTGCGCAAATCTGGCCTTTCGATACGTTGTTGCACGAACAGATTTGCGCGGCTTCGGGCAGCGCCTCGACGCCGAGGCCGGGCTTTTGCTTGCCGTCGGGGGAAGGGAGAATCAGGAATTCCGGGGCCTCAGGCAACTCGATGCGGTTGAGCATCATCTGCAAAAGCGTGCCGTATTCGGTTGCGTCGCCGACCATCACGCCGCCGAGCAAATACTTGCCGCACTCGGACACCACCAGCTTCTTGTAGACCTGCTTGCGTTCGTCGCTGAACTGATACGCACGGCTGCCCGGCGTCTTGCCGTGGGCATCGCCAATACTCGCCACGTCCACGCCCATCAGCTTCAGCTTGGTGCTCATGTCGGCGCCGGTGAAACCGGCCAGCTCGCCAGCCAACTGTTTTGCAACAGTACGGGCCATGTCATAACCCGGTGCGACCAACCCGAAGACTTGTCCGTTCCAGAGTGCGCATTCGCCGATCGCGTAGATATCAGCGTCGCTCGTGCGGCAACCGTCGTCGATCACGATGCCGCCGCGCGCGCCGACTTCGAGGCCGCTGATCCGCGCAATCTCGTCACGCGGGCGGATGCCGGCGGAGAACACGATCATGTCGGTGTCGAGATGGGTTGCGTCGGCGAACTCCATGCGATGCGTACCGTCTTCGCCATCGACTATGGCTACGGTGTTCTTCTGCGTATGAACCGTCACACCGAGCTCTTCTATCTTGCTGCGTAGCACGCGTGCGCCGCTGTCGTCGACCTGCACGGCCATCAGGCGCGGCGCGAATTCGACCACGTGCGTCTGCAAGCCCATGTCGCGCAACGCCTTGGCGCATTCAAGCCCCAGCAACCCGCCGCCGACGACCGTGCCCGTCTTCGAGCGCGCGCCGCATTCCTTCATTGCTTCGAGGTCTTCAATGGTGCGGTACACGAAGCAGTCGCGACGCTCATTGCCCGCAACCGGCGGCACGAACGGATAAGAACCGGTAGCGAGCACCAGCTTGTCGTACGCCAGTACCTCGCCGGTCGACACCGTCACGGTACGCGCCGCACGATCGATCGACACGGCCTTCGCATTGAGCTCGAGCCGAACGTTCTCCCGCTCGAAGAATCCCGGCTCGACCAGCGACAGGTCCTGCGCCGATTTGCCGGAGAAGAATTCCGACAGATGCACGCGGTCGTAAGCCGGCCGCGGTTCTTCGCAGAGCACGGTGATATCGAGCCCGTGCGCTGCCTTTTCGGCGAGGCATTCGAGGAGTTTATGGCCGACCATGCCATGGCCGATGACGACAATTTTCATGATCAGGACGCTCTCAATTAGCAATGCTGTTGTTGGCACCCAATGCATCTGCACGCAGCACCGCTTCCTGTGCCTTGTGCTCGGAACTAAAGCGCACCGCGAGCGCGCACAACGCGGACAACGTGACCATCACGCCGAGCATGGCGAGCGTCTGCTGGACGTTGCCGAAGCCCTTCATTAGGAAGCCGGCCGCAACTGCACCCACGTTGCCGCCCGCGCCGATAATTCCCGCCACGCCGCCCAGCGCCTTTCGATCGATGAACGGCACGAGCGCGTAGGTCGCGCCACACGCCATATGCGTGAACAGGCCGAAGCTCAGCATGGCGACCACGGCCAGCGCTGCGCTATCCGCATGCGAGAACCAGAGAAGCCCGAGGCCTTCGCCCGCGATCAGCACGAACAACAAGGTCGAGCGAATCGCGAGGCCGCGCCGCGCCGCAGCCTTGTCCGAGAGCCAGCCGCCGAGTGCACGGGCAAACAGGGCGAGCAGTCCAAAGCTGCCGGCAGCGACGCCGGCGGCTTTCAGCGACAGATGAAAGTGATCGACGTAATAGATCGCGGCGATGTTATGGATGAACACTTCGACGCCAAAGCAAGCCGCATAGGTGACGAACAGCATCCACACGCGATAGTTCGCACAGGCGGCGCGAAAGCTCGCCCAGCCGCCCTTCTTGCCGCCATCGATAGCGATGCCCTGCGCGCGTAATTGCGTGAAGTTGCCTTGCGGGCAGTCCTGCGTGAAGCGCCAGTAGAACCAGGCCATGACCGGCATCGCCAGCCCGGGCACCACGAGTGCGAGGCGCCATGCGGACGCATCTGCGGCGCCGAGCGCAAGCATGCCTGCGAGCAGCAACGGCACCAGCATTTGCGCCGCGCCGGCCCCGGCATTACCCCAGCCGGCGCTGGTTGCGTTGGCCGTGCCAACCACGTTCGGCGCGAACATCATCGACGTGTGGTACTGCGTGATAACGAAGCTCGCTCCCACTGCGCCAATGCCCAGACGGCACAGCAGGAAGCTTGTGTAACCGCCCGAGAGCGCGGCGCTGAACACGGGGAATGCACCGATGATCAGGAGTCCCGTATAGACCTTTCGCGGACCGTAGCGGTCGCACATCGGGCCAACGATGAGTCGCACCAGGATCGTCGCGGCAACCGCGGCAATGTTGATATTGGCAACCTGATCAATGGACAGTCCGAATTCGCGCTTGATCAACGGCATCAACGGCGCACAGGCGAACCACGCAAAGAAGCAGACGAAGAACGCCATCCACGTAAGGTGGAAGGCTCGCATGGGCACGGTGCGCAAGCTGAAGAGATCGATCCGGGTTGCTTTGTCTGCCATTGTCTTTCCAGAAAAACAAAAAGGCGTCCCGCGAACCCAGCCGATGACTGAGTTCAGGGGACGCCGTTGTCCAATAAGCCCGTCATGGGCCACTGCTGAAGTCTTGCAATGAAACTGGACCGTCGTTGATCCATGGACGCTCTAAACGCAAGGGCTATGCCATGAGTGGCTTCTCTATATATGGCGGGCGTTTGCGGGTGGCAGCCGGTTTTCCGCCCATTACCCGCGATGCATTTTGATGCAGCGCCGCACCCTCGCGGTGCGATGCAGCACTGTCCGCGTGCGGACTGTGCTGCACCTCGGCTGGTCTCCCCGATCCGCGACAGAAGATCGAGGAAGGGTTAGTTCATGCGGACACGCATGAGGAGCGTGGCCTCGCGCGGCGGACGCTTTGCTGTTCGCATGGTCAGTCGCCGAGCGCGGTAAAGCCGCACTCGTCTGGCCTGGATATTGCCTATATGTGGTTGCGTGCGACAACGATGTCGGGCGCTTGGATATCACAGTCTTATTGATTCGAACGCCGGCAGTATCGACTACGTACCGGCGACTCAGGACAACGGCGTCCCTTCGTGCAGGAGCACGAGCGGATGCCGTTTTCCATTGGAGCGCGGTGTTGTCGCATCGCCCGGAAGGTCATTGATCTGTGCGACACGCGACCCATGCGGTTCATTCATTTCTTCGATCTTTTAAGCAACGCGGCGGCTGTTACGTTTTCCCAAACCGCCAAAGGACATCACGATGACAACAGGCAAGGTCACCTTGCTTAGCGCCGGCCCCGGCGATCTGGACTTGCTCACGATCAAAGCCGCCAAGGCATTGGCGCTGGCGGATATCGTGTTGCTGGACGATCTGGCCAATCCTGAGATCGTGTCGCTTGCACCACAAGCTCGCGTGATCCGGGTCGGCAAGCGCGGCGGCTGCAAGTCGACACCGCAAGCCTTCATCCAGCGGCTGATGCAGCGTTATGCGCTGAAAGGACTGCACGTGGTCCGCGTGAAGGGCGGCGACGCCCTGCTGTTCGGACGCGCGGGCGAAGAACTCACCGCACTAAGGCATGCGCAGATTCCGGTGGAGATCATCAACGGCATCTCGTCAGGCTTTGCGGCAGCGGCGAGTCTTGGGATATCGCTGACGCATCGGGAACATTGCCAGGGAGTGACCTTCGTCACGGCGCACAAACGGGATCATGGCGAACCCAACTGGGCCGCACTCGCGGCAACCGGTACAACGCTCGCGATCTACATGGGCATGACACGCATCGAAAGCCTCTGCCATGCACTGCTCTCAGCGTTGCCGGCGTCCACCCCTGCCGCAGTGGTCCAATGGGCCGGTACAGCATCCGAGCGGCGCTGGCTTGGAACGCTGGATCGCATGGCTATCGACGCCGTGAAGGAAGGTCTGGGAAGCCCCGCCGTGATCCTCGTTGGCGATGCGATTGGCGAAGCGGTAGATTGGGTTGCTAACAACGAAACCGGCGCTCTCACCGTGGACGAGCACACCGCCTTCAACGCGTGGCAAGACATTACTGAAGCGGTCCAGCATGCAGCCTGATACGCGCACATCGAATCGAACAATGCACGCGGTCTCCATGGCGCTCGCTGACCGGCGCGCGGCGAGCGTTGCGCCCGGCCGACCTTGCATGAGCTATCCCGGCGCCTGATCCATGCTTCGTGTACTGCTCGTCACCGATACCGACAAACCCATTGGCGATCTTCGCCAGGCACTCGCACGCCTGGGCTACGACATGCTGGCCGAAGTGGCGACCCCTGCTGCATTGCCCAAGGTGGTGGAAGAGCAGCGCCCGGATGTGGTCATCATCGATACTGAATCGCCTTCACGCGATACTCTCGAACAACTTGCTGTGATGAACGAGACCGCGCCACGTCCGGTTCTGATGTTCAGCAACGACGGCGACCAGCAACTGATTCACGCCGCGGTCGGTGCTGGCGTGAGCGCTTACCTTGTTGAGGGCTTGGAGGCCGCGCGTCTCGCACCCATCCTCGAAGTCGCTCTCGCACGCTTTGCCCGCGAGGAGCAATTTCGCAAGCGGCTCGCCGATGCTGAAAACGAACTCGCGGACCGCAAGCTGATCGACCGGGCCAAGCGCCTCTTGATGGACCGGCGCAAGATGTCCGAACCGGAGGCATACGCCATGCTGCGCAAGCGCGCGATGGACGAGGGAATGAAGCTTGCCGAGGTTGCGCGCCAGTTGGTATCGATGGCCGATTTATTAGGGTAGCCCGCACAACATGAACACACCCAAAGCCGCTTTGAACCGCGCGTCCGAGCAACCCGAGAAGACCCACATCCGCCTGGGCTTCGTGGCGCTGAGCGATGTCGCCCCGCTCGCCGTTGCCAAGATCCTCGAGTTCGGCCACAGCCACGGCCTGACGCTCGAGTTGTGCCGGCAGCCTTCCTGGGCGGCCGTGCGCGACAAGGTGTTGTCCGGCGAGATCGATGCAGCGCACGCGCTTTATGGCCTCGTGTATGGCGTGCAACTCGGCATTGGCGGACCGCAAGGCGAAATGGCCGTGCTGATGGTGCTGAACCGCAATGGCCAGGCCATCACGCTATCGAACCCGCTTGCCGACGCGCTGAGCCGGAGTGGCAATTTGAAGGAGGCGCTCGCGTCGCTCGGCCGTCCTCCGGTCTTTGCGCAGACCTTCCCGACCGGCACGCATGCGATGTGGTTGTACTACTGGCTCGCCGCTCATGGCGTGCATCCGCTGCGCGACATTCGCAGCATCGTGATCCCGCCGCCGCAAATGGCCGATGCATTGGCCGAGGGCCAGCTCGACGGCTTCTGCGTCGGTGAGCCGTGGAACGCGGTTGCCGAGTCGCGCCACGCGGGCAGGACCGTCGCGATCACTAGCCAGATCTGGCCGGACCACCCGGAAAAGGTCCTTGCCAGCCGGCGCGATTTTGTCATGCGTTATCCGAATACGGCGCGCGCGCTGGTCCAGACAATGCTCGAAGCGTGCCGGTGGCTCGACAACCCCTCGCATCGCGCTGACATCTCGACATGGCTCGCAGCGCCGGACCTGCTAGGCGTACCGCAGGAATTGATCGCGCCACGGCTGCTCGGCGACTATGACGCTGCACGATTCCCCGGGCAGCCGCTTCCCCTCCCCGTCAGTTTCTTCGATAAAGGCGCCGTCAACTATCCGCGCCCGTCCGACGGCTTGTGGTTCCTGACGCAATATCGCCGATGGGGTTTGCTGAGCGGCGCTCACGACGACGCCGCCATTGCAGCGGCGATCAGCCAGACGGCGCTGTATCGCGAGGCCGCGGCATTGGCGGACGTTCGCGTGCCGGAGGAGATTCGCGCGGACGTGCTGCTCGACGGGCACGTCTGGGACGGACAAGATCCCGCCGCCTATCTCGACGGGTTCGCCATGCGTGCCTGATGCGGTGGGCGCGGTGGGCGCGTTCGCCGGTGGCTGCAACGGCTCGGCGATGCATGCCACCTCGTGACGGCTTGAACTTCATTCGCCCAGCCACGTGCGCATTTCCCTGCCCATTCCCGCGCCGATTGAAAAACCCGCTCCCGCTGAACGTAAAACTACGTAGAACAAACTCAACAATTGGCGACAAAAGCGCCGCCGAAGGCATCCGAACGGCCTATGAGCCCGGTTTGGGTTGCCAAGCTGCCACGGGATGACGGATGCTCATAAGTCCCGGCACGCTGTGATGTGACCAACGGGCTCACCGGCCGTGGAACGCATCGTGCTCTGACGGATTACAAAATCGTCAAGGTCATCATCACCATCACCGAAGTTGAGGTTTCCATGAGTACGTCGTCCACCGAAAGAATTCAGGCTGTGGTGAAAAAGGACGCATCCTGGGTGATGGGCGCGCTCAAGAAATTTGGCGAGGATCGCTGTGCCGCCATGGCTGCGAGCATCGCGTTCTACTCCGCGTTTTCTTTGGCGCCAACGCTGGTCATGGTCATCGCAGTGGCCGGCTGGGTGTTCGGAGCGGACGCCGCACGCGGCCAGTTGTTCCATCAGGTCAATGGATTGCTCGGCGATCAGGCTGCGGCGAGCGTGCAGAGCATTGTGGAGAATGCCCACCGCAGCGGCGGCACGGGCGTTGCCGCCGTGATCTCGTTCGTGTTGCTGGCGGTGGGTGCATCGGCTACATTTTCATCGCTCAACACTGCGCTTAACCTTGTGTGGCCGCTGAGCGGCGAGCAGAAGTCCAGCGTTTTCGCGCTGGTGCGGGTGCGGCTGATCTCGTTCGGCCTGGTGCTGGGCGTGGCTTTCCTGCTGATCGTCTCGCTAGTCCTCGATACCGCCATCCAGGCCGTGGGCACATGGCTTTGGGGTGATTCGCCCTTCGTGATCATCGGCGACGTTGTGCAGTTGGTGGTCGGACTGGTGATTCTCTCGCTCGCGTTCGGGGCGCTGCTGAAGTTCCTCCCCGACGGCCGCGTGCAATGGCAGGACGCACTGGTCGGCGGGTTTGTTGCCGCCATCCTCTTTTCCGTCGGCAAGAAACTGTTTGCGTTCTACCTGACACACGCCGGCACAGCGAATTCATTCGGCGCCGCCGGCTCGCTCGCCGTGCTGCTGATGTGGCTGTACTTCTCGGCCGCAGTCCTGCTGCTCGGCGCGGAGTTTTCAGCCGCGCGAGCCCGTTTGCACGATCCCCGTGGTGCGTGGGGGCAGCAAAGCTCCCGGGTCCCGCCCGGCAGCCGCGCCAAGATCGGCTCGATGCTGGCGGGCTCGACGGTACCCGGAGCCGGCCGTAAAGATGCAGATGCGAACAATCCAGGGACCACAAAAGCCTTTACGGTCGTGCCGGGACATGCGCGAGCATCCATCGAACGGCGGGCTGAACGCTCGCAGCATTTGACGCAGCAGGCGCGCCAACGGGTGTCGGCGCTGAGCACCGCGTTGACCCTGAGCCGCAAGCTGGCCCGTGCGGAGACCGCTGCGACGCGGGTGACAGCGCAGGCCATGCTGGATTGCGGGCGTAAGGCGGTGCAAGCAAACGACCTGGTGAAACGGTATCCGTGGCGCGCCGTGTTGATGGCCGGCGGCGCAGGATTGGCGCTCGCGCTGTTAAAGGGCCGCGATCTCGGCCGTGAATCTGGCCGTGAATCTGGCCGCGAACCAGAACCCGGCCGGCCCGCTGCAATTGACGAATAGACGAATGACGCCCGCCAAGCCGGGCGGCGGGATCCAGAGCGGGATCAAATTCAGGTCCCGAACCGGCGTGATTTGCGGTACGGCAGTTTTCCGTGTCAAAGGCTTGACTGCGCAAAACTTGCGTCCAATCGCATGGATGTGTCGCGATGCAAAGGCGCAGCGCCTTTGTTGCGCCGAATGCAAAAATGACGCTTTCAATGGGTAAGGATGTTGGTAATACACAACGCCCGCATCCGGCCCAGGGCGTTGGACTTGGCTTGACCTCGGCGAGCCGCCACCCGGCGTAAACCCTCGCCGAGCCATATGCAGCGCTCCTCTTGCCCGTCAGAGATCTCCTCGCGGGCGGCGCCAGCCTATCTCGCTTATAACGCCCAATTAGTAAAAAACTAATAAAAATCGCTGATTCTCGTTGAATCAATTGCATTAAAAGGAACTTTCTGAATACAGCTTTGTCGCCATGCTTTCACTAGATGAATCATAAGCCAAAGCCTTGACAGGCTTGCCTTACAAGACATCAAACGATCGACCATAAAGTGTCTTTTTTTCGAGACAGGTTTTAATTTTTCAGTTCTTAAGTTTTGTAACGCTGCGTTATTCTCTGCGCCGGCAACAACGAATTTAATCCTCGCGTGGAGAACCTGATGAAACGTTTCGCACTGACTTCCCTTTCGCTGGCACTGCTCGGCACAGCAGGCGTGGCTCACGCGCAAAACAGCGTGACCCTGTATGGCGTGATCGACGCTGGTCTCATTTATGTTCACAACGCGAACGGCAACGAAAAGCTGGTCGGCACAAATGCCGGCACCCTGTCTGGCGATCGCTGGGGCCTGAAAGGCCAGGAAGATCTGGGCGGCGGTTTGAAGGCAATTTTCCAATTGGAAAACGGCTTTAACGTTTACACGGGCAAGCTGGGTCAACAAGGTCAAGAATTCGGTCGCCAGGCATTCGTCGGTTTGACGTCTGACAAGCTCGGCACGGTCACGCTCGGTCGTCAATACGATCCGCTCGTCGACATGGTGCAAGGCATCACGGGTGACAACTACTGGGCATCCATCGTTGGTACGCCGGGCGACGTCGACAACTACGACAACAGCTCGCGTGTAAATAACGGCGTGAAGTACGTTTCGCCGAACTATGCTGGCCTGCAATTCGAAGGCTTGTATGGTTTCAGCAACGGCGCTGGCACGACGGGTCAAGGCCAGACGTGGAGCGGTGCAGTTGCGTATAACAACGGCCCGTTGGGCTTGGCTGCCGGTTACTACTACACGAGCAACCCGAGTGCAGGCCGTTCGGCTACGACCTGGAATAGCCCGTCGTCGGATTCGATCTTCGACAGCCCGATCAACAGCGGCTACGCATCGGCTCACTCGATCGCCATCGCTCGTGCAGCAGCTCAGTATGCTATCGGCCCGGTAACGTTCGGCGGTTCGTACAGCAATGCGAAGTACCGTCCGGACGGTTTCTCGGCATACACGTCGACGGAAACGTACAACATCGGCAGCGCATTCGTGAACTACCAGCTTTCGCCGGCTCTCCTGATCGGCACGGGCTACACGTACGAGAAAGCTAGTGGCGACACGGGTGCTCATTACAATCAGGTCGGCATCGGTGCGGACTACACGCTGTCCAAGCGCACGGATTTCTACGCACTCGGCGCTTACCAGAAAGCAAGCGGCACGCAAGCTACGTTCACCACGAACGCTGCTGGCCAGACGGTTCGCGTAGATCAGCAAGCGCAAGCATCGATCGGTTCGTTCGGCTTCGCCGGTACGAACACGCAAGAAATGGTCATCGTTGGTATTCGTCACAAGTTCTAAAGCCGGACCCGGCGCGTAGCGTTTCACTACACAGCGCGCCGATTCCGACTGCGGTTCAAAAACAGCCATCGGCTTCGCCGATGGCTGTTTTTTTATGCGCGTGAGGTATTGACCGCTGATTCACGGCGATCGACAGGCCAAAACCGAAGCCAAAAACAAGAACGGCCTGATCGACTTAAGCCGATCAGGCCGTTCTTGTTCACGCTAGCTGTCTTGCGATGCTTCCACCACGCGCTTTTAGACCGCCTCACCTGCTCCTGTCCGATTCAATGCTGCCCTTGCCCGCTTGCCGGCTGCATCAGCGTCTGAAACGGCGGGGCTGACGTATCGGGTTCGGCGCGCAGATCGTTGTTTGTCAAACGTGGCACATTCGATACCGTTTCGCGCGCCCGCAGCGGCACATTGGCGGGATCGGCCCAAGTCGGATTCGGGATTTCCCCGAAAATCTGCCGCAGCCGTTCACCCCACGTGCGATGAATCATCTGGAAATACTGGTTGTCATTATCGATGGTCGAGAACCGCGTGACCTGCAACGCGTCCTTCTCATACACGAGCAGATCGAGCGGCAATCCCACTGACAAATTGGACCGCAGCGTGGAGTCCATGGACACCAGCGCACATTTCGCGACTTCGTCCAGCGGTGTGGCCGGTGTGACAACGCGATCGATGATCGGCTTGCCGTACTTCGATTCGCCGATCTGGAAATACGGGCTGACCTGCGACGATTCCACGAAGTTGCCAGCCGAATAGATCATGAACAGGCGCGTATTCGCGCCGCGGATCTGGCCACCGAGAATAAAGCTGCAATTGAAGTCGACGTTGAATTCCGCGAGCGTAGCCGCATCCCGCCGATGAACCTCGCGCACCGCATCGCCCACCAGCCGCGCCGCTTCCGCCATGGAGGCAACGTTATACAGCGTGGTTTTGTCTTCGGGCGCTGGTTCCGACAGCAATTGCATGACCGCCTGCGTCAACGCGAGATTACCCGCCGCGAGGAGCACAAGAACGCGGTCACCGGGCTGTTCGAAGACCGCCATCTTGCGAGCTGCGCTCACATGGTCGACCCCGGCATTCGTGCGGGTATCAGCCAGGAACACCAGTCCCTCGTCGACGCGCATTGCCACGCAATAAGTCATGCGTCCAATTCCTGATAGAAGCAAATTCGTATTGTAATCGGGTAATCGCCCGAATCGGGCTGATTGCGATGATCGCGGCCAGGCAGCGTCGCCCGGAAAACGCGCCGCTTACAGTCACATGAGGTCACATGAGGTCACATCGGGTCACATCAGCTCAAGGTGCGGCAAAGAAGAGCGCGCCACCTCACCTTTAGTTGTTATCGGCAGATGAGGGGCGCGGCTTGAATGTCATGGCATCTGACAAATGCGGTGGCGCAAAGTACGCAGGCAATTACTGATCGGCCGTTGCCTGCACCGAGACGTCCACGCTCATGCGTTCTTCCTTGCCGCCCACGCGCGAGCCGCGCACAGGCGCGGCCGCTTCATAGTCGCGTGCGACCGCGAGGCGGCAGTACCGGCCGCTGGCGAACGCCGCGTGCGTGACGTCGACCGACACCCAGCCGTCGTCGAGCCACACATCCACCCACGCGTGGCTCGCGGCATGCGGGACGTCGCCCGGATCGATATAACCGCTCACGTAGCGCGCCGGGAGACCCCGGGCACGGCAACACGCCAGCATGAGGTGAGCGTGATCCTGGCACACGCCGTTGCCAAGCTGCAGCGCCTGCGCGGCGGTGCTCGTGACCTCGGTTACGCCCGCCTTGAACTGCACCTTGGCTTCAATATTTTCCGCCAGCGCAAGCAGCGCCGACGGCGAATCGAGCTTGGGCACCGAGTTCGCCAGCTCGCGGACCGCCGCATCCGGCTCGGTCAGCGCGGTCGTGCAGGTGTAGTGCTGAAGCGGAATCCGGCCGGGACCGTCGTTGAGGCGGCCGCCGTCGAGTAGCGTGGTCTCCACCTGACCGGTCACGGAAAGATGGATCTCCATATGCGGTTTCGTCAGCACCAGCGTATGCAACGTGTTGGAGTAAGCGTCGCGGGTGACGTCGAGCTTGCCCACGGTATCGATATTCCAGCGCCGCACCATCTGCGCCGACCCGTTCGCGGGCGTCATGCGCAGTTGCTGGATGGAATACTGCACGGGGACGGCGTAGCGGTAGCTCGTGTGATGACGAATGGTCAGAAGCATGATAGTTCCCAGGACGGATGCGTTCAGGCGAGAGGCAACATGAGGAAGGTGCGCATCACGCGGACACCGAGCTCATCGACCCGTTTCAGGAATTGCGTCAGATAGGCGTGCACTCCGGTTTCGAGAATCTGGCGAATATCCATGTAGAGCACGTCCGCGCGCAACTTGCCGGCGAAGCGTTCACACTCGTTCGAGCCGCTCGTGCGCAGCTTGTCGAGCGTCGCGCAAACCCCATCCAGCGATGCCAGCAGCGAGCGTGGCATCTGCGAGTTGAGGATCAGCAACTCGACAACCCGAGACGGCGTCACAACGTCGCGATACACCTTCCGGTAGATCTCCAGCGCGGACACCGAACTCAGGATGGAGGTCCAGTAGTAGAAGTCTTCCAGCTGACGCGCGGCTTCGCGCGAGTTCGGTTCTGCATCGGCGAAACGCACGTCCAGGATCCGCGCCGTGTTGTCCGCGCGTTCCAGGTACATGCCGAGCTGGATGAACCAGAAGGCGTCGTCCTGAAGCGCGGTGCCGACCATCACGCCGCGACACAGGTTCGAACGGTACTTGACCCATTCGAACAGCATGTCCGGACTCTTTTTGAGTTCGCCCGCAGCGAGTTTCTCGCCGAATTCGAGCCACGTGAAATTGATGGTCTCCCACGCTTCCGTGGTCAGGGTCCCGCGCACGGCACGCGCGTTTTCGCGGGCAGCGTGCAGGCAGGAAATGATGCTCGACGCATTGCCGGTATCGGCGACCATGAAGTGCAGCATGTCCTCGCGCGAATCCGAGCCCGGGAAACGCTCCTCGAACCTGAATTCGAGTTCCGAAATACGCAGCACCGAGCGTTGTGCACGCGCGGCTTGATCCGGCGTCTGCGGCAGCAGCATGCCCTTCAGGTTGATATCGAGCATGCGGGCGGTATTTTCCGCACGCTCCATGTAGCGAGCCATCCAGAAAAGGTGATCGGCTGTGCGGCTTAGCATCATGATGGCGTTCCGTTATTGTGTGGCGCGCGCGGGCGCAGCGCTTGGGAGCGCGCCCGTGCGAACAATCCTGGTGGATGCTTAGTCCACCATCCAGGTGTCTTTCGTGCCGCCGCCCTGCGACGAATTCACGACGAGAGAACCCTCCTTCAACGCCACGCGAGTCAGGCCGCCGGCGGCCATCGTCACTTCTTTACCCGACAGCACGAACGGCCGCAAGTCGATATGGCGCGGCGCAATACCCGACTCCACGAAGGTCGGGCACGCGGAGAGCGCCAGGGTTGGCTGGGCGATATAACCGTCCGGCCGCGCGATCAGGCGTTCCCGGAACGCCTCGATTTCGGCTTTCGTCGATGCCGGTCCGACCAGCATGCCGTAGCCGCCCGCGCCGTGAACCTCCTTCACGACCAGTTCGGGCAGATGCGCGAGCGTGTAGGCGAGATCGTCAGGCTTGCGGCACTGGAACGTCGGCACGTTGTTCAGGATCGGCGTTTCGCCGAGATAGAACTCGATCATGTCCGGGACGAACGGATAGATGGATTTATCGTCCGCTATACCCGTGCCCATCGCGTTAGCCAATGCCACGCGGCCCGCGCGATACGACGTCAGCAGGCCCGGCACGCCGAGCGCCGAGTCCGTGCGGAACGCAAGCGGGTCCATGAAGTCGTCGTCGAGCCGCCGGTAGATCACGTCGACGCGTTTCGGCCCTTGAGTCGTGCGCATGAACACGTAGTTTTCATCGACGAAGAGATCCTTGCCCTCCACCAACTCCACGCCCATTTGCTGCGCGAGGAACGAGTGCTCGAAGTACGCCGAGTTGTACATGCCAGGTGTGAGCACCACCACGTTAGGATCGTCCACGCCGGCCGGCGCGATCGAGCGCAACGTTTCGAGCAGCAGGTCCGGATAGTGTGCGACCGGCGCGATGCGGTTCTGCACGAACAATTCGGGGAAGAGCCGCATCATCATCTTGCGGTTTTCGAGCATGTACGACACGCCCGACGGCACCCGGAGATTGTCTTCGAGTACGTAGAATTCTCCCGCGTCACCCGCGCGCACCACGTCCACGCCAGCGACGTGCGCGTAGACGTCGAGCGGCACTGCGACGCCTTGCATCTCGGGGCGGTATTGCGCGTTCGTGTACACCTGTTCGGCGGGAATCTTGCCTGCCCGGACGATGTCCTGATCGTGATAGACGTCGCGGATGAACATGTTCAGCGCACGTACCCGCTGTCGCAGGCCTGCTTCAAGCTTGCGCCATTCGTCGCCGGGGATGATGCGCGGAATCATGTCGAAGGGAATCAGGCGTTCGGTGCCCGACAGATCGCCGTTCACGGCAAACGTGATGCCGACACGCCTGAACAGCAGATCGGCTTCCGCACGCTTGCGCGCGATGGTTTCGGGGCTTTGCGTGGAAAGCCACCGGGAGAAACGTGCGTAGTGCGCCCGCACGGTTTCCTCGTGACGCATTTCGTCGTAGATCTGCATCTTGCGTCCTTTTTAATCGCGGCCTAGTGCCGCCTGTGCGTGGAAATGCCGGCTCGATACTTCTCTTCAAGCTGGGCCACGCCTGTCCGACGCTTCGGTAGTTTTAGTATCTACAATTAAGCAACAGGCGTGCCATTTTTTCCACTACTTGTTTTTACTCATTGTTTTGGCGGGTTAGGTAGGAGTTTGCTTCAAATAAGTGCGCACGGGTGAGCCGCCGTGGTTGATCGGGATAGGGGAATGCCCGATTTTGGTGCGAAAGGGGTGGCCGTTCGCACTGGTGACTATCTCCAGGGTCTGTGGTCCGGCGAGTGTTAGCTCCCTGCTCTCTTCAACTATTGGCCGCTTCCCATCCGCCCCCCAGCGCCTTATATACAGCGATCAGGTCCGTCGTCACGCTCACCGTCGATTGCGCCAGTTGTTGCCGTGTTTCGGCCAACTGCCGTTCGGCATCCAGGACGGTGATAAAACTCACGAGCCCCTTCCGATAACTATCGGTCGCAAGCTGCAAACTGATCCGGTTAGCCTCTACCGTGCGCGTCAGCGCCTCCCGACGGTCCTGATCCGTCCGGTAGGACACCAGGGCGTTATCGACGTCCTGTAGCGCCTTCAGCACCGTCGAGCGATACTGCAGCGCCGCCTGCCCCGCCTGCGCCTTCGCTATCCGCACGTTCGCCCGCAACGCGCCGCCTTCGAAAATCGGCAGCGAAATACTTGGGCCCACCGTCCAGAAAAGACTTGACCAGCGCGCGAGATATTTGGCTTGCGTTGCCCGCGTACCCACATTCCCCGTCAACGATACATCCGGGTACATCTGCGCCACCGCCACGCCGATCTCAGCGGTGGCCGCGTGCAAATCACTCTCCGCGCGGCGAATGTCAGGACGCCGCCGCGCCAACGTCGAAGGCAAACCAATCGGCACGCTTGGCGGCACCGGCGGAACCGCCCCCGGCGCCTCCAGCTCCGCATCCAGTGCCCCCGGCGCGCTTCCGGTCAATACGGCAAGGCCGTTCATCGCCTGGGCGATCTGTGCATCGAATTGCGGTAGCTGGGCTTGCAACGAACCCACCTGCGCAGTCGCACTCTCCACATCGCTCTGGCTCGTCAGCCCCACACGCGCCTGTTCACGCGTGAGGTCGAGGATCCGCTGCTCGGAATCGATCTCGGCCAGCGTGATCTGCTTCAGGAGCTGCGCCCCGCGCAGTTGCGAATAGGTCTGAGCAACTTCCGCCTCGAGCGAGACTAAGGCGTCGTTGCGATTTTCTATCGCCGACTCTGTCTGCGCGTTCGCCGATTCCACCGAGCGCCGCACTCGCCCGAACAAATCGAGTTCCCATGACGCATCGAAGCCATCCTGGAAGAGGCTCACCGGCGCCGTCAAGGAATTCAGGGCGCCGGTCACGCTAGCATTGTTCGGGTCGAGTGCGTTGACCTTGCCATACACACCCTGCGATTGCAGCAAGCCCTTCAAGCCCAGTTGCTCGCGCTTATAGCTGGCGTTTGCGCTGATTTGCGGCAACCCCTGCGCGCCCGACACCACCGCCTGCTCGCGCGCCGCCTCAATGCGCAGCACCGCGCTCTGCAAATCCAGATTGCCCGCCGCCGCGCGCTCGATCAGCGAGTCCAGCGTGGCGTCGTTGAACTGGCGCCACCAGCGAGGGTCGGGATCCGCATGGGTGTCCGCCAGCGATGGCACGCTCGCATGGGGAAAGCGCACGTCGTCAGGCGGGTTCTGCGCGCGCTGCAAATCGTTCCAGTTGTCCGGGGCTTTCGCGTCGGGCGGTGTGAAATTCGGACCGACTGAACACGCGCCGGCGAGCATCGAAAGCAGCAAGGGGATCAAGCGTGTGCTGCTTTTGCTTTTGCGCATCTCAATGCCCTCCCCCGCCACCCGCGGCTTTTACCGGTGAAAAGAAAAATGTGATCGGCACGAAACACAATGCGAAGATCGCCACCGCGCCGAATACGTCAAGGTAAGCCAGGATCGTGGACTGCGAAATGAATTGCTTGTACATCAGTCCGGTCGCGGTGGTCATGGCCTGCTGCAAGGTCTGGCCCATGTCCATCAGCGTGTGCGTGAGACGTTGGATCGAGTCGTTGTAGTTCGGGTTCAACGGCGTCATGTGCACGGACATATGCGCCATGTTCGCCTGCGTGCGCTCGACGATCGCGGCAGTCGCAAGCGAAATTCCAATCGATCCCGCCACGTTGCGGAACATCGTGAACAGCGCGGACGCGTCCGCATTCTCCGATGGCTTCAACGTCAAATACGCCAGCGTGGTGATGGGTACGAACAGGAACGCAATGGCGATGGACTGCGAACTTCGCATGAGCGTCAGCGTCTTGAAGTCGATGTTCGGCACCAGGTGATGCGTATAAAACAACGCGCACGCCATCAGGAAAAAACCGAAGCCGACCAGGTAGCGGGTTTGTATGATCGGCATCAGTTTGCTGACTATAGGAATGATGGCCACGATCATCATTGCGCCAGGCGACAACACGAGGCCCGCGAGCGTCGCGGTGTAACCCAGTTGCTGCTGGGCAAGCTGAGGCACGAGCACCGCGCTGCCATAGAGAATGGCTGCAAAACCCACCATGCATACCGAGCCCAACGCGAAATTCTTGTCCTTCAATACGCGTACGTCGACCACCGGTTTTTTCGCGTAAAGCAGCCAGAAGATCGCGCCGACTATGCCGATCGCCGACAGAATGGCGAAGGTAGTGATGAACCCGGACTTGAACCAGTCGTCGTCCTCGCCGCGATCGAGGAATACCTGCAGGCAGCCGAGACCTAGCGCAATCAAGCCTATGCCAATGAAATCAAGGCCCAGTTCGCGGCGATCCTTTTTCTTCTCCCACGGCGGATCTTCCACAAACTCCATCACGGCAATGGTCGTAATCACGCCGATTGGCACGTTGATCAGGAACACCCAGCGCCACGTGAGGTTGTCGGTGATCCAGCCGCCAAGCGTCGGGCCGATCACCGGCGCCACCACGATCGCCACGGCCGAGATCGAGAATGCGCGGCTGCGCTGCTCGGGCGGAAAGGTATCGAGAATGATGGACTGCTGGTTCGGTTGCAAGCCGCCGCCGAAGAAGCCTTGCAAGATCCGGAACAGGATCAGTTGCCACAGGTCGGTGGCGAGGCCGCACAACAGCGAACAGACCGTGAACGCGCCGATGCAAATCAGGAAATAGCGCTTACGTCCAAGCAGTTTCGAGAAAAACGCGGAGATCGGAAGCACAATGCCGTTCGAGACAAGATACGCGGTCAGCGTCCAGGTGGCTTCGTCATAACTCGCGGACATCGCGCCCGAAATATGGGGCAACGCGACGTTCACAATGGTCGTGTCGAGCACTTCCATGAATGCCGCGAGCGTGACCACGACCGCAATCAGCCAGGGATTGGACCTCGGTTTCCAGCCGGCATGATCGCTCATTTCAACATCACCTTCGGAACCACGGAAAGTCCGAGCGGCAGCGGAAGATCGGGCTGCAATCCGCTATCGATAAGAATCTTCACCGGCACGCGCTGCACGATCTTCACGAAGTTGCCCGTCGCGTTCTCAGCAGGGAAAGCCGAAAAACGCGAGCCGCTGCCGAGCTGGATACTATCCACGTGACCGTGCAGCTTCAGGTTCGGATAAGCATCGACGGATACATCCACCGAGTCCCCTGGGCGCATGCGCTCGAGTTGCGACTCCTTGAAGTTGGCGGTGACCCAGACCGTGGTTGTCACCAGCGAAAATATCGAGGTGCCCGCCTGCAGGAACGTGCCGTACTGCACGTTACGTTTGGTGACCCAGCCGTCCGCGGGAGCACGCAGTTCCGTGTATGACAGGTTCAACGCGGCCGCTTCCACCTGCGCCTCGGCCTGGTGAACATCCTGCCGGCGTTCCTCTACCGTGGCTTGCGCCTGGCTGATTTGCTGCGGCACGAGGCTCGCAGTTTTCACTTGCGCCTGTGCTTGCGCGACGTTGGCGAGCGCGCTCTTTTGCTGAGCCGTCGCCGTGTCGATGTTTTGCTGCGATGTCGCGCGGACATCGACCGCGCGTTGCCGTTCGTAAGCCGCGCGGGTCTGCACCAGGTTCGCTTGCGCGCTCTGTTCCTGAGCCTTCGCCTGGGTCAACTGAGCTGGATATTGCACGCGGGCAATATCCAGTTGCACTTGAGCCGCATCGAGTTGGGCCTTCGCCAGGCCAAGTTGGGCGTTCGCCTGGTCCAGTTGAGCCTGGTAGTCGCGAGGATCGATCCTGATCAGCAGATCACCCTTGTGGACGAACTTGTTGTCGCCCAGGTTCATGACTACGACGTAGCCCGAGACCTTCGGCGCGATCGTCACGGCATCGCCGTCGGTGTAGGCGTCGTCGGTACTGACCTGATTGCGGGTTGCGAACCACCAGATCAATCCACCCAGGATCAGGAGCACCACGACAATGGCCAGGATGATCAGCGGTGTTTTGCCCGGGCCTCTCTTTTGCCCGTTCGATTTTTCATCGGACTTGTCGATAGACCCGTCGTTAGACTTGCCGTCGCCGCTGTTTTTGTCGCTATCGTTTTTTCGCTCACCGTGGTTTGAATCGTCCCCGGCTTTGTCTCCGTCATGGTCAGGTCGCGCGTCTTGATCTGGCATCAGGCCCTCTCTCACTCATTGAAACGCGGAATGGCTGAGACGTTCGGCCACTCCCCAGGTCGCAGGTCGACAGAATGGGAATCTCTTGCTCTTGAACTTTCTTTCTTCTATTCACGCCAACGGTTCGGCGTAAGGGCAAGGCTTAAGCAAACCACGTGCCGTCGTTTGTGAGTGACGGATGAGCCGCTTTCAGTTTGTTTTCAGAAGGTGACTCCAGCGCCTGAGGGCGTTCGGTCTGCGGGCGGCATGAGCGTTGGCATTGCGTTGTCCATGTATTCGCGCGAGAAGCAGCGCACCCATTATGCTCGCCCGAACGCCATGAATCACTCAGCTCGCTTCAGATAGCTGCCTGCGTAAGTGTGACATTGACAGCGCGTTCCTACCGGCGCTGCGCGCGATCCATCACTTCGATGCGCATACCATCGACTATGAAGCGGGCTGCCAAAGCGAACCCGGCACGTCGACGGTGATCCTCGAAGATTCGGGGCAAGCCAAACCTGCGCGCCGCACTTGGCCCCCGCGCACCCTCGGAAAAGGCGCGGACAAAATCGCTGTTTGCACGTCATCCAGCATGTTCGAACGTCGCCGCCATTCAATCCCGCATGAGAAGAAGAAGCCAAAAAAATGGCCGGTTTCCTCACGGAAAACCGGCCATTTTTTTTCGACTACGGTTCGCCTCTACTCCTGCACTGCCATAGTCCTTCGATACTGTCCCGTCAGCTTACGCTGCAGCGTCCTTCAACTTCTTCAACGCACGTGCCTTGATACGCACGCTCGCCGGCTTCGCGTCGAACCAACGGTCTTCACCCGAGAACGGGTCCTTGCCGAAGCGCCGCTTCTTCGCCGGCACAACTTGCGCCGAAATCTTCAAGAGACCCGACAGCGTGAACTCGCCTGCGCCCTTCTTGTGAACCGCGCCGAGGATGGTGTCCTCGAGTGCCGACAGGACGGCCTTCACTGCTTTCAGGTCGACAGTCGCACGGTCCGACAGATGCGCGGCGAGCGATGCCTTCGTGAACGTGTCCTTGATCGGCGACAGCGTTGCCGTCGTCTTCACAGCTGCTTTCTTCGCCACAGTAGCCGGCGTCGATGCAGCCTTCTTGGCAGCGACCTTCTTGACGGGCGCTGCTGCAGTCTTCGTTGCAGTCTTCGTTGCAGCTTTCGGAGCAGCTTTGGTCGCAGCTTTCTTGGCAGCGGTTTTTGCGGAAGTCGGCATGTTTCTCCTACCTGTTGAGGTCAGTGTTTTTAGAATACGGCCGCGTGAATGCATCCGTACCAAGGCCGGATTCTACAAGCGCCATTGAACTTCGTGCGAGTCTTTTTGCGTTTCTAAGCCTTTTTTTAAGGGGTTTTCGTTACAAGCGTCTGTTTTAAGGCGACAAGGATAGCTGTGCGATCAACGGATAGTGATCCGATGCCACCGCGCCCAAGCAAACGTCGATGCACATCGACCCGTACGAGACGCTCGCCCGCATGCACCCGGATGCGCTCCAGAGCGAACATCGGATAGCGTGTTGGAAAGGTCTTGGGCGAGCGTGCGCGATAGAAACGCGAGACAGCCGGCGCAGCGTCCGGCTATAAATAAACCAGTCGCTGAGGTCCCGGAGAAGGATCACCGGCATGACCGGAGTAGCAAAACTTTGCAACACTTGCTCGACCAGTGCGCGTCTTTCACTCGATGCCAGCCCCAGACGCATTGCGACAACACGCTACGTCTCACCGTCGCAATCGATGTCTTTCGTCCAATGCAAGGCTGCCGCTAAACCAACGATCGCCAGCGCGAGCATCTCAGGCAACGCGAACCGCCCACTCAAACGACGCAGCTTTTCGACCGGCACAAATTGTTCGACAAGTTCGTCCGGCTCGGCCGGCTTCTCAGGATCGATCAACGCTTCAAGCGGGACGAGCTGGTCGCTATCGGGGGAGCCAGTGGGATTCGGACGCTCGGGGGTTCGATGTTGCGCCGGACTCTTCAGCAAGACGGCGATCGCTTCGTTCATGCTGCGCCGTTCACTGATTTTCCGCGCGAGCGCCTCCGGTTTACAGCCGGGATGCTCGGCGAGCAGCGCGTTGCGCATTAATGCCAGCGCGCCCTGAATGCGCGGATCGCCGCTTGCATCGATCGCCATATTGCATTCAGTGTCGAGCACCATCGAACGATTGTTGAGATTCGCCGATCCGACCAGCAGAAGTTCGTCGTTGATCAACATCAGTTTCCTGTGCACGTTAATGCAACCCGTTACGAACTCCGACACGCTCGGCGACATCAGCCGATACCGGTCGTCCACATCCGCTTGCGTGAGCAATCCATGCAGACGTTCGCGGCGTCGCTGTCGAACATCGTGTGGAATCGTGGAAGATTGATACGGTTGCTGGTTCACATCGTGGCGCAGCGGATGCGCAGCGGCATGCGCAGGCGTATCTCAGCGCGAACGCGTCAGATCAAGGCCGCCGACCGATCCGAGCTTGTCGTCGATCGCCACCCTCTTCTGGTAGTGTGATCCCCCATCCGATGCTTGCCATCCATCTGGAACGCGACCCGCCGCTGGGTTCGCCATCCCATCTTGCAGAACGAATAAAGCACCACGAAATCCCACACGAGAATGTAAATGCGAAGCCGTTTTCGGCTCGCCGCGACATCATGCAGGAACTCGCCGAGCGCATCGGCGCAGCCGTCGTCCGAGCCATCGGGCGTCAGTTTCATGCAGCTATCGATATCCGCGCCGAGGATAAAACACCGTGTGCTGCATACGCGTGATCGCCTCCCGAAGGACACGAAAATAATCCGAGCCATCGATTAACAAACTAAAACGATCAGCATACCGAACGCTATCGCAATTGCGGCCCGGTTGAAAAAACGCTTCGGTGCTCATGCAGCCACCTGGTTCGAACGGATTCTTGAACAGATTGGCCGTACGCAAAACCACGGAAACCTTGGAACGCGGAGTGGATCGTGACGATGAAGTCAGGGTTCACATGAGGAATTTTCCAGATCGCCGTGCCCATTGCGCGCTGCGCAAAACGCTGCCTCACCGTACAGGAAATGATCCGACTATCTGTACCGGTACTGTACAGATCAGTTCTCATACACTGACGCTCACGGACTTTTAGCCCAATCCGTTCGCGCTCTATTGAAACCCCAGGAAATACCATGCATCTCGACACTGCCGCCTTACTGACCGCACTCCCGGCCGCAGTGCTGTTCGCGCTCGTTACCACCATCACACCCGGGCCGAACAACACCATGCTGCTCGCATCGGGCGTGAATTTCGGGTTGCGCCGCACGGTGCCGCACGTGCTCGGCATCAGCGTGGGCGTCGCCATCCTGATGGTGCTGGTCGGTCTCGGCGTGGGGCAGGCATTCGCGCGTTTCGCCTGGGCGTACACCGTGCTTGAAACGTTAAGCGTGGCGTACCTGCTGTATCTCGCGTGGAAGATCGCGACCTCGTCGACCATGCAGGTTCGCGACGGCGAGCGCCGGCCCATGCGGTTTATCGAAGCAGCCGCGTTTCAGTGGATCAACCCGAAGGCGTGGATGATGGTGCTTACAGCCGCGACCACTATCCATTTGCATTCGAGCTTTTCGCTGAATGCCGTCTTGATGGCGGTGGTGTTCATCGTGGTTGGATTGCCATGCATCACCATGTGGGCCGCGTTCGGCACGTCCATGCGGCGGCTTCTCACGCAACCACGCTGGCTGCGCGCTTTCAACTGGACGATGGCTACGCTGCTCGTGTTGTCCTTGTATCCAATCGTCGAGCGCGCGTTGGCGTGATGAGTGGGTGACGTCGTGACGTGTTAGCGGACGGATTGAAGCAGTCACGTAACCACTGGTTCCGGCGTTGCACTCGGGGCGAGCTGATTTGCAGGTTCCGGCTTCAGATCCAGCCTATTTTTTCGTAGGCGGCGCATACTGGTCCATGCCTGCCGTCGCGCAAAATATGCAGCCTGATTGCAACTTTGGCCGTAAAAAGCGGCAAGAAATGCGCACACTCCGTTATCCCGGGGATCGACAGGCATGTACGAAGCTTGCTGCCCGATCAACTCGCGCCGCTTTTGGCGCGGCTTTGAAATCTCCCAAGGAGTTATGCCATGTCTGGAGCAAACCGCCCGTCCGGTCCTGCAACACGCAAGTCCCTCGATCTCGCCGACCAAATTGAACGCGATGAACTCGAGAACCAACTGCCGGATGCGCTAAACCACGCCGACGAAGACGACCTCGACGACGAACCCGACACCGGCAAGCCCCGCCGATAACATTTCTCTTCCCTTACCGCGCCCGTTGGCGCGTCTCCAAGGCCGCACTCGCGCAACGCAGTGCGGCTTTTTTGTGCGTGGATCTTTTTGCGCCCTATTTTCCGGAGTGGAGGGTCTTGGGCACGAGGGTTGCTCTAAGTTCGGCGTCGCGGCATACCGCAGCACCGAGCGACACATTTAACGCAGTCAAGGCGGCGAAGGCGTAAAGCCAGCACGCAGACCAATCAAACAATCGACCCTCTGGAGGGCTTCATGCTTCGATACGCTGTCATCTTTTTCATCATCGCGATCATCGCGGCATTTTTTGGCTTCGGCGGTATCGCGAGTGGTGCAACCGAAATTGCGAAGATCCTGTTCTTCATCTTCATCGTGATCTTCCTGGCAACGTTGTTGCTGGGTGTGTTCCGGCGATGAAGCCTCGGCGTCCATGATTTCAATGGACGCCGCTGAACATATGCAAAAAAGCGCGAGCATGCTCGCGCTTTTTTGTTATTTGGTCACAACACTACTCGTTGTGACCGTGCATCACCGGCTTCCCGTGATTGCAGAGCCGGTTGTCGTCATTAGTGCAATACGATCTGCGTGCCCTGCTGTACCAGCAATTCAGCATGCGCACCAGAATGCTCATAGACGTTGTACGTCACGCCACTGACCTGTGCCGTGCCGTGATTCTGCCACTCGCCTTCCGCCAGACCCGCGACATGCGAATTCGACAGATCGACGGTATCGCCCTCCTTACCGTTAACCACGAGCTGCTGCTTACCGTCTTTTTGGAACAGGTCCTGCTCGCCGGCATTCAGCACATCGACCAGAGAAAGCTTGAGGACTGCGTGCTGGGCGGTGACGTCAATCGCATCGGCGCCAGACGCCTTCGCTGCAACCGGCTTCGCTGCGAGCGAAGCCAGATCGATCATGCCGTGATCGCTGGTTACGTGCAGGACGCTTGCGGTTTCGCCCGGTGCAGCCGCGTGGGTGGACGATTGAGCAGGATCGGCGACCACTTCGTGTCCGGTCACGCTTGCGGCATCGCTGTGATCGCCGGTCTCCGATACGTGCATGACTGACTTGAGGACCGGCGTCTCGATCAAGAACAGGAAGTACGCGGAGGGAGCGCCCGCCACGCCTGCTTTGGTGAACTCGACGGCGGACAGGTTATGCACGGTTGCTGTCATTGGGTCCGCCGGCTGAACCGTCCATTGGCCGCCGCCGGAAACCTCGCTGCTGCCGACCAGGGTGGTGCCGTCATACAGCTTGACGATATGTCCCGGCTGACCCGAGCCACTGATGACAGGGCGGGTTTCATCGGTTGTGCCACCGGCAGGGATCGGCCCAGTCACTGAACCTGTGTTGTCCATGACGCTGGTGATGGAGGGGGCGGATGGCGTACTGGTGTCAATGAGAAGCACGGTCGCGGTGATACTCATATCACCTGTCGTGCCAGCTTTGTTTGTAGCCGTCACTTCAAATGCTTGCATACCGTCGCGCAGCGCGACTTCGGGTCGAACTGACCAGGTGCCATCTGACGCGACGACGGCCGATCTGATGCTGCCTAATCTGGACTCAATTAGTGTGATTATGTCGCCCGGGTGGCCTGTGCCGAACACCGTCGGACGTGCATCGTCGGTCCAGGATGAGAAATGTAGCAAACCTTGAATCGGGCCCACATTGTCCATCACGCCAAGCACTACGGGCACAGCTGGCGTGGTGGTGTCAAGTGTGAAGGTGGTGTGATCCGACTCCGGGCTGTGCGCACCTGCGGCGTTCGTTTCGATTGCGTACACATCGTGCTGACCGTCGACCAACTTGGTTACCAGTTCGATCGACCACTTGCCCGTGCTGTCCACTACCCCCGAGCCAATCACGTGTACACCGTCGAACAGCGTAACCGTGTCACCAGGCTTACCGGTTCCGGTAGCGGTTGGTTGCGAAATAGCTGTCGTTCCGCCAGCAGGAATAGTCGCATCCCGATCGTTCGCTAAGGCGGTCACCACCGGCGCCTCCAACGTTGCGAGAGTGACCGTCACGGACACCGGGGTCGACGACGCGCCGTAATCGCCTTGGCTATCCATTGAGATCGCCGTGAACTGATGAACCCCAACCTTGAGATCGGCTGACGGTTCGAACGCCCAGGAACCATCCGCTGAAACGGTCGTGCTACCGATCATGCGCACTCCATCGAATACGTTGACGATCGTGCCTGCGTCGGCCGTGCCGTTAATGATGGGCCTGGTGCTGTCTGCGATTCCTCCGCCGGTTGCCTGACCGACCGACACGATGATTGCCCTGTGACTATCGTTGGCTTGTAGCGCCATGGTTATGCCTCTTTTTATAGGTTAATGGACAGGCGGAGCGCCGGGACCAAACTCCCGAAGCCCTGCCTCGACACGGAAATTGCTGCTCGAAGGCACGCGTATGACCGTGTCGGCAAGTGTCGCGTCATATTTCGCAATTAAATATACGATTATTCCTATAATTGAAACAATTGATCGGATTTCAACCGAACGATGAGCAATAGCGCGACGTCAAATAGTTTTATTCAGAATAAAAGGGAAGGCCCTTTCCATTTGTCAGGGCGAAACAGCGAGGTTGTGCTGGACACAGAAATAACCGGTAGCCGCGGCTTGCGTTTCTTGCCGGCCGCTCTTGAACCAAGACACGCAAAGAAGGGGTAATGCCAACATCGACGCGCCGCCTGACAGCGAAATCAGGCACTCACACCCTAGCGTTCGACCCACTTCTCGATAAACCCCCACAACGCGTCATCGGTGGAATACGGCACGTTGAACCGAAACCAGCTGCTCGCGGCATCGCCCGGACGGAAGTACGAACCCGGCGCGAGCCAGATTCCATCCTCCAGCGCCTGCGTTGCCAGTTCGCTCGCGTGCTCGGGCTCAACCGGCAGCCGCGCCCACACGAACAAGCCAGCACGCGGCCGATGAAACAGCTCGAGCCCGAGCGCGTCCATCCGGTCCTCGACCTGCACGTGCGCGTCCTTGAGTTTGTCGGTGATCGATTCCACGTGGCGTGCATAACGCCCCTCCGTCAGCACTTTCTCGACAATCCGTTCCGTCGCCGCCGATGAAGTCAGCCCCACCGCCATCTTGGTACGCGCCAGTTCACGCAGCACGTCACGCTCGGCGACCACATAACCGCAACGCAATCCCGGCGTGATCGTCTTCGAAAATCCGCCGACATACAGCACACGGTTCAAGCCTTCCATGGCGGCGAGAAGCGGTGCACCGGGCGGCGCGAGCTCGCGGTTCACATCGTCTTCCACCACCCACAGGCCATAGCGTTCCGCGATCTGCAGCAGGCGGAACGCCGCCGCCATGCCGAAGGTCGCCCCGGTCGGATTCTGCAGCGTCGTGTTGAGAAAGATGGCCTTGGGACTATGCTCGATCACCAACTGCTCAAGCACGTCGTTGTCGATTCCTGCCGGCGTGCGCGGCACGCCTCGCACGACCAGCCCACCCAGTTGCAGGATCTGCAGCAGATTGCAATAACCTGGATCTTCCACAATGACCGTATCGCCGGGGCGCAGCAGCGTGCGCACAATCAGGTCGAGCGCCTGCGTCGCCCCCGCGGTCAGCAACACGTTCGTGGCCGGGTCAGCGGGCAAACCATAGCGGTCCAGTTGCTCTGCAATCCGCTCGCGCAACGGCGCAAAACCGTACGGGTGCCCGTAGTCAGCCATGCGCGCCGCCGGCACGCGGCTGATCGAGCGCAACGCGTGATGCAGGCCGCTCTCATTGACCCATTCGTTGGGCAACCAGCCGCAACCGGCCTTGATCGGCACGGAATGGTCAGCGAATACATCGGACAGAAGCCAGGTCGCGGTGAGGCTCGGTGGCTGCCATGCCACAGCCCGCTTGTGGACGGTCGGCGCCCGCGCCGCTACCCGGTACCCAGAGCCGCGCCGCGCGACGACAAGGCCCATGGACACAAGGCGTCCATACGCTTCCGTTACCGTAAAGGTACTCAGCCGCTCCGCCTGCGCAAGCTGGCGTACGGAAGGCAGCAACGCGCCCGCTCGCAGCGCCTGCTGCTCGATAGCGCCGGAAAACGCCCGCACCAGTTGCTCGACAAGCGTCGCTTGCGCGCGGTCGCGGTCCAGTTGAAGTTCGATCATGAATTGGCAAGAAGAGGATGATGAGCGTCAATCAATGGTCCACGCTTGGCGACCAACAGACCAATACAGTTTGCACCATTTTGCCAGCACAGTTCTCCCCGCGACAGGTCAACTGTCTATGCCGCGGGTTTTTATCGAGGACTACATTGCGTGTTCTAACAGGAGATTTCCCATGACTTCGCGCCCCGTCATCGACGACCTCTCGTCGTTCTGGATGCCCTTTACCTCCAATCGCCAGTTCAAAGCTGCACCGCGCCTGATCGAGGGCGCCAAGGGCATGTACTACCGCGCGACCGATGGCCGGGAGATTCTGGACGGCTGCGCCGGCCTGTGGTGCGTGAACGCCGGTCATTGCCGCGATGAAATCGTCGCCGCGATCCAGCAGCAAGCCGCCACGCTCGACTTCGCGCCGACCTTCCAGATGGGCCACCCGCTCGCGTTTGAAGCGGCCACGAAGGTCGCGGCGATCATGCCGGAAGGGCTCGACCGCATCTTCTTCACGAATTCCGGCTCCGAATCCGTCGATACCGCGCTGAAAATCGCCCTCGCTTATCACCGTGCACGTGGCGAAGGCCAGCGCACGAAGCTGATCGGCCGTGAGCGCGGGTATCACGGCGTGGGTTTCGGCGGCATCTCGGTTGGCGGCATCGGGCCGAACCGCAAGACGTTTTCAGGCGGGCTGCTGCCGAACGTCGATCATCTGCCGCACACGCACGCGCCTGAGCACAACGCGTTCTCGAAGGGACAGCCGGCATGGGGCGCGCATCTCGCCGATGAACTCGAACGCATCGTCGCGCTGCATGATGCATCGACTATCGCTGCCGTGATCGTGGAACCGCTGGCGGGATCGACGGGCGTGCTCGTGCCGCCGCAGGGTTATCTGCAAAAGCTGCGCGAGATCTGCACGAAGCACGGCATCCTGCTGATTTTCGATGAAGTCATCACGGGCTTCGGCCGCCTGGGCAAAGCGACAGCGGCGGAATATTTCGGCGTGACGCCGGACCTGATGACGCTGGCAAAAGCGATCAACAACGCCGCGATCCCGATGGGCGCCGTGGCCGCGCATCGCAACGTGCATGACACGATCGTCAATGCGGGCGCGGTGAACGGCATCGAGTTGTTCCACGGTTACACGTATTCGGCGCACCCCATGGCCGCCGCCGCCGCGATCGCCACGCTCGACCTGTATGCACGCGACCAGTTGTTTGTGCGGGCGGCATCGAAGGCGCCGAAGTTCGAGGCCGCTGCTCATGCGTTGCGCGATGCGCCCCACGTGAAGGACGTGCGCAATCTCGGCATGGTGGCGGGTGTCGAACTGCAATCGCGCGATGGCGCGCCGGGTGCGCGGGCCTACGAAGCGTTCGTGAAATGCTTCGAAGCGGGCGTTCTGGTGCGTTACACAGGCGATATTCTTGCGTTCTCGCCGCCGCTGATTATTGAAGACGACCAGATCGAGCAGATTTTCAGCACGGTGCGCAAGGTGCTCGAAACGGTCAAATAGCGCGGTTTTCACTGCCGCTTGCGGTCACTGATCGACGCGGCATACAAGCCAGGCGTGCAAGCCATATTTGCAAGCCTGAAGGCCGTTCTGGTTGATCCGGAACGGCCTTTTTTCGTGGCAGCGCTGCAAATGCGCCGCGAACTCCACTCTGGCGCGCGTTCCGTGCCGCAGCCGATTTCGACGCTGCCTTCCGCCGCGTCAAACAGGGCTTGTTCTATGACATCCAAGTCGAGCCGCACTCCGGCGCGCTGACCAAGAATGAATTGAAGAATTAAGCCTGTTGTACCTGTTGCGATAAGCCAGCCCCCCCCGCGCGGTTCGCGCCGGTGCAGTCCCGATTACCCACTGGCCTGCACCGCTCTCTCGTCCACGCCAAGTTGCTCTTTCAACCCGGCCCATCCCTTCGGCGTGACCTGAACGGCACGCGAGGACTTGGAACGCCGGACCCATCCGATCGCGCAAAGCCGGCTCATCAATTCGACGCCCAAAGGTCCAGCCAGGTGATGCCGCCGCTCGGTCCAGTCGAGGCATTGCCGCGCGAGCCCGCGCCGGGTCGGTTCCAACGCCGCCACGTCCAGGCCCATCGACCTGAACCATCCCATGCCGTCATGCGTCACTTCGAACTGTTTATCCGCCACGGCAGAAATCAACCCGCGATCCTGCAATGCCTGCGTCACCGCTACGCCGAGACTGCCGGCGAGATGGTCATAACAGCATCGCGCGAACTGCAATTCCCGGGCTTCCCGGCTGCGTGGCATTCGATGCACCGCGCCACCCTGCACGCCCGGCGCAATCGATGCAAGATTTTCCAGCGCCAGCGCAACGTGCGAACCGGCGAGGCGATAGTACCGATGCCGCCCCTGCGTTTCCACCGACAACAACCCGCCAGCGAGCAGTTTTGCGAGATGCGAGCTCGCCGTCTGGGCGGTCACGCCGGCCGCATAGGCCAGCTCGCCTGCGGGCTGTGCGCGTCCGTCGGCGAGCGCCATGAGCATGGTGGCGCGAGTGGGATCGGCGATCAGGAAAGCGGCCGACGAGACCGCGGGATGACGAGACATGCGAACTCTCCGATTGAACCTCGCCATGATAGTCCGGCCACCTGTCCGCATGCTTCGATACGCGTCGAAGCTTGTGGCGCCACAACGTCCCTACACTGGATTTCCCGTCTCTCTGCGAAAAACTCCTGTGCCCGACACCCGAACGCTTCAGCGACGCGTCCTCGCTGCGACCAGCATCAGCTATATCGTCGTTATCCTTGATACGTCCATCGTCAACGTTGCGCTAGGCAGCATCGACGATGCGCTCGCGACCAGCACAGAGGGCCTTCAATGGGTCGTCAACGCGTACACGCTCAGCTTCGCAAGCCTGCTGTTGACCGGCGGCGCGCTGGGCGACCGGCTGGGCGCGAAGAACGTCTATTTCGCCGGCCTCGCTGTGTTCACGCTGGCGTCCGCGCTCTGCGGTGTCGCGCCTAACCTTGCCGCGCTGATCGGCGCGCGCGCGTTGCAAGGGATCGGTGCATCGATGCTGGTGCCCTGTTCGCTGATGCTCATCAACCGCGCCTACACCGACCCGGGCGAGCGCGGCCGCGCGATCGGCCTATGGGCGGCGTGCGGCGGCGCAGCGATGGCCGGCGGTCCATTGATTGGCGGCATCCTGATCCATGCGTTCGGCTGGCGCAGCATCTTCCTGGCGAACCTGCCGATCGGATTGATCGGCTTGTGGCTGACATCGCGGGTCGCAAGCACTGACCGCGTTGACCGTGTTGACCCTGCACCGGCGACGCGCCATCTCGATCTCGCCGGTCAGGCGACAGCCATCCTCGCCCTGGGAATGTTGATCGCCGTGCTGATCGAAGGGCACTCGTTCGGCTGGCGCTCGCCGTGGATCTCGAGCGGTATTGCGCTGAGCGTGCTTGCGGCGGGAAGCTTCATCGCGATCGAATCAAAGCGCTCGCAACCGATGCTCCCACTGTCCTTATTCAGCAACCTGATTTTTTCCAGCGCTGCGTTCGTCTCGATGGTCTCCGCAATGACGTTCTATGGCCTGATCTTCACACTCAGTCTTTATTTCCAGCAAGTTCGTGCTTATTCGCCGTTGCTGACCGGCCTCGCGTTCTTGCCGCTGACGGCGCTGGTGACCGCGGGCAGCATGTCGGCGGCGTGGTTCGTGAGGATGTTTGGACCGCGCCGGCCGATCTGTATCGCGCTGGTCATCTATACGATGGGCTTCCTTGGAATGCTGATGTCGACGGATACTTCGCCGTACTGGCTCGTCGCGCTCCCCATGCCTGCGATCGGATTTTTCGCGGGCCTCATTACGCCGATGGCGACGCGTTCGCTCATGGATACCGTCGATAAAAACCGCGCCGGGATTGCGGCCGGTGTGCTGAACTCGGCGCGGCAGACAGGCGCTGCGCTGGGTGTCGCGATTTTTGGCGCGATGCTCACGACGCCGGGTCAGTTTGAGCGGGGCATGCATACCGCGATGGCGATGGCCGCGGCCGTGTCGCTGACAGCGGCGCTCGTCTGGTGGTTTGCATCGAAAGCGATGACGCGGGAGCGGATCCGCCAGGCGGTCTGAGAATTCGAATAAGCGTGGCTCTGCTGACACCTTGGAAATTCTGCTGAAGCTTGGCGCCAAGTACCGCGTGGATTCACGCACGCGGGTGGACGGAAAAAACCAACGACGGCAAAATCGGGCGCTGAACATCTGCTGCAAACGACGATCCGGTCCACTGCGGCGGACTCGCACAATGGCCCTGTCAAACGATGCCCAAATCATCCCGCATTGCAGTACCTATCGACTTTAGCGCGCCGTCAGATCAAGTCGCGCGCCGCCTGATCGGCGCGATCTTCACCGTCGATGGCGTCGGCGGCAGGATCGTGGAGACAGAAGCCTACGACCCTGAAGATCCGGCTTCGCATACCTTCTCCGGGCCCACCCCGCGCAACGCCGTCATGTTCGGTCCGCCCGCCCACGTGTATGTATATCGTTCGTACGGTATTCACTGGTGCCTGAACTTTGTTTGCCGTGAAGAAGGCCACGGTGCGGGGGTGTTGATCCGCGCGATCGAACCCCTTACCGGTCTCGACGCCATGCGCCAGCGGCGCGGCCTCGAACCAGCAAAGCTGTTGTGCTCGGGACCGGGTCGCGTCGCGCAAGCCCTGGGCATCACGCACGCAAACAACGGCATGTCGCTGCTTGAAGCGCCGTTTCACATCGAGGCGCCGGAGGAGGACTATCCGCTCGCGACCGGGCCGCGCATCGGCATCACGAAGGCGATCGATGTACCCTGGCGCTTCGGGCTCGCCGGATCGAAATTTCTCAGCAAGCCATTCCCGAAGGTCTGATCAAACACCGAGGTAACGCGTGTCGCGCAATTGGCATGCACCCGCGAGGATCAACCGTCAGTCTGGATCGCGCCTACGGTTGCCGGGGACAACCGCCCGGCCATTTTCAATCGCGGCCTGACCCCGAACATCCCCAAGAACCCCCGCGGGCGAAATCGTGCCCCGTCAGGCGCGGTTACGGTTGTAGACATCAAGAAACACCGCCGACAACAAGACGATCCCCTTGATCACTTGCTGGTAGTCAATGCCAATGCCCATGATCGACATGCCGTTGTTCATCACGCCCATGATGAAAGCGCCGATCACCGCGCCCACCACCTTGCCCACGCCGCCGGAGGCCGATGCGCCGCCGATGAAACAGGCCGCGATCACATCGAGCTCGAAGCCGAGGCCAGCCTTCGGCGTTGCGGTGTTCAGGCGTGCCGCGAAAATCAGACCCGCCACCGCCGCGAGCACGCCCATGTTCACGAAGGTCAGGAAAGACAGGCGCGCAGTGTTCACACCCGACAGACGTGCCGCCTTCTCGTTGCCGCCCAGCGCATAGATACGGCGGCCGATCGTCGTGCGATTGGTCACAAACTGGTAGATCAGGATCAGGACGGCCATCAGGATCAACACGTCAGGCAAGCCCTTGTACGTGGAAAGCAGCCAGACCAGATAGGTGACGGCGCCCGCGAACAACACGTTCTTCACCACGAAGAACGCGACCGGTTCGACGTCCATATCGTGTGCCTGTGCCTTGCGGCGCTTGCGCACCTCGGCTGCGACCAGACCCAGCGCCAGGATGACGCCCACGATCAGCGACAGCACCCGGAAGTCCGTGCCACCGAACGGATCAGGCAGAAAGCCCGTGCTGATCCGCTGGAATCGCAGCGGGAACGGCCCGACCGATTGGCCTTCCAGCAGCGCGAGTGCAAGCCCCTTGAAAATAAGCATCCCCGCCAGCGTCACGATAAACGACGGAATGCGCGCGTAAGCCACGAACCAGCCCTGCGCCGCACCAATCAACGCCCCCACCAGCAGCGCCACGATGATCGTCGGCACCACGGGCCATGAGTGCTGCACGATCAGCACCGCGGCCAGGCCGCCGATAAAACCGCTGACCGATCCGACGGACAGGTCGATATAGCCGGCCACGATCACGAGCAGCATGCCCAGCGCCATCACAATGATGTAGCTGTTCTGCAAAACCAGATTGGTGATGTTCAACGGCTGCATCAGCACGCCGTCGGTCTGGTACTGGAAGAATCCCATGATGACGACCAACGACAGCAGCAGGCCGTAGTCGCGCAGATTGTTCTTTAGAAAGCCGAGTTTCATGAAATGGCCTTGATTCGATGTAGATAGGTCACGCATGACCGGCGTTCACGATGGCGCGCATGATGCGCTCCTGGCTAGCTTCGTTTCGATCGAGCTCGACCACGAGCCGACCTTCGTTCATTACGTAGATGCGGTCGCACATGCCAAGCAGCTCCGGCATTTCGGAAGAAATCATCAGAATGCCTTCGCCCTTGCGCGCCAGCTCGTCAATGATGGTGTAGATCTCGTATTTGGCCCCGACATCGATACCCCGCGTGGGTTCATCGAGAATCAGCAGACGCGGCTTCGTAAACAACCACTTGCTCAGCACGACCTTCTGCTGATTGCCGCCCGAGAGATTGACCACCCGTTGCTGGATACCCGAACTGCGGATGCGCAACGATTCGCGATACTGCTGCGCAACCTTGGCCTCCGCGTGTTCATCGATCACACCGAGATCGGACACTTCGGCGAGGTTGGCGAGCGACACGTTTTTGCGGATTTCCTGCTCGAGGATCAGGCCATACCCCTTGCGATCCTCGGTCACATAGGCAATGCCATGCTTGATAGCCTTGCCGATGGTTGATACATCCACTGCCTGGCCGTCGATCAGCACCTGTCCGCTGATCCGCCGGCCATACGAGCGCCCGAAGATACTCATGGCCAGTTCGGTGCGGCCCGATCCCATGAGCCCCGCGATGCCGACCACTTCGCCCTTGCGTACTTTCAGGTCGATGCCCTTGATGACCTCGCGCTCCGAATACTGTTCGTGGAACACATGCCAGTCGCGTACTTCGAAGATCACGTCGCCAATCTGCGGCTCGCGCTGCGGATAACGGTGTGCCATGTCACGGCCGACCATGCCGCGAATAATGCGATCCTCGCTGATCTCGCTTGCGGAGCAGTCGAGCGTCTCGATCGTGCTGCCGTCGCGGATGACGGTAATCTGATCCGCGACTTGCGTTATCTCGTTGAGCTTGTGCGAAATGAGGATGCAGGAAATGCCTTGTGCCTGGAGTTCGAGCAGCAGTTTCAGCAGCGCGGCGCTATCGGTCTCGTTCAGGCTCGCAGTGGGTTCGTCGAGGATCAGCAGCTTCACGCGCTTTGATAGCGCCTTGGCAATTTCCACCAGTTGCTGCTTGCCGACGCCGAGCTTTCCGACGGTCGCATCGGGCGACTCGTTCAGACCCACGCGCCGCAGCAATTCGCGCGTGCGCTTATGCGCCGCGTGCCAATCGATCACGCCGCGATGCGCCTGTTCATTGCCCAGGAAAAGGTTCTCGGTGATCGAGAGCATTGGCACCAATGCCAATTCCTGATGAATGATGATGATGCCGCGCTCTTCGCTTTCGCGGATGTCCGTAAAGCGTTGCACCTGCCCTTCGAAGTGGATTTCACCCTCGTAGGAGCCATGCGGATACACACCGCTCAGCACCTTCATGAGAGTGGACTTGCCCGCGCCATTCTCACCGACGACCGCATGGATTTCTCCAGCTTTGACCGTCAGATTGACGTTATCGAGTGCTTTGACACCCGGAAACGTCTTGGTGATGCCGCGCATGGACAGGATGGTTTCGTCCGCCACGCTGTCTCCTGAATTTGTCATGTTTTGCAGGGTCCGCCAGCCGGAGCGCGCGTGGCGTCTCCGGCGACAGACTTGACTTCGTTATTGCCTTACTTGACCTGCGCTTGCGTGTAGTAGCCGCTGTCAATCAGGATCGGCTTCCAGTTGGAGCCATCCACCAGCACCGGGTTGAGCAGATACGACGGAACCACCTTCACACCGTTGTTGTAGGTCTTGGTGTCGGTAACCTCCGGCTGCTTGCCTTGTGCCATTGCGTCGATCATCGCAACCGTCACCTTGGCGAGCTGACGCGTGTCCTTGAACACGGTCGAGTACTGCTCGTTGTGCAGGATGGACTTGACCGAAGGAATCTCGGCGTCCTGGCCGCTGACGATCGGGCACGGCTGCTGAGCCGTGCAATAACCCACACCCTTGACCGATGACAGGATACCGATGCTCAGACCGTCATACGGGCTCAGCACGGCGTCGAGCTTGGCATTGCCGTAGTAAGCCGACAGCAGGTTGTCCATACGGGCCTGAGCGACGGCGCCATCCCAGCGCAGCGTACCGACCTTGTCCATGCCAAACTGCTTGCTGCGCACTACCAGCTTGCCGCTCTTGATGTACGGATCCAGCACGCTCATCGCGCCGTTATAGAAGAAGAAGGCGTTGTTGTCGTCGGGCGAACCACCGAACAGTTCGATATTGAACGGGCCTTTACCCTGTTTAAGACCGAGCTTGTCGACAATGGACTGCGCCTGCAGCACACCGACCTTGTAGTTATCAAACGTCGCGTAGTAATCGACATCGGCCGTGCCCTTGATCAGACGATCGTATGCGATGACCTTGATGCCGGCATCGTGTGCCTTTTTGAGCACATCGGTCAGCGTCGTGCCATCGATTGCGGCGATCACCAGCACCTTCGGCTTCTTGGTGACCATGTTCTCGATTTGCGCGAGCTGATTCGGAATGTCATCGTCGCCGTACTGGAGATCGGTGGTGTAACCATCCGCCTGCAGATCCTTGACCATGTTATTGCCATCGGCAATCCAGCGTGCCGACGACTTGGTCGGCATGGATACAGCAACCAGCCCCTTGCTGTCGGCATGCGCGATACCGATCATTGGCAGCGCCATGGCCGCAATTAGGGTTTTCAAGAACAGACGTTTCATCGGTATGTCTCCTTTTGTGTATGAATGAGTGCCGTTCTGGCCGCAGTCCAGGCGGGCATATTATTAAAGCACCGCGGTTTTGATCTTGACTTGTCCGTGTCGGGCCCGCATACAACCGGTCTCGATGATGGTACGGAACTCGGCCCTTTAAGCCTCGGGTCGCGCGCACTCAAGCGTGCACCCGTTTTCGGTACTCGTCTCATCAAGCACGGAAGATCCAGATATTGGGAAAACGCATTCACGGCCGCCCGAGCAGCCTCGTAGACCTGCGCCCGGTCAGCGTGCGCGGGGCGATAGCCCCATGTGATGCCGGTGACGCCGCTAACCCCGCGCCCATTCATGTAATTCGTGTCTCCCGCCCCGGTCTCGCTTGTTTTGATTCTTGCCCCCAAAATGGGCTGGGAGCAAGTCTACGTCCGACGTCAGCATGCGTCCAATATAGAAAAAGGCTAACATCGATATCAATTTTGGTATAGCCCATTGCACCATCCATTCGATCAACCCTGTGCTCGAATGGTCAAGCTGGCGACGTACTGACCAGTGGCGCGCGCAGCAGGTCCACTATCGCCGCCGTGGCCGTACCCCGCCAGCCAGTTATTAACATCGATGGCTACGAACATCGCTCGTCAATTCTGCTGCGTTCGCACAATGTTTATGACGACCGGCCGTGAAGCGGTTCTATTCGTTGGTCATGTAAGGAATGCATACCATGACGCTATTTCTCCCCTTGCCGAGCTTATCGCGACACTACCAGAAAAGATCCAGTTAATCCGCCTGATCCTTCTCCCTATTTCCACTAAAAGACATCCGGCGAAAAAGCGCTCCTGTAACAGAATCTTGATACGTCCTTAGGCTTTTCCCGAAAGGGTTGCGTTGCAGAATTGAGGAGTTTTGCAACGCAGCACTGGTTGCCAAGATGTACATATTGAAACAAAATGATGCCACTATTGATGCGAGGAATTTCTGATGCGAACAACTGTCACCATTGACGATGCCCTTTACGAGAAGGCTTTGGAAATGGCCGACCCCGACATGGATAAAGCAGACATTTTTCGCGAAGCAATCAAAACCTTCGTGCGGGTCCAGGCTGCCAAACGCCTGGTGGCGCTCGGCGGCACCATGCCTGACATGCCGGATGTGTCGCGTCGCCGCTCGGACCCAGGTTCGCAATGAGGGTGCTCATCGACACATCGGTATGGGTAGACCACTTCCGAACCGGCAACGACGCGCTGGCTAACTTGATCGAGCGGGACCTCGCGCTTACTCACCCGTTGGTCGTGGGCGAAATCGCGTGCGGAACGCTCCCGGCACCTCATGTCCAGACGCTGGCGAGCATCGGCCTTTTGCAGCCTTGCAAACAGGCGAATCTCAGCGAGGTAATGGAGTTCATTGAGCGTGAAAAGCTGTATGGGCTTGGGTGTGGTTTGGTGGACATGTCGTTGCTGGCGTCTACACTGATCACTCCAGGCGCTGAGCTGTGGACGCTTGATAAGCGACTCACAGACCTGGCTGGGAGATTCGGTATCGCGCATCGACCGACGCTGCATTAGGAGTTTTGCAACACGTGTCGCGAAAGTCGGCGCAAGGAAGCGACAAGGAGCGGTGGACCGATTAATCGCGCCCGTTGCCTTGGCTGGGCCCGTCCAATCCAAGCGCCCTGGCTTCATGTTGCGCTGAGTGCGGACAAGGACGCTTTGCTTCCATGTGACCTCATTTCGAGGACGATAGCCGCTTCATTTGATAAGGGTTGCGAAGTACTTTCAACCCTGCATCAACTGCGCCAGCGCCCTGAGTTGCAAACCATCGGGGTTGGCGAGGTCGTAGAGAATGGAAAAATGGTCTGCGCCCGGTAGCGGCAAATAAGACACGTGCTCACCCGCGTCAACGCACGCGTGTGCATAGTCACGCGAATGGCGAATGAGTTCGGGCCGCTCCGCGTCGCCGACGCTGACGACCATCGGTGCACCTTGAGCCACGTGCCGCATTGGACTGAAGCGCGTGATTTCTTCCGCCGATAACCCGAGCTTGTCGTTCAGCCGGCCTGCGCTGATGGGTTCGAGATCGAAGAGGCCGCTGACAGGCAGCGCGTATTTGACCGCCGGATGAGCACGATGCATCGCGGTCAGATGACCGCCCGCGGAATGGCCACCCAGTATGAGCGTTGTATGGCCTTGCTCGACGAGGAAGTCGAGTAGCCGTCCGATCTCGCTCACAATTTGCGTCATCGACGCCGTGGGCGCCAGCGTGTATTCCGCTATGACCACGTTCATGCCGCGGGCAAGCGGTCCAAGTGCGACGAAAGCGCAGAGCTCTTTATCGCAGCTTTGCCAGTAACCGCCGTGAACAAAAACGAAAGTTGGCGCGGAAGATTGTTTGTCGCTCGATGCCGGGAAGAAGTCGAAACGCTCGCGGGGCGCGGGGCCGTACCTGACGTCGAGTTCACCGGCATGCGCTGCGTAGAAGGCCGCGCTGCGGGTCTTGAAGTCGGCGGGGGGATCGCCGTTGCTATAGGCTGCGTCGAGGGTCGCGCGGTCCATGGTGCGCCACGGGGATTGCATGCGGGTTATCTCCTGGAAGGGATGTTGTGTTTGAACGGAGTTTACAGGTTCCGAAGGGGTTTCAGCTTCTATCCCACGGCGCCACGCCTCCCAAGACCTCGACAAGATAATCGATCATGACCCTCACGCGCGAGCTTAAATGCCTCCGGCTTGGATACATCGCGAGTACGTCGATATCCGCCATATGGAAGGCCGGCATCAGCGCCACCAACCTCCCTGCCCGCAGATCATCGCCAACAATGAATGTTGGCTGCCAGATCACCCCCAGTCCGGCAAGCGCCGCCGAGCGCGCCGTATCGCCGTTGTTCGTATGCATGTGACAATTCACCCGAACGCCGTGCGGCTTTTCATCGGCGTCAAGAAACTGCCATTCGTCACCGCTCGCGGCATACGTATAACCAATACAGCGATGCTCGCCCAGATCCGCAGGCCGCTCCGGCAAGCGCAGTCCCGCCAGATACGTTGGCGACGCGCACAGCACATTACGCGACGCGGCGAGCTTGCGCGCTGCATTGCCCATCGACCCCGCGCGCGAAATGCGAATGGCAAGGTCAACGCCTTCATCGACAATATCCACCACCCGGTCGATCAGCGATACATCCAGCTCCACCTCGGGATACCGCCGCATAAACTCCGGCCATAGCGGCGCAAGCTGCAACACGCCAAAGCTGACTGGCGCGTTAATGCGCAACCGCCCTCGCGGCTCGGCGGTAGACGACGATACCAACCCCTCCGTCTCGGCGACGTCATCGAGTATGGCCACGCAGCGCTCGTAAAGCGCCCGCCGCCCGATGTCAGCGACAACCTGCGCGACGTCCGGTTCAATAGCCGCGTTCCCAGATGCCCCTCCAGCTCAACGATATAACGCGTCACGTTAGCCGGCGAGGTATCGAGCGCATCGGCGGCGCGTGTAAAGCTGCCGCGCTTGACCACGGCTACGAAGACCTCATAAGCGCGCAAGCGGTCCATTGAACGTCTCCGGTGCGGGTTGAGCGATTAGGCGTGACTCCGATTCAAGATTCACAAAAGCTGAACGATAAGACCATTTTCCGTGCCTGTTCGCAAGCTCCCGCTACGCTTACAGTGCGTCACATGGACCGGGGCATCGGGCGCCGGCCAAGCTGAACAGAACGGAGAAACATCATGAATCGACTGACAGGAAAGGTTGCCATCGTCACGGGTGCGAGCGCCGGTATCGGCCGCGCCACGGCCAAATTGTTTGCCGCCGAAGGCGCCAAGGTGGTCGTTGCCGCCCGGCGCGCGGCCGAACTGGAAACGCTGGTGGCAGAGATCAAGGCAGACGGCGGCGAAGCCGTTTATCTCGCGGGCGACGTGCAAACGGAAGAGTATGCAAAGGCAGTCGTCGCGCTGGCGATCGAAAAATTCGGCCGGCTCGACGTTGCTTATAACAATGCCGGCACGCTAGGCGAAATGGGACCGACCACATCCGTTTCGGTGGAGGGGTTCAACAACGCGCTCGCCATCAACCTGACCAGCGCCTTCCTCGGCGCGAAGCACCAGATTCCCGCCATGCTCGAACACGGCGGCGGGTCGATCATCTTTACATCGACGTTCGTGGGCTATTCGTTTGCGTTTCCCGGCACGGCTTCGTATGCGGCGAGCAAGGCCGGCCTGATCGGCCTCACGCAGGCGCTGGCGGCCGAATACGGCGCACAGGGTATCCGCGTGAACGCCGTGCTGCCCGGCGCCGTCGATACCCCGATGTACCGGGACATGAACGACACCGCCGAATCGCAAACCTTCATCACCAACCTGCACGCGTTAAAGCGCGTTGCAACGCCGGAAGAACTCGCGCGCTCGGTGCTTTATCTCGCCTCCGATGACTCCTCGTTCGTCACCGGCACGGCGTCGCTCGTGGACGGCGGCGCGTCGATCACGCGCACGTAAAAACAGTGTTATGCCGGAGGGGCCTGGCGGATCACAGTGCCATAAGCATTGCCATAGGTCTCTTCGATCCGCCGATCCTGCTCCGCAGGCGAGAACTGCTCCCACTCGATGCCGTTCACATCTCGCGTCTTCGCAAAACCAGCGGCTGAATCGTCTTCAAAGCCAATGTGCCCAAGCAATCCGGCTTGCGCCGGGTCCGGGTTTTCATTGATCGAGAAGTTCAGGAGGTCTGTTCGCCACATGGCATAGGCACCTGGCACGACTGCGGAGGGTGCCTGGCCGAGACGCTGCGTGTAGTCGGCAATCGATACATCGAGGTTGGCAACGGCAAGCGCAATGTGGAACCGTTTCATGGTCTGAGCCTGATAGTTGAAGGTGGTTAAGTGTCGGGCCACTCTATCTAACCCCCGCACGACAACCAGTTGGGCGTTTATCCCGGTATCGCGGATACCCCGTCCACCCGGCAACCCTCACGGATGGAACGGCTCTTGCGCCACTTTCCATGTCACTCACTCAAGGAGGGCGACATGACGGACAAGCAGACAGACACCAACTATGCAGGCCGATCGCAAGAAGAACGCCGGGCGCAACGCAAGGGCGAAAAACAGCGCGCGCAGGACCAACCCGGCGGTCATCTGGCGCAGGAAGGCACGGAACCGGACAAGCATCACAGCTCGGGCAAGCTGTCGGAGGAAGGAAAAAAGGTCTGGCAAACCGGCTCGGGAATCGATGGCGGCGGCAAGAGCGACTAAGGGCCGATAAAACCCGACATCCCACCGGGGTCTTCCAACTCGCAAAACGTGGAACAATGAGGGCTTAATGACTTTGCTACAAGCATCTGGAGCCCTCGATGAGCGCCACGCGCACCTCCCCCAACGCGTCTTCGGACATCCACGATCAAACTGATCACGCCGATCGTCCAAGCCGCGAAGAAGCTGAAGCCGCCGTTCGCGTTCTGATCCGCTGGGCCGGGGACGACCCGGCGCGCGAGGGACTTGTCGATACCCCATCGCGCGTCATCCGCTCTTATGAAGAGTTCTTCGCGGGTTATGCGCAGGATCCGCGCGAGATCCTCGCGCGCACCTTTTCCGAAGTGCAGGGTTACGACGAAATGATCGTGCTCAAGGACATCCGCTTCGAAAGTTACTGCGAACATCACATGGTGCCGATCATTGGCCGCGCGCACGTGGCGTATCTGCCGCGTGAGCGCGTTGTGGGCATTTCGAAGCTGGCTCGTCTTGTCGATGCTTTCGCGAAACGTCTGCAAATCCAGGAAAAGATGACGGCGCAGATCGCCGACACGCTGGAAGAAGTCCTGCAACCGCTAGGCGTTGGCGTCATCCTGGAAGCCAATCATCAATGCATGTCCACGCGGGGCGTGCATAAAGCCGGTGCGTCGATGGTGACATCGCGGATGCTGGGCACGTTCCGCGACGACCCTTCCACGCGCCGCGAATTCTTGTCCATCGTCGGACATTCGAGCGCATTCAGCGTGTCGAACAACTAAAAAAACTGACTAAGGCTTCCTGTCGTTCACGCGCCGCGGCTATCGTCCGGCGCGTCGCCTGCACTGCCTTCGCGAATCTTGCCTTGCGAGACGTTGCTGCCCGGCGGCACGCTATGCGTGAGCCACACGTTGCCGCCGATCACCGAACCGCGTCCAATGGTCACGCGTCCGAGAATGGTCGCGCCGGCATAGATGACCACCTCGTCTTCCACTACCGGATGGCGCGCGTTGCCCTTCACCAGCACGCCGTCGTTGCCCGCCGGAAAACTCTTCGCGCCCAGCGTCACTGCCTGATATACCCGCACGTGTTGGCCGATCACCGCCGTCTCGCCGATCACCACGCCCGTCCCGTGATCGATGAAAAAACTGGGCCCGATGGTCGCGCCCGGGTGGATGTCGATCCCTGTCGCCGAGTGTGCAATCTCGTTGATGAAGCGCGCGAGCAAGGGCACGCCGAGCTTATGCAAAGCATGCGCCAGACGATGATGCGTCATGGCCCAGACGCCGGGATAGCAGAGGAGGATCTCCGTGATGTGCTGCGCGGCAGGGTCGCCCGCGAACGCGGCCTGGATGTCGCTGACCAGGAGCGCCCGGATCGCCGGCAACTGCGAGCCGAATTCACGCGCGAGCCCGAACGCATGCATGCCGAGTTCGGCATCGCTCAGGTCGTGGTTTTCCGGCAGGAAACGCAAGGCACGGCGGATCTGTTCGGAGAGCAGGCGCAAGGTGCTCTCGAGCGTGTGGCCGACGTAATAATCCACGCTCTCGGCGGTCAGGTCGGCAGCGCCGTAATGAGTGGGAAACAACGCTGAGCGCAGCCCATTGACGATCTTCACGATCGCTTCGCGCGACGGCAATTCGCGGATTCCAAGCGGATGGCGGGTGCGATGCAGCTGTTCGCGCGACGCCCGCAAGTCGGCCACGATCTTGTCGAGGCCCCATTCTTGAGAGGGAAGTTGATGTTCTACGGAGACGGTCTTGGGCATGTCGGGAGCTTGGGCGGATGACGCCGCGTTGAACGGCACGATCTAAACGATCCCCCGAGATTAACCGTTTTTCTGCGAGACCGCCGCCTGTGCGCGAAGCCGGGTCAGGTGCGCTCAGGTGCGTTCAGGCGCGTTCAGGACTTGGGGTCGACCTTCACGTGGCTGGCATCGATCCATCGGACAGCCCAGTCACGGGCATGCGCGATGGCTTCGTCAGCGTTGCCAAAGCGCAGCTCGGCGGGGAAAAAACGATTGGCTACCAGTTCACCGTCGCTCGATCGCGAGATGACCACGTAGGGTTGGAAACAGCCGTCGCCCTGACGTGCCGGTGCACAATTGAGTAAATAGCCGCGATGTGAAAATGCCGCGTCATATTGCATGAGTCACCCTGATTTTAAGTGCCCCGCTGGATTCGCGATGGTCGTCTCCCGCTCGCTTGAAACGCGCGAATCCGGCAAGCGGCCCGAGGCCGTCCGGTGGCGCACGCAGGCCTGGCGAACAACAAATCATACTCTTGAGAAAACTCCCGTTGGGTCGAAAAAAGTCAATTTGGCTTAGAACATTTACTGATGTTTTATCCCGTCGTTTATTCCAACGCGGAGTTGACCCGGGGTTCAACGGACCCCGAAGTCCGGAATGTTTCTTGCATGATGTCTCTTCGTTAACCTGAACCAAGCCTGAACCAGGCGGAGCGAATCATGAACAATGCACAGAACAATGAATCGCAGGACAAGCAAGTGCAGCGCGCGGCGGACAGCCCGCTGAAGAAGCCTGAAACCGAAACTGCCAAAGCCAAACCGGGTGACGTGGCAGCAGCAGCGGAGGGACGCGAAGTCGGGCTTGGCCAATCAGGCAGCAGCACGTCTGATTCATCGTTGGAACACACCGGGCCGCTTGGCAAGACCGACGTCACGCATCAGGCAATGGATGTTCTCAACGACGACACGCTGGACGATACCGTCGACGCTGACGGAAAAAATCGCGATGCCTCGCGCGACGAAACCATGCTTGCGAACAATCCCAACGCGTTTGTCGGTGTGAATGCTTCGTCGGTAAATTCGCGCTATGAACAGGGCGACGGCCTGGGCGGTTTCGACAGCCGTCCGGCTCGCAACGGGCTGGCGCTCGCGTTAGAGGAAGGCTTCAGTGTCGTGGATAAAGGCATGATCGCGCCCGACGTTGAAGAGGTGGAGCGCCAGTATGAATTTGTTGAACGCGATCCCCATGGCTACAGCTTGCGGGGTCGCCGGCATTTCGCCATCAATCATTTCCGGCCATCGCGCTTGATCGAGATCCAGCGGCGCGAGAAATAACGCAGCGCCGGTCACTCACAGGACCAAAAGCCGCGATTCAAAGCGGCTATCGGTCCTTTCTTGTCTTTCGGTCCGATCATTTCTTTTCGGGTTTGACCTTCTCATCGTCGGATTCAATCCGTGTCACGCCGCCCGTCGCTGGCGGATCGCTGGCGGGAAAGGTATCTTCCACCGCGCGGTCTACGTCCTCCTCCTCTCGATGCGAATGCGGGTGCTGTTCCTTCGGTTTCGTCGTGGTCATGGCTGACTCCTGGTCGGTGGACTGCGCGGTGGACTGTGTAAAGCGTGCCGTTGGGTGCAGCATCGTTGCAATGTCGCAGCGTCACAAAGCTGCTTTCTGCTTTGTTTCGCCCTTTAGTTCCGATAAAAACGCCGGCAGCAAAGCGGGCTTTCGTCAGGTAAATCGCCGCTGCACGCGCCGCCATACGGCGCTATGAAACTGAAAGCAAGCGATGTTCCCAGCTTGTCCTTGATCTGGCACGACCCATGCATAAGACTCCCGCGAATCAGACGAATGCAGCACGATGCATCGAAAAACCAAGCGGCGGGGGCCGGCATGAACACAACCAATACGTTATCGAACGAAGCGTTACAGCAGACGCAAGGCGTCCGCGCACCGTGGCGCAAGCAAGCGTTCTCCACTGCACTGGTGTGCCTCGGGCTGGCGTACGCATTGTCATGGGTCGAGATGGGATTGGCGCTGATGACCGGTCCGGGCGAGCCCATCGCCGCACTGATTGCATCGCGTGCATTGATTGCCGGCTTGTATGGTTGCGTGGCGTTCCGTCTGCAATGGGCGCGCTGGATTACCGTTGTACTTGGCTTTACGTCGGTCGTACTGGTCGGACCCATGCTCGGTGCAGAATGGCATGCCTTCCCTGTCGCCGCGCTCGTCACCGGCGTCGTACTGGTGCTCAAGCTGGCGGCATCGATCTTCTTACTCTCGCCGGGCGCGTCGCACGGGATCCGTTGAAGTTGCAGTTGAAATTGAAGTCCACCTAAGAAAGACCCACCGGCACGCTTGTTCAAGCGGCCTGTAAATCGCACAATGAGAGCCCGTTTCTTTTTCGATGAGACTCTCATGAAAATTGCCGTCATCGGTGCAACCGGCACAGTCGGCCGCGCCGTCTTCTCCGAATTCCAGCCGCGTCACGAAGTCTTCGAGATCGGCGCCACCCGAGGCGCGCACCGTGTCGACCTGACGAAGATCGACAGCATTCATGCGTTGTTCAAATCGATCGGTCAGGTCGACGCCATTGTTGCTACCGCCGGGCACGTTCACTTCGGCGAGCTCTCGCAGATGACCCCCGAGCAATTCCGCATTGGCCTCGACGACAAACTCATGGGTCAGGTCAACCTCGTGCTGGTCGCGCAACAGTACGTGAACGACAGCGGCTCGTTCACGCTGACCAGCGGAATCGTGGGCGATGAACCCATCAAATATGGCGCAAGCGCGGCGGCGGTCAATGGCGCCATTGAAGGTTTCGTGCGAGGAGCCGCAATCGAACTGCCGCGAGGCCTGCGCATCAACGTCGTGAACGCGACCATGCTGGAAGAAGCGCGCGAAGCGTTCGGGCCGTATTTTCGCGGCTTCGAAGCGGCGTCCGGTGCGCGCGTTGCACTCGCGTACAGCCGTAGCGTGGAGGGCCTCGAAACCGGACGTATCTACAAGGTGCGTTGAATGGTTAGCGAATGGTCGAGGGACGATTATCGCGTCACCACGGACATCAGGACGTTCGACTTCGACGTCGTGCATCGGTACTTGAGCGAGGTGGCTTATTGGTCACCCGGCATCTCGCGCGAAAAAGTCGAGCGGGCGGCCGGGCATTCGCTGGCGTTCGGCCTGTTCCATCGCGACGCGCAGATTGGTTATGCACGCGCGATCACGGACACCGTGAGCTTCGCGTATCTCGCCGATGTGTTCGTGCTTCCCGGCCGTCAACGCGACGGCCTGGGTACATGGCTGGTGGAATGCGTGCTGTCGCATCCGGATTTGCAGGGCTTGCGCAAGATGCTGCTGACGACCTCAAGCGCTCACACCCTATACGCCCGGTTCGGTTTTGTCGTGCCTGCGCAGCCGGAAAAGCTGATGGAAAAACGCGCGCCGGCGTGATGGCGGCGTGATGTTTCAGCCGCCGATCACGCCCTGCGTGTTGACGTAAAGCGAGTACAGGCCGTGACTCGCCGCCATGAACAAGCGGTTGCGATAACGGCCTCCAAAACACACGTTGGCGCAGCGTTCGGGCAGCGCGATATGTCCAATCGCTTCACCTTGCGGCGTGAAGATCCTGACACCGTCCAACTCGTCGCTGCCCATGCCCCAGCCGCACCACAGGTTGCCGTGCACATCGACGCGAAAACCGTCGGGCGTGCCCTGCCCGGCATCGATCAACTCGCGCTGATTCGCAAGCTTCAGGCCGTCGCTCGAGATATCGAAGGCGAGGATCTTGCGCGGCGACGCACGCGAATCGACGATATAAATCACCGACTCATCAGGTGAAAATGCGAGTCCGTTCGGACCAATCAGCGTGTCGGTCATCATGGTGATCTCACCACTCTTGCCATCCACGCGATACACCGCCGGCTTGAGTTCCGGGTCCTTGCGCTCGCCTTCATAAAAACCGTCGATACCGAAGCTCGGGTCGCTGAACCAGATCGAGCCATCGGATTTTACAATCACGTCGTTCGGTGAATTGAGCGGCTTGCCGTTGTATTGATCGGCAAGCACAGTGATCGAGCCGTCGTACTCTGTGCGTGTTACGCGGCGCGTGAGATGCTCACACGTGACCAGCCGTCCTTCGCGGTCGCGGGTGTTGCCGTTGGCGTTGTTCGAGGGCTTGCGAAACGTGCGGACCTCGCCCGTTTCTTCGTCCCAGCGCAGCATGCGGTTGTTCGGAATATCGCTCCATACGAGCGTGCGGCTGTCACCGAACCAGACCGGACCCTCAGACCAGCGAGCCCCCTGATACAAACATTCGACCGATGCCATGCCGACACGCAGCGCGTTAAAGCGCGGATCGAGTACTCGGACGGCGGGATCGGGATAACGGCGCTCCATCTGTTTTCATCTCCTTGTTTGAGTCGTTTGAGTCGTGTGTCCAACGTGTTCAGTTAGCTCCGAGTTCACCATCGCGCAGGCGCCACAGGTTTAGCGGGTTGTCATCCTGAAGTGCAAGCGGCAGCAAAGCCGAAGGCAGGTCCTGATAGCACACAGGCCGCAGGAAGCGTTCAATCGCCGTCGCGCCGACCGAAGTCGCGCGGCTATCGGAAGTGGCCGGATACGGCCCGCCATGCACCATGGCATACGATACTTCAACGCCAGTCGGAAAGCCGTTCGCCAGAATTCGCCCGGCCTTGCGTTCGAGGATCGGCAGGAGGCGACGCGCGAGCGGTACGTCGTCGCTTTCCATTTGCAGCGTCGCCGTCAACTGGCCTTCAATACGGCGTGCCAGGTCCAGCATCTCGTCCTCGCTGCGGCAAATCACGATGAGCGACGTGGGTCCGAATATCTCATCCTCGAGCTGCGGTGTGGCGAGAAATTTCTCGGCATTCACGGTATATAGCGCGGGCAGCGCCGGACACGACGCATCGGATTCGGCGCCGGTCGCAACGCGCTCCACGCCCGACTCATCGCGCCGCGCAATGCCTTCCTGATAGGCAGTTGCGATGCCTGCCGTCAGCATGGTCTGCGCGCCCTTCTTTTCGAAAGCACTGACTGCGTAATCAATAAACGCCTGCAAATGAGGGCCTTCCAGCGCCAGCACCAGACCCGGGCTGGTACAAAACTGCCCGACCCCGAGCGTCACTGAATCGACAAAACCGTTCGCCAGCGATTCAGCCCGCGCCGCCAGTGCGCCCGGCAACACAAAAAACGGATTGATGCTGCTCATCTCGGCGAAGACGGGAATCGGCTCACGCCGCCTGGATGCGATCTCGATCAACGCCAGGCCTCCGCGCCGCGAGCCCGTGAACCCGACCGACTTGATGGCCGGATGCGCGACCAGCGCCTCGCCTACCGCGTTGCCCGCGCCCACTACGAGCGAGAACACACCTTCGGGCAATCCTGAATCCGCCACTGCTTTCTGGATCGCGCGCCCGACCAGTTCCGACGTGCCCAGATGCGCCGGATGCGACTTCACGACCACGGGGCAACCCGCGGCGAGCGCGGCGGCGGTGTCACCGCCGGCCACCGAAAACGCCAATGGAAAATTACTCGCGCCGAACACGGCAACCGGTCCAACGGGAATCTTCTGCAAACGCAGGTCGGGACGCGGCAACGGCTTGCGCTCCGGCTTAGCCGAATCGAGCGTGGCTGACAGCCAGCGGCCCTCGCGCACGAGCGACGCGAACAATTTCAATTGCCCGATCGTGCGGGCGCGCTCGCCTTCGAGGCGCGCTTTCGGCAGCGCGGATTCGGCGTGTGCGCGTTCGATCAGCGTATCGCCAAGTCCGGCGATGTTGTCCGCAATCGCTTCCAGGAACTGCGCACGCGTTTCGAGCGGCGCGAGCCGGTAGGTATCGAATGCCCGCTCGGCAAGGTCGGCCGCTTGGGCAACTTCCTTCGCTCCACCGCCGCCAAAAGCCGGCTGCAGGTCGACGCCGCGCGCCGGATCGAAGGCATGCAGCGTGGCGTCCTTTCCGCGCACCGCCGTCGCACCGATCAACATTTCTCCGGTGATCTGCATGTGAACTCTCCTGAATGCAGCGCCTGTCGCGGACCGCGATGGTCGCCGTGGGTGACAAAAAAAGCCAGGTGACACGAGGCGCAAGTGAGTTTGCCTTTTACCGTGGACGCTCACGCAACAACGAAAATTTCAGCGTCGTGCGGATAGTTCCAGCGCTTCCTCCGCCATGGTAAAAGCGACCAAGCGGCCCGGACGTCGCGCATCAAACCAGCATCAGGCCGTCTCGGCAGGGTCATGATGCATAGCCAGCATGACGATACGGAGTGAGCCATCCCAGCCCGTCGGAGGTGCCTGCGCGCGGCCGATACTCGCAGCCGATCCACCCGCCATAGCCGAGTGAATCGATGAGATCGAAAAGGTAGGGATAGTTGACTTCGCCCGTATCCGGCTCGTTGCGGTAGGGTATGCCTGCTACCTGTATATGGCCGATACCCGCGTTGCGCCGTTTCATGTCGCGTCGAAGCTTGACGGCCAGGTCGCCTTCCACGATCTGGCAGTGATAGCAGTCGAACTGGACTTGCAGGTTCGGCAAGCCGATCTCTTCGCAGATCGCTTGCGCCTCATCCTGCCGGTTCAGGAAATAGCCGGGCATGTCACGCGTATTGATCGGCTCGATCACGATGGTGATGCGAGCCGTTTGCGCCATGCTCGCGGCGAGCGCGAGGCTCTTGAGATAGACATCGCGATGCTGTTCGCGCGAGTGCTGCGCGTCGTGGTTTGTTCCGTGCTTCGTGTCAATCAACCCTGCCATGACATGGAGCCGGTCGTTGCCGAGCGCCGCGGCATAGTCGAGGGCTATCTCCATGCTGCGCCTGAACTCTTCCTCGCGTCCGGGCAGCGAAGCGAGTCCGCGTTCACCTCCGGTCCAGTCACCCGGCGGCGCGTTGAACAGCACCTGCTTCAGGCCATTGTCCGCGAGCTGAGTCTTGATTTCCGCTGGCGGAAATTCATAGGGAAACAGGAACTCCACCGCCTTGAAACCATCACGCGCCGCCGCGCTGAAACGCTCGAGGAACGCATGTTCGTTGTACATCATGCTGAGGTTGGCGGCGAAACGCGGCATGGTGAACCTCCTGCTGGTCAGGGTGACGCCAAGGCGTTCAAGAATTGCCGGAGCGGTCTGCAAGACGAACTGCGCAACTCCCGCGCCCGGTTTTGCGCATCGTCAGCCATTACCTTCGCCATTACCCTTCGAACCGATGATATTCCCGTACCCCGCGCCCGGAATGATCGGTAAAAACCCTCATCATGGCGAAACCGGATGGTCGATCAGCGCGAAAGCATCGCGAATTTCCGATGTGCTTTTCGGGCGCACGACCCGCGCGAGCTCGATCCCGTTGTCGAGGAAGATCAGCGTTGGCCAGAGTTTGACCCTGAACGAGCGGCCAAGCGGGCGGCCGCTGCCGTCCTCGATCTTCAAATGCCGGACGCTGGCGTGGTCCTCGAAAGCCTCCGCAATCAGCTGCTGGGCAGCGCGGCAATAGCCGCACCAGGAGGTGCCGAACTCGATCACCGCCGGCCCACGGAGCGCGTCGATCTCAGCGCGCGATGGCGCAGTGAGTGCGAATTCAGTGGTCATCGCCATCAGTACTTCCTCCTCGAAACGAAACACGTGACAAGCAAATACGGCCAGGCGCTGGATGTTCATAACATCGCCAAACTCGTCGATGTGGCCCGACCAGCACGTCCCTTTCCGCAAGGCCGATGCCCGCAACGGGCTCTGCCCTTCGCCCTTAAACTCGATGCAAGCCTAGAACTGCCCGAAGCCGGTCAGCCCGATCAGGGCGCCCGCAGCCAGCAACCACAGCGGATGCAGCTTCGTCCTGAACGACAGGAACGCAATGACCGCCGTGATGGCCGCAAGTACCCAGCGGGTATCCGACGCTTCGGCAATCAACGACGCGCTCGCCGCAACGAGGCCGGCTGTCATGGGTACGAGGCCGAGTTGAACGTAGCGTCGCCACGGATGGTCCTTGAAGCGTTCCCAGGCGTGCATGGCCGCGACCGTCACGATTGACGACGGGCCGAATTTTGCAATCGATGTCACCAGCACGCCCGGCCAGCCGGCCACATGCCAGCCGATCAGCGTCACGATCATCATGTTCGGTCCGGGCGCCGCCTGTGCAAGCGCGAACAGCGCGGAAAAATCCGCCTTCGACATCCACTGATGGATGTCCACTACCTGCCGCTGCATCTCGGGCAGGATGGTATTGCCGCCGCCGAAGGCGAGCAGTGAAAGCTGGCTGAAAATGGCCGCAAGCGAAGCGAGATCGTGATTCATTGGCTCTCCCCGCGCTTCACTTCCGGCGTCTCTTCCGGCTTCTCTTCGCGATTCACCCTCGACGCGACGAAGATCGAAACCGGTGTGAGCACGAGCATCACCGGCAACAACGGCAAGCGCAGCAACGCGATCGCGATGAACGCCAGGACTGCGACCGCCGCCATGGAGAGTTTGTGCCGCAGCGGCCACGCCACCTTGATCGCCATCGACACCAGCAAGCCCGCGGCCGCCGCGGCGAGTCCCGCGAACAAATGGCGGATGTGCGGATCTTGATGCGTGCGTTGATACAGCACGCCGAGTCCGATCACGATCAGCGAAGGCCCGACGATCAACCCGAGCAGGCCGGCCAGCGCGCCCGCCACGCCACGAAATTTCATGCCGACCGCAACCGATAGGTTGATCACGTTCCCGCCCGGCAAAAACTGGCAAAGACCCAGCAGATCGACAAATTCGTCGGGGGTGAGCCACTTGCGCCGCTCGACGATTTCGCGCCGTGCGAGCGGCAGCGCGCCGCCGAACGCGGTCAGCCCGAGCGTCAGGAAGCCGATAAAAATCTCCGCGACAGTCGGCGGGGCAAGCCGCTCTTGCAAGGCATGATCGTGCATGGTTCGGCGAGCGTTACTTTCGAGAAGCGCAAAGCGTAACGCTTTATAGCGGTTGCTTCAAAGTCCGAAATGGCTGTTTAAAGCGCAATGCGGATTTTTTCGGGCAGCAAGACGCAATGCCGCTGCGACTGCCGGCGTCCGCCCCGCTCCCATGGCCCCGATCCGGCTTACGAAGCCTTGACGTCGCCACGTTCGCGGCGAGATTCGTAAGCTTTCAAATGCGTGTAGGCCGTCGAGAAAACCGGCGTGCTGATCTGATCGACGTGCGCCGCTTTGGCACGGGTGATCAAATCACCCACTACGTGGTCCGCTTCGATCCGCGCGCCGTTCTCCAGATCGCGCAGCATCGAGGCAGTGATCGTGGAGCCGGCCTCCGTGAACATCGCCCGCGCACGCGCGACCACCGCTTCCCCGGGCGTAAAGCCGTTCGCGGATGCGATGGCTCGGGCTTCATCGAAGAGATCGAGCAGCAGCTTCTGGCCACCCGGCGCCGCGATAATATCGCCGACCGGCGCGCGCATCAGGCATGTGCCGGCCGCGAGCGTCGCGAGAAACACCCACTTTTCCCACATCGACTGGATGATCTCGGGACTGGCGAACGCGTCGAACTGCGCGCCGGTCAACTGCGCCGAGATAGCCTCGATACGCGCCGACAGTCCGCCCGCGCGCTCGCCGAACGCCATGGAATGCAGCTTGTTCAAGTGAACGATGGTGCCGTCGGCGTCGAGCGTCACGGCCACGATGCACTGGCCGCCGAGCACGCGCTCAGCGCCGAATTGCGCTTCGAGCACATCGAGGTGATGCATGCCGTTGAGCATCGGCAGGATGGCGGTGTTCGGGCCGACCGAGGTTTTTATCGACTCGATGGCGCCGTCGAGATCGTACGCCTTGCAGCTGAGCAGGATAAGGTCGAACGGCTCGCGAACGTCTTTCGCCAGCACGATGGGCGGATTGGGTATAGACAGGTCGCCGTTCGGGCTGCGCACGTTGAGGCCCGTCTGCGCGAGTTGCGCGGCCCGCCGTTCGCGTACGAGGAATGTCACGTCACGGCCGGCTTCGAGCAGCCGACCGCCAAAATAGCCGCCAATCGCGCCCGCGCCCACCACCAGAATCCGCATGTCCTGCTCCTTGCATTTAGTCCGATCAGAACGCCGGCCGCAGGTGCGACGGCGCCGCCTTGTTTTACCGGCCTTTCTACGCTTGCCAGACGCCATACCCGGCTTCCCGCAAGCCGATTGCCAATTCCACTTCCATCTCCCGCGCGCCTTCGTACGGCATCGGGTTATACAGTTCGTAGAGCTGCGGCAACAATCGCAGCCCGAATTCCCGCGCATACCGGTTCGACTGGATACCGGCCTTGTGCTTGTCGAAACGGACATCGGGATCAATACCCGTCATGCCTACATAGACAAAGGGCTTGCCGAGCACGTAATCCGGATTCGCGCGCCGGAAACGCGCTTCGTTCCAAACCGTGTCCGCCAGTTCGATCACGTAGACGTGGTAGTGGTGACTCCTTGGCCGTGCCTTTGGTTGAGCTTTAAGTTGAGTCTTTTTCCGAAGCGCCATGCGGTTGCCCTGTCGTTGCGCTGCGGTTGCCCTGTTCCGCCTGGTTCAAGCGAGTCGCGTCGCGCCTCAAACCGGCTGCGGATGCTCATTCTAGACTGGTGTCAGGAGTGCTGCCCGACCGCTGCCGACGGGCTATCCGGCCGCTCTCCGGTCGTGCAAGCGCGTGCGATGTCTGCCAGCGCCGTGTCAAAGTGGTAATCTCGCTCCGTCTGCGCGTTCTGCGCGGCGTTTGCGTGTTTCCGCCTGCCAGGCTGACGGAAACACGTAGTGTCCGTGCCGCTTTTGCCACTGGTTGCTGGCGCGAAAGCCTGTCCGGAACGCCGTCGCGGACACCGCCCCAATTGACAAATCGCACCCGTCGCGTGTGTAGCCACGAGCCGCCCGCGCTTCGGTCATTCGGAGAGAAACATGAGCAAGCAAGCAATCGGCGTTGTCGGCCTCGCCGTCATGGGACGCAATCTGGCGTTGAACATCGAGAGCCGCGGCCACGCGGTGTCGGTGTACAACCGCAGCCGCGAAAAAACCGACGAGCTGATAGCCGAGCATCCCGACAAGAAACTCGTGCCCGCGTACACGCTGGAAGAATTTGTCGAGTCGCTTGAGAAACCTCGCCGCATCCTGCTGATGGTCAAGGCTGGCCAGGGCACGGACGCCACCATCGACTCGCTGCGGCCTCTTCTCGACAAGGGCGACATCCTGATCGACGGCGGCAACACCCATTTCACCGACACCATCCGCCGCAACACCGACCTCGCCAAGTCGGGGCTGCACTTCATTGGCACGGGTGTGTCGGGCGGTGAGGAAGGCGCGTTGAAAGGCCCGTCGATCATGCCGGGCGGCCAGAAGGAAGCGTACGACCTGGTGGCTCCGATCCTGACCGAGATTGCCGCCAAGGCGCCGGATGGCGAACCGTGCGTGGCGTACATGGGCCCGGACGGCGCGGGACATTACGTGAAGATGGTGCATAACGGGATCGAATACGGCGACATGCAGTTGATCGCTGAAAGCTACGACGTGCTCAAGCGCGTGGCGGGCTTGTCGAACGAAGAACTGGGTAAGGTGTATGTCGAGTGGAACAAGGGTGAACTCGACAGTTACCTGATCGAGATCACCTCGAAGATCTTCTCGAAGAAGGATGAAGAGACGGGCAAGGATCTGGTCGATGTCATTCTCGACCGCGCGGCGCAAAAGGGCACGGGCAAGTGGACGAGTCAGAATGCACTCGACCTCGGCGCGCCGCTGCCGCTGATTACGGAAGCCGTGTTTGCACGCGTGCTGTCTTCGCTGAAGGATCAGCGCGTTGAAGCGAGCAAGCAGTTGACGGGGCCGTCGCCCAAGTTCGATGGCGATCGCGATGCCTTCGTGGAAGCCGTGCGGCGTGCGTTGTTCCTGAGCAAGATCGTTTCCTACGCGCAGGGCTTTGCGCAGTTGCGTGCGGCGTCAGAAGAGTACAAGTGGGACTTGCAGTATGGTCAGATCGCGAAGATCTTCCGGGCGGGCTGCATTATCCGTGCGGGCTTTTTGCAGAAGATCACGGACGCCTACAAGACCAATCTGGACTTGCACAACTTGCTCCTCGATCCGTACTTCACCGACATCGCAACGAAGTATCAGGGTGCGTTGCGTGATGTGGTTGTCGCGGCGGTGAAGGCGGGTGTGCCGGTGCCGGCGTTCTCGTCGGCAGTGGCTTATTACGATAGTTACCGGTCGGAGACGTTGCCGGCGAATCTGGTGCAAGCACAGCGCGATTTCTTCGGCGCGCATACGTTCGAACGGGTGGACAAGAAGGGCAGTTTCCACGCCGACTGGTCGTAAGTTGCTGAGAAGCCACTGAGAAGCGGCTGGCCTTTCCGGTAGTTCAACGCCGACGCTTTCGCGTCGGCGTTTTTTTGCCCTGAGCAGAATCGTCAAATTTTGTCGCAGCGAATTTTTCCACAAGTCGAATAACGGTGTTTGCGCCTATCCTTTCCTGTCGATGGATAACGGAACGGCAGGAAGATCATGGCAACAGCACTTACAGTATTAAATCGGGAATCGGAGTTGAGCTACGCTTATCTCCACGCCATTGCATCCCACGCGGGCGTCAACTGCAAGACGAGCAACCGGCACGACGACAATGCCGGGATCGATGCCATGCTGACCGGTTGGGAGCCATTTCCGAATGGCGGAAGCCTGACCGAGGTCGACATCAAGGTCCAGCTGAAGGCAAGCATCAAGCCGCCATTCGACGACGGTGACTCGCTCTCCTACTTCCTGTCCGGCACGCAGCAATACGACGACCTGCGCCGTGAAACGCACGCGTCGCCGCGAATACTCGCCGTGTTGTTCCTGCCGCCGAAAGCGGAAGACTGGCTAACGCACTCACACGAGCAGCTCGTGCTCCGAAAATGCGCGTACTGGGTCAGTCTGCGAGGCGCGCCACCAACGGACAACCTTGCAGGCGTCACGGTAAAGATCCCAAAGCATCAGGTGTTCGACGGTACCGGTCTCATGCAACTCATGGCGAGCATCTCGCGTCGCGAAATTCCTGCTTATAAAGCTCCCGCTCACCGAGTTCCTCATGGCAATTAAAGATCTGTCACCGTCTGCCCTGCGTGATTTCGTGAAATCGCTGGGATGGCAGTCGTTGCCCGATGGCATTGTGGACCGTCTTTACGTCATGCATCACGCCGACGTGCCGCGCCGCCAGATCGTCATTCCCATGGATCAGGATGCGCCAGACTACGCCGAGGCATGTGAACTCGCGTTGTCCAAACTCGCGGACCTGCAGGGTATGAAGCTGGCGGAGCTGATTCAGCTCGCCGCCATCTCGCGTGACGACTCCGTCTATTACCGCGTGACGAGCAGCGGCTCCGTTGATGACGGCCTGCCCTTGTCGTTCGCATCTTCATTGCTGCAGGGCGCGGAGCAAATCCTGCTTGCGTCGGCGTGTACCGTATTGCGTCCCCAGACCCATCATCCGCGTCTGCACAGGGCGGAAGCTGCGCAGCTTGCCGGTCATGCACGATTCGGACATACCGAGCGAGGCAGTTTCGTGATGCGCGTGTCGTGTCCTGTCGATGCTATGCAAACGCCTTCCGTGCCCGACCTCGCGTACGCGAACGACTCGTTTGTTCGCATGACCATGCTTACCGCCAGAAATGGCGTGCGCCAACTCGTCAACGCCATCGAAGAGGACTCGCTGAGCCGCTTCGTAGATTCACAGAGGGCAGCGGCGTCGCCTATCGTTTCGTCGAATCTTTGCGAAGCGCTGACGCGTCTTCACAGTGACGACGTACGCAACAACATCGATATGTCGTTTCGTTGGGCAACAACCGTAGCGTTACCGCGCGACGCCACGGCCGATGAGAGCATCAGGATTCGAAGCGATTACTTCGCGCGCATTGACGAGGTACGCCAGGAATTGCGTGCGGTTGAGCGTGACCGCGACGACGTATTCATCGGAACAGTCGAGCATCTGAACGGAGAATTCGATATTGAAGGAAATCGGGCCGGTGAGGTAGTCATGGCGCTGCTCCTTCGGGAGGGCGAGATCATCAAGGCCCGCGTTGTACTCGATCAGGAACAGTACGCGAGGGCAGTCACTGCCCACCTTGACGATCGGGCCTTGGTTCGAATCGCGGGGCGCCTGCGTCCCGGTCGTCAACCGCGTACCATGACCGACGTGACGAGCTTTATCCTGATCGGCCCGGGTCTGGGCTAATACAAATTAGGTTGGGCTTGGCAGACGGACCGGTGGACTGGTGTTCGGTGCTTCAAGGCCTCGGGTTCTCCGCCTCGGGTCTTGCGGCCTCAGTCTAAAGGCCCTAATCCCAGCACCTCCCGTATTTTCTCACCGTTCGCGTCACTTCCGGCGAAGTCATCGAATGCGCGGTCCGCTACGTGAATGATGTGCTTGCGGATATACTCCGCCCCCTCCCGCGCGCCATCCTCCGAGTGCTTCAACGCGCACTCCCATTCAAGCACGGCCCAACCGGGAAAATCGTACTGGGCCATCTTCGAAAAGATCGCCCCGAAGTCGATCTGCCCGTCGCCCAGCGACCGAAAACGTCCCGCGCGATCCACCCACCCCGAATAACCGCCATATACCCCCTGGCGCCCGTCAGGACGAAACTCCGCGTCCTTCACATGGAAAGCCTTGATGCGTTCGTGATAAATATCGATGAACTGAAGGTAGTCCAGTTGCTGCAGCAAGAAATGACTAGGATCGAACAGGATGTTCGCTCGCGGGTGAGCGTCCACAGCGGCAAGAAAACGGTCGAACGTCACACCATCGTGCAAATCCTCGCCCGGATGCAACTCGTAGCAAACATCCACACCGGCTTGATCGAAGGCATCCAGCAACGGCCGCCAGCGCCGCGCCAATTCTTCAAACGCGGCCGTAACAAGACCCTGCGGGCGCTGCGGCCACGGATACAAATAAGGCCATGCCAGCGCCCCCGAAAACGTCACGTGCGCGCTCAGGCCCAAGCGCTTCGATGCCGCCGCCGCGAACCCGACCTGCTCGATCGCCCACGCGGTGCGCGCCTTCGGATCGCCGCGAACATGTGGTGCGGCGAAACCATCGAAGAGCGTGTCGTAGGCCGGATGAACCGCGACAAGCTGCCCCTGCAAATGCGTCGATAACTCCGTGATGCTCACGCCTGCGTCGTCCACTACGCGAAGCAGATCATCGCAATATGCATCGCTCTTTGCGGCCTGTTCGAGATCGATCAGCCGCGGATCGCACGGCACCTGGATACCTTCATAACCCAGGCCCTTTGCCCAGCCCGCCAGATGCGCGAGGTTGTCGAAGGGCAACGTGTCGCCTAGAAACTGCGCCAGAAAAATGGCGGGGCCCTTGATGGTTTTCATGTGCATCGATCCGCTAACTTAGCTGTGTTCAAGCCGCCGGGAACTCAGAACGGCGAGTTCGGATAATAGAACTGCTTGGCGTTGTCCTTCGTGATCAGCACCGAGGGAATGATGGTCGTCGGCGGCAGCTTCTCACCCTTCAAACGCGCTTCGGCAGTGAGCTTGATGGCGTCATAAATGAACTTGGGCGAGTACGACACATCCGCCTGGACCAGCTTGTCGCCATCCATGATCCGCTTGACCGCTTCCTTCGATCCCGCGCCGCCAAACACCTGCTTGATGTCCGTCCGCTTCGCCTGATCGATCGCCTTCAGCACGCCGATCATCATGTCGTCATCGGCCGCCCAGACCGCATCGATATGCTTGAAACGCGTCAGGTAATCCTGCATGACCTTGAACGCGTCATCGCGATTCCAGTTGGCGTATTTGGCGTCCAGGATCTTCATGTCGGGATGCTGCTTGATCACCGATTCAAACGCAGCCCAGCGTTCGTTATCCAGCGTAGTCGGGATGCCGCGCAACGCGACAATGTCGCCCTTGCCGTCCATGGTCTTCGCCAGATATTCAGCCGGCAGCTTGCCGAACGCGGTGTTGTCGCCGGCTACATACGCGTCCTGCGCGCTGGTATCGGTCAGCCCGCGATCCACCACGGTCACGTACACGCCCTTCTTCTTGACCTGCGCCACCGGCTGCGTCAGCGACGCCGATTCGAACGGGAAAATCACCAGCGCATTGATCTTGTTCACCGTCACCAGGTCCTGCAACTGGTTCGCCTGTTCCGGCGCGCCGCCCGCTGTCTTGATGATGACCTTCAGGTCCGGATGCGCCTGCTCCAGTTCCTTTTTTGCCTCGTTGGCCCACCACACGATACCGCCGGTGAAGCCGTGCGTCGCAGTCGGAATAGCGACGCCGAGCGTGACTTTATCGGCGGCGCTGGCCGAGACGGCGCTCGCCGCCAGCGCTATTGCGCCGAGTGAGCCGCCGAGTACGCGAAGAATGTTTTTCATGCTGTGTCTCCATTGTTTTGACAGGCGCCTGAGAGGATTTCAGGGCACGGTTCGAACACACTTCAACGACGTCCACGCTGTAAAAACGCTACAAAAATAATCACGGCGCCTTGCACTGCCGCATTGAGATACACACTGATGATGCTCGTGAGATTGAGGATGTTCGCGATCACCGACAGCAGGATTGCGCCGATCACCGTCCCGATCACGCGCCCTTCCCCACCTCTTAGAGCAGTGCCGCCAACGACCACCGCCGCGATCGCTTCAAGCTCCCAGAGGAGACCGGTGGTTGGCGTGGCAGACCCGAGGCGCGGCACATACAGCACCGTCGCCACGCCGACGCATAACCCAAGCAGCACGTACGTGACGATCTTCACGGAATCCACGCGAATGGCCGCATAACGGGCGACCTGTTCGTTGGACCCGATAGCTTGCACATGCCGCCCGAACACGGTTCGGTTCAGCACGATCACACCGCCCGCCGCAACGATCAGGAACACCCAGATCGGCACGGGAATGCCGAAGAGGCTGGCGTAATACACGGGGCCATAGAGATCGGACAAATTGTTGTCGAGCGTAAGCGCTCCGCCATCCGCGAGCCACGTCAGCACCGCGCGGAAAATTCCAAGTGTCCCCAGTGTCACGATGAACGGTTCTATACGTCCCTTGGTCACCAGCAGACCATGCGCCAAACCAAAAAGACCCCCTAAAACAAGGGCTAAAACTATGCCGACAGCAATAATGGCAAGCGGTGCAAGCGTGTGTCCGCGCACGCCGTGCGCAAGCGCGTTCATGACCCAGATCATGCTGCCCGCGATCAGCGCAGCCATCGATCCAACCGAGAGATCGATGCCACCCGAGATGATCACGAAGGTCATCCCCACCGCAATGATGCCGATGAACGAGGTTCGCGTGAGGACGTTCATCGCGTTGTCGAAGGTGGCGAAGTCCGGGTTCAGCAGCGTGCCGCCTATGCACAGCGCGACCAGTCCGAGCAACGGCCCGACGCCGTGCAGCCGCCGCGCGAAGCTGCCCAGACGGCTCGATCCTTCAACGTCTTCAGTGTGTGCCGGTCGCATGCGCGATCAACCTCTCTTCAGTCAGATGTCCGGCACCGAGCGTGGCGACAAGCTGGCCGCCGCGCATCACCGCCACGCGATGGCATAAACCAATCAGCTCGATCAGTTCGGATGAGATGACGATCACCGCGCGGCCTTCGGCGGCGAGCGCGTGGATCAGGAAATAGATGTCGCGTTTCGCGCCGACATCGACGCCGCGAGTGGGTTCGTCAAGGACAACCACGCGTGGATCGGGATGCAGGAACTTCGCGAGCGCCAGCTTTTGCTGATTGCCGCCCGACAACATGCGCGCGCGGCTCGCCAGGTTGCCGGTGCGGATACCAAAGTCGCCGACCGCCTTTTTAAGCGCATCGCGTTCCGCTTGCGCGTCGAGCAGCGGATGCGCATAGCGCTCCAGCGTCATCATGGTGAGGTTGTCTTTCAACGCCATGTCGACGTGCAGTCCGCGCCCCTTGCGGTCCTCGCTCAAATACGTGATGCCGTGTTTCATCGCGGCGCGGGGATTGCGCGGATTGATGTTCTCGCCGTCAAGCGTAATGCGTCCCGCCGTGCGCGCCCGCAGGCCGATGAGTCCTTCGAAGAGTTCCGTGCGTCCCGCGCCCACGAGTCCCGCGAAGCCGAACACTTCGCCTGCCCGCACCGAGAAACTCACGTTCTCCGCCCATCCCGGCACATAGGCGTTATCGACCTTGAACGCAATCCGTGCATCGGCGGCGATGACAGGTTTATCCGGGAACATGTCGGACACTTCGCGTCCAACCATCAGGTTCGCCATCTGCTGGCGCGTGGTCTCGGCAGTCAATCCGCGCGAGACGAAGCGGCCGTCGCGCATCACGATGACTTCGTCAGTGACGCGTTCCACTTCGTCGAGTTTGTGCGAGATATAAATGATGGTCACGCCATCGTCCTTCAACCGCGCCATCAATGCGAACAGGCGTTGCGTTTCAGCGGGCGTGAGCGTGGCGGTCGGTTCGTCCATGATCAACAGGCGGGCATCGCGCAGCATGGCCTTGGCGATTTCCACAAGCTGCTTCTCCGCGACGATCAGGTCGCGCACTCTGGTATCCGGATGCTTGTGCAAGCCGACGTCGGCGAGACGCGCGCGTGCGGCCTCGCGCATGGCGGGTTCATCGAGGAAGAGACCGCGCTTTATCTCGTGCCCAAGAAACATGTTCTGCACGATGCTCAAATGATCCGCGAGGTTCAGTTCCTGATGGATCAGCACGATGCCCGTGGCTTCGGCATCGCGGGAACTATCGAAGCTCTTGACCACGCCGTCGATGGAAAACGTTCCCGCGCTCGGACGTTCATAGCCGGCGAGGATCTTCATCAGCGTCGACTTGCCCGCGCCGTTTTCGCCAAGCAAGCCATAGATGCGTCCGGGGGCTAGGTCAAAGCTCACGCCATGCAGCACGCGAACAGGTCCGAACTGTTTTTCGATGTTATCGAAGCCGACAGCCAGGCTCATGATCACGCGCTCCTTCGTATCATCAGCTTGTGCGGTAACAGCACGCCAGGCACCTGTGCGTCCGGTTCGCGCAGGCGTTTGAGCAGCAGGCGCGCGGCGGTTTCTCCAAGTTCACGCATGGGTTGAGCGACCGTCGTGAGCGGGGGATCGATTTGCGCGGCGACGGCAATATCGTCGAAGCCGATCACCGCCATGTCGTCCGGCACGCGCAAGCCGACGCCGCGCAAGCCGTTGATCACGCCGATTGCGAGGGTGTCGGAGACGGCGAACACTGCCGTCGGTCGGTTGCGCCGCAGGCGTGTCAGCTTGCGCGCGGCGGTTTCACCGGCCGCGTAATCGAGGGTATCGAGGTCGACTTGCCAGGCGGGATCTGCCTCGATGCCAGCGGCGCTCAGCGCATCCCGATATCCCTCCGCGCGCTGGCGGCTATATAAATATCCGTGGCCCGAATTGATCAACGCGATTTTTCGGTGGCCTTGGCTGATCAAGTGGCGGATTGCGTCTCCGGCGGCTTCATAGTTATCAATACCTACGTACGGCACACCCGCCGCCGGATCGAACTCGCAGCATGCTACCCAGGGAAGCGTGGCAGCTTCTTCTACCAGCGCCTGCTGAATGGCGGCAGGATCGAGGCAGATGGCGCCGTCGGCGCGGCGGCCTCTTAGCAAGTCGAAGTAACTGCGTTCGCGGCCGGGATCGGCGCCTGTATCGCAGAGCAGCATGAAATAGCCGTTTTGACGGGCGACGCTGTCGATGCCGCGAACGATGGCGGCGTAGAACGGGTTGCCGAAGTCGGGGACCAGGGTGAGCAGCATGCGGCTCTCGGCCGTGCGCAAATTGCGGGCGAGTTCGTTGATTCGGTACCCGCTCGCGGCAACCGCTGCAAGCACTTTGTCGCGGGTGGGTTCCCGGACGTTGGTGTGGCCGTTGAGCACGCGGGACACGGTCGCGACCGATACGCCCGCCTTCTGTGCGACGTCGGAGATTGAGATTTCATCGGCGGTGCGGAATATTTCCGTCATTTATTTCAACTCGCGGCCGGCGGATGTAATGGATTACATTATTGGAGTGGACACGGGCGGGACGCGATAGGGACAAACGCGGACGGCGGTGGTTAGCACCGGGCTCGGACCGGCCTGAACCGGCAGATTTTCAAACAAGCGCATACTGTGTCCCCGTCCCCCCGCGCGGCTTCACTCCGCGCCTCCCTGATGCCCGGTTACCTGACCAAGCAACAAAACATCGCCGTTACAGGCGTTGAAGACCTGATCATCCGTTCGCTGCTAGACCTTCAGCAATTCTCCGACCCCACCGGCGTCGCCGAACGAATCGGCATCTCTTCTGCCATGTGGCCGTTGTTCGGCATGCTGTGGCCATCGGGCGCGCACCTCGCCGCGCGCCTCGCCCTGCGGCCGGTCCTGATCGGTGAACGCATTCTTGAAATTGGTTGCGGACTCGCGCTCGCCAGCCTCGTCGGACACCGACGCGGAGCCGACGTCACCGCCAGCGATTGCCATCCGCTGACCGGGGACTTCCTGAAAGAAAACCTGCGCCTGAACCACCTGCCGCCCATGAAATACCGGCACGGCAACTGGTCCATCCCTGAACTGGAAGACACCCTCAAAGATGAGGCGGGACGGCGCATTGTCGATGGCCGCTTCGACCTGATCATGGGCAGCGACCTGCTCTACGAACGCGATGCCAACGCGACGCTCGCCGCGTTCATCGGACTGCACGCATCGTCGGCCGCCGAGGTCTGGATCGTGGACCCCGACCGGGGCAATCGCGCCGCGTTCAACCGCCAAATGGGCGAACGCGGCTTCCAGATGCACGAGGAACGGCTGGATAAAATCGCCTTCGACGATACCGCTGCTTATAAAGGCCGAATGCTGATCTACCGCTTCAACGACGCATAGTACTTCTCGCTATGCCTTCTCGGTTCAACCAAACGTGAACGCATACGCCTCGACACCAGGATCCAGGAATTCAATCGTGAACGTGTGATCCTTTACATCGCCCGACTGCCGCACGAGTTGATACAACCGCTGCTCCGTGACCGTGCCGGTGCCATCGGCCTCGACATCCGACCCGTGCGCGTCGCCGGGCGCGGCGCCATCGATGCTGACGCGAAATCTCACCGGCTTGTTGTCCTTTCCTGGTCCCAGCACGAGATGCAAGTCCCGTGCATGGAATCGATACACAATCGTTCCCGTCGAAGCCGCGAGCGACGCTTGCTCCGAACCCACTTTCCACGCACCCGCCAGACCCCATTCATTAAGCGCGAGTTGACCAGGCGCGGCATATGTGTGAACGCGGTCATGCGATTCGCCACCCTTACCGCCAAAGTTCTCCGCGCGTTCGTAGCCCACGTAGGTTTCCGGTGACTGCATGTCGGCGTTATCGGCGGCCATTTGCACGCCCTTCGCTGCCGTGTCGTCGCTGACCATTGCGCCCGCATTCGCGTGGCCGGCTTCCGCCAGCAACTGCTGGATCACCTGCTCCGAATGTGCATAGTCGCCTTCGCCAAAGTGATGGAAGCGAACCTGCCCCTTGGCATCGATGAAATAATGCGCGGGCCAGTACTGGTTACCAAATGCACGCCAGATTGCGTAGTTGTTATCGATGGCCACCGGATAGTCGACACCCAGATCGTGCGTCGCGCGCTTGACGTTGTCCACGTTACGCTCGAACGCAAACTCGGGCGCGTGCACACCAATCACCACCAGCCCCTGATCGCGATACTTCTGTGCCCACGCTTTCACGTAAGGCAACGAACGCAGGCAGTTGATGCACGAGTAAGTCCAGAAGTCGACGAGCACGACCTTGCCCCGCAAATCTTGCGCCGTGAGCGGCGGCGAATTGAGCCATTGAACGGCGCCGGACAGCGACGGCAATTCGCCTTCCACAGGCAGCGATAGTGGCGCATCAGGACTCGCGGCTGCACGCATCATCGCGGGCGCGGCGGCATCGGTTGCCGCGGTGGTCTGGGCGGGCGCGGCCGCATCGCTATTGAGGGCCTTGGCCTGCGCAGTACCACCTGACAACCGGTCCACCAGTTTCTGTTCGATGCCACCCGTCGCAACGGTAGACACCCGTGCAAGCACGCCCGTATCGAGTCCTAACGAGATGGCGACCACACCCAGCAACATCGCGGCACCAATACCACGACGAATCCACTCGCCCGCCCCAAGCGAACGTTTCATGGCGGCAAACACCCGGCCGCCGATCAGCAACGCCACCGCGAGCGAAGTCGCGGCTCCCGCCGCGTAAGCGACCAGCAGCAGCGTCGTGCCGACACTTGCGCCACGCAATGCCGCGCCTGTCAGTACAAGGCCCAGAATCGGGCCGGCGCATGGCGCCCACAGCAAACCGGTCGCAATGCCCAGCAGGAACGACGAACTTGCGCGCACTTGTTGTCCGTCAGCTTGGGCAAATTCGGTCAGCCGATTGCCGGCGCTAACAAACGGACGCATGAGGCGTTCGGCGAAGCTTGGCAACAGCAACGTCAAGCCGAAGATGCCCAGCAATGCGACAGCGAGCCAGCGTCCGTACTGGTTCGCCTGTGTCACCCAGCCGCCGCCCACTGCCGCGAGCGTCGCGACTGCTGCGAACGTGATGGCCATGCCGGCAAGCAAAGGCAGGCCGCTGCGCGCGAACGGTTGGTCCGCCCGCGAGAACACGAAGGGCAACACGGGCAAGATGCAGGGGCTCAGGATAGTGAGCGCACCGCCAAGGTAAGCCAGGACAATGAGTAACATGAGCGTGAAGGTTCTTAGGTCTTTAGGTGGTCGGCGTGCAGCGCAAAGCAGTTTCTGTGGTTAGTGCAGCGAGTCAGGCAACTTACTCAGGCAACCTGCTCAGGCAGCGGCGGGTTTGAACGTCATCGCGAGGCCGTTCATGCAGTAACGCAACCCGGTGGGCTTAGGACCGTCATCGAATACATGGCCGAGATGTCCACCGCAACGCCGGCAATGCACCTCCGTGCGCGATACGCCAAAAGACAAATCTTCATGCGTAGCCACCGCGTGGTCGAGCGGTGCCCAAAAGCTGGGCCAGCCCGTATGGCTGTCGAACTTCGTGCGCGATGAAAACGCATCGAGTTGGCATCCGGCGCACGCAAATGTGCCGCTACGATGTTCGTCGTTCAAGGGGCTGCTGTAAGGACGTTCCGTGCCTTCGTGGCGAAGCACGTTGTATTGCGCAGGCGTCAGCAGGCGGCGCCATTGGTCGTCAGGATGAACGACCTCGAACGATTCATCGGCGCTGCCGCTTTTTCCGGTCGCGCCCAACACGCGACGTTGATTGAACGCGGCAAACGCCGCTGCGGCAAAAACGCTGCCTACAAAAATAAACCGGCGACGGGTCTGCATGATGTGCTCCTGAACAAAACTTACGCTTTGAGGAAGGCCGTTCTTTGTGTGAATCGTCTTTCCGGGTCGCTACGGTGAACCGCGGTTATGGTCCTAACAGGCAAACACTTCAATCACGGCTTTAATCCATTGGAAACGAAAAAATCGTGACTAATTTTGAAAGCCTGTGGCCTATTTCAACCGGGTCTTGAATGTGGCTCGGGTTTATCAACCCCACATTCACTGAGCGTCTGTTAGCTAGTTCGTCCAGGGGCCACGGTCGGTTACACGTGCCCCATCAAATTCGTTTGGCCGGTTTATGCATACCCCATAGGTGTGACGTATTTTTTCGTAACGCTATATTTACCGAAATATAGCGTAACGTGGTCGACATGCTTGGCGTCAGGTTTTATTCGGGCGGTTGTTAGCACGATCAGCTCGTGCTTGCCCGAGAGCGTACGGGGCGAAGCGTGTGCGTGTAAGAATTCGCGAGAAGGAGGGGTTCAAACATTGGTGGTTCTTGCGAGCACCGTGCTTTTGGGGGGCCAAAAACTTGGAAACTGCACGCTAGGTCAACTTACGAGCCCGCGTTTTGAAAGCGTTTTCTTTGCTTCGTTTCTTTGTCGCTTTGGACAAAGAAATGACGCGCCGCCACGCGCAGTGGCTAACAGTGATAAAGAGAATAGCCGACCTAAGCAGACCACTAACACCGAAAGCAGCAACCCGGCATAGACCCCCGACCACTAACTAACCCCGCAACCACCAAAACCCCAACCCCGTCCACCGGCGCGAGCGAAAAACCATGCCCCTTATCGCACCATATACCCGCGGTCCGTCATGCATTCACCATACGAACGCCAGTACTGGACCATTGGCGGCTCGGGCGGAGGCAACGCAGGCATAGGCGCATCGGCGGACGTCGAACTTGCGTTCGCGGCAGCGCGAGCATCCGCCGCCACACCGGGCGTAGGCGTCGAGGACGCTTCCATCGCCGATGCCGCATCCGGCGCGGACCCGGGCGCAATCGCAGAGGGCAACGGCGCCGCCACCGCAACTGGATTCACCGCACCCGGCTTCACGGTCTTCGGCTTTTCGGGCAACTGGGACACGCGCGCCATCACTACGCCGGTATGTTGATTGGCGTAGCTGTAGCACATCGCGGTATCGATCCTGGTTTGCGCCGGGTTCTGGCTGCGCATTGGAAGGGCGAGCGGTTGTTGCGCAAGCGCGCTGGTGCTCAGGAACAGCACGGCAATGCCGGCGGACAGGGGGATTCTCATAGCTCGTGCACTCCGGGAAACAGGAATGGCGACGCCCGGATCAAGCTGATTCCGACGCGCCGCCAAACGAGCTTTCACCTTACTGTCCGCGTCCCGTCCCCATGCGAGAGACTATCGCTGTAATCCGCCAACTTTTCGCGTTATTCGCCCGTTTAGCGCGCTGGACCGCGTTTGTTCGACGATGCTGAGCGATGCGGGAGTCCTGGAAGGCGTGTCGAGGGTTCGGGGAATCTCCCTTGTGCAATGCACCACAAGCGTCCGGTCCAGACGACGCAATCCTCTTCAATCGCGAACTCAAACGCCCCTGCCAATGCCCATGTTTAGCCCACGAGCTAATCCCGCCCAATCAAACGCTTTCCAACGCCAGCGCAATCCCCTGCCCGCCGCCGATACACAGCGTCACCATCGCTCGCTTCAAACCGTCGCGTTTCATCGCGTGGGCGAGACGCGTGACCAGCACCGCGCCGGTTGCGCCAATAGCGTGGCCGTGGGCAATCGCGCCGCCTTCGGGGTTCACCACGTCATCGGGCAGACCCAGTTTCCGTGCAACCGCGATCGGCACGGCAGCAAACGCTTCGTTGATCTCGATGCGCTCCAGATCGCCCAGCTTCCAGCCTGCGCGATCCAGCGCCTGCTGGACGGCCGGCACCGGTCCAAGGCCGAACATGCCCGGTTCGACCGCCGCAATGCCGTATGCGACCAGCCGTACCGATGCCTGGATCCCCTTGCGCTCGGCGAACGCGCGATCTGCCACGAGCATCGCTGCCGCGCCGCTGTTCAGACCCGGCGCGTTGCCCGCGGTGATCGTGCCGTCGGGGCGGAATGCGGGACGCAGTTTTGACAACGTCGCGAACGTGGTGTCCGGCCGCGGCTGTTCGTCGACATTGAAAACAACGCTTTGCTTGCCCGCCTTCACCTCCACGCCGACAATCTCCCCCGCGAACCATCCCTTCGCCTGCGCTGCGGCGAAACGTTGCTGCGAACGCTCGGCGAAACGGTCCTGCGCTTCGCGCGTGATGTCCATTTGCAGGACGAGGTCTTCCGTATGCCAGCCGGAATGCTTGCCGGAGAATGCGTCGTCAAGGCCATCGCGCAACATGCTGTCGTGGATTTCCGCGTTGCCCATCCGATATCCGAAACGCCCGTTATCCAGCAGATACGGCGCGCGATCCATGTTCTCCATGCCGCCCGCTACCGCGAGTTGCACAAAGCCGGTCGTGATCTCGTTAGCCGCCGATACAATCGCCTGCGCGCCCGAGCCGCACACGCGGTTCACGGTTAGCGCGGGAACGGACACTGGCAAACCACCGTTCACGGCCGCCTGGCGCGCGGGATTCATGCGGTTACCCGCCTGGATCACGTTGCCCAAGGTGACCGAATCCACGTCCTGTCCTGCAACCCCTGCACGCCGCAGCGTTTCACGGACCACAGCCGCGCCAAGGTCCGTCGCGGGCGTGCCTTTCAGCGCCCCGTTGAATGCACCGATCGCGGTCCTGACCGGCTCGCACAGCACGATTTCACGTTGATGGCTCATGGTTCTTCGCTCCTGATTGACCAGAAAAATTAATGCGCCGGCGAGAGATAAGCAGGCGTTGCCGACGATAACGACGCCTTCACGTTGCGGCCGACTTCATCGACGAGGATCTCTTGCTTGCCTTGCTCGATGCCGTCCAGCACCTGACGCACGACGTCTTCCGGCGATGTCTTTGGCGCGTCGATCCCCGCGGTCATATCGGTATCGATAAACGCCGGATGCACTCCCACCACCAGCGTGTTCTGTCCACGCAGTTCGGTGCGCAGGCCGTTCGTGATCGCCCACGCGGCGGACTTGGACGCGCTGTACGAACCCGTGTTGTCGATGGTCAACCAGCTCAGCACCGACAGAATGTTGACCACCGCACCGCCGCCGTTGCGCTTGAGGATTGGTGCGAAGGCCTGGGTAACGGCGAGCGGACCGATCACGTTGGTCTCGAGCTGCGAGCGCACGGCATCAATGGCCGCGCCATCGAGCAACGAACCGCCAATGATTGCGCCGGCATTGTTGATGACGATCTGCACGTCGGTCAGGCGGTCGGCCGCAGCAGCAATGCTCTGCGCATTCGTCACGTCGAGTTGCACAGCCTCAACGCCGGGCACCTTGACCTGGCTTTTATCGCGCGCCGATGCATATACCTTCGATGCCCCCGCCGCGAGCAACGCTTTCGCAAACTGCTCGCCAAGGCCGCGATTAGCGCCCGTCACCAACACGACTTTTCCTTTGATTTCCATCTCAATCTCCGTAGTGCATATGCACTTTATGAGGTAAAAAAACGCCCGGCGGCATGCCGAGCGAGTATTTCATTCCGCCGATGTCAGTTCGAGCAGCGACTTTCTCAGTTCGCCGGCGCGTTCCCGGCCGAACTTGTCTTCGAATTCACGCTGCGCGTCGCGCCAGCGCAGCGATGCTTCGCCGAGCGTCTTCTTGCCTGCGTCCGACAGGGACAGCGCGACAGCCCGCGTGCTGGCGTCTTGCTGGGCGGCCGTGACCAGCCCGTCGCGCTGCAGCGGTTTTAGCGCCCGGACCAGCGTGGTGCGTTCCATCACCATGGCGTCCGCGAGGTCGGCCATGGTCACGCCCGGTCGCCGGTGGATTGCCGCGAGCAACGTAAATTGCGCCGCCGTCACGCCTGCCTGGCTGACGTGACGCTCATAAAGCTGCGACACAAACCGCGCCGCCTGACGGATGGCGAAGCAGTTGCAGTCGAGATAGGACAGGTCTTGGGTAGTCATCTGCCGATTATATTTGTGCATATGCACTTTGTCAAATAAGCGAAATGGCCGTCATAACATCGGCCCCCAACTACCCCTGGCTAGCCCTTGGGATAAGCCACGACATCGCCTTCGACCGACAGCGCGATGCGCTCGCCGACACGCGGATGCGAATGCCCCGCCACGCGAATCTGCACACCGCGCTCGCCTGTGAGGGAACGCAGCATGACGCTGGCATCGTGACCATAGAACACGACTTTCTCGACTATCGCCTGAACGCCATCACCTTCCGCACGATGATCGGAAACAATCCGGATCTGCTCCGGCCGGATCATCACATCGACATCGCTGGCGACCACGGTGCGTGCGATCGGCAAGGTGCCGAACTCGCATATCACCTGCTTCGAATTCCCGGAATCGATCAACCCCGGCACGATCACCGCGTCGCCGACAAAACTCGCCAGCTCACGCGACACCGGCCGCCGATACACCGCCTCCGGCGAATCCGTCTGCACAAGACGGCCACGCCACAACACCGCCACCTCGTGCCCGAGCGACAACGCCTCGGCCTGATCGTGCGTCACCAGCACCGCGGTGGCGCCCGTTGCCGCGAGCGCGTTCGCCACGGCCTCACGCGTTTCGATCCGCAACGCGGCATCGAGGGAAGAAAACGGTTCGTCGAGCATCACGAGCGAGGGCGACGGCGCAAGCGCTCGCGCCAGCGCGACACGTTGCTGCTGCCCACCGGACAATGCCTGCGGCGCGCGGTCGCCATAGGCCGCCGGCAGACCCACGAGCGCCAGCAATTCATCCACGCGATACCGCGCCCGCCGCTGCTGCCGCGGCAAGCCGAAGACGATGTTATCGGCGACCGAAAGATGGGGAAAAAGCGCGCCTTCCTGCGGCACATAGCCTATCCGCCGCGCTTCTGACGGCACGTGAATGCCCGGTCCGGCCACGCGCACGCCATCGATCTCGACGGTGCCGGCGTCGGCCCGTTCGAAGCCGCACAGCACGCGCAAGAGCGTGGTCTTGCCGCTGCCGGATGGCCCGAGCAAGGCAAGCAAGGTACCGCGTTCCACCGATAAATCGACACCATGAAGCACGGGTTGACCATCGAAGGACTTGGTCAGGCTGGTAACGCGAAGTTCGCTCATATCGATTTACTTGTCAGGCGGCGAACCGGCCTGTAGTCCTGCTTTTAAATCAGCCGCACGTCCCGCTACCGCCGATCGTCCGAGCAACGTGAACAACGCGATCGATGCCGCCAGCGAAATGCCCACGAGCAATGCGGCATACGGCGCAGCGGCGGCAAACGCGAGCGTGGACGTATCGATCCACACTTGCGTGGCGAGCGTGCGTGTCCCGCTTGGCGACAGCAATAACGTGGAATTGAGTTCAGTGACGACCGAGATAAAGACCATGGTTGCACCGGCGCCCAGACCCGGCCCGGCCAGCGGCAAGAGCACACGCCGCACGGTTTCACGCCAGCTTAGCCCAAGCGATCGAGCGGTCTCTTCAAGACGCGGTTGCGCCTGCGTAAACGCCGCGCGCACGCTGACCAGCGCGAGCGGCAGGAACAAAATGGCGTAGGCCACGACCAGCAACTCGGCGCTCTGATACAACGGCCTCAACGCGTGCACGGCCAGCGACACGATCGCCAGCGCGACCACCAGGCTCGGCAATCCTTGCGCCAGGAACACGATGCGCTCGAACGTAGTCGCAACCCTGCTCGGAAAACGCACCAGCAGGAACGCGAGCGGCACGCACGCGAGCGTAGTGACGACTGCAGCGGCGCAACCATAACCGATCGATGACAAAGTCGATTCAATCAGCAGTTCCGGCGATACCTCCGCCGGCGTGATCGCGGCGGCGCCGCTTTGCGTCAGCCAGAAACCGATCATGCCGATAGGCACACCCAGTGTCACGATCGCCAGCAGTACAAATGCGGCGACCACCACCCATCGCCACGCGCCGAGTTCATAACGCAATGCGGCACGCCTCACGCCGCGATCGACGCGTTCATAGCGTGCGCCGCCCCGCACGCGCATTTCCAGCGCGAGACAGAACAGGCACATCGCGATAAGAATGCACGCGAATACAGACGCGCCGCTGCTATCGAAGCTGGTCCTGTATTCGGCGTAGATCTGCGTAGTAAAGGTCCGAAAGCGCAACAGCGTGAACGCGCCAAATTCCGACAGCACGCCTAGCGCCACCAGCAGCATTCCGCCAAGCAGCGCGGGCCGCAATTGCGGGAGCACCACGCGCACGAACACGCCAACACGTCCGCAACCCAGCGAGCGAGCGCTTTCTTCAAGCGCCGGATCCATGCCACGCAAGGCGGCGGCAACAGGCAAATAGACAAGGGGGAAATACGCAGTGGAAATCACGAGCAACGCGCCCGCGAAGTCCTGCAAATCGAGGCTCAATGACACCCATGCGTAACTCGTGATGAACGCAGGCATCGCGAGCGGCGCAACCGTGAGAGCCGCCCACAGTCGCCGCCCGGGCAAACCCGTTCGTTCGATAAACCATGCTGCCGCCGTCCCCACTACCGCTGACACGAGCGTGGCGCTCACGGTAATGGACAGCGTGTTGATGAGCAATTCGCCCACCAGCGGCCTGAAGATCAGTTCGATGGCGTCATCCCAGCCGAACGTCACCGCGCGATACACCGTGAAGGCGAGCGGCATCAGCACCAGCAGCGCGCACAATCCCGCCGCCACGAGCAAACCCCGCGGCGCGCGTTTGCGGCCGCGGGGTTCGGGCAGCGCGGATACGCCAACCGCCTTCACAACATCGCTCATACTCTCCTGCGCTTACAGTAATCCGGCTTGACGCATCAGCTTCGCGGCCTTGCTGTCATCGCCGAGTTGTTCAACCGTCAACGACGGCGGGCTCAACTGGTCGAAAGGCTTGAGCAGCGGGTCGGGAGAAACACCCGCATGCAGCGGATATTCGAACGCGATCTTGCCCTTGGCCATCAGGTCCTGCGCACGTTCGCTGACCAGATACGCCAGGAACTGCTGCGCGGCCTCCTGGTTCTTGCTCGACTTCAATACCGCCGCGCCCGATACGTTCACGAGTGCGCCCACGTCGCCATTACCGAAGTGATAGATCGCGCTGCGGGTCGCGCTGTCGCCCAGTTGCACATGCAGGCGCGCCCAGTAGTAGTTGTTCACTACGCCCGTCGCCACGCCGCCGCGATTCACCGCTGCGACCACGCCTTCGTCGTCATCGAAGATCTGCGAGTTTTTCTTCAGGCCCTTGAGCCATTCGAGCGCTTGTGCTTCGCCCTTCATCGCAATCACCGCGCTCACCACCGGCAGGAAATCGCCGTCGCTCGGTGCAATGCCGACCTTGCCTTTCCATTCCGGCTTGGCGAGATCCATCAGCGATGCCGGCAGTTGCGCCGCATCGATCTTCTTCGTGTTGTAGACCAGCACGTTCTCACGCGCGAGCACGCCGACCCAGTCGCCCTGCGGCGAGTTGTAGCGCGACGGGATGGTCGAGAGCGTGGACGCATCGGTTTTGGCGAGCAGGCCCTTCTCGTCCAGCAACATCAGTTCGGGCGAATTCTCGGTGAAGTAGACATCGGCGGGAGAAGCCGATCCTTCCGCGACCAGTTGTGCCGCCATGGCCGGGCCTTCGCCGTTACGAACCTTCACCGACACACCGGATTGCTTCTCGAAGTCCTTCGCCAGCGCGGCCACGACCTGCTCGTGTTGCGCGTTGTACAAGGTCAGCGTCGCCGCTTCCGAGTTCAGCGGCAACGCCGCCGCGGCAGCCAGCACCGCGATGCCGCAAAGCGTGCGCAGCACGGGCAGGGAGCGTGTGGTGTTCATTGCAGTCATTCCTTTTGTTGTGGTGCGCCGGCTCGTTGCCGGCGTGTACTTTAGCTTGGGCTTCTGGCTTGCTTTGAATCAGGTTTCGAACAGCCCCGCGCCGATAAACGATCCCGGCCGCACGCCCGGCGGACACGCGAACACCGCGCTGCCCACGTGCGTGGTGAACTGATTCATCATGTCGAACTTCGCCAGCCGTTCGTTGATCGGAACGAAACCGGTGCGCGGATCGCTTTGATGCGCGACGAAGATCAACCCCGCGTCGTACTCGGTTTCCTGGCGCCATGGCGGCCACCGCTCGATATAAAAATCGGTGCCGTCGTTATACGAATACGAACGGCGCAAGATCTGCGCACCGTTGTTCGTTGCCTGGTTCGACAAACGCACGTGCGAGTTTTCGGGAATCACCTGATTGCCGTCTTTGTCAGTGGCATCGAGATCCAACGCATCGGTTTCGTTCTTCTTGCCGATCGGCGCACCGCTGTATTTCTCGCGGCCCATCACCTGTTCCTGGAAACCACGTTCCATGGTGTCCCAGTGTTCCAGCGTGATACGGATACGGCGCACGACCGTGTACGTGCCACCGTTCATCCACGGCGCGTCGGGTGCGTTGGCCCACACGAACTGATTCATCAGCGCCGGTTTCGCGGTCGATGGATTGTTGGTGCCGTCCTTGAAGCCCATCAGGTTGCGCGGCGTCTGTCCACGCGGACCGGAGAGGAAACCCGCCTGAGCCCAACGCATGGCCACGATGCCGTAGCCCATGCGCGCGAGTTGACGCACTGCGTGGAATGCGACTTGAGCGTCGTTGGCGCAGGCTTGAATCAGGATGTCGCCGCCGGTTTTCTGCGGCAGCAATTGGTCGCCGTTGAAGCGCGGCAAGTCGACCAGCGCTGCGGGCCGGCGTTTCTCCAGACCGTAGCGATCCTTGCCTTCGTGCGTGAACAATCCCGGGCCAAAACCGAACGTGATCGTGAGGCCCGCGGCGCCGAGGCCGAGGATATCGCCGGAATCGGGTGCGGCTTTGTCGTCGGCGGGCAAAGGCTTGGCCGTGTCACCGCGCGACATGCGCGCGGCGGCATCCGTCCACTCTTTCAGAAGACCGATCACTTCTTCGCGTTTGTCGGTCGTGAGATCGAGCGACGCCACGTACGTATGGCTCTGCTGCGGTGTCACGATACCCGCCTGATGCTCGCCGAAGAACGGCTCGACCATGAGCATCGGGTCGATGGGTTGCTTGAACTGCGCCTTGGTCGCGGCGTGCGCGACTGAACCCGCGCCTAACGCCGCGCCTGCGGCAACGCCCGCTTTCAGAAAGCGGCGGCGCGGTGGATCTTGATCGTTTGTCATGATGTCGCCCTGCTATGCTAATTAGTTCGCTTTGCTTACTTCACGTACCTACTTCGCCAGGACCAGCGTGTTTACATCGTCCTGTACGTAGTAAAAACCGTCACCTTCCGGCGTCATCGCGATGCCGAACAAGTCACCATTGCCCGGCGGCGATTGCGCTTTGTCGGTATCGATCCACCGTGCATACAGTTGCTTGCCCGTCGCCGGATCGATCTCCACCACCTGGCCGTTCAACGCATTCGTAACCAGCAAGTGACCGTTGGGCGCCGTCACCATCGCGAGCGGACGATGCAGGAAACCATCAGCGGTCAACTCGCGGCCAACACCCGCGCTGGTATCGCGGGTCATGGGTTCATCGATTTCGGTTACGCGGTTGCCGATGGCGTCCGACGCATACAGCAGCTTCTGATCAGGAGACAACGCCAGGCCCGTTGGACCCACCAGGAACACGCCCTTGTCGGCCTGCGCGCCGAAACCGCTGGCGATCACCGTTTCCTGCTTGACCACCGGCGCCTTGCCTTGCGCAATATCCAGGTCGAGGCGAAGAATGGTCGCCTGCTTGAACACTGGCGGCGTGCCGTCCGCGCCGCCCACGCCGAAGCCGGCATTGCTCAGGAACAGCGTAGCGTGATCGCCGTTATCGACGACCGCCATGTTGCCCCACGGATCGTTGATGTTCGCGCTAACAATGGTGGACGCTACCTTGCCCTGGTTGTCGAGCACGATCAGGCAGCCCGCGCCCTTGGTGCCGGTCGTACCATCATTGCTTGGCGTGCTGCCGACGATCACCCAGCCCGACTTAAGCATGGTCATCGCGGTGGAGAGGCCGATACCGCCCGGACACTCCTTCAGGTCGCGCGGCACGGTGGCGAACACCGTCATCTCCTTGGTGTCGGGATGATAGTTGATGATCGTGCTGCCGGTACCTTGCAGGTTCGCGGCGTTGTTGAAGTTACCCACCAGCACGTCACCCTGCTTGACCGTGCCCGACGACACCGGCGCGACCACGATCGCATACGGGTTCTGGTCGCCGTTGGACGGCACGGTGTTGATCAGCGTGGTGTGTTTGTGCAGTGTCTCGAGAAAGCCGATCGGCGCTGCGTGCGCCACGCTGCTGACAAGACCACCCACCAGCAACGCGCCTGACGCAATGGTCGAAAGCGTGGCCGAAAGCGCTCGGGATTTGATAAGTTGTTTCATACAAAAGCCTCGGGTGCGTGCGTTCAGGATCACGCCGATCAGAAAGTGATGGTGGTGCGCACGCCGACGACCAACGTGTTGCGCAGCGGCTGCGTGGGATCGCTCGGATTCTGGCCGGCGCCCGCGTTGAAGGTGTATTGCAGATCGCCCTGCATGACCCACCACGGGTTGACCTGGTACTGATAGGTCGCCTCGAGCGCGGTTTCCTGGGTGCGTATGCCGTACGGGCCGCCGCTTGCGGCTGCGGCCGCGATATCGAGGTCGTGCGCGTGGCTGCCGACCTTGATGTAGGCGAGGCCAAGGCCCACGCTGTCGTTGTCGCGGCCGGCGAACGGGGCTTTCATCACAATGCCCGCGTTGGCGCTAAAGCTCACCAGATTGCGGTCGCCCGGCGCACCCATCACGCGTGCAAACACGCCGATGCTGCGCGGTTCGTCCGGGTTCGGACGCCAGATCATCTGGTCCGCAACGGCGTAGAAGCTGTAGTTGCCGTTATGGTTTTGCGGCGTACCGCTGCTCAGCGGATTGGCGAGCGACAGGCCGGTGTTGTCAGTGCTCAGGTCAGCGAAGCGTTCGTTGTTGTACCAGAAGCCGATCTTGTACGTACCGGGCAAGCCGGTTTGCGGCACGCCTTCCATCTGGCCGTCGGACGGCTGGTTGATCGAGTACTGCAATTCGCCGATATACATCGCGCCGTTATGCAGGTTGAAGTTCGTACCGCTGAGATTGTTCGGGTTGTTGCCGAGCGGATCTGCGTCGAACACACCTGCCAGTGCGGTCAATGAGGGCGAAATCTGGCCGCGTACGCGCACGCCCAGTCCGGACAGCGGATACGCCGGACCGCCCGAAGGCATGTCATACGACGGCAGGCCCGGCCAGCCGAACATGGTGTTCACGAACGTGGCCGCGTAGCTGCTGACCATGAACTCCTGGTCAATACTCTGCTGGCCGACCTTCACGTCTACGGCTTTGTTCAGGAACGACTGCTGATACCAGAGCTCCCAGAGGCGCGTGGTGTCCTGTGCTTCGATCCCGCTCGCGGTGTTCAGCGTGCCGAGGTTGAACTCGCTCAGGTTGCGGCCGTGGATCTGCAGCGCGCTCACGTTGAACGTGCCACCCGGCAGCCCGAAGGCCTTTTGCGTATCGAGGCCAAGGGTGACCGTGGTCAGACCGTCGTAGGTGCCGCCGGTTTGCAGGCCGCCGCGCGTGTTGTAGAGATATTCCGATACTTCCGTCGCTTGCAGCGTCACGCCGTACTGGCCGAGAAATGAGCGAATGCCGCCCATGTCGCCGAGCAGAGTTGAACGGCCCCATGTGCCAGTCCATTGACCCGCCGGTTGCGCCTGGATGTTCAGGTCGGCTTCGGGGGCATCAGAAGGGGTTGCGTCCGGGTTGGCCGGCTCGCCTGCGGCAAATGCCGCCGAGAATGTCGCCGATGAAGCCAGCGCAAACAGCGCCAGGCTGGTACCGAGCACCGCCCGGCGGAAAGGCGCACCACGGCGCTTGTTGGCAGCGCGCAGTGTCGCGTCGGGGCGTGAATCGTGTCGCGATTCAACGCGCGATTCGCGCGGAGCGAGCTGGACGGGTTGCATCGAAATCCTCTTTCTTGTTGCGACGGCTGCTAACGCGTCGTGTTGATTGTTCTAAAGACGTTGCAACGACGAGGGCGACAAGCCCCGCACATCAGCGCTGAAACGTCCTCCGGGCCACCATCCAGAGGGCACCAGCGAAGCGAATCGTACCCACGCAAAGTTTGAACGTCAATATAAATGAGAACGATTCTCATTATAATTACAGAGAGGTAAAAATCACCTTACAAATGTCATTCTTTACGATTTTATAACTTCCTTATTTGAAACTATTAAGTAATGTGTTTGATATATAAGAACAATAACGAGATTCCGCATTGCTCTTGAGCAACGCCTGCGCGGTTTGTGCCGCAATCTTCAGCGGCAAACAGGACAGATGATCGCCTGCATCAGGGTATTGCCCGAGGGGGTCAACAACGGCGGCAGTGCCAGCTTAGGGAGCTTCGGCAATCCGCTTAAACCCGCTATGCCGAAATCCGCATTGCTGATGCGACGAACTGCCAAGACGCCGGTAATTTGGCTTCCTAAATTGCATCTGCTGCTGGGTCGCCAGCGAGTTCGTTCAACAAGCTCAACCGGCTTTTTCGTCCACACGATAATGGCGGCGCACACGGGCAAGTCCCGTCTTGCTCCCAGCGTGCCCGCCGTGGTGCAGTCGTGAACCCGAAAACGGAGTTGAAACGTGTAGAGAAAACCAAAACGCGAAAGCGAAACCTGATCGCCCTGCTCGCCGGACCTGTCCAACCCCGAAGGAGAATAAAAGTGCATCTTCGAACCAAACTCAAACCGCTTGCCTGGATTCTTGCGTGCGCTGCTGCCAGCTTGGGGGCATTACCGCTCTCGGCCGCTGCCGACACATTCGACGTCAAGGTCGGCTTTGCCGCCCCGCTGACGGGCGCGAACGCAGGTTACGGGAAGGACCTGCAAAACGGCGTGCAACTGGCGCTGGATGAAGCGAACGCGAAGAAGATCCAGATTGGCGGCAAGACGGCCAACTTCGTCATTCAGGCCGAAGACGACCAGGCCGACCCGCGCATCGGCGTGCAGGCGGCGCAAAAACTGGTGGATGGCGGTGTGGCTGTCGTTGTCGGCCACTTCAATTCAGGCACGACGATTCCGGCGTCACAGGTCTACCAGACCGCCGGCATTCCGGTGATCGATCCCGCGGCGACCAATCCGACCATTACGCAGCGAGGGTTCGACAACGTTTTCACCGTCATTTCCAGCGATGCCCAGAACGCCGGTACCGCCGGGACGTATGCGGTAACGGTGACGAAAGCGAAGAAGATCTCGATCATCGACGACCGGACGGCCTTCGGCCAGGGTGAAGCCGATGAGTTCGAGAAAGCGGTGAAGGCGGCGGGCGGCACGATCATCGCGCGTCAGTACAGCGACAACCAGACCGTCGATTTCAGCGCGCAACTCACCGCGCTCAAGGGTGCGGGTACCGACCTGATCTTCTTTGGCGGCCTCGACCGGCAAGCAGCAGCGGTGGCGAAGCGGATGAGGCAACTTGGCATCAACGCTCAGCTAGTGGGCGGCGGTGGCGTGATGGACGCGGACTTCCTGAAGCTTGCCGGCGACGCGGCTGATGGTGCGATGGCGTGGGAATACGGCAGTCCGCTTGAGAAGCTGCCGCAGGGCAAGGCGTTCGCCGATAAATTCCAGAAGCATTTCGGCGTGGCGATTCTCTCGTATTCGCCGTTCGGTTACGACGCTGCATGGGCCGCGATCAATGCCATGCAGAAGGCTAATTCTATCGATCCGAAGGTCTACCGTCCGGTGCTGAAAGCTATTTCGTTCCCGGGCATTACGGGCACGATTGCTTTCGACAATACCGGCGCGTTGAAGAATGCTTCATCGACGATGTATCAGGTCAAGGGCGGCGCCTGGGTGCCGATCGTGACGAAGAACGGAACGTAGGCCGGTGGGTGGCGCGCAGCGCTGGAGGGGGCGCTGCGCGGAGGTTAGCGGTTGGGGGTGCTGGATTGCTAGGTTCTGGCGTTAGCGGTCGGGGTTTATGCCGGGTTGCTAGGTTCTGGCGTTAGCGGTCGGGGTTTATGCCGGGTTGCTGCTTTCGGCGTTAGTGGTCTGCTTGAGTTGGCTTTTCTCTTTATCACTATTAGCCACTGTGCGTGGCGGCACGTCATTTCTTTGTCCAAAGCGACAAAGAAACGAAGCAAAGAAAACGCTTTCAGAACGAGGGCTCGTAAGTTGACCTAGCGTGCAGTTTCCGCGTTTTTGGCACCCCAAAAGCACGGTGCTCGCCAGAACGACGGATGTGTGAACCCCTCCTTCTCGCGAATTCTTACACGCACACGCTTCGCCCCGTACGCTCTCGGGCAAGCACGAGTGCCAAGAAACCCGCACGGCGTCACGCGCTTTTAGTGCCTCATTATTTGATGGGTTAGTTGCTTGATTTGCGCAGTAATTTTTGTGAGTATGGCCTTACCTACTCTACGGCTTCACTTTTTGGTGGGCTGGCGACGTGGTTCGGCGTGCCTACTAATTCGGAGGATGGTTTTTCGCGGATAGCGCGGGGTGAACCTTGGGCAGGTTCAGTCACTGGTGGCGAAGCGTGTGGGTATCCGTGTTCGGAGAAGGAGGGTTTCACACATCCGTCGCTCTTGCGAGCACCGTGCTTTTGGGGTGCCAAAAACGTGGAAACTGCACGCTGGGTCAACTTATGAGCCCTCGTTCTGAAAGCGTTTTCTTTGCTTCGTTTCTTTGTCGCTTTGGACAAAGAAATGACGTGCCGCCACGCACAGTGGCTAATAGTGATAAAGAGAAAATCCGACTCATGCAGACCACTAACACCGAAAGCACCAACCCGGCACTGACCCTGATCGCTAACCCCAAGATCTAGCAACCCCACAAAACCCCAGTCCCCCACATCGAAAAAAAACATTTTCAAGAAGTGCGAACGAAACCACCCTGTCAGAAGGAGATTAGTAAATGAAAGCGTTTCATACAGTAGCCAGCGTGGGCATAGCCGCCCTGTGCGCCGCAGCCCTTTCCTCGCCCGCGCAAGCCGAAGACAAAACCATCTACATCGGCATGAACGGTGGCCCCATGGAAAAGGCCTACACGAGCGAAGTCCTGCCCGAATTCGAAAAGGCCAACAACGTAAAAGTAGTCGTAGTCCCCGGCACATCCTCAGACATTCTCGCCAAGCTTCTGGCGAACAAAGCCAAACCCCAAATCCACGTAGTGTTCCTCGACGATGGCGTGATGGCGCGCGCAGTCAGCATGGGCGTCTGCCAAAAACTCGACGACAGCCCCGAACTCAAGCAACTCTATCCGTTCGCGCGCATGAAGGACGACATCGGCGCGGGCGTGCAGCTCGGCATGACCGGCATCGCCTACAACACGAAGCTCTTCACGGCGAACGGCTGGGCGCCGCCCACGTCATGGCTCGATTTCGCCGATCCGAAATACAAGGATAAGGTCGTATTCCAGTCGGCATCGAGCAGCACGTTCGGCCTGCACGGCTTCCTGATGATCAACCGGCTCGAAGGCGGCTCGGAAAAGAACGTCGAACCGGGCTTCACGAAATGGCAAAGCACCGTGGGCCGGAACGTGATCGAGTACATCCCCAACTCGGCCAAGATCTCAGAGATGGTCCAGACCGGTCAAGCCGGCCTGTTCCCGCTCACGCCAACTGCAGTGGGTGACCTGCAGGCGAAGGGCATTCCCGTGGCCTACGTGAACCCGAAAGAAGGGCCGGTGCTGCTACTCGTCGATGAATGTGTAGTGGCGAACAACCCCGATCCGGCGCTCGCGCAAAAGCTTGCGCAGTTCATGATTTCAGCGTCAGCGCAAAGCAAGGCAGCAAGCGCCGGCCGCCAGATCCCGACGAACCGCCAGGCGACAATGCCCGACTCGATGCAAAAGCAACTGGGTAACCTCGACGACCTGGTGAAGAAGGTCAACGTGGTGGACTGGGATGTAATCAACGCAAATCGTCCGCAATGGGACGCGCGCTGGAATCGTCAGGTCGAGCGGTAACCTGATGCTGAATTAAAAACGGGCGTTGTCAGGGAGTGCCCCGACAACGCCCGTTTCCGTTTACGCGTTAATCAAGCGTATGACGGTCGCCTTCTTACTCTTGCGAATTGATGATGACCTTCGAGACCGCATGCTCCTGCAAGCCCCATTTCTTCAGGATCTTTGCATAGGTGCCATCAGCGATCAGCTTGCCGAATGCCTGGCTTATCGCATCGTTCAAAGCCGGGCTGTTCTTCGACATGCCAATAGCCGAGTATTGCGACAGGAACGGCTGGCCGATCGGCGCGTACGCATCTTTCTCAAGGGTGTTCTGATACGGCAGCGTTTCACCGCCTTGCACGGCGGCGTCGATGCGGCCCTGACGCAACTGCAGGCGGGCATCGGCTGAACCATCTGTACCCACCACTTGCACCGCCGGTTTCCCGGCCTTCACGCAGTGCTCGTCGCTCCACGTTTTGATGTCGTCGGGCCACGACGTGCGACGGCTCGCGCCCACGTGCTTGCCGCACACGGATTCGATCGACTTGAAGTCACCACCGCGCGCTTTCAACGTATAAAACTGCGGCCCGGACTTGATGTAGTCAAGAAAGTTGATCGCCTCGCGGCGTGTCGGCAAGTCCGTCATGCCCGACAGGATCACATCCACGCGATGCGTGGTCAGCGCGTTCATCATCTGGTCGAAGTTGGTCTCTTCCCACTTCAGTTTCACGCCCATCTTCGCGGCCAGCGCGACGCCGAGGTCGACGTCGAAGCCGGTCAGTTCATCGGTTGCCGGGTCCTTGTATTCGAACGGCGGATAGTTCGGCACGATAGCGGCCGTGAGCGTACCGTTGCCCGCGACAGGCGTCTGCGCATGCGCCATCGACGAGGCAAGCGAAACAGCACTGAACGCGAGGGTTAGAAGGGTGCGCCGGAACAAGGAATCGATCATGAATGTCGCCTGAACGTGAGGTTGACGGAAGGTCGGGAAAGCCAATGTAAAAGCCGTTGCCACGGGCGCCGTAACGCTAGGAAAGCACGGCCGAAATGAACTCTTGAGTACGCGGATGTTGCGGTCGCGACAGCACCTGGTCGGGCGTGCCGCTTTCGACCACCTGGCCCTGGTCCATGAAGACCACGCGGTTCGCCACTTCGCGCGCGAAGCCGAGTTCGTGCGTGACGACGATCATCGTCATGCCGCTTTTGGCCAGGTCGCGCATCACGCTCAGTACTTCGCCGACCAGCTCGGGGTCGAGGGCGGAGGTGGGTTCGTCGAAGAGCATGAGCTGAGGATGCATGGCCAGCGCGCGTGCAATGGCAACACGCTGCTGCTGGCCGCCCGACAACTCGACCGGAAACGCGTCGCACTTGTGACCAAGTCCGACACGCGTAAGCAGCGCACGCGCTTCTTCAACGGCTTCGGACTTTTTCTTCTTCAATACCTGGACCGGCCCTTCGATCACATTTTCCAGCGCCGTCATATGCGGAAAAAGATTGAAGCGCTGGAACACCATGCCGGTCGCAAGACGTTGCCGCGCCATCTGCTTTTCAGACAGCGGATAAAGCTTGTTCTCGACGCGCCGGTATCCGACCAGTTCGCCATTCACCCATAGCGCGCCGCCGTTGATGCTTTCCAGTTGGTTGATACAGCGCAGGAAGGTGCTCTTGCCCGAACCCGATGGTCCGATGATGCACAGCACTTCGCCCTTCGCGACGTCGAGGTTGATGCCGTGCAGCGCCTGGAACTCGCCATAGGACTTGCGCAGGTCGACCGCTTTGACTAGTGGATTCATGGTTACCCGGGATCGCGGTTGAGTGGAGTAGTTATCTCTTCGCGGATGGGCGGCCCGCCCCGCGCGCGAAGCGCAGTTCGACCCGCGACTGCAGCAAGGAAAGCACCGTGACAATGACCAGATACCAGACGGCTGCGACCATCAGCAATTCGATCACGCGCGCATTCGCGTAGTAGATGTTCTCGGCGCTATGCAGCATTTCCGCGTACTGGATCACACTTGCCAGTGAGGTCAGCTTCACCATGCCGATCAGTTCGTTGCCAATAGGCGGCACGATCACGCGCATGGCCTGCGGCAGGATCACGCGGCGAAGGGCCTGGAGTTTCGGCATGCCGATCGACTTCGCGGCTTCGTACTGGCCTGTATCGACGGAAAGCAATCCCGCTCGCACGACCTCCGATGTATAGGCACCCTGATTAATCCCGAGGCCGAGGAGGGCGGCGAGGAACGGCGTCATGATGTCGACGGTACGAAATTCGAACAGGCCGGGGATGCCCATGACCGGAAACACCAGCGCAAGGTTGAACCACAACAACAATTGCAGGATCACCGGCGTGCCGCGAAACAGCCACACGTAGCCATGCGCGACTGCTTGAACGACGGGGTTGGTCGAGAGCCGCATGATCGCCACGATTACCCCAAGCACGATGCCCAGCGCCATCGCGAGGATCGTCATGACGATGGTGTTGGCCAAGCCGCGAAGGATCGACTTGGCCGTGAGGAAACGCCCGACGACCGTCCAGTCGATCTGCCCGCGCGCGAACGCCACGACGACATAAGCCACGATCGCGAGAATCACCACCGAGGCGAGATAACGCCCGTAGTACCGCCGCGGCACGTGCTCGAAGTGCGAGATATCGGTGAAACTGTCGGCGTTGCCGGACGCCGATGGCCGGTCGTTCGATGCGCTCAGCATGAAGGTCCCTTGTAGTCAGCCGCCCACGCGACCTGTTCTTCAATAGCGCTGCGCAAGCGCACGATCTGTTCGACCACGCGCGCAGGCGCGGTGCCCCCATAACCGCTGCGCGCTGCGACGGCGGCGTCCAGCGTGACGTGATCGAGGACGCCGGGTTCAAGTCTCGCATCCACCGCTGCGAGCGTCGCCACCGACACCTCACTCAGTTCAATGCCCTGCTGTTCGCAGGCCCGCACCAGCGCACCGGTGATCTCATGCGCTTCGCTGAACGGCACGCCGCGCAGCGCGAGCCAGTCCGCGACTTCGGTGGCGAGCGTAAACCCGAGCGGCGCCTGGCGCCGCATTTCATCCACGTTCACGTGCATGGTACGGATCATACCGGCCATTGCGGGCAGCACGAGTTCAAGGGTATCGATACTGTCGAACGCGGCAATCTTGTCTTCCGCGAGATCGCGGTTATAGGCCAACGGCAGCGACTTGAGCGTGGCGAGCAAGCCGCTCAGGTTGCCGATCAACCGGCCCGCTTTTCCACGTGTCAGCTCGGCGATATCCGAGTTTTTCTTCTGCGGCATGATCGAGCTGCCGGTTGCATAAGCATCGTCGAGTTCGACCCAGCGAAACTGGCGGGACGTCCACAGGATCACTTCTTCAGAGAGCCGCGACAGGTTGACCGCCAGCATGCTCGTGATGAACGTGAACTCGGCAACGTGGTCGCGCGAGGCGACGGCGTCGATAGAGTTCTCGCACGGGCCGTCGTAGCCGAGTTCCTGCGCTGACAGGTCGGCCCGCAAGCAGATCGCGGACCCTGCCAGTGCCGCCGCGCCCAGCGGCGAACGCGCGCTGCGGCGATCCCAATCCACCAGCCGGTCGACATCACGATAGATCGACTGCGCATGCGCGAGCAACTGATGGGCGAAAACGATCGGCTGTGCCGGTTGCAAATGCGTGAAGCCGGCGACGATGGTTTCCACATGCGCCTCGGCTTGTTCAACAAGCGCGTGCTGCAATTCGATCACCGACAGTGCCAGCTTGCGAGCCTTGTCGCGTAGATATAGCCGCAGGTCGTTCGCCGCCTGATCGTTGCGTGAACGGCCCGCGCGCAACTTCCCGCCGATCGCTTTGAGCCGCTGCGTCAGTTCGCGCTCGAGGAAGGTGTGGACGTCTTCGTCGGCCAGGATAGGGGAGAGGTCGCCCGCAACAAACTCGGTCTCTATTTGCTGCATTGCGTCGAGCAGTTGTTGAAGCTCGTCGGCGGTGAGGATGCCGGCTCGCTTTAGTTCGTTCGCATGGGCGCGCGAACCGGCGAGATCGTAGGGCGCAAGACGGAAGAAGCTCGGGTCCGAGCGGGACAGGTTTTCCAGCGCCAGCGAGGGCCCTGATTTGAAGCGGCCGCCCCAGAGGCGTTCGGTTGTATCTGGTGTGTTCATGTGCTTGCCTAAGAATGCGGTTCGGAATGACGCTAAGAATGACTCTAAGCTTACGCAAACAAGTTTTTTGCTTGTAGAGAGAATTAAATTCGCTTTAAATCAAATTTTTCTCAGCATCTCCCGTTCATACACTTTCTGCAGACTTGCTTATGCGCCATCGGCTGCCCCCGCTCAATCCCCTGCGTGCGTTCGAAGCGACGGCACGCCATGGGACGGTTGCGAGCGCGGCCGAGGAGCTCAACGTCACGGCAAGCGCGGTCAGCCATCAGGTGCGCGTGCTGGAGAGCACCCTGGGCGTCTCGTTGTTCATTCGCTCGAAGGCGCGGGTGAAGCTGACACCTGCCGGCGAGGCGCTACTCCAGCCAGTCAAGAACGCGTTCGACATGATCGCAACAGCCGTCGTCAGGCTGGAGTCGCCCGTCATTGCGGGGGAGCTGGTGGTGTCTGCCCCGATGTTGTTCACGTCGAGGTGGCTCGCGCGGCACATCGGCGACTTCCTCGAACACTTCCCCGCAGTTAACTTAAAACTGATCCCGTCCAACGACGACAAGGAAATCTACTCATCCGATGTTGATCTCTGCGTCCGATACGGCGAGGGCCGCTGGCGTGATCGCGACGTCAAGCTCATCATGCATCCGGTCCTGTTCCCCGTCGTGAGCCCGGCGTTGATGAACGGGCCGCGCGCGCTTCGCACGGTGCAGGACCTGGCGAACCGGACCTTGTTCTGCGAGTACGCCGAGTCGTGGATGCGATGGCTGGCCGAGGCGTCGGCGGACAAGCTTGAAGGTTTGCGCATCCTTGAAATTGGCATTGCGCATGTAGGTATCGAGGCCGCAGTGCGGGGACAAGGCGTAGCATTAGGCGATAGCTTTTCTGTGCGCGACGATCTCGCCGATGGCACGCTCGTTCGTCCATTCAGACTCACCGTGCCGGCCAAGCATGCGTATTACTGGGTGTGCCGGCATGAACTGACGGAGGCGCCGCTCGTGGCCGCATTCATGTCGTGGGTGGACTCGAAACTGGCGTAAAGCCTTCTATTTTTATCGAATATGGAAAGCAGTGCGGGTGCACCCTGATTACGCGAAAACGTTTGCCTCTGAAAAATCTGAGGAAAGATTCGTTTCCTGACATTTCTGCCATTTTGGCGCCATGTAGGCGTTGGCGCCTGCCCGTTAAGATCGGGGCGTGAGTTGTCTATCGGTGTCCTGTTGGCTGCATGAAAGGCCGCACGGCTTCGGGCCGCACTCGATCCGGCTCGCCGTATGCTAGACCTTGCCTAAAGCGGCCCTGCTTAAGCGGCCTTGCGTGAGAGGCCCTGCCTACGCGGCCCGGCCTTAAGCGGCGTCGTCGCATTCCAGCGGTTCATTTTCCTTTCCTGCTTTTTTCGAGCGCGTCTCAATGTGGATCGTCAACGTTGCGCTAAAGCGGCCCTACACGTTTATCGTGATGGCCATCCTGATCCTGTTAGCAACGCCGTTTGCGCTCCTGACAACGCCGGTCGACGTCCTGCCGGAAATCAACATTCCTGTCGTCAGCATCATCTGGACTTACACGGGCCTGTCGGCCGAGGACGTGGCCAACCGCATCACGCAGGTCAATGAGCGCAGCCTGACCACGACCGTCAACGACATTGAACATATCGAGTCGCAGTCGCTGCCGGGCATCGCCATCCTGAAGGTCTTCCTGCAACCGACCGCGAACATCCAGACAGCCATCGCACAGACGGTGGCCGTCGAGCAGGCGCAGTTAAAGCAGATGCCGCCGGGCGCCACCCCGCCGCTCGTGATCAGTTATTCGGCCTCCAGTATTCCGGTGATCCAGCTGGGACTCTCCAGTCCCACGCTCTCCGAGCAGGACCTGAACGACACCGCCCTGAACTTCCTGCGCCCGCAACTGGTGACTATTCCCGGCGCGGCCGTGCCGTATCCGTATGGCGGTAAAAGCCGTCTGGTGTCGGTCGATCTGGACACGCGTGCGTTGCTGGCGAAAGGCCTGACGCCGTCGGATGTAGTGAACGCCTTCAACGCGCAGAACCTGATCCTGCCCACCGGCACGGCCAAGATCGGCATGAAGGAATACACGATCAACATGAATGGTTCGCCCGCCACCATTGCGGCGCTGAACGACATTCCGGTGCGCACGCTCAATGGTGCGACCACTTACCTGAGAGAGGTCGCCCATGTGCGCGACGGCTTCTCTCCGCAGACGAATATCGTGCGTCAGGACGGACACCGCGGCGTGCTGATCTCGGTGCTTAAAAACGGCAGCGCGTCGACATTGTCCATCGTCAATTCGCTCTATGCACTGTTACCGAATGCCCGGGCGTCGTTGCCGCCGGACCTGAAGATCACGCCGCTTTTCGATCAGTCCGTGTTCGTCAAGGCAGCAGTGCAGGGCGTGATTCGCGAAGCGCTGATCGCCGCCGCGCTGACGGCCGCGATGATCCTGCTGTTCCTCGGCAACTGGCGCAGCACCTGCATCATCGCGGTCTCCATTCCGCTGTCGATCCTCTCGTCATTGCTCGTGCTGCACGCGCTCGGGCAGACCATCAACATCATGACGCTGGGCGGGCTCGCGCTCGCGGTGGGTATCCTGGTGGACGATGCAACGGTGACCATCGAGAACATCGAGCGGCACTTGCACATGGGCACGGACCTGCACGAGGCAATCCTGGAAGGGGCCGGCGAAATCGCGGTTCCCGCGCTGGTCTCCACGCTGTGTATCTGTATTGTGTTCGTGCCGATGTTCTTCCTGACCGGCGTGGCGAAATTCCTGTTCGTGCCGCTCGCCGAAGCCGTGGTGTTCGCCATGCTGGCGTCGTACATCCTGTCGCGTACGCTCGTGCCGACACTCGCCATGCTGCTGATGGGCCACGCGCACAAGCCGAAAAACGGCTCGAAGCCGAATCTGTTCATGCGGCTGTATCACCGTTTCGATGCCGGGTTCGAGCGCATGCGCGCCACTTACATCGTGATCCTTAGCACATTGCTCGTGCGGCGTCGGATTTTCGCCGTGTCGTTCCTGGGCTTTTGCGTGCTGTCGGTAGGACTGGTATTCGCGCTGGGGGAAGACTTCTTCCCGACGGTCGATTCCGGCGATATCCGCTTGCACATGCGTGCGCCGACCGGCACTCGGATCGAAGAAACCGCGCGACTCGCGGACGAAGTGGAGAAAGTGGTGCGAGAGGTCGTGCCGGCCGATCAACTCACCACGCTCCTCGATAACCTCGGCTTGCCGTATAGCGGCATCAACTTGTCATATAGCAACGCGGGCACGATCGGCACGCTCGACGGTGAAATCCAGGTGGCGCTGACGGCGGACCACGAGCCCACGCAGAAGTTTGTCGACAAGTTGCGCGCCGTGTTGCCGCAGCGTTTTCCCGGTGTTGAGTTTTTCTTCCAGCCGGCGGACATCGTTACGCAAATCCTTAACTTCGGTCTCCCGGCCGCGGTAGACGTGCAAATTTCCGGCGCGGACCAGCAGGGTAATTTCGCGGTCGCAGCGAAACTGATGAAGGCGATCCGGCAGATTCCCGGCACGGTGGACACGCACATCCAGCAGAAGCTTGACGAACCGACGCTCAACCTGCAGATGGACCGCACCCGGCTGCAGCAGCTCAACCTGACGGCCAGCAACGTCGCGCAGAACGTGCTGATCTCGCTGTCGGGCAGCTCGCAGACAGCGCCCGGTTTCTGGTTCAACAACAAGAATGGCGTGGAGTATTCGGTCGCGGTGCAGACGCCGCAGTATCAGGTTTCATCAATCGACGAACTGTTGCGCACGCCGGTTTCCGGCAGCGTCAACGGGCCCACGCAACTGCTCGGCAATCTGGTCCAGGTCACGCCGAAAAGCCAGTTCGCGGTGGTCACGCACTACAACATCCGCCCGGTCATCGATGTGTTCGTGAGCGTGGAAGGGCGCGACCTCGGCAGTATCGCGAGGCAGGTCGACAAGCTCGTGGACCAGTCACGCGCCAGCCTGCCGCGCGGCAGCCAGATCACCGTACGCGGGCAGGTCGCGACCATGCGCTCGTCGTTCTTCGGCCTGGGTGTCGGCGTGGCCATGGCGATCGTGCTGGTGTACCTGCTGATCGTGGTGAATTTCCAGTCGTGGGTCGACCCGCTGATCATTGTCAGCGCGTTGCCGGCGGCACTTGCCGGTATCGTCTGGATGCTGTTCCTCACCGGCACGCACCTGAGCGTTCCGGCGCTCACCGGCGCCATCATGACGATGGGCGTCGCGACCGCGAACAGTATCCTGATGGTGTCCTTCGCGCGCCAGCGGCTGCAAGCCGGCGCACCGCCGCTGACCGCCGCGCTGGAAGCCGGCGCGAGCCGTATCCGGCCGGTGCTGATGACGGCGTTCGCCATGATCATCGGCATGATTCCAATGGCGCTCGGACTCGGCGAAGGCGCTGAACAAAATGCGCCGCTCGGCCGCGCGGTGATCGGCGGATTGCTGTTTGCTACTGTATCCACACTGTTTTTCGTGCCGCTCGTGTTTGCGGGTATTCACAGCCGGCTGGTCCGGCGCCGTGATCGTTCGGCGGGTGACCACGACGATCATGGCGGCGGCCACCCTGGTCAAGATAGCCCGGGCCACGGCGCCGGCGAGCATGCTCCAAGTTAAATATGGCTGACTGATATGACTGAAAAAACTCATGCTTCGCTGGCGATTCCCGCAAGGAATACCGAGGACGGGCACGCATTGCCGCCCCGTGGCCGTGAATGGAAACGCGCGAAGATCGCCGTCATCGTGGTGCTGATCCTGCTCGTACTGGGCGCCGGCCGCACCGTGGTGTCGGATGTCATGCAAAGCCACTCGGTGGCGGTGACCTCCCAGCAAAACGCGAAGGTGTATGTGAATGTCATCGTGCCGAAGCAAGCGGCGGGCGGCGGCGACACCTTGCTGCCGGGCACGTTGCGCGGCTACGTGGAGTCGCCTATCTACGCGCGCTCCACGGGTTATCTGCTGCACTGGTATGCGGATATTGGCGCGCGGGTCAAGCAAGGCCAGTTGCTCGCCGACCTGGATACGCCTGAGGTCGATCAGGAACTGAAGCAGGCCGCGGCGCAACGCGAGCAGACCGCGTCCAGCCTCGTGCTCGCGAAGAGTTCGTTCCAGCGCTGGCAGCAACTGCGTCAGCGCGATGCCGTGTCGCAGCAGGAACTCGATGAACGCGAGAGCACGTATAACCAGGACGTCGCGAATCTCGCCGCCGCCGACGCCAACTTGCAGCGCCTGAAACAGCTTGAATCGTTCAAGCGTATCGTCGCTCCGTTCGCCGGCGTGGTGACGCAGCGCAACGTGGATGTGGGTGATTTGATCGATGCGGGCAGCGGTGCAAGCCGTGCGCTCTTCGCGCTGGCGCAGTCGGACCCGCTGAGAGTTTATGTACAGCTTCCGCAGGCTTACGCGCAGAACGTGAAGCAAGGGCAGGACGTGATCGTCACGCAGGCGGAATTGCCGGGCCAGCAGTTCCACGGAACGATTGCCAATATCTCCGGCGCAATCGATGTCCCGACCCGGTCGCTGCAGATCGAAGTACGGCTGCCCAATCCGGACAGCAAGCTGAGGCCGGGCGCGTATGTACAGGTGGCGCTGCCGGCTACCGTGCGGGCGCCGTTGCTGGTGCCGGGCAATGCGCTGCTGTTCCGCGCCGAAGGACCGCGGGTGGCAGTGGTCGACCAGGACGGCAAGGTCAACTTGCGCAAGATCGTGATTGCGCAGGATCTGGGGCAGTCGCTCGAGATTGAAAGCGGCATTGAAGCGAGTGACAAGATCATCATCAATCCGAGCGATTCCATCGCGGACGGCGACCACGTCCTGATCGCGCCGCAACAAGCCGCCAAGAAGGGGACGTCGTGAAGCGCGCGCGACAATGGCCGGTTCAGTGGCCGATCCTGCCGGCACGGCTGAAGACCCTCAGGACTCTGATCACCAGCACGACCGTGATGGCGTCCGGAGCAGTCCTGCTGTCCGCCTGCACCGTTGGGCCGGACTACAAGCAGCCTCACGCCGACGCTCCGCCCGCGTGGCATACCGACTCCTACTGGCGTGTCGCCGAGCCGTCGCATGCGCCGATAGCCCCGGAATGGTGGACCAGTTTCAACGATGAAGCGCTGAATGGCTTCGAGCAGAAAGCGCTCGCGCAGAACCAGACGCTCGCAGCCGCGAGCGCGCACTACGCGCAGGCGCGTGCGACGCTCGCCAACAACAAGGCGCAACAGGTGCCCGAGGTCGATCTTGGCGCCAACGGGTCGCGCTTCCGGATATCGCAGAACCGGCCGCTGACCAACTACGCCACGCCGACCCAGTCAACGGTGCAGAACAACATCCAGCTCGGTCCGACCATCAACTACGACACCGACCTGTTTGGCCGGATTCGCCGCGAAGTCGAGGGCGCGACAGCGTCTGCCGAACAATCACGCGACGACCTCGCCAACGCGCGGCTCGTGCTGACCACGGACCTGGCAAGCGACTACTTTTCGATGCGCGAACTCGATGCCGAGATCGACGTGCTGAACCGCTCAGTCGTCCTGCAGCAGAAGGCGCTGGATTACGTGACCACCGAGCACGACCTCGGTTCAGTGTCCGGACTTGATGTACTGCAACAGAAATCCGAACTCGATTCCACGCGGGTCCAGGCGCGCCTGCTGCTCAACCAGCGCGCCCAGTTCGAGCACGCGATCGCCGCACTGATCGGCGTGCCCGCACCGCAATTCGCCATTGAGCCCAAGGTAATCGATACCGCCGTCCCCACGATACCGCTCGGACTGCCGAGCGATCTGCTGCAGCGGCGTCCCGACATTGCATCGGCTGAACGTGCGATGGCTGCGGCGAACGCGCAGATCGGCGTGGCGAAGGCCGCGTTTTTCCCGAGCCTTTCGCTGACGCCCGGTATCGGCTGGGAAAGCACGCAGTTCGCCAGCCTGCTGAGCGCGCCCACGCTGATGTGGACGCTGGGCGCAACACTCGGGCAAGTCGTCTTCGATGGCGGCCGTCGTGCCGCCAATGTCGACTTTGCGAGCGAGGGTTATCAGGCGGCCGAGGCGAACTATCGGCAGACGGTGCTCAATGCGTTCCAGCAGGTGCAGGACGGCGTGACCGGGTTGTCGGTGCTCGATGCGGCGTCGAAGGAGTCGCAGGAGGCCGTGACGGACGCGCAGCGTTTGCTCTCGCTCGCCAACGATCGTTATTCGGGCGGCCTGGTTGCCTTCCTCGACGTGATCACCGCCCAGCAGTCGCTGCTGACCAGCCAGCGTCAGGATGTGCAGATTCATGGCCAGCAATGGACGCTGTCGGTGTCGCTGGTGAAGGCGCTGGGGGGCGGCTGGGATGTCAACGCGGCAGCACCGGAGAAAACGGCGGCGGCCACGACCAACCCGCCAAACTGATTTGACATGCGAGTGACGTGAACCCGCCGGGCCGCGCAGAACAGGGCGCTTAGACCGGGCCTCGCCACTCGCCGCAGGATGAGAGAAAACGTTTTTCCTATAATGGGAATACGTACATAAGAAGGCGCGCATGAAATTGCTCATCGTGGAAGACGAACACAAGGTGGTTGACTATCTGCGCTCCGGCTTGACGGAGCAGGGGTGGATAGTCGATGTAGCCCTTGACGGCGAGGAAGGCACGCATCTCGCGATCGAATTCGACTACGACGTGATCGTGCTCGACGTGATGCTGCCCAAACGCGACGGCTTCAGCGTGCTGAAGTCGCTGCGTGCGCACAAGGCCACTCCCGTCATCATGCTGACCGCGCGCGACCAGATCAACGATCGGGTGCGTGGCCTGCGTGAAGGCGCCGACGACTACCTGACCAAGCCGTTCTCCTTCCTGGAACTGGTCGAGCGGCTGCATGCGCTGGCGCGGCGTACCCGCGTGCAGGAGTCGACGCTGATCTCGCTGGGCGACCTGTACGTCGACCTGATCGGGCGGCGCGCCACCCGTGACGGCGTGCGGCTGGACCTGACGGCCAAGGAATTCCAGTTGCTGAGCGTGCTGGCGCGGCGCCAGGGCGATATCCTGTCGAAGACGGCCATCACCGAACTGGTCTGGGACGTCAATTTCGACAGTCATACGAATGTGGTGGAAACTGCGATCAAGCGCCTGCGGGCCAAGCTGGACGGCCCATTTCCGACCAAGCTGCTGCACACGGTGCGCGGCATGGGCTACGTGCTGGAGGTCCGCGAAGAAGCGGGAACATCATGAATCGATCTATCGCCCGGCGTCTGGCTTTCATGTTCGCGGCCGTCGCGCTGTTTGTCTTCACGCTGGTCGGAAGCGGCTTGTTCCTGGTGTTGCGCACGCAACTCGAACAGCATTTGCGCGAGTCGCTCGACGACCGTACGCAGATCGCGCGGATTATTGTCTATCACGCGGGTACGCCAGAAAAATGGAAGATGGCGCGTGAGAAACTCACCGACATGACGCCGCACGATGGCGCCACGCTGTATTCCGTGTCGAGCCCCGATCCGTCATTTCACTACAGCAGTCCGGTTACGGGCGAGGTGATGGATCGGTGGTCGGGCGGGTATGCGCGGGTGCGCCCCGGTGGTGGCAGCGAAAGCGATATGCTGACCAACACGGTCGTCATTCCCGCTTACATGCAACGACCCGCCGTGCAGCTGCAGGTCGCCGCCGGTTATTCGGCCAACGCGCGGACCATGCGCGCATTTGGCTTTGCGCTTGCCGCGTTGTCCGCTTTGGGCAGCCTCGGCGTTCTGCTGCTGAGTTATTCGGTTACCCGGATTGGGCTTGCGCCGCTTACTCGGCTGACCCGGGACGCATCGGCGGTGAGCCCGAACAATCGTTCGCAGCGGCTGAATACGCGTTCACTGCCGCTCGAACTCAACGATCTCGCCAATTCATTCAACGGCGCGCTTGAGCGTCTGGATGGCGCTTACGGACGGCTCGAGTCGTTCAATGCGGATGTTGCACACGAGCTGCGTACGCCCGTCACCATCCTGATCGGGCAGACCGAGGTGGCGCTGACCCGCAACCGTTCCGTCGATGACCTGCGTCACACGTTGCAGTCGAATCTGGAAGAGTTCGAGCGCATGCGGGCGATCATCAACGACATGCTGTTCCTCGCCCGGGCCGATCAGGGCGAACGCGCGACGGGGCTGGTGGACACATCGCTTGCCGCGGAAGTCGCCCATACGCTGGAGTTTTTGGAGATTCCGCTGGAGGAAGCCCACGTGCATGCCGTCTCCACTGGTGACGCGCTGGTGCGGGTGAACAAGTCGCTGTTCGGCCGCGCGTGTATCAATCTCCTGATGAACGCGATCCAGCATTGCGCGCAAGGATCGATTATCAAGGTTTCGATTACGCGTGAAGGCGACCAGGTGCGCGTCGCTGTGGCCAATCCGGGCGAGCCGATTGAGTCCGCCGTGCTCGATCATCTGTTCGACCGGTTTTATCGTGCCGAGGTCTCGCGGACGAATAGCCGCGAGAACCATGGATTGGGGTTGGCGATCGTGAAGGCGACGGCGGAAATGCATGGCGGCAAGGTGTCTGTTACCAGCGTCGGCGGTATTAATACTTTTGCGTTTTCGGTCGCTGCGTCAGGCAGCGGGCAGGCGAGTGCGGCTGAAACGCCAGCCGTCAATGCGCCAGCCGATGCGCCGTCCGGTGGGTCCGCCGATGTCCCGTCCAATGCACCTATGCATCCGGCCTCGGCAAGTCACTGAGATTGACCTGGCAGCCAGGCTTGCCCGGCGCCTCGCGCGCCGGGGAGCGGCCCGTTCGGGCAATAATTCCCTTCATTGGTTTTTTCCGTGTTACTAAACGCGTGTTTCTTTGTTCGCCCAAAAGATAGGTTGTCGTACAACGTGATCGCTGATAGCAACACCGTTATTCGAGACTTAGCTGCTTCGGATCGATCTGGTTCCGCGCTTTTTAAAATCATGGGAATGACCATCCATAAGGGATAGAACGATATCTGTCCGACCTTTCCCCGCAGACTGAATCCATCGCGATTAAGGGTTTACGGTGATAGAAAATGCGTCCTGTCACAGTTATGTTCTCATACGACAACATACATCGATAAATGCGCCGTGAAGCTGACCTTGGCTGCGGCTGATTTGTGTCGCGTGGCGGCATCGGACTTGATCGATCCGCAATAAAATCCATACAAAGAGCGAGGGGACGAAATGATTCTGACCGGCCGTTTGTCGGCGAAGCTGGGGGTACTGCGCATGGCGTTGAGCGCTGCGGCTGCGCTTACCGCTGTCACTGCGGTGTCCATGGTCACCGCACCTGCCGCGCACGCGGCGGAGCCGGTATCGATCAACATCGTGGACGTCGCGGGCAACCTGCAACTGACGCAGAAGGCGTTCGAGGCCTTCAAGGAAAAGTACCCGCAGCTTGTCTCCAACATCACGTTCACGAACGCACCCGCACCGCAGTTGCCCGGCAAGATCAAGGCGATGCAGGCGGCCGGCCGCTCGGATATCGACCTCGTGCTGACTGGTACGGACGCGCTTGCTGCGGGTATCGAGCAAAAGCTGTGGATGAAACTGCTGCCCGATCAGGCCGCGGCGTTCCCCGGCGTACTCGATAAATACGCACCCGGTCCACGCAAGATGCAGGACGTGGCGCAAGGCTATGGCATTGAAGTGACGTACATGCCGGCGGGTCCGTTGATCGAATACAACCCGGCCAAGGTGACCGATCCGCCGAAAACGCCTGAGCAACTGCTCGCGTGGTGCAAGGCGCATCCGGACAAGCTGATCTATGCACGTCCGGCGAATTCCGGTCCCGGCCGCACCTTCCTGATGGGCTTGCCGTATGTGCTCGGCGACAAGAATCCGCAAGACCCGATCAACGGCTGGGACAAGACCTGGGCGTTCCTCAAGCAACTGAACGATTGCATTCCGTATTACCCGGGTGGTACGTCGGCGGTGATGAAGGAACTCGGCGAAGGCTCGCGCGACATGACGGTCACCGTGACCGGCTGGGATATCAACCCGCGCGCACTCGGCCTCGTGCCGGCTGAATACAAGGTCCAGGCCTTCGACAACATGACGTGGGTCAACGACGCCCATTACATGGTGATCCCGAACGGCGTGCCGAAGGAAAAGCTCGACGTGCTCTACAAGATGATGAACTTCATGCTTGAACCCGCACAGCAGGCCATGACCTTCGACGACGGTTATTTCTATCCGGGTCCCGCAGTGAAGGGCGTGACGATTGATCAAGCCCCGGCGAAGAGCCAGGACGTCATCAAGAAGTACGGCCGGCCGGAATACGCGAAGCTGCTTGCCGACCGTCCGCATGTGGTGCCGTTGAACGCCGCGGCAATGGTCGCCGCGTTCCAGAAGTGGGACCGCGAGATCGGCTCGCAGAAGTCGAAGTAATTCGGATGACGAAGTAGTTATAAAGACCGTGCGGCGGCTCGAGGAAGGTTTCAAGCCCGTCGCACGGTATCGTTCTTAGCCTCAGGAACCTGCCATGAAGCATCAGTTTGATGAGTTGCGTCTTGATTCGGTCAGCCGCAGTTTCATGAACGCCGAAGGTCAGGCGGTCGCGGCGCTCCGTGGTCTTGCCCTGAACATCCAGCGCGGCGAATTCATCGCGTTGCTCGGGCCGTCCGGATGCGGCAAGTCGACCGCGCTCAATTGCATCGCCGGCTTGCAACCGCTGACCGGCGGACGGATCTGGCTCGACGACCAGCGTATCGACGTCCTGCCGCCGGAAAAACGCGGCTTCGGCATGGTGTTCCAGAACTACGCGCTGTTCCCGCATATGTCCGTCTTGGACAACGTCGGTTTCGGCCTCAAGATGCGCGGCATCGCGAAGAGCGAAGCCGCGCGTCGCGCCTATGAAGCGCTGCAGATGGTGCAGCTCGTCGGTCAGGAGAAGAAGCTGCCGGGGCAATTGTCCGGCGGCCAGCAGCAGCGCGTGGCCATCGCTCGCGCGATCGTGATCGAACCGGCGCTCGTGCTGATGGACGAACCGCTGTCGAATCTCGATACCAAACTGCGCATTGAAATGCGCGCCGAGATCCGGCGCATTCACAGCCAACTGGGACGCGCGACGATCTACGTGACCCACGATCAGGACGAAGCGCTCTCAATGGCCGACCGCATTGTCGTGATGCGTGAGGGGAGCGTGCAGCAGGTCGCATCGCCGAAGGAAATCTATGAACGGCCCGGCAACCTGCATGTCGCGCGCTTCATGGGGTATCGGAACGTGGCGCAATTTACGCTCGAAGGCATGCAGGGCGAAGGGGTGGCCGTGAGCTCGGACGGCGTGCGGCTGATCGGCATGCCGATGGCCGGCTTCGACAGCAAGCGCGTGAGTGTCGCGATGCGTCCCGAAGACCTGGAACGCGCCGCGCCAGGAGCCGAGAACGCGTTCGATGCAGAGGTGCTGACCGTGGAATACGGTGGCCACGATTCGCTGATCCGCGTGAAGGCTGCGTTCGGCAATTTGTGGGCACGCGTGACGGGTGACGTGACGGTGGGTGAACGAATTTGCCTGCGGGCTCCGCCATCGCGCACGCTGGTGTATGACGGAGAAACGCCATGAGCTCGCCGACCCTGCCTAACGCTCCCCTTCCGGCCGCAGTCCCGCGCGACGCCAAAGCGTGGCTGGTTTCTCCCGCGCTGATCTTCATCCTCGCGCTGTTTGTTTATCCGTTCGTGTACGGCCTCGTGCTGTCGTTCCAGCCGATGAACGGCGGCTCCGCGTTCGCGAACTACATCGCGTTTTTCACAGATACCGCGATGTGGCCCACCATCATCGTGACCTTGAAGCTTGCGGTGCCGGCAACGATCATCAACGTGGGTTTGTCGGTTCCGGTCGCATTCGCGTTGCGCCGTAACTCGCCTTATCAGAAGTTCGTCACCACGTTGCTGGTGATCCCGGTGACATTGGGCACGGTGCTGATCGCTGACGGCATGCTGACCTATTTCGGTCCGAACGGCTGGTTCTCGCAAGCGGTGCATGGACTGCATTTATATGGCGACGAAGTGCGTCTCACGCATAACTACTGGGGTGTGTTGATATCGCTGATCGTGTCGGGGTTTCCGTTTGCCTTTCTGCTGACGCTCTCGTATGTGACCGGCATTGACCCCACGCTTGCGCGTGCTGCGGCCACGTTGGGCGCGAGTCCCTGGGAGCAGTTTCGACAGATCTACCTGCCGCTGCTGATGCCCGGTCTGACCATGGCCGCGTGCTTGTCGTTCGTGCAGGCGTTCTCGGTGTTTCCATCGGCCGTGCTGCTTGGTGCGCCTGCCGGACCCACGCGTGTGATCTCGATAGCGGCGGCCGAAGCCGCATTCGAAAGCTACGATTATTCCCTCGCCTCCGCGATAGCGATGGTGATGGGCTTCGTCCAGTTGCTGGTGGTGGCAGGCATGCTGAGCACGCGCCGCTTCTTCTACACAGGTCCGGTGACCGGAGGTAAAGGCTGATGGCGTCCGATAATCATGCACCTGCCTGGACGGCTTCTACTCATGCATCGGCGCCTCGCGACAGCCGCAACGACGGTGCGCAACCGGCCAAGCCGATGAAGCCGCGCTTAAGCCTTGGTGACCGCCTCTGGAAGATGTTCGTCTGGGGCGCGATGGCGTTTTTCCTGTTCAACGTCCTGTTGCTGATTGCAACCGTTGCCGTCAACTCGGTGGCGACGCGCTGGTTCGGCACGCTGCTGCCGGCGGGATTCACGCTGCACTGGTACGCGCAGGCATGGACCGACTTCCAGCTTGCGAGCGTGTTGTGGGTGACGGTCGAGGTCGTCGGCGCAGTGGTGCTCCTGTCGATCGCACTGGGCGTGCCGGCCGCTTATGCGCTTGCCCGCGTGCAATTTCGCGGCAAGCGTTTCGCGATGCTCGTGTTCCTGCTGCCGCTCATGGTCCCGCCCGTCACCTACGGCATCCCGATGGCAACCGTCATGTACAAGGTCGGACTGGCCGGGACATTGAGCGGCGTGATCCTGGCGAACCTTGTGCCTGCGTTGCCCTTCGTCATTCTCGTGATGACGCCGTTCATCGAACAGATCGATCCGAACCTCGAAGCGGCCGCGCGTATCTTCGGGGCGAACACGGCAAAGTACTTCCGCTATGTGCTGCTGCCGCTGCTGATGCCCGGCATGTTGGCTGCGGGCTTGCTGGTGCTGGTTCGCACTATCGGCATGTTCGAACTGACGTTCTTTACCGCCGGGCCGACCACGCAGACGCTGGTGGTCGCGCTGTATTACGCGGTCTTTTCGACGGGCGTGCGGGCGCCTCAATCCATTGATGCAATGGCGATGATCTACATGGCGATCACGCTGGTATGGGTATTGATCGCGCTGCAGTTCGTGAGTCCGACGCAACTCGTTTCACGCGTCAAGGAACAGCGCCAGTGATGGGCGAGTAGTCGCAATTAGTCATCTTAAGGTTCGATTGAAATGGAACAGTCTCCTCTCTACATTCGTGTTCATCCGCTCGACAATGTCGCGATTGTCGTCAACGACGGCGGCTTGCCCGAAGGCGCCGTGTTTGCCGATGGTCTCGTGTTGCGCGAGCGGGTACCGCAAGGCCATAAAGTGGCGCTCGCCGATCTGGCCGAGAACGAAGCCGTGGTGCGCTATAACGTGGTGATCGGATACGCGTTGAAGGACTTGCCCAAAGGAAGCTGGATCAACGAACACGTGATCCGGATGCCGGAGCCGCCGGGCCTGGAGGATCTGCCGATCGCCACGCGCGCGGCACCCGAGATGCCGGCGCTGGAAGGGTTCACGTTCGAGGGGTATCGAAACGCCGACGGGACCGTCGGATCGCGCAACATTCTTGCGATCACCACGACCGTGCAATGTGTGTCGGGCGTTGTCGAGCATGCGGTTGCGCGGATCAAGGCGGAACTGTTGCCGCGCTATCCGAACGTCGATGATGTCGTCGGGCTCGAACATACCTACGGTTGCGGTGTTGCTATCGATGCCCCCGATGCCATGGTGCCTATCCGCACCGTGCGCAACATCAGCCTGAATCCGAACTTTGGCGGCGAAGTGATGATCGTGAGCCTTGGGTGCGAAAAGCTGCAGCCTGAGCGTTTGATGCCCGTCGGCACGATTCCGATTGCGACGGCAGGCGACGATTCGAATGGCGACGTTGTCGTGTTGCAGGACAATGCGCACGTCGGGTTCCAGTCGATGATCGATTCCATCATGCGTACCGCTACGCACCATCTCGAACGGCTGAACCAGCGGCGGCGCGAAACTTGTCCTGCCGCCGATCTTGTGATCGGTGTGCAGTGCGGCGGCAGCGATGCGTTCTCCGGACTCACGGCGAATCCCGCAGTTGGTTTTGCGACCGATCTGCTGGTGCGTGCGGGCGCGACGGTGATGTTTTCCGAAGTGACCGAGGTCCGCGATGGCGTCGACCAGTTGACGAGCCGCGCCGCTAACGCCGAGGTTGCACAGGCGATCATCCGCGAAATGCAGTGGTACGACACGTACCTGAAGCGCGGCGGCGCGGACCGCAGCGCCAACACGACGCCGGGAAACAAGAAAGGCGGGTTGTCGAATATTGTCGAGAAAGCGATGGGCTCGATCATCAAGTCGGGCAACTCCGCTATCTCGGGCGTGTTGTCGCCCGGCGAGAAGGTGAAGCAGAAGGGCCTGATCTTCGCGGCAACGCCTGCGAGCGATTTCATCTGCGGCACGCTGCAGGTTGCCGCCGGTATCAATCTGCACGTGTTCACCACAGGGCGCGGCACGCCGTATAGCCTGGCAGAAGTCCCTGTCATCAAGGTCGCGACACGCTCCGATCTGGCACGTCGCTGGCATGACTTGATGGATATCGACGCGGGTCGCATAGCAACCGGCGACGCGACGATTGAAGACGTGGGTTGGGAATTGTTCCGCTTGATGCTGGACGTGGCGAGCGGACGCAAGGAGACGTGTGCGGAGCATTTGAAGCTGCATAACGCGCTTACTTTGTTTAATCCGGCGCCGGTGACCTGAGCGGCCGGTTGTTGAAGCTTGACCGCTGCCAGCCGATAGATGGTTCGGCTGGCAGCGGTGATCTCTTTCCCCAACCATGCGATCCGGCTCAACCGACCATCAACTGTTTCGTATAACTGATAAACGCGTGTACAGCAGGCGCACGTTCATGCCGGCGAAATGCCATGGCAACTTCTGATACGATTGGTTTTCCAGCAATAGCCTTATAAACCACGCCTGGAAGTGAAACGCAATCGCTGAGCGTACGCGGCACCACTGCAACATTTCCCCCTAGCGAAACACAAGCTAGTACTGCGGCCAACGGTCCGGGCCTCGGGCCCAGTTGCGGTTGAAAGCGCCCTCTGCGCCCGACTTCAAACGTCCCAAAGTCCTGCTCAGGCAGAGCAAAAACACAGTCACGCAATTGGGCGGGAGAAACACTCGCCGATTCAGCCAGCAACGAGTCTTCAGGAATTGCCAGGATGAAATCGTCGCGATACAGCGTGATCGCCTGGACGCCCTCTGGATAATGCAGGGGCGGCCTGACATACGCGACGTCGATAAGACCTTCAGCAAGCATGGCCGGCACGCGGTCCATCGCCAGTTCGCTAATGACCATCTCTATGCGGGGATTGTCACGGCGAAATCCGCGGACGGTGTTTTGAAGCACACCCGCAAATGCCGCCGACGCAACGTATCCCACCTCGATCCGGCCCAGCTCTCCGCGCTCGGCCAGCGCGGCGAGTTCCTGCCCGCGTGACAAGTGGGCAAGCGCGGCCAGCGCTTCAGGCAAATACGCCTCTCCTGCCGCAGTCAACGCAACGCTGCGTTTGGTCCGATGAAACAGACGCACGTTCAGCAGCCGCTCGGTTTCCTGAATCTGCTTGGTGAGCGAGGGCGGTGCAATGTCCAGCTCCTCAGCCGCGCGGGCAAAGTGGAGATGCCTGGCAACGCACACAAAGCATCGGATATGACGAAGTTCGAGTTTCACTGTATTAACGTTTTCGTGAATAATTCAGTGATCTTACGTTAGTGACGATTAATACGGGTACAGATAGCATTACAACCACCAATTACATTTCGATGGTGGTATGCATGTTTCGAGGAAGTACACCTATAAACCATGAGCATTCTCCGGACACGGATCTCAACCCGGCGTTGAGCACACAGGCAGCGCGATTCGTTTTGGGCACTGCCTCGGCAACCTGTGCGCTGATCGTCCTCGATACCAACGTGGTCGCCGTTTCCCTTCCATCGATCGCGCGATCGTTCCACGTGGGTTTTGCTGACGTCGAATGGGTCGTGAGTGCCTACATGGTCGCTTTTGCATCGTGCTTGCTGGCCGCCGGCGGCATAGCCGATCGCTTCGGCCGAAAAAAACTGATGATGGTCGGTCTGGGTGTCTTCTGCCTGGCATCGCTCGGATGCGGGCTTGCACCCACCGCGCTTTTCCTGAATCTCGCTCGTGCGGTAAAGGGCGTGGGTGCGTCGATGTTGCTGACCGCCGCGCTCGCCGTGATAGCCCATACCTTCCCGGAGGGACCCTCGCGAGCGCGCGCCTGGGCGGTATGGGGCATGTGCATGGGGCTGGCGACCACGGTCGCGCCGTTAGTCGGCGGCGTGATTACGCAGTGGCTCGGGTGGCGATGGATCTTCCTCCTGAATCTTCCTGTCTGTTCGGTGCTCGCCTGGTGCGTGCACCGCTCTATCCGCGAGTCGCGCAACCCTCAAGCGGGGGCAATCGATGTAATCGGGAGCCTGTTGTTTGGTGCCTCCCTGGCGCTTGGAATCTGGGCACTGATCGGAACACAAACAGACGGTTGGAAAAGTCTTCCCACGATTGTCAGGTTCGCAGGAGGTACAGGATTGCTTATCGCTTTCCTGAAGCTGGAAAAGAACCGTGCTCATGCGATGATTGACCTGTCGCTGTTTCGTCAGGCGCGTTTTGTTGCTGCTGTGCTTAGCATGTTCGGCTATGCAGCGTGTGCTCAGGTCATGATGACGTTCCTGCCGTTGTATCTGCAGAATGCATTTGGATGGCCGGCGGTCAGCGCGGGTATCGGAATGCTACCGTTTGCCACTGCCATGATCGCGGGCCCCTACGTAGGGGCGTGGCTCGCAGGCCGGCTTTCCAGCGTTACGCTGCTGACAGTCGGGCTTGGCCTGATCGGCGCGGGGAATTTATTGACCGCATCGGTATCGATGGATCAAAGATACTGGCTGGTCGCACTTGGCATGATCGTCACGGGCTGTGGCGCCGGCATACTAAACGGAGATACGCAGAAAGCGATCATGGCGTGCGTTCCGCCCAATCGAACCGGTATGGCTTCCGGCATCAGCACGACCACGCGGTTTACTGCGATTGTCACGTCCGTAGGGGTGCTTGGCGCCGTGCTTGCATCGCGGACTCAAACGGCGCTCGACGTAGCCTTGGCCAATGCTCCCCCAGTGAGGAATTCGCTTGATGCCGACTTCATGTCCAGATTGCTAGCCGGAGACGCGTCTCACGCGACCGAGCATTTAGCGCCAGCCGCAAAGGCGTTCCTGGCATCCGCGGCTCCGGCAAGTTTCGCGAGTGGTTTCGCGTCGGCGCTGTGCGTTGCGGGCGTGCTCGCCCTGGTCATTGCTGCGATCGTATGGGGTTTGGCTGGCCGACGCGTGCGTCCTGCGACGCAACCGCTCAGGGAGGGATGACGGTGCGTCAATCATGCTTAGCGTTCGGAGGCTGATTCAGCTTCCTAGAGAAAATCCTTAAGGCCGGGCAAACGCCCGGCTTAGCCGTTCGTGCTTCAAGACAGCCCCGCTAGCGGTAGTTGGCAGCTACGCGCCTCCTTTGCCATTATTATCTCGAGTCAAGTGACTGGCATACTTAGGCCTTGCGCGTTTAGGCCACGGAATACAAAACCATACCGGGATTATTCACGAGATGACTGAACCAGCAAACGCACTTACCCTGCTCGACATCCGCCGTGCTGTCGAGAGCGGTGTTCTGACGATCCAGCAAAGCATTGAATCCGCCGATAAGGCCGCCCGGCAAAGTCAACCGTGGTTGCACGCATTCAGTTATCTGCCGGATGCGCCGGTGGTCAATCAAACCGACATCGGGTTGCCGCTCGCGGGTATTGCCATCGGCATAAAAGATCTCATCGACACGGCGGACATGCCGACCGAGTACAACTCGCCGGCATACGCGGGCCGCACGCCTGAGACCGATGCGGTACTGGTGGCGCGCTTGCGGCAGGCAGGTGGATCCGTTGTGGGAAAGACAGTTACAACAGAGTTCGCCTGGCGCCAGCCGGGTCCGACGGTCAATCCATGGAATGAAAAGCATACGCCCGGCGGCTCGTCCAGCGGCTCTGCCGCGGCTGTGTCGGCGGGGATTGTTCCTCTTGCATTCGGGACCCAGACGTTTGGTTCTGTTATTCGCCCAGCAGCGTATTGCGGTGTCGTGGGGTTCAAACCGACCTATGGAAGTATTGCCAGAACCGGTGTGTTGCCGCTGGCGCCATCGCTGGATCACATCGGAATCTTCACTGGCAACGTCGCAGATGCGGCATACGCCTTCAAAGTCGTATCGGGTTCCGACGACCAGGACTTTCACTCTTCACACATACGTAGCAAAAACGAAAGCCAGGGCAACGACGGCGGTGCGTTCATCCGTATCGGCATGCTGCGCAGGCAGGTCGGCACCGCGATGGAACCGGCTCAGGACAGCGCGTTGGCCCGGCTGGCGGGGCAACTGGAAGCCGATGGAGCGGAGGTCGTCACGGTCGATTTGCCGGCTGAACTGCTGGACATAGGGCCGCTGGTATCGGCCATATTGGCGGTAGAAGCGGCGGTGGTGCATGGTCCGCTTCTGGACCGGTCGCCCGGCTTGGTCAGCCCGGTCATGACGTCGTTGATCAATGAGGGCCGCGGTATATCGGGCATCGACTATGCGCGAGCGAGGGCTGCGCAGGTGCGGCTGGCTCATCTCTTCGACCGCTGGTTGCATGAAGAGATGCGGTTTGACGTGCTTCTCGTCGCGCCGGCTACAGGGGAAGCGCCAGTCGAACTCGACTATACCGGCGACGCTTCGTTGTGCGCTCCATGGACATTCCTGGGCGTTCCGGCTATCAGCCTGCCAATCGCCCTTGGGCCCGCCGGTCTTCCGCTCGGCGCACAACTGGTCGGCGCGGCACAACACGACGAGCGTTTGCTCGCAGTAGCCGCGTGGGTGGAAGCGCGAGCGGGCTGGCAGGCGGTGAAGGTGCGGGCAAACACCGGTCCTCGCCCGTTCGTGGTGCGGTAACGCTGAAGGTCCTCTATGTCGGGAGCAGTCTTGTGAAAGATCCGCTGGTTCTTGGCTTCGTGCTGGTCATGGTGAACGTCGTGCTCTGGCGCGCAGCGTTTCCACGCAACGACACCCTTCGCTTGCTGCTCAGACTGGTGATCTTCGCGCTGCTGAGTGCGCTGCTGATGTTCGGATCGACCCTGAGTCCCTTCACACCGGCACCATGGCCTGAGTCCCCGGGCCGCCATCTTGCGGCCCAGATCCTTGAGGTTTCGTGGTGGCTCCTCGGTGCGCGTCTTCTTACGATGTCACTGGACGCAGCGTTCCAATCGCGCCAATGGCACAAGGACCGCCTTTTCCAGGACGTACTCGGTGCGCTGGTTTTTCTTGCCGCCGTCGTCGCCTCGCTAGCATTCGTGCTGGGTTTGCCGGTGACGGGACTGGTAGCCACCTCCGGTGCGCTGGCTATCGTGGTGGGTCTCGCCATACAAAGCACACTTAGCGATGTGTTCGCCGGGATCGTGCTGAACACGACCGAGCCGTATCACATTGGGGACTGGGTTTCAGTGGATGGCGTGGACGGCAAGGTGCTGGAGATGAACTGGCGGGCGACCCACCTGCTCACTTCACAGGGCAATGTTGTCATCGTCCCCAACAGTCTGGCGGCCAAGGCCAAAATCACCAACAGCAGCCGTCCCGTTGCGCTGCACGGCGTGTCCATCGCGCTGCAGATTTCACCCGAAGAACGTCCGGCTACCGTCCTTGGTGCGCTGGAACGCGCGGTAGCGGGAAGCAATATGATTCTGCAAACACCCGCACCCTATACGCTTGTCAAGAGAGCCTCGATCAACTCGATTGAATACGAGGTCACGGTTTATATCGACGACATGGGCAAGTCTGTGGTCGTGACGAACCAGCTTTACGATCTTTGCCATCGTCATCTCGCAGCTGCGGGTATCGACCTCTGGCCACTGAGCGGTCCACGGCCGCCACGCCACGACGCTGCCGACAGCCGGCAACGGCTCCTGTCACATGTCGATCTCTTCCGTGCCTTGAAAACTGAAGAGATCGAAGCGCTGTCCGGCAGACTGTCCCGTCACGAATACGAAGCAAATCAGGTGGTGGTCGCGTCAGAGGAGGTGATGGACTATCTGATGATCGTCGAGTCGGGTGTCATGTCGGTGATCGTGAAGGGACCCTCCGGCCCGGTCGAAACCGTGCGCCTGGGACCTGGAGATTCTATCGGTGAAGCGGGCGTGCTGGCGGGTTTGCCGGTTCAGGCGCAAGTCACGGCTTTGACGCGAGCGGTGCTTTATCGGCTGGACAAGGTGGACCTGACGCCGCTGCTGAAGAGCCGGCCGGAAATAGGCCAGCAGATGTGCCAGCTGCTTTCGGAACAGCAGGACACCCTGCGCAAGCTGAACACCGAGATACCCGCGCCGGTGGGCACCGAACGCACGCTGCTGGACTGGCTGCGCGAAGGCATGCACAAGCTGCATGATCTGACCTTTTAAAGAATCCACCCGGCAAGCCGAGGAGTAGCGCAGGGTTCCATCGACATGCGGGCAACGCTTGCCGGCATAAAACCTCTTCCACGCTGCCATGCATTGCACCGCTCGTGTGTCTTGCGAACCGCAAACACATCAAGATTTTCGATGGGTGGAATCGAAATTTTTCAATCTTTGATTCGTTCCCGTGCCGTAAGATTTGCCATCTGAATCGCTTATTACCGTGACCTGTTTTTTCATCCGTCACTCTTCGGAATCGAGCGTGCGATGGTCCGGATCGGGCAACTTCTCATCTCCCTCGAAAGCAGGGAAATCCAGCTTGACAGCGAGTCGCTGCGCATTGGCAGCCGCGCGTTCGACATTCTCGAGCTGCTGATCCGCGCACAGGGAACGCTGGTCTCGAAGGACGAGATCATGCGCCGCGTATGGCCTGATACGGTGGTCGAGGAAAACAATCTGCAGGTGCATGTTGCTGCCTTGCGCAAGGCGCTCGGTGCAGATCGTGATCTGATCAAGACGGTGCCAGGACGCGGTTATCGGCTGATGCTGGCGCATGAAGAGGCGCCCTTGCAGCATGAAACCGCCGCAGGTTTGTTGCCATGCGCTTCGATCATGCTTCCTGCCGGTGTATCGGCTTTGATTGGCCGGCAAACCCTGGTCGCGCAAGTGCTGGGCGGACTGAATGCCGGGCGCGTTGTCACGCTGGTCGGTGCGGGCGGTATTGGCAAGACGCGGGTTGCGCTGGAGGTTGCAGGTCAGGCCACCATGCGTTTTCCGGACGGCGTGGTGTTCGTACCGCTTGCCTCGGTGTCGAATGCGCGTTTCGCGCTGGAAGCACTGGCCGGTGCGCTTGGTATTAAGTTGCCTGCGGGCCGCTTGTCGTCCGATCTGATCGCAGCGGAGATAGCTGGCCGTCGTGTGCTGATTGTGCTCGACAATTGCGAGCATGTGATCGACGCGGCCGCGGAAATGGCCCGTGCCATGACGGCCGTCAACCCCGCGTTATGCGTGCTGGCTACCAGCCGCGAGGCACTTCGCATCCAGGACGAGGTGCTGTATCACGTGCCGTCGCTCGACGTGCCCCCCGATGCAAGCCTTGGCGACGAGATCCTTCAAACAAGTGCGGTGCAGCTATTTCTTGCCCGCGCCCGCACGATCGATCCGTGCTTTTCTTCCGATGAACGCAGCATCTTTCTTACCGGCCTTGTATGCCGAAGGCTCGACGGCATACCGCTTGCGATCGAACTAGCGGCGGCGCGTGCGGCAGTGCTCGGCATTGAGGTCCTGGTGGACCATCTCGACGAGTGCTTTCGTATCCTGACGGGTGGCTTCAGGGGTGTGTTGCCACGCCATCAGACGTTGAAGGCCATGCTCGACTGGAGCTATCGTCTTCTCGACGATACCGAGCGTACGTTGCTGCGTTGGCTCGGTGTCTTCCTGAACGGATTTTCCTTCGATGCAGCCTGCCACATGGTGGCCGCCCACGGCTTTTCGCAAACCGAGATCCTCGACGCGCTTGGCGGCCTCGTCTCGAAGTCGCTCGTGATTCACGATAGCGGGACGGTTCCTTCGCGCTATCGCCTGCTTGCAACCACGCGGGCCTATGCGCTGCAGCAACTCGAAGACAACGGCGAGCGCAAGGCTGCCGCGCTGGCACACGCGGCCTGGCCCGTGCTGGCGCATCAACGCACGAGCGGCTCGATCCTTTAAGAAGGATTCAGGTCGGCCTCAGGACTTTAAGACTCCCTCTCTGTAGCCTCGAAGCGGAATCGAGATGCGGCAAACGCCTGCCATTTCGGTTATCGACATTTTCCACGGCGGCGTGCGTCGCCGTGCCGATTCAGTCTGAGGCCAGACCAAGGAGCATTCCATGCCGCATGAATTACTCACCCCCGACACGTGTGCTCTCGCGCTGATCGACTACCAGCCGCAGATGTTCTTTGGAACGCATTCGCATGACCGCACGACCATCGTGCACAACGTCCAGGTCCTCGCGAAAACCGCCAAGCTGTTCAACGTTCCCACGATCCTCACGACGATCGCTGCGCAGACGTTCAGCGGCGAGTTCATCCCCGAACCTCAGGCAGTCTTCCCTGAGCAAAAGCCGATCGACCGTACCTCGATGAACTCCTGGGAAGACGCGAACTTCCGCAAGGCCATTGAAGCGACCGGGCGCAAGAAGATCGTGATCGCCGGTTTGTGGACGGAAGTCTGCGTGACGTTTCCGACTGTGCAGATGCTGGCCGCAGGGTACGAGATCTACGTCCCGACCGACGCGTGCGGAGACATCACGGAAGAAGCGCATGAGCGCGCCGTGCAACGCATCATCCAGGCGGGCGCTGTGCCCATGACCTCGTTGCAATTCATGTGCGAGCTGCAACGTGACTGGGCTCGCGGTGAAACGTATGACGGCTGCATGGATATCTTCAAGGCGCATAGCGCATACGGTATCGGCGTGCGTTACGCGAAGCAGATCCTCGGCGAGCACGCGAGCGAAGCGGGCGGCTGAAAGTCCGACGAAGCTTAAAGAACACGCACGTCAACTTACGGCGCGAACCATGGTTCCTACCTTCCGGTGAACCACGTTCGCCGCCGTCGCGCACCCTAAAGCATGAGGACGACGATGACAGCGCCCACCCCTGCCGCTGCGTCCGCGGATGCCATTTTTTTCAACGGCAAGATCGCTACCCAGGATGAGAAGCGATCTTTCGTGACGGCACTCGCGGTCAAGGACGGAAAAATTCTCGCCACCGGCAACGACGCTCACGCGATGCAGTTCGCGCACGCCGGCACTCAACGTATCGACCTGAAAGGGCGCACCGTCATCCCGGGACTTAACGACTCGCATCTGCACGTGATCCGGGGCGGCCTGAACTTCAACATGGAATTGCGCTGGGACGGCGTGCCGTCGCTTGGCGATGCGCTCGACATGCTGCGCCGGCAAGTTGCGCGTACGCCTGCACCGCAATGGGTGCGCGTGATCGGCGGCTGGAACGAGCTGCAGTTCGCGGAGCGGCGCGGCCCGACGCTCGAAGAGATCAACGCCATTGCGCCGGACACGCCCGTGTTCATCCTGCATCTCTATGACAGCGCACTGCTGAATGCGGCCGCGCTGCGTGCAGTGGGGTACACCAAGGACACACCCGACCCGCCGGGCGGAGAGATCCAGCGCGACAAGCGCGGCAATCCGACTGGCATGCTGATTGCCCGCCCCAACGCGGGTTTGCTGTACGCGACGCTCGCGAAGGGACCCAAGCTTGCCTACGACGACCAGGTGAATTCGACGCGGCATTTCATGCGCGAACTCAATCGGCTTGGCGTCACGAGCGCAATCGATGCGGGCGGTGGGTACCAGGCTTATCCCGATGACTACGCCGTGATCATGGGGCTGGCCAAGCGTGGTGAGCTGACGCTGCGCATTGCCTATAACCTCTTCACACAGAATGCGAAGAAGGAGATCGAGGACTTCGCGCGCTGGGTGAAGATGACCAAGCCAGGCGAGGGCGATGACTTCCTTCGATTGAACGGCGCGGGTGAAATGCTGGTTTTTTCCGCGGCTGATTTCGAGGACTTTCTCGAGCCGCGTCCGGACCTGCCGGAGACGCTCGAGCCGGAACTTGAAGCGGTCGTGCGGCTGTTGGTACAGAACCGCTGGCCGTTCCGTTTGCATGCGACCTATGACGAGTCTGTCGACCGCTTCCTGAACGTCTTCGAACGCGTCAACCAGGACACACCGTTCAATGGCCTGCGCTGGTTCTTCGACCATTGCGAAACCATTTCACGGCGCAACATCGACCGCATTGCGGCACTTGGCGGCGGCATTGCTATTCAACACCGCATGGCGTTTCAGGGCGAGTATTTTGTTCATCGCTATGGGGCGCAGGCAGCCGCCAAGACTCCGCCGATTCAGCAGATGCTGGCAGCAGGCTTGCCGGTAGGCGCGGGTACGGACGCCACGCGCGTGGCAAGTTACAACCCGTTCGTATCGCTCTACTGGATGGTGTCGGGCTGCACGGTCGGTGGCATGCAGATGTACGCACCGCAGGACCGCCTGGACCGGATGGAAGCGCTGCGCCGCTATACGGTGGGCAGCAGCTGGTTCTCGGGCGAAGAGGACCGTAAGGGCGCGCTGGTGCCCGGGCAGTTCGCGGACTTCGCCGCGCTCACCGACGACTATTTCACAGTCGATGAAACGCGGATCAAGTATCTATCGTCAGTGCTGACCGTGGTCAACGGCAAGGTGGTTCATGCGGACGCCGAGTTCAGCTCGCTTGCACCGCCGCCGTTACCCGTCAGTCCGTCATGGTCGCCGGTGGCCGAGTTCGGCGGTTATAGCCGATACCAGCCCGCCACTATCCTCCAGCAGGCGTGCGCCGACAGTTGCGTCAACCTGTGCGGCATTCATGCTCATGGTCACATGTGGGCATGGCGCAAACAGGTACCCGTCAGCGATGCAAACGGGTTCTGGGGCGCGCTCGGCTGCAGTTGCTTCGCGTTCTGAAGCGTCGTGGAGAATCAAGGACGATTCAGGCCGCTTGAGGGCGCATGAGCAGAGGGTTCGTGCAGGCTGGCCCAAGGAGGTGGCGATGGCAAAGCGCATCGCGGGAATCGCGATTCCAGACAGCAAGATGGCGCGTGCAGCGGCTGCCGCCGCGCGCGCTATCGAGCCGGATATTCTTTATCGCCATTCATCGCGGGTGTTCCTGTTCGCGGCGCTGATCGGTGTTCGCAGGCAGCTCGTCTTCAACGCCGAGTTGCTGTACGTGGCTGCGCTTTTTCATGACATGGGCCTGACCTCGCTATATCGCGATTCCCGGATGCGCTTCGAAGTGGACAGCGCCAATGCGGTAAGGGATTTTCTCGAGGGTTATGACATACCCGATGACGATGTCGCCGATGTCTGGAATGCGATCGCACTGCACACCACGTTCGGCATTTGTTCGCACATGTCCGCGTTGACCGGGCTGGTTGCGGCCGGTGTCGAAACGGATCTGCTCGGCATGCATTTCGACGAGGTCGGTCGCGTGGAGCGCGACGCGGTGCTGGTCGAATATCCGCGCGGTACGGGCTTCAAGCAGCAGATCATCGACGTGTTCGCGCAGGCGATGGCGAACCGTCCCGCAACCACATTCGGGACGGTCAACGCCGACGTGCTCGAACGCTGCGATCCCAACTATCGGCGCGTGAATTTCTGCGGCCTGATTCTCGGCTCCGACTGGAAAGAATAGTTTTGCTTTAGACAAGAGACTTGACGATGCCCTATCTTATTTCGCTTGCAGCAGGCTTTGTGGTCGGCCTGCTGTACTGCCTGGTGCGCGTGCAGTCACCCGCACCGCCGTTGATCGCGCTCGCAGGATTGCTGGGTATCGTGCTCGGGGAGCATACGATACCGGTGGTGCGCGCTCATCTGTTCCCGGAAAGCGTTCAGGTCCGGCAACTGGAGACGCCCGCATCGGCGAAGCCATCGCCGTCCACCGATCCGGGAAACGGTGGCAAGTGAATCAAGCGCACCGCTTTCCTATCTCCCTTTATATCGAATAGAAGCAGGACAAAAACAGGAGCTTTTCCATGTCGCGCATTTCCGTTTCCCGGCTTGCGGCCGCGGTCGCCCTCGTTTGCGTGTTGCTCGGCACGGCGAGCGCGCCCGGTGTTGCCCAGGCCGCAGCCGAACTCAAGCCGGCGGCGAGCACGAACGTATCCGTTGGTCCTCAGTACGATACGACCCACGTGTATGTGTCCAACGAAGATATCGATGCATTCGTCAACAGCTTCCTGGCGACCTTCGGCGGCAAGGCTTCGCCACGCGCGGTCTTCACCGTGACGCCGACGCCGAGCAAGACCGCATCGCAATACGTGCAGACGCCGGTCGGCATGCTGTCCGTGTTTGCGTTCCAGACGCCGATTCCGTATCCGTTCGGCGACGAGCGGACCGGCTATCTCGTGACCGACATGGATAAGGCCGTGCACGCGGCCCATGCCGCGGGTGCGGATGTGATCGTCGAACCGTTCGATGACCCTATCGGCAAGGACGCGCTGATCCGCTGGCCCGGCGGCTTGAACATGCAGTTGTACTGGCATACGAAAGCACCGTCTTATGGGCCGCTTGAATCGGTACCGGACAATCGCGTGTACATGTCCCGTACGTCCGTCGATAACTTCGTGCGCCGGTTCGTGCGGTTCTCGCAAGGCAAGATTGTGTCAGACGATCGGCATGCGGATTCCGGCGTCATCGGGCGTCCGGGCGAGACCATGCGCTGCATCCGGATTGAATCGGGCTTTGGCAAGATGATGGTGTTCGTGACCGACGGCAAGCTGCCATTTCCGTTCGGGCGCGAGACGACAGGCTACCAGGTGACCGACCTCGCGGCGACGCTGGCGAAGGCCGAGGCGGCAGGCGCTAAGGTGCTGTTTACGCCGTATCAGACTGATAAGGGCAAGACGTCGATCGTCGAATTTCCGGGTGGGTATATCGCCGAGATTCACGACACGACTGCTCAATGACGCAGACGCGACGATTGCTGGCGCTTTTAGGCTTTACGCTGGCGGTGAGTGCGAGCGGCGCGGCAATGGACGCTCGGGCTGCGTCGGATGCGGGCGACGTACCACCTCCCGCGCCCACGCCAGTGACGACCTGCGACGTTAAACGCCCCACGGTCTTGTTTAATCGATGGCAAGAGGACTGGTCGGTGCTCGCGAATCCGTGCGTGCCGCGCGAGCCGCTGGACGGCCTCAAGTACATGCCGCTGGGTGGCGATCCGGCGTCGTACCTCTCGCTCGGCGCGAACCTGCGCGAGCGGCTGGAAGTCAACGATGCCGCGTTGTTCGGCGTCGGTGCGAACCGTGCTGATACGTACCTGCTGCAACGCGCTGAAGTACACGCCGATATCCATCTCGGCGACCATCTGCAGATCTTCACGCAGATCGAAGATGCCCAGCCTTACGGCAAGGATTCGGTGTCGCCGGTCGACAAGAACCCGCTCGATCTCGAGCAAGCGTTCATCACCTACGTCGGAGCGCTCGGGGGCGGTACGTTCAAGTTCAGGCTGGGGCGTCAGGAGATGGCGTTCGACTTGCAGCGCTTCATTTCCGTCCGTGATGGCCCGAATGTCCGGCAAGCGTTCGACGGGCTCTGGACTGACTGGGAGATACAGCGCTGGCGGTTCATAGCCTATGCCACGCAGCCGGTGCAGAACCGTGACGTCAGCGACTTTGACGACGTCTCGAACCGGCACCTCACGTTCAGCGGCGTGCGCTTCGAGCGTCAGGGCGTGGGACCGGGCGACCTGTCCGGGTACTACTCGCGCTATAACCGCGATAACGCACATTTTATTGATGCTGCGGGCGATGAGCGCCGGGACGTGTTCGACTTGCGTTACACGGGCAAGGGCGGACAGGTGGACTGGGATGTCGAGACCATGCTGCAAAGTGGGCATGTTGGCAACAGCACGATTGGTGCGTGGGCGCTCGGGTCGCTGGCGGGTTATACCTTCGGCGATGTTCCAGGGACGCCGCGCGCGGGCATTCAGATCGATGCGGCATCGGGCGATCGTCACCCGGGCGATGGCCGGATAGGGACGTTCAACCCGCTGTTCCCCAATGGCTACTATTTCACGCTGGCGGGTTACACCGGCTACAGCAACCTGATTCACGTCAAGCCGAGCATCACGTTGAAGCCGGCGAGCAACTTGTCGTTGCTGGCAGCCGTTGGCTTCCAGTGGCGCGCGACCACGGCCGATGCCGTGTATGCACAAGGATCGGTGCCCGTGCCGGGGACGGCCGGTCATGGCAGCTTGCGGACCGGCATGTACGTGCAATTGCGCGCGGACTGGACCATCGCGGCGAACCTGATCGGCGCGGTCGAGGCGGTGCATTTCCAGGTCGGCGATGCTATCCGCGCGGTGGGTGGTAGTAATGCCGACTATGTTGGTGTGGAGTTGAAATACGGGTGGTAGGGGGTGAGGGAGGGAGTCGCGGTCGGGGATGGTGCCGGGTTACCAGGTTCTGAGGTAGGTGGCCGGGGGCGATGCCGGGTTGCTAGGTTCTGGTGTTAGCGGTCGGGGTCAGCGCCGGGTTGCTGCTTTCCAGGTTAGTAGTCTGCTTAGGGTACCTAGTTTCTTTATCACTGTTAGCGACTGTGCGTGGCGGCACGTCATTTATTTGTCGCTTTGGAAAGGAAATGACGCGCTGCCGCACGCATGAGATTCTGCAGTTATTTCATCCTGTTGATGGAGTCAGCGTCAGCAGGCTTTGCCGGAATTTAACCCTACTGCCAGCGGGATTTTTCATTTCGTTAGGGTACACGCAGGACGAATCTCGCAACCGTTCTGGCACGAATGGTCAGGTCAACAAGCTGTATGCTCGGGACTCGCCCCCAACGCAGACTCGATTTGTCCATCCACCTTACCTTGAGCATTTTCCAAGACCACGGGTATTGTCCAGGCCTTGACGTATTTCTTCAGGAAGTCACTGAAGAAAATCCGCGAGGTAGGGCCGTCATGATTCAAAATAGCGGCTTCATGGAGCAGTTCGGACAGATTGACCTCGCCCGCCTTCACACTGCCAATCAGACGCTCGAATTCCTCGATACCCATCACGAACACATTTGAAAGGGGGAGGCGGCGCGCAGCATTTTCATCGGGATAACCAAATTCTTCCGGCGGGAAAAGGCGCTGTAGCATTTCTCCACCGCCGACGAACAACTCACGACTGGTCACCACCAGTAGAAAATCGTACGGCTTTTGAAAGCGCTCACCAAGCCCTGCGCACTTTCTGACATGCTCGCCAACCTTCCAGCCTTGAGTGATTGCGTCACGTACGCGTTTGGTCTTCTGATAAGCGGCGATCGGGCTATCCTGCAAAAGCACGTCATCGGCGAACAGGCTCATCTTGGCCTCAACAAAGATATTGCAGTTGTCGCTTGCTATAACCGCCTCAACCGCAGCGGCATGCCCTCCTGCAATCGCCTTATATTCCGTCTCGCACAGCACGGGCAATCCGGATTCGACGACAAGTTCTGTCACGTATTCTTCGAATACGCGGCTGAACGAGAGCGTATATTCTCCACCGTAAAGTTCCGAAAGGCGAAGGTGGACAATTTCCTCTATGCCTCGTGCGAAAACGAGCCGATGCCAGCAATGAATCTTCCCGTCTCGCATTGTGACGAGCGGAAACCGCTTCACGTATGGGAATTCATAGAGTTCTGCTGTTCCACGAATTTTCTGCGCTGCATCCTTCTGCAACTCCTCTCGCAAGCTTGCAATGTCACGCGAAAAAATTTCATAGATACGGTCGACGCTCGCACCATACGTCTCGCGCATCGGCAGCATCCATTCACGTTCTATCGGCATCTCCCCCGAAAGAACCGCTGCATAAAGCGCAAAGGAAAGAACCATGAACACGTCAGGCTCCATCCCGAAGGCATCTCTGAATTGCCTACGTTCATTTCGGTCTTCGGGAATTCGCGCATATAACGCGGCCCACCGCATGAATCCCTGGCTTTCGAGGCGCTGAAACTCGACTTGCGCATGCATGATTTTGCGCAGCATGAGGAGAATGTTCGTCGGTGCAGCGTTGTCGCGGACCTTCTCAGGAAGGTCCCAAAGCTCCTGCCGGATGCGGTTCATCTCCTCCATCGGAATTGCTGCCCCGATACGCAAATTGACGCCGTTGTCTTGAAGCGCCCACTTTACGATGAGCAGCGTCAGCCAAGGTGCGCCTCTGATTTCCTCAAGTTTATTCGGCGGCGGGTTCCAGAGGATCAGTAAAGCTGCATCGATGATCGATGACGCGCTGTACTTTCGCAAACGGTTCCTAATCGTCCGATACGCCTCCTCGATGCCAACCTTCGGCATAGGCATTTGCTTCGCCATTCGATAAGCAAAAGGCAATTCCCCTGAAGATGAAGATATTTTCATTTTGTGTTTGAAAGGCCTGACAATCCGGTGAAGTTTTTAGAGTTACCACGTTACCACTGCTCGCGGGAACAACACTACAGGAGGCAGTCCGAGCCAAGACGATCAGCGCGCACCAGCACCGGCATCACGAGGATCAACTTGCGCCGAGCCGCGGCGGGTCCATGCGCCTGCATGCGAAAGTGACCGCGCCGCCAGTGCGCCCGCGTTTCTCGATCGCTGCCCTCGCTGCTGCCGCTTGGCTCTGACCGCTCGGGGAGCGCGGCTGGGCCGACGACGTAGCGGTCGTAGAGGCTTTCTCTCGCTACATGCTGCTCAAGACGTTTGCGTTTGCCCAAGGCGGCGGGCTTGCGTGGAGCCGTGCTATAGGGGCGCTCGTGAATAACGGGGGAAACGTCCAGCGAGAGATAAAGCAGAACTTTGACTACGTAGTCGAGAACGCGCTGCCAGGAGGCCAAGGCCTCGCCCTCAAGACTGTAACGCTCACACACGTGGGACAAAGCCTTTTCAACTGATCCGCTATCGGCGCCAGCATAGAGACTTAAGGATTGCACGTGAAGCTTCGGATAGGGATCGTCCTCGTGCGGCCAGACACAAAACGTGAGCCAGCGCGCATGCTCCTCCCAACCGCATGGAGCGCAGTGCTCGAACACCATCACGGCTTTAAAACCATTGGGGTGGTCGCGCAGCGCAGGCTCCGGAACGATACAAATGGCAGGTGCAGGCAAGCGCAGCAGCGACAACGGGACGTCGCTGGCGATATCGCTTACTTCAAGCAGACGATGCAGCGCGGCGGTCGGCTCGTACAACGCTCCGCGTCTAAGCCAGAAGGCCTGACTGAAAGCGCTTCGGGTGTAGATGTCCGCGAATTCATGTTCGGCTTCATCCGGTGGTGGTTCGCCCAGACAATGTCTAACGAGTTCGCACAGATGGCGGCTCAGGTCCATGACCTCACCGCGCGGATCGGCCAGTGCTGCCGAGAATTTCGCACCCTCGCGGCCTGCCAGACGCCGCACGGCAGTCCAGGCATCGATGGCGCCGGATGCCCGATAGCGCACCGGAATCGGCAGCAGATCGAAGTGGTGCTCCATCGCTTGTATGGAGGTAATCATCGATTCTCTAATCGCCATGCCGATCGGCGAAAAATTCCGCTCGAACTCTTTAGCGGTCAATCGGCGACGCACCGGCATATCAGAGCGGGTATCGAGCGCAATGGGGCTCGCGCTGCCAATTACAAATTTTCTTGTCATGATCACTCAGAGAGAGGATGAGTCACGCGCAATAGGAAGAGGAGCACGCTGAACGCTGCTTCGCGACGTGCCAGCGTAGGTCACCCAGGCTGCAACCAGTCGTCTTTTAACGCGGTGCCTTTCGCACTCGGCTTCGTGGCTTTGGGCGTATCTGGCTGCGTAGCACCTGGCTGTGACGTGTATCGCTTCACCGCATTCGCGTTTGTTCCTGCCAATTGCAGCGTGTTATCCCGCACTTCGACCTTCACGGGATCGGTCGCCTTCCACTGCTTTTTCGGAATCAGCAATCGCCACGTTGACTCGCGGCCCTCGTCCCGAAAGAACGCGACGATAGCGACGAACCGCGCTTGCTCATCCATCGGTTCGCTGAGGCTGGCGCTCGCATTGGGTCGAAGCACGACGTCCGTTGTGCCGAGCAGATCGGGCTTCAGTGCATCCAGATCATTGCCTTGCAACTGCGCATACCCCAGTTGCTCAAACGCCTGCGGCGTCTTCAGTTGGTAGACCCGTAGCACCGTCGACAGCGATCGTCCGGCGCCGCTTGTATTCAACGATGACCGGCTCATGAGGTCGAGGTTCATCGTTTTGATCTGGGTGGTGAACGCCCACTTCGCTGCGTCCACTGTCCCGGTTTTCACCGACTGAGCGATGCCGCAGCCTGCGATAGTAAGGATGGCACACACCGCGGCGGCGAGTCGTGTTTGATGGATCAGCCGGATCATCATGGGATTCATGCTTGGGTTCCATATTTTTATTTAGTGTGTCGAGTAAGTTTTCGCGGTGCGACCGTCCCATGTGCCAAGTTGCACGCGGGTGATGGCGCCTGTCGCATAGGGCCGTTCAGCTTGCGCGAGCTGGGTCGTGTAACCCAGGCTCATCTGGTCCGATGAAAGCTCGGCTTTTGGCATTAGGTCGGGCGCAACATGCATCTCCAAATGCGCGTTCGATTCGTAGCCGAGGTAGAAGCGCAGCAGTGCCATGATCTCGGCATGTACCTCACGACCGGGCGTGAGGCCCAACACCGATTCAGGTGTCGTTGGTGTAATCACTACGCGCGCGCAATTGCCTCGATCGTAGAAGCCGCGTCCCAATACGCAGTTCTCACCAAGCGCCGTTGGTTCAAACTGGTTTAACTGAATCCATACTGGATGAAACTCGGTGACCGTGATGGTCGCATCCGGCACGGCATGTTGAAGCACACCTGCCAGACCTTCAGCCGTGCGTGTGCGCTGGCTGGCCAGCCCAAGCATCGACAGAATCTTGCGTGTGCCAACGGTCTGCTCAATGCCCGCGCGGCCGATGCCTAATCCAACGAGGCTGACGAGGCAGCGCGAGACGTCATCGGTGCCACCTTTCTTGAACCCCGCCGGAAACCGATACTTGCGCCACGTCCGATAAAACTGCGTGGCAATTCGGTGATGGAACAAGTCCAGAAACGCCGACAACGATTCAGCGCCATCACGATTCTGTGCGACCTCATCGATGAAATACGATGGCATACGCGCATCGACACCGTACAACCCGAGGAAGGTCGTGCGGACCGATGGCGGCTTCGATGCATCGTCGTAGTCGTACTCGACTGCATCGATTTCCCGATTCGGAAACCCCAGCCGAGCGCGCGAGCGAAAGCGCACCGGCTCATTGGTCGGCGAGTCGGTTGAGCCGATCGGCGCACGATTGGGCGCCGATAACTCCATCAATTCGCAAAAGCGCATGAAGTTCATCTGCGTCGCGTGGCTGAATAACTCAGGGAGCAGCAAGGCTTGCTCAAGCACCGGAAACTCGCGACGAGGCGCGTTCAAAACGGCGCTCCTTCTGCTTTGTTATCGGGCCACGTTATCCGGCGCCCGCTCGGTAACGAGACGACGACCAGTTTCGTATAGACGTTCACCGTTGCGTACAGCGCAAGGAAGCGGTTGAGCATCTCGCCGAACATCGCGAGATCGCCATCGCCTGCAAACTTGTCGCTGTTGAGCGTGACCTCAATCTCCACACCGCGCAGCAAGCCGCCTTTGACAAGCTTTTGCAATGGTCGATGTTTGACATCGGTGATCGCTTCGATACGCCGCCGGTTCAGCTCGCCGTCAGTCCAGTCGTAGAGCGCAAGACTGCCGCGCAGGATCTCCGCATCGAGCAGCGACAGATAGTTCGGCGCCAGATGCGAGAGCACACGCCAATGAAAACGGTCGCCGGTGGGTGGATACACCGGCAAGGTCGGCGCGCTCAGATTGCGCACCGATGCGACGTTCGTAAAGCCCGCGCGCGTGCGGTTAATGCCGGCTTCGCGCAGGCCCTTGCGCGGCAACATGCCGTTCGTGCCAGTCACCGACAGAGACAGCGTTTCCTCGGGTAGCGTGGTCTCGCTTTCCCACGCGTGGCCGCCCAGCACAACCCAGGTATCGAAGCGTCCTGATGGACCGCGTCGGGTGCGGGTATGGAAGTAGCGCTCGGGCATCTCATGGCGCAACATGCCGCCGCGATGCCGGAACGACGCAAACGGCGCGTACTCGAAGCGTGAGCCGTTCGAGGTTTCAAAGCCGACCACCGAGTCAACTGAGTACGGTTCAACAAAGTCCCCGCTCGCCTTGAGCGCATTCACCCGGTACTCGGTTTCGAACTGCGAGACCGTGAGCGGATCGGCCTGAATCTTGAACAGGTTGATGATCGGCGTGCAAAAGAGCCGCACGTTCTCGGCGGTGAAGCGCATGTCGTCGGGATAGGGTTGAGCGAGCACGATCTCGACGTCAAAGTAAGGCGCCGCTTGTGGAATCGATGGCATGTCCAGACCCACCAGATCCACGAACATGAATTTCTCAGGGAACGTGAAGTATTCGAGCAGCAATTGATAGCCACCGAACGCATTATCGGCCTTGGGCCAAAGGCGTTCGTCGGCCTTGAATCCTGCCGCCTCGATGTGCAAGCCCTGCATGGTTTGCGGCATTCCCGGCCGATCTTCGGGATAACCCGGAATGCGAACGTGGACCGCGAGCGGTGCCGCAGTGAGCGCGGTGTAGAGACTCAACGCGACGGGCCGATCCGCATTCAGATACATGCGTAATCGCGGCACCTGCATCTGCGCGCGCGGTATCTGGGGCTGCAATTTCAGCCTGAGCTTGATGACCGAGCGGCCGTCTTCGCGCGCGTAAGCATTCGCCTCAGTCAGCCTCAGGGGGTACAGGTCGACCGCCTGTGTGGTCCGATAGACGCATTCAACCTTGGCGTCATCGACGGCGATCGGATCGGCCAGTACTTCAAGGCCTGCGGCGAGCACGTCGTGGCTTTGCAGCGAACCGTCCGTGGGCGTGATTTCGAGTATCGACAGCGATGGAATCATCCGAAGATAGTGCGGCCAGAGCATGCTGACGAGACCTTCGGTGAGCTCGGGCAGTTCATCGTCGAGCTTCTGGCGTAGGCGGCCGACGAGAAACGCAAAACCTTCGAACAAGCGTTCGACGTGCGGATCGCGTTCCCCGACACGATCGATGTTGAGCATGCGCGCGCGCTCGGGAAACGCTTGAGCGAATTCCTTTCCGGCATCGCGCAGATAGCGCATTTCGGCTTCGTAGTAGCGCAGGACTTCGTTGTGTTTGGGTGTATTCACGGTAGCTTTTTATTCGTTTAATCCAGCGCAACGGCGCGGGCAGCGTCGATTGCAGTCAGCTCGCCGATGAGCGTATCGATGCGTAGTGCGAGCGCCGGCTTGTCGGCGTCCTTGCGCGTCATGCGCACTTTGAGCAGGCGCATCAGGTGCTGCTTGGCTTCGAACGCGAGGGTCGGTTCCCATATCGGCAATGCAAAACGGCGTGTAGATGTATCGAGCGTGGCGAGCAGATGCATTGCCGTGTCCGGACGCTCTGCGCGCTCGGCGATGCGAGCCATCACCATTTGCCGCACGAACCGGTCGCGCTCACCGTCTTGAGCAGGCAGGCTTTGCAGCCAGAGAAATGCGGAGTCGAGTCCCTGTTGCGTGGCGAGCTCCTGCGCTTTGGTTTCGATTTCCGCCCAGTCGGTATTTGCCGATTGCGCTGCCGCTGAGCTCGGCATTTCTCCGCGATCGAGATCACGGGTGCCTGCGTATCGTGCGATCCATTCGAGGGTGGAATCATCGGCAAATGGCGTGCCGTCGGAAAACGACAGAAGATGAAACCCCGGCAGGCGTTCGAGCATCAACGCGCAATCGGTGGCGGCCAGGTCTCGCACTGGCGCGAAGTCGCCGCCTGCCTGCGCTTGGGCGACGAACGCGTAATACTGAAGGTCGAGCCAGAAGTGATTCGCGCCCTCAGCGAAGGCAAGTTCTACTTTGTCCAGCAGTTCGAGCCATTGTTTTTGCGCCAAGAGCCGCTTGAGCTGGACACGAAGTTCCGAGCGCGGCGGTACAAGGCGCGTGCGACTGTCCGGATCGCATGGCGGCACTTCGGTGAGCGTGTCCCAGCGGATGCAGCGCATTAATCGGTAAGCCGGGAAATAACCCTGCGGCTGCTCGCGCAGAAACGATGCCATCTGGCGTGCGCGGTCGAGCAGGTCGCGGCTTGATGAAACCCCGGTCTCCGACTGCAGTGACGTGGCCGTACTTCCCGAAGGCGGCGCCACGAGCGAGGGATGATCCGTGGCCTTCGGTGACTCCACCCGGCCTTCGAAGCGCCGATACAACGCGCTCAATTGCGGGCGCGCATCGTCGGGCCACGAGGCGGTGCTTTCGGTGATCAACGCGAGCGCGGAAAGCGCGCGTTCCAGCACGTCGCCAGTTAGCCCTTGCACGCGATCGAGTCGGTCAGCGAAGGTTGCACCTGCGAGCCATTCAAGCGCGGTTTTGCGCGTTTCCACACGCGCCGGCAACAGGTCGGTGCCGAAGCGATCGATCAGCGCCGACAGCAGCTCGAAGCCCGATGCAACCCCCTCGGCGCCGTCGCGGCGCATGCGGCCGTACAGGTAATAAACAGCAACGCGTACGTCCTTGGCGCAGTGTTTGAGCAGGCGCTCGGCGGTATTGATGATCAGGGTGTCGTCCACGTCCGAGAGCTTCGCCACTTGTTCCTTGATGGCGAGAAAACCATCGTCGTAGCCAGGGTCTTCGCCCACTTGCGCGGCGAGCGTAGCGACATCGCCCGGGTGCAATTCGATGATCGGTTGCAACCATACATCCCAGTTGACCTGGGTCGAGCGCGCGAGGTCCGATGGGGCGCGCGTACCGAACAGCGCGTTGAGGAGCTTGGAAAAGTTGATCATGTGCTATGGGCTCGATTTGACAGGGCCGTGAGCGCACGCGCCGACGTTGTGGAGTGCTTCATTACGTTTGATCCGGCAACGGCGTGGCGGCGAGTTTCGCGGCTTCACGAGCGGCTTTGGGCAACGGTGGCGGGTTCGCGCTTCTGTCGGTGCTTGCGGCACGCGGCTTATCGATAAACATGCGGTTCGGCAAAACAAACCCCTTCAGCGCGAGCAGTTCGAGCGGACCTTTGCCCACGTCCGTGCGCATCAGGTAGCTCAACGGATAGGTCAGGCTTGCGGGCGCTGCGGTCAACGGTTGCTGTGTGACGAGGCTGTCAAGTGCCAGGTTCTCGGTCGATGCGCTCGGCTCCCGCGCTGAACTGTTCCAGTCGTCGCTGGCTCGATGCGATGGCTTTTGCGCAATCGGTGAAGGCGATGAAGCGGCGGCCGGTGACGCGACTACGGCCACGTGCGTCATTCTCGTATCCGGCGCTGCCTGCCACGTAAGCTGAAACGTTGCGCTATCGATGGGTTCGACCTTCGCGCGCTCCAGCATGCGCACGAGTGCCCAACGGCCGCCGAATTCGAAGTTCTTGCTCGTACCCGCCGTTTCGGTCTGCCATTGCAGACGCGTGCCGGCAACTTGTTGATCGTTCGAAGGCCACATCAGGCCCTGCCAGGTTTCGCGCTGGTTGTAGTAGTGCAGCTTCTGTGCATCGATGGTGAGAAGCGTGTCAGTAATGCCCGGTGTTGGAACAGGTTTGAAGTCGAAGCGATACTGCGGCTCGCCCTGCGCCATCAAGTGTCCCGCGACGCGTTGCAGTGTGTTCACGGCTTTGAGGAACGCCGGGTCGAACTGCAATGCGCCACCACGTGAGTTGACCTCGACCCATTGGTCGCCCTGCAATTCGAGCACGCCCGCCAGTTGCGATGTGAGAAACGACGCGATCAAGCCACCTTGCGGCCTGAGAAATCGCGCGAGTTCGGGAATCGATGCGTCGTTATCGGTGTTGTCGAACGGATAACGGCCGGCGAATGACTTGTTCCAGGCCGTGACAATGGATTGATGCCACACATCGTTGAGGCTTGCTTGCGCGGGTTGAAGGACGATCTGCGTGGCCTGTGCGACGGGGCGCACGAACAGTGCGTCGCCCATGCCGGACCATTGCGCGCCGAGGCTAGCCGCGATGAGTTGCGCGTACGCTTGCGTGTCCGCCAGTTCCGAGCCTCTGCCCTGGAAGAGCGCTTGAGCGAGCTGGCGCGCTTGAACATCGGAATCGGCACCGTTGCTGATTTGCTGGAGTTTCAAGCGCAGCGCGGTGACGCGTTCGAGGTAGCGTTGCAGGCTGACATCGCTGGCGACAGGGGTCTTCGCTGTTGCCGATTCGCTGACCTGTCCAACGAGCCTGAGCACCGGGTCAAACGCTGCTGAAAGCGGGCCCGATGCATTTGCGACTGCAACGGCTGCCGCGTCATCCTTCTTGCCAAAGATGTTCTGCGCCTTGGCCACCAGCGTGTCCGATAACGATGCCTGACGCATACCTGCCGTGCCCTGATAGTCGAGCGACTTCATCAAGGCAATCACGGGCGATTGACGCGCATCGGCGAGCAGCTTCATCTGTTCGATGGCAGCGGGAATGTTGGGCGCGGCCTGCCATTGCAGCGCGTTCATGAACGATTGCCAGTGCTCGGCGTAGTCGTTGAAGTACTGCGTGGTGAGGGCCAGTTCGAGAGCGTCGGTGGACGATGCTAATGGCGCTTGCGTGGCATCGGCCGAGTCCGTCGAAGTGTCATTCGCCAGCACCCAGTCGCGGGTCACGTCGCGGCTTTTAGCGGCTTCGACAATCGCTGCCGCGACGTATCCTTCGTAAGCCTGCCGCGTGTAGACACCGGGTACGCTTACGCTGGTTCGAATCAGCCCGCGCGTATCGGTGCCTGCTGTGAGCGATGCGAGCGTCTGGTCCGGGTACTTGTTGCCCACGCCCGCCAGCACGCTTTGATAAACGGTGTCTTCCGAATTGCGCACACCGATTACCGATAGCAGCGTCTGACGCGATACGTTCACGAGTTCCGGTCGCGGCTGGATGCGCCATGCGTCGTGGGCCTTCAGGTGTTGCGCATAGAAGCCCGCCAGTCGTTCAGAGATATCGAGCTTCGCACCGACGGAAACGTTTGCGTTCGTACTCCAGTAATGCGTGAGTTGGGGCGTGATGAAGCCTGCATCGACACGGCTTGGATCGGCGAGCATCAGGTATGTTTTAAGCGCCTTGTGGCCGTCTTGAGCGGCGGCGTTGGCGTGGTCATCGAGGGCATCGGTGGGCATCTGGCTCATATCCACGAGCGTGGCTTCGAGGTTCTGCTGGATCGGGGTCACCAGGACCGCCTTACTGGCATCGGAGTAGGACGGCCAAAGCGCGGCAAGGATCGAAGCGTCCTGATTCAAGCCAAAGCGCGACCATAATGGCGGCTGATGCGCGACGCGTTCCTCGTAACGGCCTATCTGTTGTTGCAGTGCGAGCAAGGCTTGCAGGCGAGCGGCCGGGTCAGATGCTGTCTTGAGGGTTTGAGCCGTATTGCGCGCTTGAACGAGATCGCGTCCGTTCGTCATGCCCGATATCAGCATGCCCGCGGTCCACAACCCGAGCACGCTCAGCGCGATGGTTGAGAACACGGTCACCGGATGCCAGCCCATGCGTCTGCCTCGCGCTTTGCGGGCGATGGTAGCGAGGTGCGTCCACAGCGGCAGATCGGCGCTGGTTAGCGCGTTGGGATCGACGACCGCATTCGCATCGGACGGCACCGGCAACGGAGCGAAGAACGCGGCGCTAACGGACTGATGTCGCGTCTTGCGATTTGCCAACGATGCAATCAACGCCGCGAGTGGAGCGCTGCGGGTATCAAGTCGCTGCGATAGCTTTGCGCCGTACCGGTCTTTGTCGTTTCGAATCAACTGCCCGATGGCTGTATGTCCGATTCGACTACGCAGCGCAAGCAAGGTTGATTCGATCGCGCGCTCGTTGGCGTCGGGCAGAAAGTCACAACCGATCACCGCTGTGCGACCGTTGTTGAAGGCATCCGTTTTAGCGGCATCTAGCACATAGACGGGCGCGGACCAATGCAGAACGTTGGCAATACGAGTTAGACCGATGCTGTGGGCGTTCGTACCGCCGCGTTGCGAAATCGGTTTGGTTTCACCGTCCAACGTCAGAATGACTGCATCAACGGGGCGACGACGGCGGAGCCCGTACAGGCGTCGCAACCAATCATCGTCGTTTCCACCGTCCGAACCCGGCTTGTCCCAGAGCAGCACCGCGTCATCTGTCGCAAGCCACCCGTTTTCAGCCAGTTCGGGCATCAAGCGCCGAATCGTCTGCGCCTCGCCAGTCAAGAGCAGCCAGGGCTGGCGATAGCGCCAAAAAAAGCCATGCGTCGCGCGAAGCGTTGATCGCAATCCTTCTGTTGACCTTTCGAGTCCGCGTTCCCGGGCAGATCCGGCCCCTTGACCGTTATTTGCCGCTTTCCAACGTGCCAGCTGATACTCACCGGCTTTGTACCGCGAAACCAATGCCCATATCGCCATTACAATTCCGGCAGCGCCCATCCCGGCCACAGCGCGATAGGCGAACGGTGGAATGGCTGGCGACTCGATCACGCCCAGTTGTCGACATACCCAGATAATCACGCTCGCCAACAGCGCGAGCAGCAGGATCAACAACGCGTCGAACAAAAATTTTCGGTCCATTTATAAGCTTTTGTGTAAGGTCGGGCGATCGGTCGGTCGGACCACGCTAATCGATGCATGCCGTCCATCGTGGGTGGCAACCAGTTGCGGGCCGCCGAATGCGTCTGCATATTCGCAAGCACAAGCCAGAGCGAACCAGTCGGCCGCCGCGCCGGCATGCCCTAACATGCGATCGAGATTGTGTGCACCGGGCGGCTGCCGCTCTGTCGTCGAAGGGAGTCCTACGGATTTGGTTGCACTCAACAGTGCTCGCTGACCTACCATGTCAAAACCCGTGTGCCACAAATGGCCCACCGTATCGGACTCTGCAGCACCCCAAGTTAGTGCGAATTTGAGCGTCTCGGCTAAGGTAGCAATGGTCCCCTCGCGGGGCCTGAATATGCGCGCTTTGGATTGCAGTCCGTTGCGTCGAGCCAAGTCTTCAGGAATTGTCAGCAGCGCGACGCCAGCCTCCGCGCAGCCTTTGGGAGGGGATTTTGATACGAGACGATGCAACTGGATAACCACGAGTAAAGTCGCATGATCGCGCTCGGGTCCCGGTCCTTGGTCAAGCCATCTGTCGAGCGACATCAGACCGGGAGGAACAGGTTCATGGATGACGGCTACGTCGCGCAGATCAGCGACTTTCCACGCTAGCTGAAACCGCTTCTCGATATCGTCCGCAATCAACGGAGCTGCAACATGTAGTTTGACCGTAAGAGGGATTCGTCCAGGCAATGTTTGAATCGCGCTTGTGACGGCATCAAGTAATTTCTTCAAGACATTGTCGAGCGCTTTCAGTTGACGGGTCGCATCGTAGGTGGTCGCGCGTTCTGTCACGGCGCACGCGGGCGCGTCAAACCATCGCGCTTCGACAGCAGCCGATCGATCCGGCGTCGGTTGCGCCACAAGCAGCAGATCTCCGCTTACGAGGTTGGAAACGTCATTCTTCTCGTCGTCCAAAGAAAAGCGATAACTTCCTGCCAGCAATGCGATGGCGCGGCTTTCCGATTGAAAGGCCTTCTGCACGTCCACGTCGCGTGCCCGGTTCCAAGCGTCTGCGTCGCGCTGCGCGCCGGCGCGCAAAAGCAAGGGAATCACGACCACCACCGCCGATGCGATTGCCGGGATTCCAATGACTGTTGTCCAAAACAACGCTGTCGCGGTTGGCAAGTTCTTGGGCCAAAGCAATAGCATCAAGACAACCCCCAGCATGCAGGATGTCAAGAATACGACGCTCCATCGGAGCAACGAGGGCGGTGCAGACAGCGCCGCAGCGGGCGGCGCAAGCGAATCTATATCAAGGGCCATAAAAACCGGAAATCGTATGGTGTGGGACCGTCGCTGGTCGGGTAGCTACGTTTGCTTTGCGACGCTCGCCGATGGATCGCGGGACAAAGAGATCCATCGGTCTTGGTTTGGCACACGCCGGTACGTATGACGCGCTGCGCGAGAACCTGTGTCGAACATAGCTCCGCGCGGACATATGGGCGATCAAGACCCACCATACATTTCCCGCCAGTGCTCAAGTTCTTTGTACGCGACCTCGCGCGTCTCGGGGTCAACAAGTTTTACACCCACGTTTTCGGCGTTGAAGTCGCCCCCTTGTTGGTAAGCAACATCGCCTCCTTCGTTTAGCCAATCAGCTTTTTTTATCAAATTGGGCCAGAAATCTGGGTGGTTTGGATCTTCGAAACATTGGGCTCGCCCAATGGGCAAGTCATAAGCAAGAATTCGTCGAACAAGCTCGCCTTTTTCATGGCTGAAAATGGTGCTGTGATTGGTCGGGGTAGCATTTGTGGTCGCCATTTCCGTTTCAATCTCCTTGTCGGTTTGGAGGCGTTGGCTCCGTTGACCGGTGTAGAAATCTTTTGGTCCTTCCACCCATTTTTTCTTTTCTTCGATCAATTCTTTCGTGAACCTGTAGTCCGCGTCTTTATTGATCTTTATACCGTCCTTATTGGTTTCGTTGAACAGTCCCATCAGCTCGATCGATGCTGGCTCAGGGACTCGGGAACCATTCACATAGATTCTTGCGTCCTTCGACGGCACGGCGAGTTCATCGAACAATCCCAAACTTTTATCCGGTTGCGGTGGCATCCAGAACTCGCCCTCTTTCGGGTAACGCGGCGTCTGTGGGCCGTCCTTTCCGTCAGGGGTGCTACCGACGGAATGGGATCGCATGAATTGACGTTGATACAAAACGCCTTTGTAGTCCACGAACGGCAGTAATTTGGCTCGTGGGTCCGTTGGGTGCGGCAACTTATAGTCCACGCCCTTCCATCCGATGCTTTGAAGTGGCACCGAACCCATGACTCGATCATGGGGGCAGCAGTAGACGAAAACCCGTCCGTGATTGTGATGATCTTCTTCACCCGGCACCGGTTCTTCAGTCGGTATTGCAGGTGTCCACATCCGTCCTGTATGCGGCGAGCACGAAGCGGGGGGCGGCACGTCAACGACCGGCCCATCGACTTCGCCACTGGGCATGAAAGATCGGCCCTCGTGCGGCGGCAGATCGGCTTCGTCCAGCCAACCGCCGACTCCATCGAGTTGCTCCTCCGTCGTTTTGCTGGACGCGAGTTCTTTGGATTGTTTGAAGCGATCAAGAACTTTATAGAAGGTCCGAACGCGTGAGCCACTGGTGGGAGATTTGGAGCAGTACGCGAAACCGTCCAGGAACTTGTCTTCGAAACAGTAAGGAGAATTGCACAGGAAGAGCGCGTCCGGTACCTTATCGACCATCAGCATGGCGAGCAATGCGACCATCGTGCCTTGACTATGGCTAACCACACTCACCGTGTCGTGTGGATACTGGTGGTATATCGAGTCGATCAGATCGGCAAGTCGACGTGAGGCGTTAACGAAATAGGTCCGCTTCGGCGCTTCGTTGAGCGGTCGATCGCGTTCCTTCATGATGTAAGGGCTGCCGGCGTCAAAGATGATCCCGAAATTGGGATCGAAACCGTCGTACCACGACATGTTTAGGGCAGTGGTGCCGTTCTGAAACGGACCGCCGCCCCAATAGTAAGTGCCCGGTACGTTGTTGGCGGGGTAATCGTATGAAAAGCGATCGTAGGTGTACCTTTCCGGTGCTCCGGGAACCTCGTCGCGGCGCTTCAAGAAAATCCTGTACTTGAGTTTAATCTCGCCCTTCGAATCTCGTTTCAATGTCTCCGAAATAGGGGCACGGTAGCCCCAATAAAAGCGGATCACGGGGCTTCGATTTGTTTCGCCACGTAGTCGATCGTCGCGGGGGTCGTTACTACTCGCAGTTAGATCGTCGCGTCCTAAACGTTGGTTCAGGCCGTGAACGAGACCTTGCTCAGCAAAGTCATACCATTCTCCTTCGGAATTGACGCCGTGCACGAATATGACGACGCCGGGCAATGGACGTTTAACAGGGATGTGTGCGAGATGCATGTCTCCCGGCACGCACATCGATTCACCAACAAAATTAGGTCTATCTTGGGTCATGTGGCTCTCATTTCTTGTTTTCGATACCAAAAATATCGTGGCTTAATTGTCCACTTGCGCTAATCGTGCGCCGTCGCCTCGCATGCCCACTTCGTCTTTCCAGATGGTGAAGTTGTTCGTATCGGCACTTGGCTCGGCGTGACGCTTGGACTTTCAGACCTGATTGCCTGCTGGTTGTCACCGGTAGTAATCTCGTGACTCACGTCATACAGGTAAGCGACGTAGATTCCCTTAGTAGGATCGCCGCTATTTCGAACAACATAAAGCTTCTTGCCATCGAGAATTATCATGTCGAAATTTCCCGCGTAGGAGCCCGCCAAGAACCGCTTAAAGGTGTTCCCTCGGTCGTACGAGTAATAAATATAAAGGAGCGGCCCACTAATCTCGGAGTAGCCTATTGATGGTATAGCTACGTATTGGGACTGCGCGGCGTAATATCCGCTAAACGTTCCTCGGTCGATCTGCCCCGTGGGCCCAACTGCCGTGCGTACACCCGCTTGAGTGTCATAGTAGTAAAGCATTCCTTGACATCTGTCGTTGCCCTGAGTCGTGATGTAGCGATGATCGTCAATCCGATATGCGAAATGCTCCGGGAAGCTGTCAATGCTCGGTCCATGAGCACCGAAATTCGATGGCACACCGACGGGCATCAGGGCACTGCATCCGCTTAGCGCCAATGCGCACATGACAGCGGCGAATCCCGCACGAACTGTTCGTGGAGAATCGTTGATCAACCTATTTATATTTGTCACGTTTTCGCTCCGCCTAATAGTTCAACCCGGACCAGTTCGGCAATCTCGCTTTGTGCCAGACTCGTCTCGCCGCTGGCGTTAGTAACACCTTCAATAACCGAGCCGTTTTCTTTGTGAAGCCTGTAGCGTTTATTAGATAGCCTATGGTTGGGGCGTCCCTCGTAATGCAAAGCAAACTTCCGACTGTTAGGCCCTGCATTGCTCAAAGGCGGATAAGTTTCATGGAGGTTCGCTGGCCCCTCAAGGTTCATGCCGGCGCGTTTGAGTGTGAGCGTTCCGGGACAACCAATTTCGACATTACCCCCCGACAACTTGATATATGCACCACCGCTGGACAAGATCAACGACCCATGGGCTGCGGCATGAAGCTCCCCATTCACGCTGGTCAGTTTCATGTCCTTGTGAGATGTCAGAATCACCTGTCCGGTATGAGCGACAGCCTGAATGTCTTCTTTGGCCGCAACTAGCTTGATACCGAGGTTCTGCGCATAGATCGAAGCTGCGTTCGCAGCGGACAGCGTGATATTTTTTCCCGCTCCAACATCGACGCTTTCACCTGCCGATACAGTGACGTTGTGTTTTGCTGAAGCCTGGAGTTGATCCCCGCTTACAAGCGCGATGCCTTTTGGCGCGCTTAGCAAGATCACCGCTTCTTGCAGCTTGTCGAGCCGCTGGGCAAGTAGTTGCCGCTGTTTTTCCACGTCATTCGCATAGGTTTGCGCAGCTTGCGCCGCCTGTGCAAGTCCTTGCATCATCTGGAGTGCTTCGTCGAGTAGAGCCTTAGCGGCTAACATATCTAGCTGTTTGCCACCAGCGCCGGGCTGGTCGTAGGCCGAAATGAGCATGCCTTTACCGGCGCGAATCGCCCCATAACCAGACGTACGCAGCTCATACCCAAAACCGCGCTCTTTCCGATTGTTATCAACGAGGTGTCCGAGACTTAACTGACTTTTCCCAGAATGCTCCGTCGACAGCTTGATATGCTCTTCACCTTTCCAATCCTCCATGCGCAGCTTGTTGTTGCTCTGCGTGCGAATGACGTGACGCGACATCCACCGGTCCTGATTCGTGATCAGGTCGGACTGAATGCTGTTGTGATGGAACTGCGAGATAAAAAGCTTATTTGGGTCGCCATCGCGGGCCATAACCACCGCTTCCGTGCCGTCGAGCACCGGGAAATGGAAACCCGTGTGCAGCGCTCCTGAGAAGGGCTTCGCCAGGCGCAGCGGCACGCTTTCACCGCCCGGATTCCACTCATCGAAATCGAGGTCGAGCCGAACCGTGTAGTGACCGAATTTCGTGATGTACGGGTAGGGGTATTTCTTGGGCGACGTCACGCGCGCACTGAGCGCTCCGTGAATTTTGGGCCACTTGCTCTCGTCTATTTTTACGCGAAATCGTCGGTCCGACGGAATCGCTTTATACGAATTAGTGTACGAGACGCCCCGGCCGCCCGAGTGCGTCACCTCGATAATCACCTGTCCGGTCAGCGCATCGGGCAGTGGCTCATCGATGCGAAGAATGCGGCCCGGCCGCAACTCCAGCACATTGCTTTGCCCGTGATACACCACCTGCCACGCAATGGCGGCTTCGTGCCGCAGCTGCGCTTCCCACTCGGCACCGGCCTGATTCAGATGGTTCGTACCGTAGACGTAGGGCTTGCCATAGGTGGTCGTGTCGCTCTGCGCAACGTTCTCTTCGGCCTTGAACCGTTCCCACGCGATGAGGGGGTTGTAGTCGGCCACGGTAAAAGCTTGCGGCACCACATCCGCATGTGTCTCAAGCGCAAACACCGCTTCAATCCCCGCCTCAAGCCCCGCGTTCTCGCGATACGGCACCATCAACTGAGGCGTATAGATGTAGTGATCGATATCGTCCGCGAACACGATCACGTCACCATGCTTACCTTTTTCCGTGTAGAAAAACAGTCCTTCCTGCTCGCATATCAGACGAATATAGTCAAGGTTCGACATCTGGTACTGCAGACGGAAATCATGGACTGGATATTCACGACGCAGCCTGAAGACGAACTGGTGATCCATGAAGTTATCGCTCAGCAGAATCGATTCGATCTGCTGCGGCCCGCTGTGGTGCTGATACACGCGGCTTGCGTGCACCAGGCTTAAACGCGAGAGCTGCGACTTGATGACGAAGGTGTAGTGAAACGCGTCCTTCGTTTTTTTGGTGCGTATCAAGCTGACAAGAATGCCGCGGTATTCGCGTGGCTCCAGGCTGTCTTCGGCGGAGACTGTGAAGTGCGCATCGCGGCCGAGGAAGTCAGCGCGAGTGAGCTGCTCGGGGTGCGTTAGCTGGATCGTGATCTCGTAGGGCTCATTCATGGCCTCACGCAAGTGGTAGGACACCACGGAGAGGTCCTTGGCGTTAGCCGCGCTCGGCACGTCAACGTGATATGCCTGCCGCCCCGTTATGAGTGCGCTGGATGAGCGCCGCGATCCTGCGCCCCGAACATTTTCTTGCATCGTTTTCGTCCCTCAGTCGTCTTTTGAACCTCGCGGATTGTGCGAGATCTTGTGCATAGTCGTGCGATATGTTTCTCAACCGGGCACGATAGCTGATGGCGAAATGTTTGCAAACGGGGCGATGTATTTACGATGAAAGGTCCGTTTATTAGGAATTTTCGTATTCCTCAATCACCCGTTCTAGCGATACCGTTTTCGCGAGATTGGTCGCATCGGCCAGCGAATTCGAAAAAATGGAGAAACGAAGTGTCTGAAAGTTTCCAGAATGAAGTGCCCAAAGCACGCGTCAATATCAAGCTGGACCTGCATACCGGCGGAGCATCGAAGAAGGTTGAACTGCCGTTGAAACTGCTCGTGATGGGTGACTACAGCAACGGGCAAAACACCATGGCGCTGGGCGAGCGGACCAAAGTGTCGGTCAACAAGAACAACTTCGACGCGGTGCTCGCCGAGTTGAATCCGAAGGCAAAAATCGCAGTGGACAATACGCTTGCCGGTGACGGTAGCGATCTGCCCGTCGACCTTGACTTCAAGTCAATGGAAGATTTCAGTCCCGCAAAAGTCGCTGAGCGCGTACCGGAACTTCGGGCGCTGATGTCGGCGAGAAACCTGCTGCGCGACCTTAAATCGAACTTGCTCGACAACACCACATTTCGTCGCGAACTCGAAAAGATTCTGGTTGATCCGACGCTGTCCGCGAGCCTTCGATCCGAGCTTCAGGGCATTGGTGAATCGGCGCCTTCGGTCCAGTAAGCCGGTGCAATAAACCCGTCCAGTCAATAAGCCGAATTATCGCGATTCCCTCGCGGCTACCCTTTTAGTCGAGAAGTCACACCATGGCAAAGAATGAACACCGCGCTCTTGAAGCGGCGGGGCAAACGCTCGTCCTCGACGAACCCGCCGCGTCAGGCGCGGTCGCTGCAAACAACGTCTACGCGAATCTGTTCAGCAAGATCAACATGACGCCGGTGGCGTCAGCCCGTTCGGTTAACTCCTTCCATAATCCGGACTCCCTGTCCGAGTCATCGACCGACGAACGCGTCACGCAAGCGTTGCGCGTGTTCCTCGATATGGTCGCGGGACAAAATGTCGATCGCCTGGACAAGAGCCTGATCGATCACCACATGGCGAGTATCGATCAGCGCATCAGCCGTCAGCTCGATGCGATCATGCACCACGAGACGTTCCAGCAAATCGAGTCGGCATGGCGCGGTTTGCAGTTTTTGGTCAGCAAGACCGACTTTCGCAAGAACGTCAAAATCGAGCTGCTCGATGTCTCGAAGGACGCATTGCGTCAGGACTTCGAGGACACGCCTGAAATCATTCAAAGTGGGCTGTACCTTCACACATACATCCAGGAATACGACACCCCAGGCGGTGAGCCGATTGGCTCCGTGATCTCCAACTACGAGTTCGATCGCAGCCCGCAGGACATTGCATTGCTGCGCAACATCTCGAAGGTTTCAGCGGCGGCCCACATGCCGTTCATCGGCTCTGTTGCGCCGAAGTTCTTCGGCAAGGACTCGATGGAAGAAGTCGCGAGCATTCGCGACATCGGCAATTACTTTGATCGTGCCGAGTATCTGAAATGGAAGAGCTTTCGCGAATCGGACGATGCGCGCTATATCGGCCTGACGCTGCCGCGTTTCCTCGTGCGTTTGCCGTACGGTCCTGAAACGGTGCCGGTGCGCGCGTTCAATTACACGGAAGCCGTGAAGGGACCGGATCACACGCGCTATCTGTGGGCGAATGCGTCGTTCGCGTTCGCGGCCAACATGGTGAAAAGCTTCATCGAGAATGGCTGGTGCGTGCAGATTCGTGGTCCGCAAGCAGGTGGCCTCGTTGACGATTTGCCAATCCACTTGTATGACTTGGGGACCGGCAATCAGGCGAAGATCCCGACCGAAGTGCTGATTCCGGAGACGCGCGAATTCGAGTTCGCCAATCTCGGCTTCATTCCCCTGTCGTACTACAAGAACCACGATCACGCGTGTTTCTTCTCGGCGCACTCGGCACAGAAGCCGGCAATCTATGACACGAAGGATGCAACGGCCAATAGCCGGGTTAATGCGCGCCTGCCGTACATCTTCCTGCTCTCGCGTATCGCGCACTATCTGAAGCTGATTCAGCGCGAGAACATTGGCACGACCAAAGACCGGCGCGTGCTCGAACTCGAACTGAATACGTGGATCAAGACGCTCGTCACCGAGATGACCGATCCGGGCGATTCGCTGCAAGCTTCACATCCGCTGCGCGAAGCGAAGGTGACCGTCGAGGACATTGAAGACAATCCGGGTTTTTTCCGCGTAAAACTCTTTATCGTGCCGCATTTCCAGATCGAAGGCATGGATCTGAATTTGTCGCTGGTCTCGCAGATGCCGAAGGCAAAAAGCTAAGACAACTTTAGCTATTGAAGCCACCCGCGCTGCACGGCAACCGTCGTGCAGCGTGTCCCTTTGCGCGCATCAAACGAACAAATGAAAATAACCAGACCGCTGTGGGCCAAGGGTGTGTTCATGACGCCCCAGCACTTTCAACAACAGGCGATGTGGAATCAATTCGCCGATGACCGCATCGCGCGCATGGCCAGTCCCGATGCATGGGGCGTGATTCGCGTCGGCTTCGATCAGCAGGCGCTGGGAATTAACCGCCTGCAATTAAACGCGATCGACGCGCGTCTGCCGGACGGTTCGCTCATCGATTCGGAAACGGCAGATCGATTGCCCGTGCCGCGTCAATTGAGTGATATCCCGGCGCAAGTGGATGGCGCTGTTGTGTCGATTGCATTGCCGCTGCTGAGCGCGCAGGGCAACAACTGTCTGGAAGAAGGCGAGCGTCACGCCCGCCCGCGCCGTTATGCGCGCGAGTATTTGAACGTCGCCGATATTAATGGCGAAGGTCATGAAGAACTGAGCGTCGAGCGGCATTCGCTCGCGCTTCTGTTCGACTTTGAAGAGTCCGGCAATTACGTGACCTGCGCGATTGGCCGTGTCACGCGCAATACGCAGGGGCAGTTCGAATTCGATACGGCGTTCGTGCCGCCGTGTTTGTTCCTGTCGGCGAATGATCGGCTGGTCGAGCGAATGAAGCGGATCTCCGAGATTCTGAGCGCCAAGAGCGCGAGTCTCGCGGTGCGCCGTCGCGAGCGCTCGGACCAGATTGCGGATTATGCCGTGTCCGATGTCTCGCTCTTCTGGCTGCTGCATAGCGTGAACAGCACGTGGCCGGATATCGCGCGGTTGTGTGCTGCCCCAAATCAGCACCCTGAGCGCTTGTATGGCGTGCTGGCACGTCTGGCGGGGTCGCTGCTGACCTTCTCCACGACTGAAACATTGCAAGCCATTCCCGCTTACGATCACGCCGCGCCGGAACCCGTCTTTGCAGAACTGGAAGCGCTGATCCGGGCGTTGCTCGATACGGTCATTCCGTCACGCGTGGTGCCCATTACGCTGGAGCGCCCGAAACAAACGATGTGGATGGGCAAGATCAACGATGAACGCCTGACCGATGGCGCTGACTATTACCTGTCCGTGCAATCGTCGCTGCCCGCGCACGCATTGCTCGAACAGTTGCCGCGATTGTGCAAGGCGGGTGCACCCGATGAAGTTGAGCAAATCGTGAACTCGGCCATGCCGGGCATTCCGTTGCGCGTGATGTCGCGCTTGCCGGCGGCCATTCCTATTCGTATCGAAAGCCAGTACTTCGCGCTCGATAGCGCTCACCCGGCGTTCAAACGGATGATCGCGGCCCGCGCTTGCCAGTTCTATGTGCCGTCGTCCATTCCCGATGTCGTGCTTGAACTGTACGCGGTGCTGCCAACATGAACGACGAAACCGTTCATACACCGTTGCTCCCGAACGCGTTTCGCGATACGGCGCTGACCGTCGCGTCGCTAGCAGATGAAGCCACGGCGCTCTCCTTCGCCACGTTTCGCGACAAGTGCCTGGCACAGGTCGAAGCGTTGCGGCGCGAGCTGGCGTCCGCCGGACATTTGCCTGACGTGATCCGCGACGCGACATACGCGCAATGCGCGCTGCTCGATGAAGCCGCATTGCTGCGCCTGAAGGGAGCCGATCGCGACGCATGGGAAAAGGAGCCGCTCCAGATCAGGGAATTCCAGACCAACGATGCCGGCAATGAACTCATCGGGCTGATCCGGCGACGGCTTGCAGAGCCGCGTCCCAGGCTGGCGCTGCTGAATCTCTTCAGCGCCGTTCTGGGCCTTGGATTCAAGGGTCAATTCGCGATCAATGGCGCCGATGCCCGCCTTGAACTGATGCGCGCGCTGGACCAGCAGATCGGGCAGGCAGCGCCCAAGGATACGTCGGGGACGGTGCTATTGACGCAAGGTATCGTCCGGCAGTGGAGCGTGCTCAATGCACGCATGTCGCCGCTGGGGTGGGTTGTATCGGGTGTCGTGATCGCGGCGCTGGTGTATCTGGGGCTGTCGCAGTGGCTCGCTGCATCGATTGCGCGGATGGCTGCATGACACAGGGCGCTATGGGTAGCAAGACAGCAAGCAGCGTGGTCGCGGGCGGCGTCTTTGGGCCGGTGCGCGGCTATCCGTATCGAACGCTGTTTGGCTGGATCGCGCTGCTTGCGATCGTCTGGCTCGTGCTCTGCTCGCCGTGGTCGAGCGGCTGGAATATCGGCGCTGGCGTTGCGGTGATGATATGCACGGCGGTGGCGATGGTCATTGCAACGCGCCGAGCGTTGACGCGCACCGAAGCCACGCAACCGGTCCTGCGCAAGATCGATGGCGCGCTTAGTGCGCTGCCCGCCGATATCAAGCGCAATACGCCCATCGTGCTGGTGGCGTCGACCACTGAGACGTTGATGGCCCATGCGTTTGGCAACGAAGCGGTGCGTGTCACCGATACTGCGATCTGGGTTCGCGCGAGCGATCCGGCGAAGCTCGCCCACCTCGCCGATTCACTCAAGCGCTGGCGCGAAGGTCAAGGCCCGGACGCGGTTGCTTTACTCGTCGATGCCGACGCTGCAAACGATCAGGCGGCGCTCACGGGCGTGCTGCGCCGATGGCGTGCGGCCGTGGGGGAAGCGAGTCGGGCGGTCGGCTATCCGATGCCTGTGTGCTTGGCGGTGTATGCGAACGAGCGTCGGCCCACATCGGATGAATGTCCGTGGTTTGGCGTGTCCGGTTCCTCCGATATCGAACTCGCCACGTTGCCTGAGGCGATCGCCACGCGCCTCGCCGCTTACGCTGGCATGGCGATCCCCGAAGAGCGCGAAGCGCGTGCGCGTCGCGCGGCACGGCTCGACGCGGCGGCACAGTGGACGAGCGCCGTCGTGTTGCCTGTTCTTATCGATGAACAACGGGGCACGCGTGCGGTGCACGTCTGCGCTGTCGGCTTGATGGCTGTTTCGAGTTACCCGGCGCACGACTCGCTGCTCGCGAAGTATGTGAGCGGTATTACGGCGCTGACATTACCGGTGAATGTATCTGCCACTGCTTCCGAAAACATAGATAACGTCGCGCGCTATCCGCTACCCGAATCGCTAATGCGCGGCATCGCCGCGCAACAGATTCACCGTCCGTTATCACGTGCATTGGCTCACGGCTTTCTGGCCCTTGTTGCGGTGTTTTGTGCGGCGGCTGGTGCGTCCGCCTGGCAGAACCGCAATCTCGTCGAGCGCGTGAATAACGACATGGCGCGATATCGGGCGATACCTGAGAGCATGGACGCGGCGCGAGTCGACGCGCTTAGCGCCATCAAGCGTGACCGCGATCAGTTGAGCCGTTACGCAAGCGATGGCGTGCCGCCTCGTTTGAGTCTTGGCTTCTATCGCGCAGCACCTTTGTTACCGGTTGCCACTGCCTTGATTGCCGGTTATCAGCCGCCCGCGCCACCGCCATCGATGATCGAACTCAACAGTCTGTCCCTCTTCAACAGCGGCAGCGCAGTACTTAACCCCGGCTCGAACCGCGTGCTCGTCGGCGCACTGGAATTGATCAAGGAGCATGCATCGAAGCGTGTATTGATTGCCGGTCATACGGACTCCGTAGGTGATCCGCGAAGCAACCAGTCACTCTCCGAAGCGCGAGCCGGATCGGTGCGTGACTGGCTGGCGGACGCATCCGGGATCTCACCCACGCGCTTTGCCATTCAAGGCTACGGCGACACGCGTCCCAAAGCCAGCAACGAAACAGAGGCGGGGCGCGCTGCGAACCGCCGCGTCGAAATTACGCTCGTTCCGGACTGTCGTGACGATCGTAAGAACGGGGCACCTCCCGAGGGTCATGAAGGCACTGTGGCCTGCTCTTTTAATTAAAAAAGGAAACAAGAAATGGCAATTCCGTCATACATGTGGATCAAGGACGATGGCGGCGCGGACGTCAAGGGTTCCGTTACCGTTACCGGTCGCGAAGGCAGCGTTGAAGTGGTTGCGTTCGAGCACGGCATTCACATTCCGACCGATGGGAACACCGGCAAGCTCACGGGCACGCGCGTGCACAGCGCCGTCACGTTCACGAAGGAAACGGACGCATCGACGCCGTATCTGTACAAGGCTGTGACGAGCGGCCAGACGCTCAAGTCGATCGAGATCAAGTGGTACAAGATCGACGACGCGGGTAAGGAAAAAGAGTACTTCAATACGCAACTCGATAACGTGAAGGTCGTGAGCGTCAAGCCGAAGATGCTTGACATCAAGAACCCGGCGTTCGAAAAGCACAACCATCTGGAAGAGATCGAGTTGCGCTACGAGAAGATCACGTGGGCATACAAGGACGGCAACATCATCCACGCCGATAGCTGGAACGAACGCTCGTAAGCGCGTTTTTAGTAGCCGGTGACGGGTGGACGCATTTGTCCGCCTGAACCGCTTTGTCCGCACGAGCCTCGCTCGCAGGTTCGTGCGTTTTGCATCCTCTTCGATGATCCTCCATGACCGCTCGCGACCTCTCGCCATTCCTGCGCCGCCTGAACGACCACTGCGCCCGTGCACTTGCTGATGCAGCAAGCCTGTGTGAGACCCGCGCGCATAAAGAGATCGAAATCGAGCACTGGCTGATCAAATTGCTGGAACTTGGCGACGGCGATCTGGTAGCAATCGCGCGGCGCTATGAGCTTGAGATGGACGGCATCTGGAACGGCTTGCTTAAAAGCATCGACCGGTTGCCGCGTGAATTAAGGGGTAAGCCGGGTTTGTCTCATCGGCTTGGACAGATACTGGAGGCCGCCTGGTTGCGCGCTTCGTTCGAAGGTGATCAGCCTACTATCCGTTCGGCTCACTTGCTGGCCGTGCTCGCCGATATGCCGCATTTGCTGCGTGCACCCGATGCATGGCAATTGTTGAGCATATCTGCCGTGCAGATCGGACGGTTGATGCCGGAGTTGAATCGGGTGTCGGTGGAGGGGCAGACGGATGCGGCAACAGACGGCACGGAACGTTTGGACGCTAACCACGAGAACACTGAACAGTCACCGGCCTTAGCGACAAAAGCGACGTCCGACGCGTTGCAGCGCTTCACTATCGACATCACGCAGAAAGCACGCGACGGCAAGATCGATCCGGTGTTCGGGCGCGAAGTCGAAATCCGTCAGATGGTGGATATCCTCGCGCGACGCCGCAAGAACAATCCGATCCTCGTGGGTGAACCGGGCGTAGGCAAGACCGCGCTAGTTGAAGGGCTCGCGCTAAAGATTATCGAAGGCGATGTGCCTGCGGCTATACGAAATGTCAGCGTGCTGACGCTCGATCTTGGTCTCTTGCAAGCGGGTGCGGGCGTAAAAGGTGAATTCGAGCAGCGGCTGAAGAACGTGATTGAAGCAGTCCAGGATTCGTCCAAGCCCATTTTGTTGTTTATCGATGAAGCCCACACGTTGATTGGCGCAGGCAACACAGCGGGTGGCGCGGACGCGGCGAACTTGCTCAAACCCGCGCTCGCCCGAGGCGAATTACGTACGATTGCTGCCACCACCTGGTCCGAATACAAACAATACTTCGAACGTGACGCCGCGCTTGAACGGCGTTTCCAGATGGTCAAAGTCGATGAGCCCGACGACGACAACGCGTGCCTGATGCTGCGCGGTTTGAAGGAGCGCTACGCGCAACATCATGGCGTGCATATTACTGACGCCGCGGTAAGCGCGGCGGTGCGTTTGTCGCGTCGATACCTCACCGGTCGTCAACTGCCGGACAAGGCTGTCGATCTGCTGGACACCGCGGCCGCACGCGTGCGCATGAGTCTCGATGCAACGCCGATCGCGATCTCCACCCGGCGTGCAGAACACGCAGCGCTGGAAGTGGAACGCACGGCATTGCTGCACGATGAAGGCGCGACGTCGGTGGAATATGTGGACCGTCTTGCTTCTATCGATACGCGGCTGGAAACGCTCACGCGCGAGCTTGTCCAACTGGAAGTTGAATTCGCGCAGCAGAAGGATGCGATCGAGACGTTGTTTGCGCTACGTGCGCAGTGGCATGCGGCAACCGACGAAACCGAGCGTCGCGACTTGCAGCCGTCGATCAAACACGCGCATGATCAACTTGCCCAACATGGCAACGATGCACTGATCTACGCGGAAGTCGATGAAGCCGCGATTGCCCGCGTGATTGCCGACTGGACGGGCGTGCCGGTGGGTAGTTTGCTATCGGACGAACTTGCCACGCTTCTCGAACTGGAAACGCGACTCGGACAGATCGTGGTCGGCCAGGACGATGCTTTAGCGGGACTTGGCAAGAGCCTTCGCGCGGCCAAAGCGGGCCTTAAGTCCGACGACGCGCCGCTCGGCGTGTTTCTGCTTGTCGGACCATCCGGTGTCGGCAAGACGGAAACGGCACGAGCGCTTGCCGACCTGATGTTCGGTGGAGAGCGGGCACTGCTGACGATCAATCTCTCCGAGTATCAGGAAGCCCACACGGTGTCTCAGCTCAAAGGCTCGCCACCGGGTTACGTGGGTTACGGACAGGGCGGTGTGCTGACTGAAGCCGTGCGTCGGCGTCCCTACAGCGTGATCCTGCTCGATGAAGTGGAGAAAGCACATCGCGATGTGTTGAACGTCTTCTATCAAGTCTTCGATCGCGGTTTCATGCGTGACGGTGAAGGGCGCGTGATCGACTTTCGCAACACGGTGATTGTGATGACATCGAATCTGGGCAGCGACCTGATCATGGCGGCACAGGAGGCTGTGGTCGAAGTCGGCGGCGAGGTGACCACCAGCATGTTGATGGAGGCAATTCGGCCGACTCTCGTTGAGCATTTCCAACCCGCGCTGCTCGCTCGCTTTCAGACGGTCGTGTACCGGCCGCTCTCTTCCGACGCGATGACTACGATCGTGCGCATGAAGCTCGCCAAAGTGGCGCAGCGCATCGAGCGCAAGTTCAACGTGCCGCTCATCTGTGACGACGCACTGATCGGTGAACTGGTGCGTGCATGCCAGTTACCGGATTCGGGGGCGCGCAATATCGATAGCCTGCTCGACCAGCAGATTCTTCCTGTGCTCTCGCGGGAGTTGCTGGTGCGGGTGGCGCAAGCTCAAACGCTCCGTGCGGTCAGGTTGTCGTACTCCGACGATACCGGCATCGGTGTCGATTTTGACGAAGCCACCACGAGCACCGGCGGGTTGCCGGCATGACGCGTGGCGGACCTGGACTGTTCGAAGCTGTAACCGGTCATTTTGCGAACGGCGATCGGATTGATCTGCACAGCCGGAACCAGCAAATGTTCCTTTCGGTGCGCGACAACATCCAGCGCATTTTGAATAGCCGTCGCGAAAGCCTTGCGCATTTGCCTGACTACGGTTTGGGCGATCTGTCGACGATTTATAAACACATGCCGGCCTCGGCGCACACGCTTAGGCGTGAGATTGAAGGTACGTTGCTTAGGTACGAGCCGCGTTTGAAATCGATCGATATAGCTTCCGCCGATCCGGAGGACGGCATGTTGCTCAGTTTTACGATGACGTGCGAACTGCATCAAGGGGGTCTTGTGCGCTATGGCACGTATTTCACGCCAGAGGGACAAGCCCGGCTTACAACGCATGAGGACGCGCGCGATTAGCAAGCACGCGCAGAGTAATTCCCAAGGAAGCAAATATGAAAAAGATGGCAGTGAAAGGCAACGCAACAACGACTGGAGGCGAGATCCTCGACGGCGATGAAACCGCGCTCGACGACGGACGGCCTATTGCACGTCACATGGATCTCGCGTCATGCCCAAAATGCGGCAAGAACGGGCCGATCTTCGGCACGGCGGAAACGTTCGGTCTAAGTAATACGCGCGGTGTACTGGATGGAGACATCGTCATGTGCGACTGTCCGGAAGGCACGAATCGCGTGATTGCTGATTCTACGATCAATTATTTTGCATGAAATCGCATTATCGCAATCCGCTGACCGGGGCGATGTGGAACGGCAGAGGAAAACCACCTGAGTGGCTGTGCGGCAAGGTTTGCGGCCGCTTCCAGCTTGAGCAAGCCGTGGACATGGGCGCGGGACTTACGCATGAAACCGAATCTCAAGAGGCTTAGGGCGTTGGAATACAACGTCTCATCTCCTACAGTTTTGCAGAAGACCCGATGGCGAGTATGGGACGCCGTCGCCACCATGCCATGGCGTGGCGGCGTTGGTTCGGTTGACTATGACACTAGGATGCTCAACGCCGTCGAGGAAGTTGCCTGCGCGTGGAGCGGCGCGTGTTTGTCTGCAGCATTTGATGGGCACTATTCACCGCTTCTGTTTGCCTGCGCACAAGGGCATCGCTTTGAATTGTTAGTGCAGTTCCTTCGGCAAGGTGTCTGGTGTCCCGAGTGTGCGCATCGTCGTTACCTCGACGAGCAGATAGGCGAGATGCGCAAGCTTGCCACCAGATACGGTGGACTTTGCTTATCCCCGGAATATCTGGGTACGAATGCTCCGCTTCTTTGGCGATGCACACATGGGAGCGAGTGGCAAGCATATCGAAGGGACGTAGTGCGGGGACGGTGGTGTGTATGCGCAAACCTGCCCCAGTCATAGACCATTTAGGAGAAATGGCACGCCTTGGCGGTACTTGCATATGGACGCAATATCGTGAAATCGGAAAGAAACGCGAACGGCGAGCCATGGCTGGTCGGCAACGCCGGCGCAGGTTCATCAGGGTATCCGGTGTCGAACGTCCCATTTACGATCAAAATATCAAAGTCAATCATGAAAGCAGACGGCAGGCTCCGCGGCCCGCGCCATTACGAGGTGTACGCCCCGCATGTCACGCCGAAGATGCGTCGGCGCTTCGAGGATGCGTCGTCCACGATACCGAACCGGAGTACGAATGTTACGCGCGTCTACGCAAGACGAATGCTCAACGCCCTTAAAAAAGTCGCGACCGTTTGGGGCGGGAAGCGCTTATCAATTGGGGTCGACGAGTACCCGAAGCCGGTGCGGTTTGTGTGCGGACGAGGACATCACTTCGAGTTGAATGCGCGCGATGTGCGACAAGGCCAGTGGTGTCCCGAGTGTGCTTATCAGCGTTACCTCGGTGTGCACCTTGGCGAGATGCGCAAACTCGCAGCGGCGCACGGCGGATAGATATGCGCGAGGCTACATCGGGCAACCATATTTGAACGACTGGATGGACCGCAACGGGACATGCGCTTTCTGGGGAGATTCATTTTTGCGCCTTGTTATCCTGTTTCTTGGCTGGGAGCCACGGGTAGGCGCCAGTTTTAAAGCGTAGGTCGACCCTTGTCACGTTCTGGGCGCTAGCATCAACGGCGAAAGCGGCAACCCTGCATTGACCCTGACCGTTAACCTCAGAACTTAGCAACGCACCACTGGCCCCGACCCCTAACGCCAGAACCTGGCAACCCAGGCACCGCCCCCCACGCGCACCCCGCCCACCACTCAAAAGACCGTCCACTAGCGCGAGCCAAAACCCTTACCGCCTTATAAAGCGATCGATCAAATCCGGCTGATCCAGTTGTTCGACCCACCAGCGTAACGCCCGACCGGTCTCATCGTCGCGCCATGCGAGGTAGCAGTCCGTCACTTCGCGCATGCCGGTCACGCGCTTGGCCACGAGCTTGCCCTCGGCGATCGGCTGCGCGGCGAGACACTCCGGTATAGTGCCCACGGCCACACCTTCGCATTGAGCGGCGAGCTTGGCGCTGAGCGTGGGCAGCGCGATGAATTCCTGCGTAGTCCCGGTGGCGACCGACCGCGGCCTCAACTCTCGCGATGTATCGCTGATCACCGCGCCGCGATAACGCGTGACGGTTTCTATTCCAAGCGGCTCGGGCAGATCCGCCAGCGGGTGATTGGGTGCGACCACGAACACGTGCCGTAGCGATCCGACCGAACGAGCCACCAGATGCGGCAGGTGCGGCGGCTCGCCGGCCGCGCCGACTACAAGATCGGCGCGCCGCGTGACCAGCGCGTCCCAGGTGCCACCGAGCACTTCTCTCGACAGACGCAGCCGCGTATCCATCTTCAGGTCGTAGAACGCTTGTACATAGGGCCAGAAAGCATCGAGCGGCAGGATCTCGTCGATGCAGATTCGCAGCTCCGCCTCCCAGCCTTCCTGAATGCGTTGCGCCCGCTGTTCAAGTTGCTCTGCGGCGAGCAGCAACCGCCTGCCGTCCTCGACCACCACACGTCCCGCGTGCGTGAGCCTGGCGCGCCTGCCGGTGCGATCGAACAGCGCGACATCGAGATCGCTTTCGAGCTTCTGCACGAGGTAGCTGAGCGACGACGGCACCCGGTGCAGCAATTCGGCCGCTTCGGCAAACGTGCCGGTGCGGTCGATTGCGTCCAGCGCTTCGAGGACTTCGAATGACAGCTTCATTGCAGCTTTCCCTTTTGTAATCTTGTAGTCTTGTGATCTGGCGAGGATGCGCTTGACGCGCTATCCGGTGTGTCTCGATTGTCGACTTGAATCGATCGTTTTTTAACTGTGCATATAACTGGAATACAGCATCGCGTGCGGGCTTTAAGATCAATTCAGGTTGTGCGCACCGGTCAGCGCGCCGCGGCACCCGCTCAAAGAAACTAGAATCTCCATTAGACAATAGCGGTTCAGACAAAACGATCAGGAGACAGCGTGGACCTTTTCATATCGATGGAAGCGTTCGTGCGCGCCGCCGAAGCGCAGAGCTTCGCGAACGCGGCACGTCAGCTCGGTGTTGCAAAGTCGGTCGTCACGTCGCGCGTCAAACAGCTTGAAGAGCATTTCAACGTCGCGCTCTTTCATCGCTCCACGCGCGCGGTGCGCTTGTCCGAAGTGGGTGAGTCGTATTATCGCGACTGCGCCCAGCTCGTCAATAAAGTCCACGAACTGTCCGGCCGTACCAGCGCCGAAACGCACTCGCTCAGCGGGACGCTCAACGTCCACGTGCTGCCGGGTTTCGCGCTGGGCCATTTTTCGCACGCGCTGATTGCTTTTCGCGAGGCGCATCCTCGTATCGAATTCGTGGTGACGGTCAACGATCGCGTGATCGATCCCGTGCAGGAAGGCTTCGACCTGGCGTTGCAGATCTACCCGCCCGCGTCGAACCTGCTGGTCGAACGCAAGCTCTTTCCGGTGCGCGGCGTGCTCTGCGCGGCCCCCGGTTACCTGAAGGAGGAGCCCGTCATAGAAACGCCGCTCGACCTCGTGCGGCACGACTTCGCGCGTTATTCGTATTACCCGTGGGGCGACAACTGGCCCCTCATGAAGGGCAACGAATGCTTCGAGATCGCACTCAATCCGGTGCTCAAGACAAACAGCGTGCACCTGCTCCTGGAATTCGCTCGCGCCGGTGCCGGCGTCGCTTATCTGCCGACCATGGTGGCCGCCGCCGATCTGCTCGAACGGCGTCTCGTCCGTGTGCTCCCCGAGTATGCTGCACCGCCGCTATGGCTCTCGGCGGTCTATCCGGCGTCCCACAGGTCGACCACAAAAGTGAAGGCGTTTGTCGAGTTCCTGCGTGCGCGCTACTTGCGCGAACCGCAGTGGGACCGGGCGCTCGGTATCTCGCCGCCCGATGACGAAACCAAGAACGTTGGCGACGAACTCGGCGACGCATGAGCGGGGTCCCCGCGACGCGGCGCGCTTCTCAGTACTTTCCCTAGCGTCTTTTGTGAGCACGTAGGGTTCGCCAAACGCGAACCTCAATCCATTGCCCCGTTGCGCGCGCGGCCCTAATCTTCGTTCCAAGGCAACGCGTTCACAACCGTCTTTCAAGAAAGCAATGGAGACAGACATGCAAGAGACCTATCTCGGCAGCCTCGGCAATTACCGCAAGGGCTCCATCGAAATCATCAAGGGCAAACCCGGACATTACGCCATGTCCAATGTATTCGAGGTTGCCAGCCACGCTGCACCGTACGAGAAAGTGGTGGTCGGAAAAAACCTCAAATACGTGATCGAGACGGTTCGCGCCGAAGGCGTCTCGCCATGGTTCAGCGCGTCGCACGATGAGTTCGCGGTGGTGCTCGACGGCGAGATCGACGTGCATTTCATCAAGCCCTCCGACGGTCCGCTCGTCAACGCCGATACAGAAGGCAGCGTGCGTCTCGAAGGCGAACCTGCAGGCCAGCCGATGGGGTACGTGCGTTTGCGCCGTGGTCATCAGGCGCTGCTGCCTGCCGGTGCTGCTTATCGATTCGAAGCCCGCCAGACGGGCGTTCTGCTCGTCCAGACCATTCTTGGTTCGTGTTCGGTAGAGAAGTGGGCCGAGATATGCATTCAATGAGGCATTCAATAAGGCATTCAATGAGGCCGTGAGCCCGCCTTATCGACATCGACCTGATCAACTTTCGAGGAACAAGCCATGGACCAGTCAGCAGGTTTTCAAAGTGTCACCGCGACCGACCCGGACAAGACGAGCGGTTACCGCACCTTCACGCTAGGTGATTTCGAATTCAGCCGTGACGCTTATTTCGTCACGGTCAAATGGCCGTCGAAGGGGGAAACCCGTTCGCACCAGATGCATGCCGACGACTTTCTGCGCGCGATGATGCGTGACGTGGCGTGGGGATTTTTCTACGGCTGGGTCAACTTCGACGAAGTGATCGGCACGCGCAATCACTACGGCCGCGTGGACATGTATGCCGGTTCGTACAACTCGAGCTTCAAGGACGCGGGCGTCGACTACACGCAGCAGTTTGAAACGCCGCTGATCATGGCGACCTTCAAGGCGATCCTGAGAGACTGGGTCAATGAAGGGTTTGATCCGTTCGCCGCTCCCGAGGAAACCGGTTCGGCATTCGGTATCAAGCATGGCGACAACATTGGCGCGATCGAGCGCACGCGCATTGCGACGAAACGCATGCCGGGACTCGTGGGTGATTCGCCGTTGCGCGATGACCTACCGGTCAACCGGCAGTTCGCGGATATCGGCCAGGACGAGCCGGAGATCCACGCAGAGGCTGGCTTCGAACATGAGCTGCATGCGTTCAGTCTTTTCAAATACCTCTCGCGTTCGGACGTTACCTGGAATCCATCGGTCACCTCCGTCTGCAAGCAGAGTCTCTTTTGCCCGACCACCGAGGAATTCGTGCTGCCGGTCTTTCACGGCAACGATCGCGTGGAGTGGTTCCTGCAACTGTCCGATCAGATCATCTGGGATGTCGGCGACAAGGACACGGGCGAACCCCGCGCCCGCATCACGATGAACGCCGGCGACATCGCGGCCATGCCTGCCGATATTCGCCACAAGGGTTATTCGCAAAAGCGTTCGATGCTGCTCGTGTGGGAGAACGCAACCCCCGATCTGCCCAAGCGTTACGAGAGCGGCGAACTCCCGCCGTATCCGGTACCGCTCTAAACCCCTGTTGCTTCTTTAGGTCGCTAACGACGCCGGTCTCGCCGGCGTCGCGGGCAGGGTTTCGTCTTCAGCTTTCATTTGTTCATCAGGCAGGACCACCATGCAAACGCAACTGTTCATCAATGGCCGCTTCGTTCCCGCCGAGAGCGGTGAAACGCTGGCTTCACTCAACCCGCACGACAACTCCGTGATCGCTCAAGTGTCGATGGCCGGCCCTGCGGATATCGACCGCGCCGTCGCCGCGGCGAAAGCTGCGTTCCCGAAGTGGAGCAACATGGCGGCCATGGATCGCGGCCGCCTGCTGCTCAAGCTAGCCGACGCCATTGAAGCGAATGCCGATGAACTGGCCCGGCTCGAGTCGCTGGACACAGGGCATCCGATTCGCGATACCCGCAATCTCGACGTGCCGCGCACAGCTGTCACTTTCCGTTATTTCGGCGGCATGGCGGACAAATTCGAAGGAACGGTGGTTCCGGTTGAAGCGGGCTTCCTGAACTATGTGACGCGCGAACCGGTCGGCGTGGTCGGGCAAGTCGTGCCATGGAACTTCCCGCTGATGTTCACCAGCTGGAAGATGGCGCCCGCGCTTGCCGCCGGCAATTGCGTGATCATGAAGCCGGCGGAACTCACGCCGCTGTCCAGTCTCGCGATTGCCGAACTGATGGCCGAGGTAGGTTTCCCGCCGGGCGTGGTGAACATCGTGCCGGGTCTCGGTCAGGTGGCGGGGCAATATATTGCCGAGCATCCAGAGATCAGCAAGGTGGCGTTCACCGGTTCGACCGCAGTCGGGCGCAAGGTCGTGCAGGCCTCCGCCGGCAATCTCAAGAAGGTGCAACTCGAACTGGGCGGCAAGGGCGCGAACGTCGTATTCGCCGATGCCGATCTCGACGCTGTCTTGCAAGGCTCTGCGTTCGGTATCTTTCATAACCAGGGGCAGGCTTGCATTGCGGCATCGCGGCTGATCGTGCATGAGTCGGTGGCGGACGAACTGCTTGAGCGGTTTATCGCGCTGGCGCGTTCGATCAGGATCGGCGATCCGCTCGATCCGAGGACCGAGATGGGGCCGCTGACGTCGCGTCATCATCGTGACCGCGTTCTGTCTTATGTCGATGTCGCTCGCGAGCAGGGCGGCCGCATCCTGTCAGGCGGCAAGGCGCCGGAAAGCGCCGCACTTGCCAACGGTTGCTACGTAGAACCGACTATTGTTGCGGCGAAGCCTGGCGATCGCGTGTCGCAGGAAGAGGTATTCGGCCCGTTCGTCACGGTGAGCACATTCGGGAGCGATGAAGAGGCTCTGGCCATTGCAAACGGCACCGAATACGGACTGGGCGCCGGCATGTGGACACGCGACTTGCAACGCGCGCATCTTTTTGCGCGTCAGTTGAAAAGCGGCATGGTCTGGATCAATTGCTATAAGCGCGTGAGTCCGGCGTCACCGTTCGGCGGAGTGGGATCGAGCGGTTATGGCCGCGAGATGGGCTTTGAAGTCATGCGCGAATACACGCAGCCGAAGTCGGTCTGGGTGAACGTCGACGCCAACATTCCGCCTTATTATCCGCGCTGATCATGGACCCGTTCATCTATCAGGGCTTGCCTTCACGCGTGGTCTTTGGTGCGGGCAGCATCCGCCACCTCGAGCGCGAGATCGATCTGCTGGGGGCTAAACGCGCCATCGTGCTGTCCACACCGCAGCAGCGCGAGCAGGCCGAGGCGTTCGCCGCGCGACTCGGCTCGCGGGCGGTTGGCGTGTTTTCGAAGGCAGTCATGCATGTGCCTGTGGAGATTGCGAAGGAGGCCCGCGATTACGCTACGAAGCTGGGCGCCGACTGCGCCGTGGCGATAGGTGGTGGCTCCACGACCGGGCTCGGCAAGGCAATTGCACTGACTTCATCGCTGCCGATCATTGCCGTTCCAACCACGTATGCAGGTTCGGAAATGACGCCTGTGTACGGGCTCACCGAAGCCGGCTTGAAGAAGACCGGCCGCGACCTGCGTGTGTTGCCGAAGACTGTCATCTACGATCCTGAGCTGACGGTGTCGCTGCCGGCCTCGCTGTCTGTCACAAGCGGCATCAACGCAATCGCGCATGCGGCCGAAGGGCTCTACGCACAAGATGCGAATCCGATTACCGGATTGATGGCGGAGGAGGGCATTCGTGCGCTGGGAGCCGGCATAGGTCGCGTCGTTTCCCGCCTTGACGATCTCGATGCCCGCGCCGATTGCCTCTACGGCGCATGGCTGTGCGGCGCCGTGCTCGGCAGCGTTGGCATGGCATTGCATCACAAGCTGTGCCACACGCTTGGCGGCACCTTCAACTTGCCGCACGCTGAGACACACACCATCGTGTTGCCGCATGCGCTTGCGTACAACCGCGAAGCCGCACCGCTAGCGATGCAGCGGATCGCGCGTGCGCTTGGGGCTTCGGATGCAGCGCAAGGCGTGTTCGATCTCGCTCGTGACAATGGCGCACCGACGGCGTTGAAGGATATCGGACTGAAGGAATCGGATATTGGCGTCGCGCTGGATATTGCATCGAAGGCCCCCTATTGGAATCCGAGGCCCCTCGAACGTGGCGCATTGCGGGCTTTGCTTGAAGCCGCTTACGAGGGTCGCCGCCCCGACTGACTACCCTGAGCCTGGCACGCAAGAAGGCCGGGACAGCACCATAAAAGACTGAAGGAGACAGACATGGACGATCATTCCATCAACGGCGCTCGCCGTCATTTCGTGAAGCTCGCGGCGGGCGGTACGCTTGTCGCGGCTTCCCCGCTGCTTGCGCGCATCGCGAACGCTGCCAGTCCGCGTACGCTCAAGATCGGTTACGTGTCGCCGCAAACCGGTCCGCTTGCACCGTTCGGCGAAGCTGACCGCTTTGTCATCGGACAGATGCAGGCGGCGCTTAAAGACGGCATTGCGATCAATGGCAAGCAGTATCCTGTCGCGATCCTGGTCAAGGACAGCCAGTCGAATCCGAACCGCGCCGGCGAAGTGGCGAACGACCTGATCCTGAAGGACAAGGTCGACATCATGCTGGTTTCGGGAACGCCAGAAACAGCCAATCCCGTGAGCGATGCGTGCGAGATCAACGAGATGCCGTGCGTCTCCACGGTCGTCCCGTGGCAACCCTGGTTCTTCGGCAGGAAGGGCGATCCCAAGAAGGGTTTTCGTTTTACGTATCACTTCTTCTGGGGCCTTGAAGACGTGATCGCCGTGTACACCGGCATGTGGCAATCGGTGCAGACCAACAAGTCGGTCGGCGGACTCTTTCCGAATGACGGCGATGGCAACGCATGGGGCGACGGCAAGCTCGGCTTTCCGCCCGTGCTCGCGCAAAAGGGTTTTACGCTGAAAGACCCCGGCCGCTTTCAGTCCATGACGCAGGACTTTTCGGCACAAATCGCAGCGTTCAAGCAAGGCGGCGCGCAGATCGTGACGGGCGTCGTGATTCCGCCCGACGCGAAGAACTTCCTGGTGCAGGCGCGCCAGCAGGGTTTTAAACCGAAAGTCATTTCGATCGGAAAGGCACTCCTGTTCCCGACTTCAATAGAAGCGCTGGGCGATCTTGGCGAGGGTCTCTCCACCGAAGTATGGTGGTCTCCATCGCACCCGTTCAAGTCGTCGCTGACCGGGCAGTCGGCCCGTCAGTTAGCCGATGCATACGAGAAGGCGACATCGAAACAATGGACCCAGCCTATCGGCTTCGCGCACGCATTGTTCGAGATCGCGGTGGACGCGCTCAAGCGTAGCAAGGACGTTGACTCGAACGAAGCGATTCGCGATGCGGTGGCATCGACGAAACTCGATACCGTCGTCGGTCACGTCGCATGGGGCGGCGGGCCGGTGAAGAACGTCGCGAAGACGCCGCTGGTTGGCGGTCAATGGATCAAGGGGCAGACGCATCGCTTCGACCTTGCAATCGTGAACAACCAGCTTGCGCCGAATGTGCCGCTGTCCGGCCCGCTCAAGTTGATCGGCTAGAGGGGAGGCGAGCATGAGTTGCGTTCTCAGATTGACGGGCGTGTCGAAGAGCTACGGTGCGCTCAAAGTCACCGACAACATCAGCTTCGCGATCGAGCAAGGCGAGACCTACGGGATCCTCGGACCGAACGGCGCGGGCAAGACTACCCTCTTCAACCTCATCAGCGGTGACGTACGGCCGGACGCCGGCACAATCGAATTCGACGGAGCCGACATCGGCAAACTGGCGCCGTATCGCCGGTGTGTGGCGGGTATTGGGCGGTCGTATCAGGTGCCCCGGCCCTTCGGTGGCATGACGGTATTCGAGAACCTGCTGGTCGGCGCCACCTTTGGCGGCGAGCTAAAAGAACGTGAAGCGGCTGACCTGTGCATCGATGTACTTGAGCGCACCGGTCTTAAGCGCCGTGCGGACCAGTTGGCCGGCACGCTGACGTTGCTGGACCGCAAGCGCCTCGAACTTGCCCGCGCACTCGCGACCCGGCCGAAACTGCTGCTGCTCGATGAAATAGCGGGCGGTCTGACCGAGCAGGAGACACATGAACTCGTCGATGAAATCCGCAGCGTCAAAGAGCAGGGCGTGACGATCGTATGGATCGAGCATGTAGTGCATGCGCTGCTCGCCGTCGCCGATCGCTTGCTGGTCATCCACTTCGGCCGGCACCTTGCACAGGGCAAGCCGGCCGCCGTGATGGACGACCCCGAAGTCAGGCGCGTGTATCTTGGCCTGGAGAGTTGACCATGCCTGCCATTCTTGAAACTCGCGGCCTGACCGCTTTCTATGGCGATTTCCAGGCCCTTTTCGGCATTGATGTCACGGTCGAGCGCGGCGAAGTGATTGCGTTGATTGGTTCGAACGGTGCGGGGAAGTCCACCTTCCTGAAGGCGCTTGCCGGTCTCCTGCCGGTGCCCGCGCAACAGATCGCCTACAAGAACGAGGCGGTCGGCGGCATGCCCGCCGCACGCATTGTCGGAAAGGGGATAGCACTTGTGCCCGAAGGCCGGCGGCTGTTCGCGAGTCTGTCCGTCGAGGAAAACCTGTTGCTCGGCGCTTATTCTTCTCGGCCCGGCCGCTGGACCCTTGACACGGTCTATGCGCTTTTCCCCATCCTGAAGGAGCGGCGCACCCATCCGGCGACCGCGTTGTCCGGCGGGCAGCAGCAGATGGTGGCGCTCGGCCGGGCATTGATGAGTAATCCGGATCTTCTAATGTGCGACGAGCTTTCTCTCGGCCTCGCACCAGTCGTGATCAGGGAAATCTATGCTGCGTTGCCGTCGATCGTCGCGGACGGTATGAGCGCGATCATCGTCGAGCAGGACGTGCAACTGGCGCGGCGCGTATCGAAGCGCCTTTATTGCTTCCAGGAAGGCCGCGTGTCGTTGGCAGGCGCGTCGGCGGAAGTGTCCGACGAAGCAATTACGCGTGCCTATTTCGGAGCGGTGTCATGAGTTCAATTGTCAATATCCTCTTACAGGGCGTGCTGCTCGGCGCGCTTTATGCGCTCTTCGCAATGGGCCAGTCGCTCGTGTTCGGTGTCATGCGCTTGACCAATACGGCGCACGGCGACTTCATCGTGCTGCTGGTATTCGTCCTGTTCGTGCTGACAAACCTGGCTCATATGCCGCTGTGGGTTGCCGTACCGGTTTTGATCGGGATCGCATTCTGCGCGGGATATGCACTGCAATACACCGTGCTCAATCGGGTCAGTGGCCGTGACCCCTTGCCATCGCTCGTCGTCACCTTCGGTCTTTCGATCGTGATCCAGAACGTGCTGCAGGAAGCGTTTTCTGCGGACCCGCGCGCGCTCGGGACCGGTGGCTTCGAGTCGATGAGCATCACGTTGCCCGGTGGCATAGCGCTCGGACTCCTGCCGCTCCTTACGCTCGCCGTCACGGTAGCGGCCACGCTCGGGCTGCAGTGGCTCTTTGGCCGCACGCCGCTCGGCCGGGTCTTTCGCGCCACTTCCGACGACCGCGAGATCGTGCAACTGATGGGCGTCTCGCCGCGCAGGACGTTCGCTCTTGCAATGGGCATCGCGTTCGTGCTGATCGCGCTTGCTGCCACGCTCTATGCGATGCGTACAGCCGTTTCTCCGTCCGATGGCCCCGCGCTGCTGCTCTATGCGTTTGAGGCGGTGATCATCGGCGGGATGGGTTCGTTCTGGGGGACGTTCCTCGGCGGAATCGCACTCGGCGTTGCTCAGCAAATCGGTTTTTACATCGACCCAGGATGGGGTATCTGGCTGGGACACGTGCTGTTCCTGGCGCTGTTGACGATCCGGCCGCAAGGCCTGTTGCCCAAGACCGCGTGATGAGCGCCGGGAGCTTAGTCAAATGAGCAATCACATGAACGTCTCTGAACGACATTTCGAAATCCGGCGGGCAACGCGTGTGAGCAGGGCGGCCGTGCTTGTGCTGTTGATTGTCGCCGTGCTGGTCGCGAGCTTTCCTTATTGGGCTGGCCGCGGCACCCTGCGCGACTTCACGCAGATTGCCGCGTACCTGGTCTTCGCCATGATGTGGAACCTGCTTGCGGGTTACGGAGGCATGGTGTCGATCGGACAACAGGCGTATTTCGGTATCGGCGGATACGCCATGCTGATACTTGCGAACTACGGTGGCTTGTCGCCTTTCGTCGCCGTGCCGGTTGCGGGTGCGATAGCCGTATTGATCGCAGCGCCGGTCTCGCTGGTCGCGTTTCGGCTGGAGGGCGGGTACTTCGCCATAGGCACATGGGTGATCGCCGAGGTCTTTCGCCTGAGCATCGCGAACCTCTCGTGGCTCGGTGGAGGGTCAGGCACGAGCTTGACCGCGCTACAGGACGTTCCGAGGTCGCTGCGCGAGTCGCTGACGCTGTGGTTGGCGCTGGCAATCGTGGTGGCCGCCATCGGCTTGCTGTACGTCTTCCTGCGCTCGAAACGGGGTCTCGCGCTCACTGCCATGCGCGACAACGCGGTGGCGGCGAACAGTCAGGGAGTCGACGTTAGGCGCGCTCGCTTCGGCGTGTACCTCGTGTCGTCGGGCGGCGCCGCGCTCGCGGGTGGGCTCTATTTCGTGAGCAACCTGCGGATCTCACCCGATGCCGCGTTCTCCGTGAACTGGACCGCCTTCGCGATTTTCATCGTGATGATCGGCGGATTGGGGACGCTTGAAGGACCGATCATCGGTACGCTGATATTTTTCCTGTTGAACAAGTTCCTGTCGGATTTCGGGACCTGGTATCTGATCGGGCTGGGCACGCTCGCGATTGTCGTCACGATGTTTTTTCCTCAGGGATTGTGGGGTTATGTATCGCGACGGTTCGGGCTGCAGCTTTTCCCCGTCGGCCGGCGTGTTGTGTTCCTTGATCCAGGGACCAGGGTTCTACCCGCGCGCAAGGAATCAGCGGACCCCCGGCATGCAGCACGCTGAAGTAACGCAAGGAAGTGTGACGCCATGAACGATGGAGCGTGCAATAGCGTGCCTCTCTGTATTCTCGACGACGTGCCGGACGGCGGTGGTCTCGAAGCAGGGAGCGAGGTCGTGGTGTTGCGCAGAGGGGATAACGCGTGGGCGTACCGCAACCTATGTCCGCACTTCTCCATACCGTTGAACTATGAGCCGAACACGTTTTGCGCCTACGGCGCCGAGCTTCTCATGTGCGCCTATCACAGCGCGATGTTCCGGTTCGAGGATGGCGTGTGCGTCGATGGCCCGTGCCTTGGCGCACGCCTGACCCGCGTGCCCATCCGCATTGAGGGCAGGAGAATATTTGCCGATGAATAGGCCTGGAGGTCGCTATTCCTGCAAGCTAACCAGTGATTTAGCCGCTTCGCCGCGCTTGAACGCCTCGATGTCTCTATACCTCGCACCGGGATGTCCAGCCGGCAACAAGCGTCCCTTGCCGAAGAGCTTTTCGCGCAACGTGCCGGGCGAATATTCCTTGCGATAAACGCCGCGCCGCTGCAACTCCGGCACCAGGTATTCAACGATATCCTCGAAGGTCTCGTGGGCGACCGCATAGGCGAGATTGAAGCCGTCGACGCCGGTCTCCTCCACCCAGGTTTGCAGAATATCGGCAACGGTTGCCGCGGAACCGACGAACACCGGTCCCATGCCGCCGATTCCACCCCACGCCGCGAGTTCGTCGATGGTCCAGGACTTCGCACCGCCCGCCAGATGTTCGATGGCGGAGACGATTGCGTTGGTTTCCACTTTTTTGACCAGATCGGTCGGCGCGTACTGACCGAAGTCGACGCCCGTCCAACCCGACATAAACACGAGTGAACCATCGTACGAGGTATAGCGGCGGTACTCCTCGAACTTCGCTTGCGCCTTGGCATCCGTCTCATCCACGATGACCGTGACTAGGTTGTAGATCAGCAGTTCGCCCGCATCCCGTCCCGCAAGCGCTGCCTGTTCGCGGACGTCAGCAACATACTCTTTCAACACTTCCTTGGTCGGGGCGGCGACGAATACGCATTCGGCGTGTTGGGCCGCGAACGCCTTACCCGCACCCGACGCGCCGGCCTGATAGAGCACGGGCGTGCGTTGAGGCGAGGGTTCGCAAAGATGGTAGCCGGGCACATCGAAATATTTGCCGTGGTGACCTATCTCATGGACCTTCTCGGGATGCGTAAAGACGCGATTGTGGCGATCCCGGACCACGGCGTCTTCTTCCCAGCTTCCCTCGAAAAGCTTGTACAGCACTTCAATATATTCGGCTGCCACTTCATAGCGGTTCGCATGCTTGCGCAAGCCGCCTTCACTGATATTCTTCGCGCCGCTTTCCAGATAAGACGTGACGATATTCCATCCCACGCGGCCTTTAGTGAGGTGATCGGCAGTTGAAAGACGGCGCGCAAAGGTATACGGATGCTCGAAAGTCGTCGATGCCGTGATGCCGATGCCCAGATGCTCGGTCACCATGGCGATAGGCGCCGCAAGCTGCAGCGGATCGTTGACGGGGATCTGCGCGGCCTGATGAATCGCGTGATAGTTACTGCCTTTATAGACGTCGTAATAGCCGATCACGTCGGCTATGAAGATACCGTCGAAGAAACCCCTCTCAAGAATTTTTGCAAGATCCGTCCAGTACTCGAGGTCCTTGTATTGCGATGACCGGTCGCGTGGATGAGACCACAGACCCGGTGATTGATGGCCGACGCAGTTCATCTCGAACGCATTGAAATGGATGGTTTTGCTCATGGCCGCCGGCTTCTCTATTTTCACTTAACAACCGGACAATCTAGTCGCCGAATCGACGTCGCGCTCTAACGATTTCAGCTTTACATATGCCCGTGGCTGTAAAGGCCTGTGCTCCCATCTGGTGCAAGCGGGGCGCCATGAGGGCTTGCCACCACATGGTTCATATCGAAAGAAAAACTCGTTCTTTGCGTCATGCGATAGCTATGCGTATAAAGCTTCTCTGCCGTGGAACCCGCTAGCCAAGGAGGCGCATCTTGAGCACCGTCGACATTGAAACCGCCCTGCCTGCGTCATTGCCGGCCGGATCGGCCAGCGACGTATCGCGCCTGATTATCGACGACGAAGACGCGGCCGTGCCGGCGACGGTTTCACGGCCGGCTTGCCAATGCTAGTCGCGCGGTCGGTATCGAAACGCTTTGGCCCAACCGTCGCGCTTGATCGATTCGATCTTTCCGTTGCTGCGGGCGAGGTCGTAGCGTTAATGGGCGCTAACGGGGCGGGGAAGTCTACGATCGTCAAGATACTGAGCGGTGTTTATCCCGGCGATGGAGGCTCGCTTGAACTGCACGGCAAGCCGTACGCACCGGCTTCACCGCAGGAAGCGAAGGCGTTGGGCGTAGCGACCATGCATCAGTCGATCGCTGAGTCGGTCGTGCCCACGCTGTCGGTTGCGGACAACCTCTTGCTCGATCGTTTCAACAATGCGGGGACGCCCTGGTTTGCCGGGCCCGCGGCGCGGCTCGATGAGGCGCGTTCCATTGCTGCGCTGGTTGGACTCGACGTCGATCTGCGGGCGGCACTTTTCACGCTGCCGCTTGCGACGAGGCAACTTGTCACGCTGGCCCGGGCGCTGGCGGCCAAACCCGCAGTGCTCATACTCGATGAACCGACGGCAAGCCTCTCGGCGGCCGAAGCGGAGCGCCTCTTTACCGCACTCGACAGGTTGCGCGAGCGTGGTGTCGCCATGCTGCTGGTCTCGCATCGGCTAGGCGATCTGAAGCGAATGGCGGACAGGGTGGTCATTGTCCGCGATGGCCGGCTAGTGGCAAACCTGAAGAATCCGATCGATTTCGACGATGCTACTGAAACGATGATCGGCCGCGCATTGCCGCAATTGTCAAAGACTCGCGAACGAAAGACAGTGCATTCGACAGCGAGCCAAGGCCTTCAGGTCCGAGGCCTGAAATTGTTCCCGGGTAAGGATAGCCCCGCACTCGACTTCGACGCTGCCCGTGGCGAGATCGTTGCGTTCGCGGGACCCTTGGGCGGTGGTAAGTCGCGGCTAGCCCGAACGCTGTTTGGCACTGAGCGGGTAGTGTCCGGCACGATGACACTCGATGGCCAGCCATGGCAGCCGCGCTCTGCTGCCGATGCAATCCGCCGTGGCGTCTTCCTCGTAGGCGAGGACCGATGGAGCTCGTCGCTCTTTCCGGACAGCGTTCAGTTCGCGTCGATCGAAGGCACATTGAGTTTTCCGTTTTTGTCGAACTGGTTCAAGGGCGGGTGGATCAATAGATCGCGCGAACGTCGCGAGGCCGCGTCCGCCATCGAGCGTTTTTCCATTCGATGCAACGGTCCAGCGGATCGCGTGGTCAACCTCTCCGGCGGCAATCAACAAAAAGTCGTACTCGCGCGCTCGCATGCGGAACCCGCCCGCATGCTGTTGCTTGACGAGCCGTTCCAGGGTGTCGACGCCGGCGCTCGCGCGGATATCGCCGATGTATTGCGAGCGAATGCAGCGGGGCGGGTGACGCTGGTGTTCGTCAGCGCCATCGAGGAGGCGTTCGAAGTCGCGGACCGTGTGCTGCACTTCGATCGTTCGATCATTGAAACAGACATTGAAGATCTTGCCGGAGCCTGACGCATGAAACTTGGCGCTTCTACCGAAGCAAGCACCGTGGCTCGAACGGAGCTCCGACACACCAGCATCAGGACGAAGCTGGAACGCAGCGGCATCTTGTTACTGCTCGTTGTGATGGGCGCGGTATTTACATGGCGTGAGCCGGCATTCCTGAGCGTGGACAATCTGTTCAGCATCTTGCAGGCTGCGTCGATTGTCGCGCTTCTGGCCGTGGGCGTCAGCATTACGCTGGCGGTAGGCGGCTTCGATTTATCGGTCGGTAGCACGGCCGCGACGGCGCAGATGGCCGCGAGCTACGTGCTGGTGGTGTGGCACGGCAACACGCTTGCCGCTGTTGCGGCGTGCTTGGTGTTGGGTGTCGGCGCGGGACTTTTTAATGGCTTGCTGATCACGCGTCTGCGCGTCCCGGACCAGCTAGCGACGCTCGGAACCTTGTTCCTGCTAGCGGGCCTGCAACTGATTCCAACGGGTGGACGTTCGCTCGCGACCGGCACCATCCTGCCGGACGGAACGGAGGCTACCGGCGCGTTTCCGGCGGCCTTCCTGGCGTTGGGCCGGGCACGCTGGCTGGATGTCGTACCGGTGCCGGTCATCGTGCTGGCGGTGGTGACGCTGGTCGCGGTGCTCGTCATGGAATTCACACGATGGGGTCGTGTGCTCTATGCGACTGGCGGCAACGAAACAGCCGCGCGGCTCGCGGGTGCGCCGACGGCGCGTTATCGTGTGGCGGCGTATGTGGCATCGGGGGTGATCGCTTCGCTCGGCGGTGCGTTGATTGCCGCGCGCGTCGGGCGTGGCGATGTGGGCGCCGGCAATTCGCTGCTTCTGGATGCGGTTGCTGCCGCGCTGATCGGTTATGCGGTGTGGGGGGCGAAGCGTCCCAACGTGCTGGGCTCGGCGGTGGGTGCGGTGTTTGTCGGTGTGTTGCTCAACGGGCTGACCATGCTCAATGCGCCTTATTACATGCAGGATTTCATCAAGGGTGCATTGCTTGTTGGGGCGCTTGCCTTTACGTTCAGCATTGGACGGAAAGAGGGGCGGTGAAGTCGCGGTGGGTTTTGGGAGGGGTAGCGGTCGGGGTTAGTGCTCAGGTTGCCAGGTTCCTGCGTTAGCGGTCGGGGTCTATGCCGGGTTGCTGCTTTCAGTGTTAGTGGTCTGCTTGAGTTGGCTTTTCTCTTTATCACTATTAGCCACTGTGCGTGGCGGCACGTCATTTCTTTGTCCAAAGCGACAAAGAAACGAAGCAAAGAAAACGCTTTCAGAACGAGGGCTCGTAAGTTGACCCAGCGTGCAGTTTCCACGTTTTTGGCACCCCAAAAGCACGGTGCTCGCAAGAGCCACGGATGTGTGAAACCCTCTTTCTCCGAACACGGATACCCACACGCTTCGCCACCAGTGACTGAACCTGCCCAAGGAACGCTCCGCGCTATCCGCGGACAACCATCCTTCGAATTTGTACGCATGCCGAACTATGTCGGCAACCCACCCCGAAGCGAGCTTGCCAAAATGTGTAAGGCCGTAGCCGACAAAAATAACGTTCAAGCCAATCAAACGCCTACCAAAAAAGAAGCCGTCAAAATGCATCCGGCCGTGATGTAGTCCACGAAGACATCCGCACACAGCGCGCAACCCACCTGTCAAGAACTTAGGGAGTGGGCTTCGTTCCAAGAAGATAGCAGCGCTGACAACACAACCAACCAACAAAAAATGGAGCCGCGAAAAGCGCGTAAGGCCGTGTGGGTTCCTTGGCAAGCGTGCTTGCCCGAGAGCGTACGGGGCGAAGCGTGTGCGTGTAAGAATTCGCGAGAAGGAGGGGTTCACACATCCGTGGTTCTGGCGAGCACCGTGCTTTTGGGGTGCCAAAAACGCGGAGACTGCACGCTAGGTCAACTTACGAGCCCTCGTTCTGAAAGCGCTTTCTTTGCTTCGTTTCTTTGTCGCTTTGGACAAAGAAATGACGTGCCGCCGCGCACAGTGGCTAATAGTGATAAAGAGAATATCCGACTCATGCAGACCACTCACACTGAAAGCAGCAACCCGGCGATGACTAAGACCGCTAACGCAGGAACCTAGCAACCCGGCATCAACCCCGACCGCAAACCCCAGAACCCACCAC
>NZ_JNFG01000200.1 GCF_000729995.1 Caballeronia sordidicola | reverse complement strand
GGTTGCCAGGTTCCTGCGTTAGCGGTCTGATTCAATGCCGGGTTGCTGCTTTCGGCGTTAGTGGTCTGCGTGATTCGGATTTTCTCTTTATCACTGTTAGCCACTGCGCGTGGCGGCGCGTCATTTCTTTGTCCAAAGCGACAAAGAAACGAAGCAAAGAAAACGCTTTCAGAACGAGGGCTCGTAAGTTGACCCAGCGTGCAGTTTCCACGTTTTTGGCACCCCAAAAGCACGGTGCTCGCCAGAACCACCGATGTGTGAACCCCTCTTTCTCCGAACACGGATACCCACACGCTTCGCCACCAGTGACTGAACCTGCCCCCGGTTCACCCCGCGCTATCCGCGGACAACCACCCACCAAATTTGTACGCACGTTGAACCACGTCGCCAACCCTCTTCGAAACGAGGCCGCACGATGGGTAAGGCCGTACCCCCAAAAATAACTGCGCAGATCAAGCAACCAGCCGACCAAGCAATGAAGGACTAAAAGCGCGTGAGGCCGTGCGGGTTTCTTGGCAAGCGTGCTTGCCCGAGAGCGTACGGGGCGAAGCGTGTGCGTGTAAGAATTCGCGAGAAGGAGGGGTTCACACATCCGTGGCTCTGGCGAGCACCGTGCTTTTGGGGTGCCAAAAACGTGGAAACTGCACGCTGGGTCAACTTATGAGCCCTCGTTCTGAAAGCGTTTTCTTTGCTTCGTTTCTTTGTCGCTTTGGACAAAGAAATGACGTGCCGCCACGCACAGTGGCTAATAGTGATAAAGAAAATAGCTCACTCAAGCAGACCGCTAACGCTGAAAGCAGCAACCCGGCATTGACCCCGACCACTAACCCCAGAACCTGGCAACCCGGCATTGACCCCGACCACTAACCCCAGAACCTGGCAACCCGACACTGACCTCGACCGCTACCCCCGGAACCTGGCACCCCGGCACCGACCCCCGACTAACCCCGGAACCTGCAACCAAGCTCCACCCTCGACCCTCAAACCCCGTCCACCGGTGCGAACGAACAAACCCGTGCCGGACTTGCTATCATCGTGCGATGGTCGCAAACCGGTCACACAGCCGCATTCAAGTGCACAGCGGGCGCTAACCCTTCCCGTCGCCACGACCAACAACGTGAACACGCTCGACCCGTCGAGCACCCACAGGCAGACATAAAATGGCAGCAGACATGGACGTCAGGCAACGCTTTTTCCCGCACACCCAGGACGAGCTGAAGGAAATAGCGTCCGACATCCTGCGGCATGCAAAGGAGCTCGGCGCCACCGATTCCGCCACCGAGATCTCCGAAGGCGACGGCCTCTCAGTCAGCGTGCGCCGCGGCGAAGTCGAAACCATCGAGCACAATCGCGACAAAATGGTCGGCGTGACGGTGTTTATCGGCAATAAACGCGGCAATGCCAGTACCTCGGACTTCACGCGCGCAGCGCTGAAAGACACGGTCGCCGCCGCCTACAACATCGCGCGTTTCACAGCCGAAGACAGCGCCGCAGGACTCGCCGAAGAAGATCTGCTCGAAAAAGCCCCGCAGGATCTCGATCTCTACCACCCGTGGGACATCGACGCTGAAGAAGCCGCCGATCTCGCCCGTCGAGCCGAGGACGCCGCGTTCGCAGTCGATAAACGCATCCAGAACTCCGAAGGCGCAAGCGTCTCGGCGCAGCACTCGCAGTTCGTGCTGGCTACATCGCGCGGGTTCATGGGCGGTTATCCGTTCTCGCGCCATTACGTGGCGTGTGCGCCTATCGCGGGGTCCGGCCGCGACATGCAACGCGACGACTGGTATACATCGAAACGCAACGCAGCCGATCTCGCCGAACCGGAAGCCATCGGCCGCTACGCCGCGCATCGCGCGCTCGCCCGCATGGGCGCACGCGGGCTGGATACCCGCAAATGCCGCGTGATGTTCGAAGCGCCGCTGGCGGCCGGCATCCTGGGTGCTTTCGTGCAAGCGGTGAGTGGCGGCGCGCTATATAGAAAGACCACATTTCTCGTCGACAGCCTCGGCAAACCGGTGTTCGCGCCGCATATCCAGGTGCTGGAGGACCCGCACGTGAAGGGCGGCATGGGCAGTGCGCCTTTCGATGAAGAAGGCGTGCGCACGCAACGCCGCAACGTCGTGGAAGACGGCGTGGTGCAAGGCTATTTCCTGTCGACGTACTCGGCTCGCAAGCTCGGCATGAAAACGACGGGCAACGCGGGCGGCTCGCATAATCTGTCGCTGCGCAGCTCGCTCACCAAGCCCAGCGATGACTTCGAGGAAATGCTCAGGAAGCTGGGCACGGGCCTGCTGCTGACGGAACTGATGGGGCAGGGCGTGAACTACGTCACCGGCGACTATTCGCGCGGCGCATCCGGCTTCTGGGTGGAGAACGGCAAGATCCAGTACCCGGTTGAAGAGATCACGGTGGCCAGCACGCTGCAGGAGATGTTCCGGCACATCGAGGCTATTGGCGCGGATACGGTCGTGCGCGGCAACAAGGAGATCGGCTCCGTGCTGATTGAGAAGATGACGATCGCGGGACAGTAAAAGAATCTGGGGAAGTGAAAAAGCCCGGAACGGCGCTAACCGTTCCGGGCTTTTTCAATGGAAAACCGCGATGGACTAAGCGACTGACCCGCTAGCCGACCAAGCGCCCGGAATTCCAGGCTAAGCCGTGCGCCGCTCGTAAATCACGAACGAATAATCGAAATCATTCGGCGCTGCCGCGTGATGCGTCTCCCGCGAGACCTCTTTCCAGACGGCTGCGTCGGGTGCATCGAGGGAAATGTCGCCGGGGAAATCGGCATCGATCTCGGTCAGGATCAGCTTGTGCGCGAGCGGCCAGCCTTCGCGAAACAACTCGGCGCCACCGATCAGGAATACCTCACCGGCGTCGTCGTGAACAGCCAGTTCCAGCGCATCGGTAAGCCCGCTCACCGTATCGCAGCCTTCGAAGCGGCGCTGGGCATCGCGCGACACGACTATATTGCGCCGTCCCGGCAACACCCGTCCGATGGACTCATGCGTCTTGCGTCCCATCACGATAGGCGCGCCCATCGTCGTGCGTTTGAAGAATGCGAGGTCTTCGGGCAAGCGCCAGGGCAATTGGTTGTTGCGCCCGATCACGCCATTACGCGCGCGGGCGACGATCAGGGTCAGCGTCGTCATGGTGGGGATATCCGTATCCGGCTTCGAGACAAATCAAGCCGCAGATTCTACCCGACGACCAACGACCAACGCCTAACGCCCCAACGCCGCGAGGTTTCTCACCCCGCGTCCGCGCCATTTCCCATCGATGCGCCGCGCAGTCCATGCTGGACCATCAGCCTGTACAACGTCACCCGCGAAATCCCCAATTCCGCCGCGGCCTCGCTGAGCTTGTGCCGATGCCGCAGCAACGTCAGCTCGATCGCGCGCTTCTCGGCGGCGTCGCGAGCAGCGGCCAGCGTGGTCGATTCAATGCCCGTGCAGTGACCAAGCCCGAGATCGTCGGCGGTGATCAGCTTGTTCTCCGCCATCACGATCGCGCGCCGCACGCGGTTGATCATCTCGCGGACGTTGCCGGTCCAGGCGTAGCTGTACATCGCTTCGATCGCCGATGGCGCAAAGCCGATGATCTTGCGTCTGCCGTCGCTCCTGAACTTGTGCAGCACGTGCAGCGCGAGAATTTCGATGTCCTTGCCGCGCATTCGCAGCGGCGGTTCGTCCACGCGCAGCACACACAGCCGATGGAACAGATCGGTACGAAACCGGCCACTGGCCATGGCGGCTTCCAGGTCGATGTGGGTCGCGGAAATGATGCGGACGTTGACGGCGACAGGGTCGCGCCCACCCAACCGGTCGATCTTGCGTTCCTCCAGGAACCGCAGAAGGTGCACCTGGCTGTCGAGCGGCAGGTCGCCGATTTCATCGAGGAAGAGCGTGCCGCCGTCGGCTTCTTCCACCCGGCCGATCTTGCGCTGGTTCGCGCCCGTGAACGCACCGCGCTCGTAGCCGAACAGTTCGGACTGGATCAGTTGATTGTCTATCGCGCCGCAATTGATCGCGACGAATGGACCCTTGCGGCGCGGCGAGCGTTCGTGGATCGCCACGGCCGTCAATTCCTTGCCGGTCCCCGATTCGCCGGTGATGAACACGTTGGCGTCGGTGTTCGCGACTTTGCGGATGGTGCGAAAGAGCTGCTGCATGGCCTCGCAGGTGCCGACCATCTGCTCGTCGCCGAACACGATCGGGGTCTCGGCCAGGTCGATGTCGCCGAGGCTCACCATGCCGTACGCGTGATCGACGAGGTAACCGATAGTCGAGTTCGAGAACGGCCCCTTCACGAAGTCGAAGCAGAAGTGCCGGATCAAGTGGCAGACGACCGGGTCCGCGAGCCGGTTGTCGTCAGTGAGGGCGATCCAGCCGGCCCGCTGATGCCGCAGCGCAGGTTCGAGCGCGGCGAGCTCGCGCGCCGAAAAGCTGGTCATATCGACAATGCCCGCTACCGGCGTGTCGGTTTTCAGCACGTTGGCCTGGGTGGCGAGCGTCCCCGCCGATACCTTCCAGCCAAGGCCCTTCAAATACGCGACCAGCGCCTGATCCGGCTCCTGGGCAATGTAAAGAAGGTTGCGCACGGCTGATGCCGCGTGGGGCGTCGGAACGATCGGGAGGCTTGACACACCGGCGCGATCAGCTGTGATCGAGTCGACAGTGGGGCTGGCGCCCATCGGGGGTAATGGCGTCGGTGCGTTTTTACCCGACACGGGTACGGAGATGGGGGCGGATTCGAGCACAAGCGATCTCCTTTTTGCAACAGGCGCAAGCGGTGTCCTGGCGGACATAGCTGTGCAGCGCGCTGTCGACCCATGTAGCCGTCGAGCGGGACGCTGCTTGAATCCCGGATAAGCCCCACTGCCTTCCTCGCGCGATTGCGCGGCTGCCGCGTGGCGCGCAATGACGCGGCACCGCTACTCTCGCTACTCGTTGGGCAATATGCAAGTGTCCTACTGTCCGACGTGTCGTTCAAATCCTGTTATCTGCGTTGTTGCGTAGCTGCATCGCGCTTCAGCCAACCTGCTCGGCACTGGTTCGCAATTCCCGGCTACGGCGTCCTCTGGGTTCCGGCGCTCGCGACGTCCCCCGGTGCGGAGCGCGTGGCTGCATCGACGGGAATGGGAGCACGCACTGGCGGCGCGACCTCATCCCAAAGCGTGACGTTGGTCGTGTGCGCGGCGACGGGCGACTCCTCCCTCGTCGCCGTGACTTTTTCAAGCGCGGTGTCGGCCCGCACCGGGAGCGGTGCCGACGCAATGGGTTGAACCGATGCGGGCTGTTCCGTTTCCATTGCAGGATTAACAATAATGTGCTCGTTCGATGCTGCTTCGCCAGCGCCGGCGCTTCCAATTTTTCTTTCGATAAAAATGGCTGGCGGATTTTGCCTGGTCGCGGATGTTTCATATTCGGACACTACTGGCCGAGACATGGGCTGGATCACCCGATCATCATTTGCGGTATTTTGCGCGCAAACGTTGGCGGCTGAGCTGCTCAGTACGAACCACGCAGCACTAATGACGGCAACCTTAAGTCGGGTCGCAGTATTTTCTCGTTTGTCGACGTAGCCGGTGCTTTCCATGGCGGTCTCCTGATTCATTAGCATTTAGCGAAACATATGCCATGACACGCATTGCGGTGCGGGCATTGGGTCGGCGGCAAGCCAACTGAAAAATAGAATCAGAAAACAGACGAAAACGTTTCACGATTGAAACGATAGAGGGTTAACGGCCATTTTTATCAGAAATTGCGTAAATGTTATTGTCTTATTTAAACTATTTGCAAACTGCTTATTAAAACCGTGCCTCGTTGTTGAAATGCACAGTAACCCTGCTTCAGGAGGGGTTCGCGGGCATTGTTGCGGATATTTGTTTTCGAAGTATTGGCTTTATAGTAGTCTCTCAAAAACAGCATCTGAAACAAAACAGGTTCGCATAGAACCACGCGACAGTACTCGTCGCTTCCGGGGTTTCACCGTTTGCAGTTTCCCGAATGACCGTTCGCTTGGGGCATGCGAGTCTTCGACGTCTGCAGCGTGGTTGAGGGCAATTACCGGCGCGACCTTTTCAACGACCGTTGACGAAAGGATCAGAACAATGGAAGTCGCTCGGCGGCAACTAATCTACGTGACTCGTGACCCGAGCGCGCCGTTGTGCGCTCGGTTTGAGGAGAGGGGCTGGCACATAGAGGTGGTATCGAACGCAAAGGACGCACGCAGGTGGCTTCGTAACGACTTGGCAACCGGCGGCTTGCTGGATCTGTCAAGCACCTTTGAAGCACACGAACTCGCGGCGCTCGAAGCATCGCTGACGCTGACCAATGTCGGCTGGGTTGCGGCCACCGTCACGGGGCAGCTCGAAGACGCAGCCGTGCGCCGGCTGATTCGCGACTACTGCTTCGACTACGTCACCTTACCCACATCGAATGATCGGGTTGTAGATGCGGTCGGCCATGCGTATGGCATGGTGGCGCTGCACGAGAACGCGTCGAACGACGCGCGAGACGGCCGCGCCGAAGGCGAGATGGTCGGTTCGTGCGACGCCATGCTTGCGCTGTTCCGCTCAATCCGCAAGGTCGCCATGACCGACGCGCCCGTGTTCATCTCGGGTGAATCGGGCACAGGCAAAGAACTCACTGCAGTCGCCATTCACGAGCGTTCGGTGCGGCGGGAGCAGCCGTTCGTCGCCATCAATTGCGGCGCGATTCCCGCTCACCTGTTGCAATCGGAATTGTTCGGCTATGAGCGCGGTGCGTTTACCGGCGCGAATCAACGCAAGATCGGCCGCGTGGAAGCGGCTAACGGCGGCACGCTGTTCCTCGATGAAATCGGCGACTTGCCCCTCGAAAGCCAGGCAAGCCTGTTGCGTTTCCTGCAGGAGCGCAAGGTTGAACGGCTTGGCGGACATGGATCGACCCCGGTGGATGTGCGCATCATTTCGGCCACCCACGTGGATATGCAGACGGCCATGATCGAAGGGCGGTTCCGTGCCGACCTGTATCACCGTCTGTGCGTGCTGCAAATCGATGAACCGCCGCTGCGCGCGCGTGGCAAGGACATCGAATTGCTCGCGAAGCACATGCTCGATCGCTTCAAGAAGGACGCGAGCCGGCGTCTGCGCGGTTTCGCGCCCGATGCCATTGCCGCTATCCATAACTATGGCTGGCCGGGTAATGTGCGCGAGCTGATCAATCGCGTGCGCCGCGCCATCGTGATGTCGGAAGGGCGCCAGATCAGTGCGCGTGATCTCGAGCTCGGCGAGTATGTCGAAGTGGCGCCGGTGTCGCTGGCGCAGGCACGGGAGGCTGCGGAACGGCAGGCTATCGAACTCGCTTTGCTGCGTCATCGCGGCCGTCTTGGCGACGCCGCGCAGGAACTCGGCATTTCGCGAGTGACGCTGTACCGCCTCCTGAGCGCGCATGGCATGCGGCACATTGAAGTCGATGCACCGACGGAGCACGTTACTCGCGGCTAAGGGCCGCGTGTGGCGGCCGGCCGTCGGACGTCAAGGCCTCTCTCTGTTTGGTTTATTCAATCGCGGCGTTCACTGGAACGCCGCGATTGCTCGCGTTTGTCCCTTGCATTTGTCCCTCACATTTGTCCCTCACACGACGCCTTTGCTCGTCGCCCTCCGGCGCTTGGTAAAATCATGGTTAGATTTTTTCGGCGGCTGCGTTTCCCCGATTTCCCGCGTTTTCCATGGCTAGAGGAATCTGGCGCGAGCGTGCGCCGCAGGCCCGCGGAAATGTTCTGCCAGAATAGCGGCACGTCCTCTTTATACGAACGACCCATCCTCATGATCCAGTACCAAGAACTGCTCAAAGACATTCTCGAACGCGGCGCTCGCAAGATGGACCGGACCGGTACCGGGACGATCAGCACGTTTGGCCGTCAATTGCGTTTCGATCTGGCGGAAGGGTTTCCAATCGTCACGACCAAGCGCATCCATATGAAGAGCGTGGTCTACGAGCTGCTGTGGTTCCTGAACGGTGATACGAACATCAAGTATCTGAACGACAACGGCGTGACCATCTGGGACGAATGGGCCGATGAAAACGGCAATCTCGGTCCGGTGTACGGCCATCAATGGCGCTTCTGGCCAAAGAGCGATGGCACGATGGTCGATCAGGTGAGCGCGCTCGTGCATCAGATCAAGACGCGGCCCAACTCACGGCGGTTGATGCTGACGGCCTTGAACGTGGCTGACTTCCCGGACGAGTCCATGTCGCCGGTCGATAACGCCCGTGCCGGAAGGATGGCGCTGGCGCCGTGCCATTGCCTCGCGCAGTTCTACGTGAACGAAGGCAAGCTGAGCTGCCTGCTGTATTGCCGCAGTCAGGACGTGTTCCTCGGCACGCCGTTCAATATTGCGAGTTATGCGTTGCTCACGCACATGCTTGCTCAGCAATGCGATCTGGAGGTGGGAGAGTTAGTCTGGACCGGCGGCGATTGCCATATTTACCTGAACCATCTGGAGCAGGTGGATCTGCAATTGAGCCGTGAGCCTTATCCGCTGCCGAAGCTCGAACTGGCGAGAAAGCCCGCGTCAATCTTCGATTACCAATACGAAGACTTCGTGATCGAAGGGTATCAATATCATCCGGGCATCAAGGCGCCCATCGCGGTTTAGATCGGCTTTGCGCGGGGCGTTGCGCGTCCTGGCTCCGAATGTCCGGAACCAGGACGCGCATGTCAAACATCAAGGCGTAACGATGTTGAACATCGGGTCGAAGCGGTCGAGCATACTGAACAGCTCAACCACCTTCTGACTGTTGCCGCTGACCTTGCCCGCGTCAGATTGCTGTTGCTGGCCGCCCATCAACAGCCTGGCGAAATCCCCCTTGCTCATGCTGAGCGTAGCGTCGGGGTTCGCCAGCGTGACGCCCTCGGTGTAGATCAGCACCGAATTGCGCAACTCGATACCGTACTTCGTGCCGTCGCCGAGATCCCAGTTGATGACTGTGTGCTTGCCGTCCGCCTTCGGACCGTTGAGCCGGATGCCCATGAAATCAAGCAGCAAATCGGGGCTCATTGCAGCAATTGCGTCAGGCGTCGCCGTGTTGACCCCCTTCACCTTCGGTACACCATTGCGCAGTTCGAACGCGCCCATGAGGTACTCATTGCGCCAGGTCGGGTTCTCGGTCTGATAACCCAACTGCTCGAGCGCGTCCGCCTCCAGATCGCGCGCCGCCTTGTTCGATGGATCCGCGAACACGACCTTGTTCATCACGGTCGCCACCCACCGGTAATCGCCCTTGTCGAATGATTGCTTTGCCTTCGTCATCACAGCGTCAGCGCCGCCCATGAACTCCACGAAGCGCTTTGATTCCTCTTCTGGCGGATACGGATGCAGGTTGGCCGGGTTCGAGTCATACCAGCCGAGATAACGCTGGTAGACCGCCTTCGCATCGTGATTAACCGAGCCGTAATAGCCGCGGTTGTACCACTTCTTGCCGATGCCGTCGGGCAACTGAATCTGCTCGGCGATCTCGGTCATCGTGTAGCCGGAGTTGGCAAGCCGCAAAGATTGATCGTGGAGGTACTTGAACATGTCGCGCTGATCCGCCATGTAGCCCACGATTTTCTGCTGACCCCAGGTCGGCCAGTGATGCTGCGCAATCACCACGTCCGTGCGGTCGCCGTAGCGAAGGATCGCTTCGTTGAGCGTTTTCCACCAATTGGCTGCATCGCGCACTTGCGCGCCGCGCAGCGTGTACAGGTTGTGTAGCGTGTGAGTGGTGTCCTCGGCGGTATCCAGCACCTTGAACTGCGGCATGTAGATCAGCATCTCAGACGGCGCTTCCGTGCCGGGAGCCATCTGAAACTCGAACTGGACACCGTCGATAGTACGTGTATCGCCGGTCTTCTCCACTGTGTCGCTAGGGGGAATCAGGCCGAGATTGCCCGCTGACGTGGTCTTGCCAAGGCCCGCGTCGACCTGGCCGCGCGCGCTGGGCGGCAGCAGTGCGCCGTATTGGTATAGCGAGCGGCGGCCCATGGCGTTGCCGGCGAAGATGTTCTCGGCCACGGCTTCCTGCAGGAAACCGGCGGGCGCGAGTACCTTGACCTTGCCGCTCTTGACGTCGGCTTCGTCGATCACACCTCTCACGCCGCCGTAATGGTCCGCGTGGCTGTGCGTGTAGATCACGGCGACCACCGGCTTCTTCGGCCGGTGCTGGAAGTAGAGGTCCAGCGCTTCCCGGGCGGCTTCGCGTGTCACCAGCACGTCGATCAGGATGATGCCCGTATCGCCTTCAACAATCGTCATGTTGGCGAGATCGAGTCCTCGCACCTGATACACCCGATCCGTCACTTTGAAGAGACCGTTGATCATGTTCAACTGCGCGATGCGCCACAGGCTCGGATTGACGGTGTCCGGCGCCTCGCCTTTGAGGAAGCTGTATTTGTTCAGGTCCCAGCTCGTGCGGCCGTCGTCTGCCTTGAACGTGCCGCTCGCGATGGTGCCCATGAAGCCGCGCTGCGCGTCGTCGAAATCGGTTTTATCGGCGAAGGGGAGTTGCTGGTAGACCGCCAGGTTGTCTTGCCGGGTGATGGCCGTAGCGTCCTTGGCGGGCGTGACGGACGTGAGGGACTTGACGGCTGCTTGCTGCGCGAGCGCGAAGGGCGTGGCAAGCAAGCTGAGAGCCGCGAGCGCGGTAAGCGTGAGCCGGTGCGGCGTTGCGATCATTATTATCTCCGTTGATAGGCCGTGGTTTTTGCGTTGTTCATGCCTGATTCGATGCAAGGCGCGGTACGGGCTTTGTGAAGAACTCCGTTACTACGCTTTTCTTTGATTCAGGTCATTTAATTCAATAAATTTTGTATTCCTAATAATGTTGATTTGGAGTATCTCGTTGTGGTTCGACAAGCGGGTTGAGCTCGCCCCTTAAACACGGAAGCGAGCCAAAAACTTTACAGGTGAACCGATTTTGTAAGTGTCATATTTCGTCGGCACGCAGCCATAGCCATTCCGACTGGACGTTCAGTCGGAACGGCTGTGGCTGTGTGGTTTGCGCAGTGCTATCCCGCTTTATGCCCGTGCATACCGCTACACGCCGCTAAGTACGGCGGCGAAATGCCGCTCGCCGGCGGGGGTGACCCGCATGACTCGTCGCTTGGCTGTTGTTTCAACCCAGCCGTGTTCTGTGCAGGCATCGAGAAATGCCGCGCCCAGCGCGCCGCCCAGATGCGGCCGGCGTTCGCTCCAGTCGATGCACGTGCAGGCGAACCGCCGGCGCCGTGCTTTCTGCGCCGTGAGATCAATACCGAGCCGCGAGAATTCATCGATTCCTTGCGGCGTTGCATCGAGCGCGGTGGGACCGGGCCGCTTCGAGCCGGCCGGCTCACCGTCTTGCGGGCCTTGCCCGCCCGGCACGACTTCCAGCCACTTCGATGTCAGCATGCGGTCGAACAACCGCACAGCCAGTTCGCCCGCGAGATGGTCGTAACAAGTCCGCGCATAGCGCATGTCGAGCGGCACGGCAGACGCCGGCCGCGGCGGCGGCCGATGCGCCTGCGCCGCTTCGCGCAGCGGCGCGCTGGCTTGCGCCAGATTAGCCAGCGCTTCAATTGCCATCGCGATATCGGGTGTTGCAATGCGGTAATACCGGTGCCGCCCGCTCACTTCGAGCGCCAGCAAGCCGCTCTCGACGAGCCGGGTGAAATGCCCGCTGGCGGCGGACGGCGAGATGCCGGCGATCATCGTGAGTTCGCCGGCAGGGCGGGCCGTGCCGTCCATCAGCGACCACAGCATGGCGGCGCGGCCGGGATCCGCCAGCAGGGCGCCTATGCGTGATAAACCGGGAAACGGGCGTGCATCGTCGTGATCGAGGGTCATCGCAGCCTCCTTGGATTAACTCTACTTTAGCCGCTTCGCGCACTCGATGTTTCATCGAAACCTGAAGTATTGATGCAAGGCCGGAACGGATCATGAGCGCTGCCTGACCCCCGCGCTAGAATGATGTCTCGCGTTGGGCGAAGGGTGTGCAGGAGACTCTCATGGTAAAAATTTTGATAGCGACGCTGCTCGTGGCGGCGTGTGCGGGTTGTGCGGGAGCGTCGGGCGGGTCGTCGTCAGCAGACGGGTCGAGCGGCATCACCATGTACGGGGTGATCGACCAAGGCATTTCCGTGCGCAAATAAGTGGCAAATAAGGGCTGGAGCGCGTCGAAGCGGGCGGCGAGCGTTTTTTTGAGACTCGTTTTTGAGACTCGTATAATTCGACAACTCCACTGATCAGGCAGGCCCCTTGGGTTTGCTCTATATCTACATGAATACTGCAGCGCCCGTTCCCCCATCCTCCGATGCCCCGATCACCGACCGGTCCGAAACCACGTTCCGTTTTCTAGCCGAACCGACCTCCGTCAATTTCGGCGGCAAGGTTCACGGCGGCGCGCTGATGAAGTGGATGGACGAGACGGCCTACGCGTGCGCCGCCGTCTGGTCCGGGCGCTATTGCGTAACGGTCAGCGTGGGCAATATCCGTTTTCGCCGGCCGATCCTGGTGGGCAACCTCGTCGAATTGCGCGCGCGTGTAGTGGCGACGGGGCGCACGAGCATGCATTTGCATATCTCGGTGCACGCAGGCGATCCGAAAAGCGGCGTGCTGCAACAGACCACGGATTGCCTGATGGTGTTCGTCGCCGTCGATGAGCAAGGCAAGCCCGTGCCAGTTCCTTCATTCGTGCCGGTGACGGATGAGCAAAAGCGGTTGGCGAAATATGCGATGGACGTCAAGGACTCGTTGGACGCGATCGTGGAATTGAAGCCGGAAGAAGTGGCGGCAGGGAAGGTTTAAAAGCGGCAAAGCGCGCTGGCGGGAAGATCTGCCGGCGCAGCGCGCCTTAGCTCAATTACGGTCTTACTAATATCCAGATGATTAGTATCACTACAAAATTTTAATGAACCTTCGCGGCCGCGAGTGGCGCAAAAACCTGTGCGCGGCCGCTGGACCGACTGACGCATGGTGTTATGGCAATAAATAAATAAAACAAATAAGACGTTTCTCATTCATGAATGGTTGCGTTATCGGCATAGTTCGGCGCTGCGCGAAATACCGCCGAGCGGCCAATACGCAAATACCCAACATGAAATGAGGAAACACCATGACCTGGACGGCCGGCTACAACAATTCGGTTGCCTATACGACCGGCTACTATCACGAACAGAGTCCGACTTTCCTGAATGCCTGCCTGGCGATGCAGCGCGTATCGCCACCGTCGCTCGAAAAATTCACCTATTGCGAGCTCGGGTTTGGCCAAGGCCTGACGTCCTTGATTCTTGCGGCGACGCATCCGAACGGCAACTTCTACGCGTGCGATTTCAACCCGTTGCACGTACTCGGTGCTACCTCGATACGCGACGAAGCCCGCCTGTCGAATCTCACTTTGCTGGAGAACAGCTTCGGCGATCTCGCGGAAGGAAAGGTCGAACTCCCCTTGTTCGACTACATCACCCTGCACGGCATCATCTCGTGGATATCCGATGAAACCCGCGCGCAGATCATGAGATTCCTCACGCGTTATTTGAAACCGGGCGGTGTCGTCCAGGTGAGCTACAACGCGATGGTAGGTTGCGCGCAGGTGCTGCCGCTGCAACGCTTGCTGATGTTGGGCGCCGGGGAAGGAGGCGACGCGTGGAAGAAGGCTTCCGAACTCGCCAGGAAGATGGTGAATCTCGAAGCGTTGCACTTCAAGCGCAACCCGGATTCCCTGGGTCGGGTCGAGGGTTTCGGCAACCTGGACGAGCGTTACCTCGTCCATGAGTATCTGCACGAGAAATGGACGCCGTTTTACTTCGCCGACATTGCGCGCGAAATGGCCGAAGCGAAGCTCAGTTTCGCCGGCAGCGCGCGTTTCGCTCATATGTCACCGGTGGCATGGCTGGCGGATGAGCAGCGGCAGATGCTGGAGGCGGTCACCGATCCTATCGAAGCTGAAGAGCTTCGCGATTACTTCGCGAACCGCGGGTTCCGCTCGGACATCTTCGTGCGCGGAAAAGCGCCTCTGAGTGACCTGCGCCTGCGCGAACAGGCCGGACACATCCATTTGTGGGGTAATTCGGCCGTCCCATACAAAACGGCGGTGACCCTGGAACACGCCACGCTCACGCGCAGCGACGCCTTCCACAAACCGCTGTTTGATCTGTTGCACGGCGCGGAAATGACGCTGGCACAGGTATTCGATGCGCCCGAGTTCGCCGGACTAACGCCCGACGCTATCTTGAAGCTGCTGCGTGTGTCGATAGCCGTAGGCGAAACAATGGTGCGCTATGGCGCGGTGCAGCCGCGAGAGACGGCTGACCGGCTGAATGCCGTGTTGCTGGCGAGGGCGGAACAGGGGGAGGCTTCGGGAGCGCTGGCGTCACCCCGGCTGGGCGGAGGTGCGGGTATCAGCGCACTGGATGGGATGATGCTCGCGGCGTTGCATACGAAGGCCGATCCGGTCAAAGCGCTCGCGAGGGATATCGACGAATTGGTCGCACGTGTTTCACGCTCGCTGGTTGCGACCGGACTCAGGCTACAAGTTGGAGGTGCCGAGGTGCCCCCCGAAGAGACCACGATGCGCCTACGTCATATCTTTGAGGATTCAGGCAAGAAACTCATTGCGCACTCGATCGAGCTCGGCTTCCTGAACGCGCAAAAAACATCTGCGCGGTAACCAGGACGATAAGCAGACGCAGCGGTTGATAAGCGATAAACCCATCAACCGCTGTTTCTCATGCTGACGTTATTTCTTGCCCACCATGTCTTCCGGTTTCACCCATTCGTCGAATTCGGCTTCGGTCACAAACCCAAGCGCCAGCGCGGACGCTTTCAGCGTCGTGCCTTCCTTGTGGGCCTTCTTCGCAATCCTCGCGGCCTTGTCATAGCCGATATGCGGATTCAGCGCCGTAACGAGCATCAGCGATTCGTTCAGCAAGCTATCGATACGTGACTCGTTCGCCTCGATCCCGTCCGCGCAGTTGTCGTTGAAACTTTGCGCGCCGTCGGCCAGCAGCCGAACCGATTGCAGCACGTTGTGCGCGATCATCGGGCGGAACACGTTGAGCTCGAAATTGCCGCTCGCGCCACCAATATTCACCGCCACGTCATTCCCAAACACCTGGCAGCACAGCATGGTGACGGCTTCGGACTGGGTCGGATTGACCTTGCCCGGCATGATCGAGCTGCCCGGTTCGTTTTCCGGGATAGACAACTCTCCCAGCCCGCACCGCGGTCCGCTCGAGAGCCAGCGGATGTCGTTGGCGATCTTCATCAAACCCGCCGCGATGGTTTTCAGCGCGCCATGCGCGAACACGAGGGCGTCGGCGGCGGCCATGACTTCGAATTTGTTCGGCGCGGTTTCGAACGGCAAGCCGGTCAGCTTGCTAATCACGGCGGCCACCTTCACGGCAAACTCGGGATGCGCATTCAAACCCGTGCCAACCGCCGTGCCGCCCAACGCCAGCTGATAGAGATGCGGCAGGGTCGATTCAACGTGCCGGATGCCTTGATCGAGCTGAGCGACATAACCCGAGAACTCTTGTCCCAGCGTAAGCGGCGTCGCGTCCTGCAAATGCGTGCGGCCGATTTTCACGATTCGATCAAATGCCTTCGATTTTCTATCGAGCGTATCGCGCAAGGTTTTGAGCGCAGGCACGAGATGCTTCGTGATGGCGACCGCGGCGGCAATGTGCATCGCGGTCGGGAACACGTCGTTCGACGATTGCCCGCGATTCACGTCGTCGTTCGGATGCACCTTGCGCTCTTCGCCGCGCACGCCGCCCATCAACTCGCTTGCGCGGTTTGCAATCACCTCGTTGAGGTTCATGTTGGTCTGCGTGCCGGAACCCGTTTGCCACACGGCGAGCGGGAATTCGTCAGAGTGAATGCCTGCGAGGATCTCGTCGGCAGCCGCAATGATCGCCTGCGCTTTATCGGCGGCGAGCACCTTCAGTTCAGCATTTACTTCCGCCGATGCCCGCTTCACGATCGCGAGCGCATCGATCAGTTCAGGCGATTGTTTCTCGCTCGAAATCTTGAAGTTCTGCAAGGAACGCTGCGTTTGCGCGCCCCAGAGTTTTGCGTTCGGCACGGCGATTTCGCCGAAAGTGTCCTTCTCGAGTCTTACGTCGTCCGTCATGGCTTCATGCTCCTTCGGCTTGTCTCTGTTTCGGGGTGGAATAGGGAAATATCGACATCTCAAAGCTGCGAATCGACGGGCAGCAGCATGAACAGACCCGTCATCACGTTGCGATAAAGGCCCGCTTGCGGGTCGAAATTGTAGGTTCGCACCTGCCCGTCGTCTTCGGTGGTCCAGACGAGCGGGGACATCGGCGAGCTGGTGTACTTCAGGCCCGCAAGAACCGCAGGCGAAGCGAGTTCCACACGATACGCCCTCGTCGGCGCAGTGCCGGCATCGAACAATTTTGCTGCTTCGCTGGCAATTTGCGGGTTGTAGATCACCAGCGCGAGTTCCGTGTTGAGCGACGCCGAGCGCGGGTCCAGGTTCATCGACCCAATCACGAGGATACTGCGATCGAGCACATAAGCCTTGGCATGCAGGCTCGCGCGCGATTGCGAGCCGAACAGCCCGGCGCGCGGCCGGCCGTCACCCTCCGCCTGCACTGGCTTGAACTCGTATAACTCTACGCCTGCCTTGAGCATCGGTACGCGATACGGCGCGTAACCCGCCTGTACCGCAACGGCGTCGGTGGCCGCCAGCGAATTGGTCAGCACTTTCACCTTCACGCCGCGCGCCGTGATGGCGGCAAGCGCTTTTACGCCCTCGTCGTGCGGCACGAAGTACGGCGAAATGATGAGGACCTCGCTACGCGCCTGGTTTGCAAGCTCGATCAGGCGCTGCATGGGCGGACTTTTATAGTCCTTGTCGGGATGCTCGATCTTTACCGGTGAATCGGCAACGAACTCCGTGCGCGTCCAGGTCAGGCCCAGCCCATCCTGTGCGATCTGCTGGGCAATCGGCGTCGCGTTGAGTGGCTTGGCGTTCAGCGGATCGGCCTGTTCTTTCCAGTGCTGACGCAGGTCTTCGCGGGTTTTGTCGAGATCGGCGGGATCGAATTTTTGCTTGTTCAGCGCGCGCAGCGGATACGCAATCGAGCTGTTCCAGTATTCGTCGAAACTCGCCGATATCTCTTGCGTCACCGGTCCGGCGGCGAACACATCGAGATCGCGGAATTGCAGGGTCGCGCTCGCGCTGAAGTATTCATCGCCGAGATTGCGGCCGCCCACGATTGCGATCTGGTTGTCCGCGATCATCGCCTTGTTGTGCATCCGGCGGGTGAAATGATCGACGTTCGTGAACAGGTTGCGCGTACGTTCGCCGAAACTCCGGGACGCACTGCCGAACGGATTGAACACGCGGATGTCGATGTTGTCGTGCGAGTTCAGCGCGGCCATGATCTGGTCGATGTCCTTGAAATTCAGGTCATCGACCAGCATACGCACCTTGACTCCACGATCCGCCGCATAAAGCGCCGCGCCGAGCAGCAATTTGCCCGTGTTGTCCTCATTCGCGATGTAGTACTGCATGTCGAGCGTCTTGGTCGCCGCGCGAGCGAGCGCGATGCGGGCCTGCAGCGCCTCTGTGCCGGTGGGAAGCAGACGTACACCGGATTCGCCGGGATGCGCGGCTTCTTTTGGCAGAAGTGCCGAACGCAAGGGGGTGTCGGCGGTGGCTGGAAGCGCGTGGGTAGCGGGGCGGTCGAACGCGGTCGCCGGCGGGCGTGTGGCGCAGGCGCTGAGCGCCAGCGCGGTGAGTGCAGCGGTGGCGAGGGCGAGCCCCCGTGGCAAAAGTGCAATGCGCCGGGTCCGTGCCGGGGAGAGTGGCTCGGACGAAACCTGTCCTGCTCGCGTGCGCTCTGTGCGCCTGCCGGAATGCTGGCCTGGCGCGGCTTGAGATAGTGATGACTGAGATAACTGCCTGCTGCATTCCGACACGTCCATTCCTCTTGTTTTCCCGAGCGATTTTCTGAACTGCTTGCGCTGGTTGCGCGCGCAGCGGCCGTGTGCAGCGCCGGATCTCGCGGGTGTATAGCAAGGATCATGCGTGGTCATTTTATGGGAAATCGGCAACAAACACGGCGGATGGGTCGATTGGCGAAAAAGTGGAGCGGGCAACGAGGCGGTTGCTCGTGCCTTTTCTCGTAGCCTTTCTCACGGCCGGCGTCGGGTGGTTCAACGCGGGATTTGGCAGCGAGACGAACAGCGCTATTGGAGATGTGCGGACGAAAAAAAGCCCGCTTCGTCGAAGCGGGCCTAATACCCCTGTTACTGGATGAATCTCAAGGAGACGGCTTGATCGTATCTCCGCGCCGCTCCAATCCCAACCAACAATGTCTGCTTAACTTATGCCACGTTATGCCGCGTTATGCCGCGGCAACCGAAGTAATCGAAGATCCGTAGCCATGGCTTTAGGCCGTATGCCGGGGTGTCTGCCCAGATTTGCCGCCGGGTTCAAGCGCTCCGCGCGTGATTAAACGCCGGCTCATGCGGTCGAAGCGAAGCGTCATCAGCACCGCGACGCTCGCAAGTCCCGCAGCCAGTCCCCACCACAAGCCCTTAGTGCCGCCGTTGAAGTGAAACGCCAACATGTAGCCCGTCGGAAAGCCGATGCCCCAATAACCGAGCGCCGCCGCGAGCATGGGCACGCGTGTGTCCTTCAGCCCGCGCAGCACGCCCGACGCGACGGTCTGCATGCCGTCGACGATCTGGAACACGGCCGCGACCCCCAGCAGCGACGCGGCCAGCGCAACGGTCTGGGCGTTCTTCGGGTCGTTCAGATGCAGATATAGCCCGACGATCGCGTGCGGCGCCAGTACCAGCACGCAGCCCGACATCGCCATGAACGACACGCCCAGCGCGATCGCAACAAAGCCGGCGTGGCGTGCGGCCAGCGGCTGCCCTGCGCCGATCCAGTACCCCACGCGCACGTTTGCCGCCTGGCCGATGGCGAGCGGCACCATGAACGCCACCGACGCTACGTTCAGCGCGATCTGGTGCGCGGCAAGCTGCGCTTCGCCGAGCGTGCCGACGGTCATCCCGGTGGCGAGAAACAGCGTCGATTCAACGCCGTAGGTGATCGCGACCGGCCAGCCGATGCCGAACAGTTCGCCCATGAGCGGCAAGCGCGGCCTCGATGCGACGACAAAATGCCGGTAACGCGGCCGCAAATGCAGGAACGCGATGAGTACCAGCGCCGTCATCCAAACTGTAGTCGTCGTGGCGACCGCCGAGCCGAGAAAACCAAGTTCAGGCAGGCCGTAGGCGCCGTGGATCAAGCCGTAATTGAGAAACGCGTTCACGAACACGCCGCCAATCGATACCCACAGCAGCCGCTTCGCCGCACCGATAGCCGGCAGGAACGCGCGCATCATGCCGATCCCGAGCAGGCTGCCGGGCGCACCCCAGCGCAGGATCGCGCAGTATTCGCCAACATTCCTGGCCAGCATGGCGGGTTCGTGGAACCTGAGCAGGATCGGTTCGGCGAAGCTCAGCAGCGTGAAGGCAGGGATCGCGAGCAGCAGCGATAGCACCAGCCCGGTCCAGTAGATGTTGGGCACAAGGTGATCGTTGTTCGCGCCGCGCGCATGCGAGACGGAGACGCTCACTGACGTCAGCACGCCTTGCAGCAGCACCACGACCACGAAGAACAGGTTTGCGCCCAGGCCCCCGGCCGCGAGGGAGTCGGGACCGAGCGAGCCGAGCAGGATGGTGTCGGTGACGCCCATCGCCATTTGCGACAGTTGCGAGATGGCGAGGGGCGCGGCGAGCCTGGCGGTATCGACGGCGTGACGGGAAAGGCTCGGCGGAAGGCTAGGCGGCGCGTTCGCGCGTTTCAGACTGGATGGCATGACGGATTATCTGGATGCTTTGCTGCACGGCAAAAACCGCGCAAAAACGGCAACGGGCGATGCAGCAAACCGTTACCGGTTCTGCATCGCCCGCTCGTTCCGGCCTCGCTTCAGCCGGAATCGGGCTGAAGCTCCGCTTTGAATTTCAGTGATGAAATCCGGCTTCGAATTCCAGCTGTGAATCCCGGTTTTGAAGCACATTAGCTTGCAAAAATGGCTTCGACCGTCAACAAGCTGAAAGCGGCGAAAGGGAACGAAAGCCGTCTAGCTTATTGCTTGATTGCGATTATGTCGATCACGACGCGATATTGAACGTCGTTCAGAACGTACTCATGCCGATCATTTCGGCTTGAGAACCTTGATCGTGGTGTCTTCTATCGTCACCGTCTGGCCCGCGCGGATCTTGCACGTCTTGCGCAGCTCGATCTTGCCATTGACCTTCACTTCACCCTCGGCGACGCGCGCTTTCGCCGAGCCGCCGCTATCGGCGAGGCCCATCAGCTTGAGCAGGTTGTGCAGTTCGACGTAGTCGCCTGTGAGCGTGAATTCGAGGCGCGGCATGTGGTCAGTCTTCGCAAGGTTGGGGACGGAAAGGGCGCCCATGATAAACCAGCCGGGCATGCCACGTGCGGGTACAGGCAAGGCTCCCGGATATCGGGCGTTCGGTTGTTTGCAATATGTCAGGAAGTGAAACCTTCGGTAACAATGACACGTTTCAGCGAACTCCAGCGTCCGGCACCGGGTCAGTCGTAGTGATCGGTGCGTTTTTTACGTGGTTTTGTTCGCGTACGTGCCGGTCATCAGAAGTGTAGACGGGTATTTGCGGCGCGCTGTTTCAAGCGAGGTTTTTGAGGACACAACGCATATCGCTTAGGCGTCGCGGTGGGTTGCAATGGTTGCAATCCACCACCCGGAATAAAAACTGCCAGCGAGGAAATCACTATGTCGCAAGTCAAGAAAATGCTGTTGGGTACCGCTTTTGTCGCCATGGGTTTGTCCGCATCCGCGTTCGCGCAAACCGCGCAACCTTCCGCCGCCGACGCCGGCCAGATGTCCGCGCCGTCCGCGCAAACCGCGCCGCCGCCGCAGAATATCGTCGCACCGGCGCCGACCGATCCGTTTGTCGTGAAGCGCAATGCCAATGCGCAGGCTAGCGCTGAATACAAGGCGTCGAAGAAGGCATCGAAGCAGGATTTGAAGGCGACGAACAAGGAAGCGAAGGCGCAATACAAGGAGCAGGTGCGCAACGCGAAGATCAACAAGAAGGCCGACAACCAGACCGCCAACGACGACTTGAAGTCCGCCGAGCCGGATGGTCCGAAGGATACGGGCTTGCAGCACTAAGTTTTCAGCCCGACGAACAGAACGATAGAACGCGGCCCTTTAAGCGGGGCCGATGGCAAGGAGTAATTCATGACCACGACCACGAATCGTTTGATCGCAACGCTGCTTGCGGGTGCGTTTGCGACGGCCGCCACTGTGTCGGTCGCGCAGGCGCAGACAACCGCTGAACCCACCCACGCCGATAAGAAAGCGGCGAAGAAGCAGGACCAAGCGGATAAGGACGCGAATGTAGCGCAGGCCAAGGCTGACAAGAAAAAGACGGAATCGCAATCAAAGGCGGATCAAGCCGCTGCCGACGCGAACCTGAAAAACGCGAAGAAAGCGGACTGATTCGCAGCAGTTTCCTTAAAGTGAAATGACAATGGCCCGGCGCGCGCAAGCGCGCCGGGCCATTTTTTATAGGGCCAAAAGCCTTCTGCATCAGTCGCTTGCGTGGAAGAGTTGTATGGATATACAGTGTGCGTCACCCGTTTTTAAAGCTCACGCGACGTGCTCACGCTCAACTCCGCCACCGACGACACCCTCGCGCCCAAGCCGGCGCGGGAAGACATCGCGTCGTACCTGACCAAACTGAACGACGCGCAGCGTGAAGCGGTCGAGTACGGCACGCAGGCGTCGAACGCTGGCGACCCAGCCGGCGCGTTGCTGGTGATCGCCGGAGCGGGGTCGGGCAAGACGAATACGCTGGCGCATCGCGTGGCGCATTTGCTGGTGAAGGGCGCGGACCCGCACAGGATTCTCTTGCTGACGTTTTCGCGGCGTGCAGCTAGCGAGATGACCCGGCGCGTGACCCGCATCGCTGTGAACGCATTGGGTAATCGGAGCGTGATCGCGCAGGGCCTCACCTGGTCTGGCACCTTCCATAGCGTGGGCGCGCGTTTGTTGCGCGATTACGCGGATCTCGTGGGGTTGTCGCCGTCGTTCACGATCAACGATCGAGAGGACTCGGCCGATCTCATGAACCTCGTGCGGCATGAACTCGGGTTATCGGCGAAAGAAAAACGCTTTCCGGCCAAGTCCACGTGTTTCGCCATCTACTCGCGCGTCGTCAACACCGGAGTATCGCTTGCCACGGTGCTCGACCAGGCGTTCCCGTGGTGCCGCGAATGGCAAGACGATCTGCGTCGCCTCTTCGCGGCCTACGTCAACGCGAAGCAGCAGCAAAGCGTGCTCGACTACGACGACCTGCTGCTCTACTGGTCGCATCTCGCCGCCGAGCCGTCCATTGCCGCGGATCTGTCGAGCCGTTTCGACCATGTGCTCGTCGATGAATACCAGGACACGAACAAACTTCAGGCGTCCATCCTGCTGTCGATGAAACCCGATGGCCGCGGCCTGACGGTCGTCGGCGACGACGCGCAGTCCATCTATTCGTTTCGCGGCGCGACGGTGCGCAATATCCTCGACTTCCCGAATCACTTCGATCCGCCCGCGAAATGCGTGACGCTGGAGCGCAATTACCGTTCGACGCAGCCCATCCTGGCTGCATCGAATGCGGTGATTGGACTCGCGGCCGAGCGTTATACGAAGAACTTGTGGACCGACAAGGCATCGGCGCAACGGCCACGCCTGGTCTCGGTGGCGGACGAGGCGGATCAGGCGCGTTATATCGTCGAGCAGGTGCTGGAGGCGCGCGAAGGCGGCATGACGCTCAAGCAGCAGGCGGTGCTGTTTCGCGCCGCGCATCATAGCGCTGCGCTCGAAATCGAACTCACGCGGCGCAACATTCCGTTCGTGAAGTTCGGCGGACTGAAGTTCCTCGATTCCATCCACGTGAAGGACGTGCTGGCGGTACTGCGCTGGGGCGAGAACCTGCGTGATCGCGTGGCCGGGTTTCGCGTGCTGCAGTTGCTGCCCGGGGTTGGACCTGCCATCGCGGGGCGTGTACTCGATCAGGTCGCCGAGCGCGGCGAGACGGCCGCCGCGTTAGCCGCATTCGCCGCGCCGTTGCGCGCGAGCGAAGACTGGCCGACGCTCGTCGCCATGATGTCGAAGGTGTGCGCGCGCGAAAGCGGCTGGCCCGCTGAATTCGAAATGATCCGGCGCTGGTACGAACCGCATCTGGAGCGCAATCACGAAGACGCGTCAATTCGTCATGGCGACGTGTTGCAGATGGAAAGCATCGCGTCCACTTATCCCACGCGCGAGCGTTTCCTCACCGAACTGACGCTCGATCCGCCCGATGCCACCAGCGACGAATCAGGTGTTCCGCTCATCGATGAAGATTATCTGATTCTCTCCACCATCCATTCGGCCAAGGGCCAGGAGTGGAAGAACGTGTTCGTCATGAATGGCGTGGATGGCTGCATTCCATCGGATATGGGCACGGGCAGCGACGAGGAAATCGATGAAGAACGGCGTCTGTTGTACGTCGCCATGACGCGTGCAAAAGAGGATTTGCACATTGTCACGCCACAGCGTTTCTACGTGCACAACCAGTCGCATATGGGCGACCGGCATGTCTGGGCGGCGCGTACGCGTTTCATCCCCGCGCATCTGATGCCGCAGTTCGAAGCGTGCGCGTGGCCGCCGGTACCTGAGCCCAGCGCGCCGACAGCGGCGGGACTGGCCGCGGCGGCAAAGGCGAAAGTCGATATCGCCGCGCGGCTCAAGAAGATGTGGGAGTGAAGGGCTTCGAGCTAGCTCAAAACAAGCTCAACGTTCCGCACGCGATGGCTTCGGCACTCTGCGCTCCGGCGTGAAGATCGTACGCAGCCAGTTGCCGAAGCGGGTGAAACCGTCGTACGGCTCTTCAATAAAAATCTCCGGCTTCATCATGCGCAACTGCTCGAGCACTTGCTGCGCTTCCTGCTTTGCAATCGAGCCATGAAACATGCCGAGGCGCAGCAGGCAGCGGAGTTCACCGAGCTTCTCACGCGCTGTCGATCCCGCACTATGTTCGGTCGCAATCTTGGTTTCGTACACGCGTTGACGCAGTGAATCGGCGAGACGCCATGCGGGCGTCTGCATTTTCATCTCCAGTTCCTGAATATCCGTTGCTGCCGCCTTGATCTGCGACGCGAGTGGATCGATCTGCGCCGCGTCGCCATTCGCTTCGGTCACGATAGCCGTCGCCCACGCGCGTGACGCCTTCACGAGATCGTCCGGTTTCCAGTCCGATCGGACGGCGAAGCCGAAACCATGTTCCGCGGCTTGTCGCATCAGCATTTCGACGACGTCCGGCATTTCCTTGTCGAGTGCACGTTTTGCCCACGCGTACTGGCCGTTTTGCAGCATTTTCTGGACCGCTAGTTCGGTCAGCGGCGTGGGGTTGTCGAGCAGTTTTGCGCGCAGGAAATCTTCGAACGTGGGCGTGACAAATTGCGGGTCGAACTTGAGCGACAGACGAATCAACGTGTCGAAATCGCGGCGTAGCGCCGCGATGGTTTCGTCTTTAAATGAAAGGGTGATCTGACCCATGATGTTTCCCGGTTCCCGATCCCGCTGACCGGTTTCAGCCGGCGCGGGAAGACAGTCGGCGTCGCCATGAGGGCGACGGCCGTTCGTCTGTATATCGGCGCGGGGAGCGGAAACTTTAGGTAAGGTTGAAGAGGCCGGCCAAGCGGTGCGCCCGTCTTATTTGACGGGAATGGTCGTGCCCGCGGGCACTGGCACGGCTGTCACGCTGTTCTTCGCGCTGCCGGTTGTAATCCGGTCGCTATACGTCAGATAAACCAGCGTATTGCGCTTGGCATCGACTATACGCACTACGTGCAACGTCTTGAAAATAAACGACATGCGTTCGGAGAACACATCGGACTTTTGCTTGAGCGGCGCATCAATCTTGATCGGTGCGACCTGGCGGCAAGCTATCGAAGCCTCAGACGGGTCTTCGGCTATTCCCAGCGTTCCTTTAACGCCGCCCGTGCGTGCGCGGGAAACGTAGCAGGTGACACCCGCAACGGCGGGATCGTCGTACGCCTCGACCGTGACGCGATCCGAGCCGGTAAAGCGGAAATTGGTGTTGACGCTGGCTATTTCCTCGGCATGCAGGGCAGGCGCAGCAAGCAACGCAACGAGCGACGTCATGAACGTCAGGGCGAGAGCGCGTTTCATCGGAATCCTTCGGGCAGTGAGGAATTGAAAAAGGCGTCGATATTGTATCGACGCCTTCGTTCAGTCCACGTGAAAACGCGCGCTTGCACGTTCCATCTCATGCGCCAAGCGATCAGTGAAAGATCAGATACAGGATCACCAACACGATCACCGGCACACCAAGCAGCCATCCCAGTAGATAGGGCATCGTCTTCCTCCATTCGATTTCTGATTCAATGGATTCAGTATCGATGAGAGGCCGATCCGCCGATACCCGCGAGCGTCCTATTCGACTGTAGGCGGGGTCCTATCAGCGGCACGTGATTACCTCACGCGCATGGCGTAGCGCGTGATTTGCCGATATCGCTCGTTGGGACGCAGCACGACATCTTCAGCGTCGTCCATATTGATCTGATTGGGAAACCCGCCCGCTTCAAGGCAGAGTCCGCCGTATTTGTGATACGTAACGCCACGCTTGCCCGGCACGCCTTCGAGACTGTTACTGGTGTAGAACACCAAGCCGCGCTCGGTGGTGGAGACGGTCAGCTCGCGTCCGCTGGCCGGATGATAAACAGCCGCAACACGCCGCATTTCGGGCAGCTCGGTAACAGGCGCCGCGGTGCTCAACACATAACAATGGTCGATACCGCCGCCCGCCAGCGTCACTTGCTCGTTGTCGCGGGTGTCCAGACGCGGTCCGAGCAGCGCGGCCGTACGGAAATCGAACGGCGTATTGGCGACGTCTTCCAGCGTGGTCGGGATCGTATGTTTATCGATAGCGAAAAACTGATCGGCGGCGAGCTCGATCTCGTGGTCGTGGATAGTCGCCGAATCCACGCCCGACAAGTTGAAGTACGCGTGGTTCGTGAGGTTCAGCGGCGTGGGCGCGTCCGTGAATGCGTCGTAGGTGATCGTCAGTTCGCCCGCGTTGCTGAACGCGTACGTCACCTGGACGGTGAGCGCGCCGGGGAAACCACTGTCGCCCGCGGGTGATTCGAGCGTGAGGACCAAAGCGTCGTCCGTATGCCGCGCTTGCCACAGCTTGAAACTAAAGCCTTGGAAACCGCCGTGCAGCGAATTCGGCGGCTGATTGGCTTCGAGTTGGTACTCCACGCCATCGAGCGAAAAGCGTGCGTCCGCGATGCGGTTCGCCCAGCGTCCGACGGTCGCGCCCATGTAGGCAGGACCGGTGGTGTACGCGGCGGGGGTATCGTGGCCGAGCAGGATATCTGCCAGACGGCCATCGCGATCCGGCGCGAACCAGGAAACGAGCGACGCGCCCAGATTCGTCACCGTTACCTTCAGGCCGTTATCGTGGCTCAGCGTGTGAAGCTCGACGGGCGTACCGTCTGCGAGATTGCCCCAGTGGGCGCTGGAAATAGTCATGGTGTGGTCTCCGGATTCTGATTTTTTGCGGGATGGCGGGGTGCTTCCGGCTTGGGCAACCGGTCGCGATAAAGCGTGCTGACGTAATCCAGATGAGCGCCGGCGGCGTCGCGGGCGCGTGGTGGGTCGCGGGCAATGATCGCATCGAAGATGGCTTGATGCTGCGCGAGCAGGTTCGCTTCCACGTCGTTGTCGTAGTCGACCAGCCGGTGCGATGTCAGCATCGATTCCCGTACGAGCTCGTGCAGGCCGTGCATCACGTGAGCAAGCGCGAGGTTGTGGGTAGCGTCGGCAATGGCGAGATGAAACGCGGCGTCGTGTTCTGCTATGCGAGTGCGTTTCGGTTCGATGGCGGCGGTTTTCAGCGCGTTGAACGCTTCGGTGATGCGCGCCAGATCGCCAGGGGTGGCGCGTTCGGCCGCGTAGCCCGTTGCCAGCGATTCGAGGCCGTGGCGGAGTTCGAGGACGTCGGCGCTGGCCGTGGGATGCTGGCTCAGCAACGCGGCGAGCGGCGCGGACACGAGCGGTGCGGTGACATCCGACACGACGAAGCCGCTGCGCGCGGCAGCCTGGATAAATCCATCCGATTCCAGCCGGATCAGCGCTTCACGCAGCGATGGGCGGGAGACGTTGAGTTGTTCCGCGAGATCGCGTTCGGCGGGGAGACGTTGTCCGGGGATCAATGCGCCGCTTGTGATCAGCGCACGGATCTGGTCGGAGACGACATCGGCGATGCGCGTGCGGGTGTAGGACTGGACGGGCTTAAAAGGCATGAGTGCTGAATGGTCGGTAAAAAGACGGCTCGATATTTTTCCTAGTTTGACATGAAAGATCGCGAACTTTAAAGTCTTGGTCAGACCAAGCTGACCAAGAGCGGCAAAATCCTTCGTTTTTCAGGCTCCCCACATTTTCCTATCCAATGAAAGTCGCCCTGTTCGTTCCCTGTTTTATCGATGCGTTCTATCCCGAAGTCGGTATCGCGACCCTCGAATTGCTCGAACGTCTGGGCGTGGAAGTGGATTATCCGGAGGAGCAAACCTGCTGCGGCCAACCGATGGCAAATAGCGGCGCGCAAAAGGAAGCGGCCGGCGCAGAGCGGGTATTCGCTCGAAATTTCGCCGATTACGACTACGTGGTCGGTCCATCGGCGAGTTGCATTCATCACGTACGCGAGCATCTGACCGCGATCGAGCAGACCGCGTCCGTGCGCAAGGTGCGAACGAGCGCCTATGAACTCGTCGAATTTCTCCACGATGTCCTCAAGGTACGCGAATTCCCTTGGGCCGAATTCCCGCATCGGGTCGGCTTGCACAATAGCTGCAGCGCGATCCGGCATCTGAAGGAAGTGTCTGCATCGGAGATCAATGGGGCGCCGTTTTCCAAACCCCGCGCGTTACTCGAAGGCGTCAAAGGCATCGAATTCGTTGCGCCCACACGGCCCGACGAATGCTGCGGGTTTGGCGGCACGTTTTCGGTGACCGAAGAAGCGGTATCGGTGAGGATGGGGCAGGACAAGGTCCGCGATCATGTCGGTGCGGGCGCGGAATATATCGTCTCAGGCGATATGTCGTGCCTCATGCATCAGCAAGGTTGCGCCGAACGCCTGAAACTCGATGCCCGTTTTATCCACATCGCCCAGATTCTGAACGGAGCACGCGCATGAGCGACGTCGAGAAGGGGAAAAGCAAGCGGCTCGATCACGCGAAGGCGGCGGGCGCGTTCATCGCCAAGGAAGATCACCTCGCTTTCCACGATAAACGCCTCTGGGACCTGCGCAGCAAACGCGACGCCCAAGCCCACGGCATGCCCGAATGGGAGACGCTGCGCGAGCTGGCGTCGGGGATCAAGGAGCACACGCTTTCGAATCTGGCGGATTATCTCGATCAGTTCATCACTCAAGCCGAGTCGCATGGCGTGATCGTGCATTACGCGGCAACCGCCGAGGAGCACAACGAGATCGTCTATAAGCTGATGTCCGAGCGCGGCTTGACCACGCTCGTCAAAAGCAAATCCATGCTCACCGATGAATGCAAGATGCGCGAGTACATCGAGCCGCGCGGCATCACGGTGATGGAAACGGATCTCGGCGAACGCATCCAGCAACTGGATAACCAGGACCCGAGCCACATGGTCGTGCCGGCCGTGCATAAACTGCGCGCGGACGTCGCCGAGCTTTTTGGCCGCACGATCGGCACCGATCCGAAAAATAGCGACATCCACTATCTCGCCGAAAGCCAGCGCATGAACACGCGGCCGTATTTTGTGCGCGAAAAAACCGCAGGCATGACGGGCTGCAACTTCGCCGTGGCGGAGACGGGAACGGTCGTCGTGTGCACGAACGAGGGCAATGCGGATTTGTCGGCGAATGTGCCGCCGCTGCACATTGCATCGATTGGTATCGAAAAATTAATTCCCCGGATTTCCGATCTTGGCTTGTTCATCCGCATGCTGTCGCGCAGTGCGCTCGGTTCACCGATCACGCAATACACTTCGCATTTCCGCGCGCCGCGACCGGGCTCGGAGATGCACTACATCCTCGTCGATCACGGCCGTTCCGAACGCCTCGCGATGGAGGATTTCTGGTATTCGCTCAAATGCATCCGCTGCGGGGCCTGCATGAATACGTGCCCGGTTTATCGGCGTAGCGGTGGCTTGTCGTATGGTTTTACGTACTCCGGGCCGATAGGCGCGATCATCAATCCTACTTACGATATGAAACGCTTCAGCAGCCTGCCGTTTGCATCGACGCTCAACGGCAGTTGCACGAACGTCTGCCCCACGAAGGTCAACATTCACGAGCAGATCTACAAGTGGCGCGAAGTGATCGCGTCGAATCATGAAGTGCCGTTCGTGAAGCAGGAAGTGCTGAAGATGGCGGGGCGCCTCCTGGCGAGTCCTACGTTGTATCGAGGCACCGTTGCGTCGCTCGGCGGTGCGCTCAAGCGGCTGCCGAACTTCGTGCTCTATAACCCGCTGAACATCTGGGGCCGTCAGCGCGATCTGCCAGAAACGCCCGCTGAAACCTTCCACGAGTGGTACAAGAAAAATCGCAAGGCAGCCAAAAAATGACGATGACCACGCGTGACACTTTTCTCGCGAAGATTCGCGCGGCGCAACCGGCTGGCAGGCCGCGTCCCGACGTACCGCTCTTCGATACACCTCCCGGCGAACGACTCGAACGCTTTCGCACCGCGTTGGCCGCGATGGGCGGAACCGTGGTCGAAGGCGAATCGCTCGATACGGTGCGCACGCTGCTCGCCGAGCGTTTTGGCCCGGACGCGATAGTCGCGTCGGCCGTGCCGGGTATCGAGGGGAACCGCGCGCTCGCCGCCGATATGTCGCCGGCGTTACTGCAAGACGTCGATGCAGGCGTGGTCCGCGCGCGCTTCGGCGTGGCGGAAACGGGCTCGGTCTGGTTCAGCGAGGACGAATACATCGTCAATTCGATCGGTTATCTCGTGCAGCATCTGGTCGTGCTGCTCGATCCTGCGCAGATCGTGGATGGGCTTCAGGATGTGTATCGACGCGATGACTTCAAGGCCGCACGTTATGCCGTGCTGGTGACGGGGCCATCGGCGACGGCGGATATCGAAGGCGTGCTGATTCGCGGCGCGCAAGGCGTGCGGTCGCTGACGGTGGTGTTGCTGGCGGCTTAGATTCGAAGGTGCTTATGCGCGACGCCAGATGCAAAAAAGCCGTTCCCAACTTACGTTGGAACGGCTTTTTAACTCGTGCGGATTTACTGAGCGCCGAGCTTCTTTATCAGAACATCGAGCTGTGCCATTTCATCTTCGGTCAGGTCGGTCAGCGGAGCGCGCACAGGACCGGCGCTGCGGCCGATCAGCTTCGCACCCGCTTTCACGATACTCACCGCATAACCCGCCTTGCGGTTACGAATCGCCAGATACGGCATGAAGAACTCATCGAGCAAACGGCCGGTCGTCGCGTGATCCTGCGAGGCCACCGCTTTATAAAACTCCATCGCAGTCTTCGGAATGAAGTTGAACACCGCCGATGAATACACCGGCACGCCCAGCGCCTTATACGCTTCGGCATAAACTTCGGCCGTCGGCAATCCGCCGAGATACGAGAACCGGTCACCCAGCCGGCGACGGATCGTCACCATGTTTTCGATCTCGCCCACACCGTCCTTGAAGCCGATCAGGTTCGGGCAGCTATCCGCAAGCCTTTCGAGCATGTCGGCGTTGAGCTTCGAATTGGCGCGGTTATACACGATCACGCCAATATTCTTCACGGCTTTGCACACCTGTTCGACGTGCGCGGCAATGCCTTCCTGGCTGGCTTCGGTGAGGTAATGCGGCATCAGCAGAATACCGTTCGCGCCCAGCCGTTCGGCCTCCTGCGCATAAGCAATCGCCACCCGCGTCGCGCCGCCCGCGCCAGCAAGAATCGGCACCTTGCCTTTGCAGGTTTCCGTTGCCGTGCGAATCACGTCCGAATATTCGCTTTGCGTCAGCGAGAAAAACTCACCCGTGCCGCCGGCCGCGAACAAGGCCGTCGCGCCATAGGGCGCCAGCCATTCGAGACGGGCAGCGTAGGTATCGGCGCGGAAGTCGCCTTGTTCGTCGAAGTCGGTCAGCGGAAAGGACAGCAGCCCTTCGGAAACGATTTGCTTGAGCTCTTGAGGTGTCGTCATGGTCGGTCGTGAATTCGTTTTGGGGTAAATCGATGATTAAGTCGATGAATAAGCCGTTGAGGAAATCAGCGCACGAGGCACGGGCGCTTGTTGTCGAAGGTCCAGTTCGGAATCAGGTACTGCATCGCGATGGCGTCATCGCGGGCCCCGAGACCGTGCTCCAGATACAGCGCGTGGGCTTTATCGAGTTCGTCCATATCGATATCCACGCCCAGTCCCGGCCGCGCCGGCACCTTCACCTTGCCGCCCACAATCTGCAGCGGTTCGTGCGTGAGGCGCTGGCCGTCCTGCCAGATCCAGTGGGTATCGATGGCAGTAATCTTGCCGGGCGCCGCCGCCGCGACGTGGGTGAACATGGCGAGCGAAATGTCGAAGTGATTGTTCGAGTGCGATCCCCACGTCAGGCCCCACTCGTTGCACATTTGCGCGACGCGCACCGAGCCTTGCATCGTCCAGAAATGCGGATCGGCGAGGGGAATGTCCACCGATTGCAACTGGATCGCGTGGCCCATCTGGCGCCAGTCGGTCGCGATCATGTTGGTAGCGGTCGGCAAGCCCGTGGCGCGGCGGAATTCAGCCATGACCTCGCGGCCGGAATAACCGTTTTCGGCACCGCATGGGTCCTCGGCGTACGCGAGCACGTGATGCTGGTCGCGGCACAGGCGCACGGCTTCGGACAGCGACCACGCGCCGTTCGGGTCCAGCGTTACCCGGGCGTTCGGGAAGCGTTCGGCAAGTGCCGTGACCGCTTCGATTTCCGCGTCGCCCGCGAGCACGCCGCCCTTCAGCTTGAAGTCGTTGAACCCATAGCGCGCGTGTGCCGCTTCGGCCAGTCGTACGACCGCTTCCGGGGTCATCGCTTCTTCGTGGCGCAAGCGGGTCCAGTCATCTGTCGCGTCTGTCCCCGGGGAGTAGGGCAGGTTGGTCTTGTTTCTATCGCCGATATAAAACAGATAGCCGAGCATTTCAACTTCATCGCGTTGCTGTCCTTCGCCCAGCAGCGCGGCGACAGGCACACCCAGATGCTGGCCCAGCAAGTCGAGCAATGCGGCTTCGAGCCCGGTCACGGCATGGATGGTCGTGCGCAGGTCAAAGGTCTGCGTGCCGCGCCCGCCTGCATCGCGATCCGCGAATTGCTTGCGCGTAGTGTTGAGCACGGCGTGCAGATTGCCGATCGACTGGCCGACGACGAGCGGACGCGCGTCGTCAATCGTCTTGCGGATGCTCTCGCCGCCCGGCACTTCACCCACGCCCGTGTGCCCCGCGCTGTCACGCAGGATCACGATGTTGCGCGTGAAGAACGGGCCGTGCGCGCCGCTCAGGTTCAGCAACATGCTGTCGCGCCCGGCAACCGGAATCACGCGCAGCTCGGTGACGGTGGGCGTGGCGTTCGCTGCGGTTGAAACGCTTGGGTTCGTGGACATTGACGTGGTCTGTCTGAGTTGGTTGGGGCTCGTGAGGGGGCTCTTAAGCGGCGCGGGGCGGGTTCGGTTCGACAGCGTGTTCGGGGCGTCCGCTCAACCGGTCTTTCACGCGCGGTGTCAGCGCGAACGCTCATGCGGCAAAGCGGTGGCGAGCAATTTCGCAATTTTCGACGTGAGATACGTTGTCTGATAACATTTTAAGAGCGACGCAAGGATCGTCAAAATGGGTGTTAACCCGGCATCGCCCTGCCGTTGTTAATGAATTGGGTGGCATCTTCACCAACTGCATTGAGAGGATTATGAATTAAAGTCGGACGTCAGACAAGATAATTGATGTTGAGGAATTTTCTACGAGAGGGTTAGGCGTCCGCTGATGTGGCAGCGGGCGCCCGTTTGTCTGCGAGATCAATGCTTTGGGGCCCGGCCTGGTGGTTCGCGCGCTGGTTATGCCATGTCGGCCACCCGGCAACGTCGGCTGGCGACAAATGTACGGCGGCTGCGCGGGCCGCTTTCAGCCGGCCGCTTCGCTTGACTGATTCGCGCGGCGCAAGCGTTCCCGGCTGTTCGACAAATGCATGCGCATGGCCGCGCGCGCGCTTTCGGCGTCGCGTCGCGTGATGGCTTCGAGAATGCTCTCGTGTTCGAGATTGACGAGCGAGACGTACGCTTTCGGATCGGCTTTCGCAATCCCCGCTGAATCGATGCGGTTGCGCGGGATCAGGGCCGTGCCCATCTGCGTGAGGATATCGACGAAATAGCGGTTTCCAGTCGCCCGGGCGAGCGCGATGTGGAACTGGAGATCGGCCGCGACGCTGTCGCTGCCGTTGCGGCTGGTGGCTTCTATCGCGTCGAGCGCCGCGCGCATGCGCACCAGATCTTCCGGCTGTGCGCGTTGCGCGGCCAACCCGGCACATTCGGTTTCCAGGCTGATGCGCAATTCGAGTACGGACAACACGTCACGCAGCGTGGTGGCCGGCACCATATCGATGCCCAGTTTCTCGCGGCGCGGCTCGAGCACAAAACTGCCAATGCCATGACGTGTTTCGATGACCTCGTTCGCCTGCAGGCGAGAAATGCCTTCGCGCACGACGGTGCGGCTCACACCGAGCGTCAGCATGAGTTTCGCTTCGGTGGGCAGTTTGTCGCCCGGTTTCAGCGCGGCGGATTCGATCTGTTCGATCACGTAGTCGAACACGCTCTCCGCCAGGTTACGGGCGCGTCGGGGTGTCACGACGGATGTGAGGGATTCGACCATCAGAAACGCTCCTTGGGCCAGCCGGGTGGCGATGTCGTATTTCAGGGATGCAGTGGATAGACACATTATACCGTTGTCTGACGACTATCAATTCTAAAAGATTCGATGGCGGTGGGTGATCAGGGTCGGTTTAGGTGGGGTGGCGCGGAGAAGGGGGGAAGCGAGAGGTCGGCGTCTTGCAACCAGGCGGCCGGTTGCGTGCTAGGTCGGTAACCTTGTCGCGATGTTCTGCACCATGGCAGAGTTCGTTAATCCAGCAGAGACCTTTCCCAGGCCTTGATGCTCACGCCGGGCACACGCTGAAACTCGCGCATATTGATGCCATAGGAGTACTGGCAGACTTCGCAACGAAGCTCGCTGCGTCATGGCGATTGATCGGTCCACGACCGTCGCCGATAGCTTGGCTGCGATCAAGCGTCAGGGGCACGGATCCTCGATCGAGCCTTCACCGGGTTCGCGACCCGGCCACCGCCAGGCGAGAAACGTCACTGGCGTCAGGTGATCGGCGTTGGCACCCTTACCGATTCCTACACCGCGACCAGGCGTTCGACACTCGATAGGTCGACGCGCGCCGCTTCCTCAAGGTCATAGTCAGCCTGGAGCCCAAGCCAGAACTGTGGGGTGGTGCCCAGCGCTATCGACAGGCGTAACGCCGTGTCGGCCGATATCGACCGCATTCCGTGGACGATCTCATTAATTCTCCTGGGCGGAACCTTAATAGCGCGTGCCAGCGCGTTCTGGCTCATCCCTAACTCCACCAGGAACTCTTCTTGGAGCACCTCACCCGGGTGTACGTTAGCCAATTTTTTCATAGTTCCCCCTCAGTGGTAGTCGACGATTTCAACATCGAGCGCGGCACCATCGTCCCATTGAAAACATATACGCCATTGATCATTGATGCGAATGCTGTGCTGACCTGCGCGTGAGCCCTTGAGCAGTTCCAACCGATTTGCAGGCGGGATCCGGAGATCCTGCAATAACCTCGCGTTGTTCAGCATTCTGAGCTTGCGTCGCGCCGTCTGCTGGATCTCCGATGGCAACCGCTTGGACCGCTCGCCAGACCAGATCAGTGCTGTTTCCCGACAAATAAAATTTTGGATTGCCATATCGGAACTATAACGCGTTGCGTTATATAACGCAACGCGTTATAGATGGCTCAATCTTTGATTCTTCACATCGGGACTATGCCGCTCGAGTTGATAGCTGCTCGTATAGGAGAGCAGCGAGGTGAGGCAGACAAGGTCGAAGCAGACGCTTGTAGAAGTTGGAAAAGTTTTGAAACCACACGTGCTGATCACCGAAGAGCGGATGATTCGTGCGGTGATGATATTAAAGCGATGATTCGCAGTTCAAGCGATCCAAAGACAATCAGGATGTTTCTGACCGATTGGGTGCTGAATGCACTGCTTGCGGGGGATACAGCGAGGATTAGATAAGACTGGAGGAGAACCGAAGACCACATTCAACAAGTGGTTCACAGCAGTAATTCTTGGCTCCTCGACCTGGGCTCGAACCAGGGACCTACGGATTAACAGTCCGGCGCTCTACCAACTGAGCTATCGAGGAACATCTGCAGCAGAGAAACGAAATTATATGGAGGAGAATCTAGCCTGTCAACACCCTGCGTTCATCTCAATTCAAAAAGTCACAAACGAGAGAAGCGTTACTGAGCATGCGACGACGTGCGGCCCCTCAGGCTTAACGCACCAGCAGTTCGAGCTTCGCTGTCACGTCCTTGAACTCGTCGGCTTCGGGTAGCGGCGCCTTGGTCTTGGTGATGCTCGGCCAGCCGCGCGACAGTTCAGCATTCAGTTCAATGAAGTGCTGTTGATCACCGGGGACATCTTCTTCGGCATAGATTGCATTGACCGGGCATTCGGCGACGCAAACGGCGCAGTCGATGCACTCGTCCGGATCGATCGAGAGGAAGTTGGGACCTTCGCGGAAGCAATCCACCGGGCACACGTCCACGCAATCGGTATAGCGGCACTTAATGCAGCTTTCGGTCACAACGTGAGTCATTCAGGCTCCTGCATACTAAATTCGTGGGGCGGCGGCGAGGGCGACATGAACGTCGGGGTTTAACCAGCGAACCGAGCGTCTCTTACAGAGCGTCTCCAACCGAGCGTCTCTATTCGGGGCTGTATAGCCCGACTGTGCGCAATCTGCGCGCCAAAACCGATATTGTAGCGTACCGGTATATTTGAGCGCGACCCCCGGCCAGAAGGTCTTATATCGTTTAGTGATTTGTTTATGGGCCGCCGATGCGCTTTCACCGCGCCGCTGTCCGGCGTGTTTCGGCAGAGTGGGTAAGGCGCTCCGGGCGGACACTTCGGGTAACATGCATTGAAGGCCGCTGGCGGCAAAGCAGCCAGTGCATTGGGGCGTGCCGGGCCCGTTGTGGTTCTATCCGCGCGCTTGTGGGCGGTTTTACTCGCGCCTTTACCCGTTTTCCTAGCCGTTCGTCTGGAACTATGATTATCCATTCGCTGCTCGATACCGATCTCTACAAGTTCACGATGATGCAGGTCGTGCTGCATCACTTCCCGGCGGCACACGCGGAATACAAGTTTCGCTGCCGCACGCCGGATATCGATCTCGTGCCGTATATAGATGAGATACGCGACGAAGTGCGCCAGCTCTGCCATCTGCGCTTCAAGGAAGAGGAACTCGAATATCTTCGCCGGATGCGCTTCATCAAGAGCGATTTCATCGACTTCCTCGCGCTCTTTCATCTCAATGAGAAGTCCGTCACGATCAAGCCGTCCGCCAAGCAGAACGGCGAGATCGACATTGATATTGTGGGTCCCTGGCTGCATACCATCCTGTTCGAGATCCCGATCCTCGCAATTGTCAACGAGGTCTATTTCCGCAACACGCAACGCGACCCGACCTTCGAAACCGGCCGCGACCGCCTGCACGACAAGATCCAGTTGCTCGGCGGCCGCCCCGAAGTCTCCGACTGCAAGATCGCCGACTACGGCACCCGCCGGCGTTTTTCCAAGCAGTGGCATGAGGAGGTCATCCTCAAGCTGAAGGAAGGCCTGGGCGATCAGTTCACCGGAACGAGCAACGTCTACTACGCGATGAAGCACGGCTTGCGTCCGCTCGGCACCATGGCGCATGAATACCTGCAGGCTTGCCAGGCGCTCGGCCCACGGCTGCGCGATTCGCAGATCTTCGGCTTCGAGATGTGGGCGAAGGAGTACCGAGGCGACCTGGGTATTGCGCTCTCCGACGTCTATGGCATGAAGGCGTTCCTGAACGACTTCGACATGTACTTCTGCAAGCTCTTCGACGGCGCCCGCCACGACTCCGGCGACCCGTTCGACTGGGGCGAGCGCCTGATCCGTCACTACGAGGAGAATCGATGCGACCCGCGCACCAAGGTGCTAGTGTTCTCCGACGCACTCGATATCCCGAAGGTCCTGCGCCTCTACGAACGTTTCCACGGCCGCTGTCAGCTCGCGTTCGGCGTGGGCACCAACCTGACCAACGATCTTGGCTATCAGCCGCTGCAGATCGTGATCAAGATGGTTCGCTGCAACGGCCAGCCAGTGGCCAAACTCTCCGATTCCCCCGGCAAGAACATGTGCGAGGACCAGGCTTACCTTGCCTACCTGCGCCAGGTGTTCGACATCGCCAAACCCGTGAATGAACTGTAACCCGCAAAGGCGTTTTTGAGGGTCGATGCTGCTCGGCGTTAGCCGTTCGGTCGAGGGTATTCGAGCGAGGGTGCTCGTTATAATCAAGTCCTTGATCGACGCACAGGCCAACGAGGACAGCATCATGAAACCATCGGCCGCTCGCCGGAATTCAAGCGACCAGAGCTCACAGCGGTGTGCTCCGGCCGCAGCAGCAACCGATGGCGCTTCCGCATGAGCACGTCCATGAGCAGGCGACGTTTATGCCAAGGCCTGGCACTCCTGTTGTTGCCGTTGACCGCCTCCGCGGCATCGCTTGATGGCGCCACGCTGTCGCCGTTGTGGGCACTTCCGTTCGCCGGCATCCTGTTGTCCATCGCGATCGTTCCTCTGATCGCGCCGCATGCCTGGCATCGTCATTTCGGCAAGATATCGGCGGCCTGGGCGCTTGTGTTCCTTGTGCCTTTTGCACTTGGCTTCGGTACGCAGGTTGCATTCGCGAGCTTCGTGCATGCCATGCTGGAAGAGTATGTGCCGTTCATCATCCTGCTCACGGCGTTGTTCACTGTCGCGGGCGGCATCTGCCTGCATGGCGACCTGCACGGATCCCCGCGCCTGAATACCGGGCTGCTTGCGCTTGGCACGGTGCTCGCCAGCATCATGGGGACGACGGGCGCGGCCATGCTGCTGATTCGCCCCCTGCTGCGCGCCAATGAACATTGCAGGCACGTTGTGCATCGCGTGGTGTTCTTCATCTTTCTCGTAGCCAATGCCGGCGGGTCGCTCTCGCCACTCGGGGATCCACCGCTGTTCCTCGGCTTCCTGAATGGTGTGAGTTTTTTCTGGACCACGGTGCATCTTGCAGCGCCAACGCTCTTTATCTGCGTGGTTCTGCTGGCGCTTTTCTACGCGCTCGACCGCTATTATTTTGCCAAGGAAGAAGTGGTGCATCGGAGTGAGGTGAAAACGGCATTGAGCGTGGACGGCAAGATCAATTTCGTTTTGCTCGCGGCGGTGGTCGCGCTGGTTTTGATGAGCGGCTTGTGGAAACCGGGCATCGAGTTCGATGTGTTCGGTACGCACGTCGCGTTGCAGAACGCTGTGCGCGATGGGCTGCTCGTCGTGGTGACGCTCTTGTCGCTCGTGCTCACACCGCAAAGCGCGCGCGCCGGCAACGCGTTCAACTGGGCGCCCATTGAAGAAGTCGCGAAGTTGTTCGCCGCCATCTTCATCACCATCGCGCCCGTGATCATGATCTTGCGCGCGGGTGGCGACGGTGCATTCGCCGGAATTGTGCACATGGTGACCGACGCGAGCGGCAAACCTATCGACATTGCGTACTTCTGGGCGACAGGCCTGCTGTCGTCGTTTCTCGATAACGCGCCGACTTATCTCGTGTTCTTCAATCTTGCCGGCGGCGACGCCCCCACGTTGATGACGGCCGGCGCTTCCACGCTCGCGGCCATCTCGGCCGGTGCTGTGTTCATGGGCGCGAATAGCTATATCGGCAATGCGCCCAACTTCATGGTCAAGGCGATTGCCGAATCGCGCGGCATCGTGATGCCGGGATTCTTCGCGTATCTTGGCTGGTCGGCGGTTATCTTGCTGCCCTTGTTCCTGCTTACTGGATGGCTGTTCTTTTAGGAGAAGTCGATGAAGAGAGTCCTGGTTGCCCGCCCCATTTTTCCTGACGTGATCGAACGTCTCCGGCAGTATTTTGAAGTCGATGCCAATCCGGGCGCACCGCTTAGCCCCGACGAATTCGCGCGCCGCATGGCTGATCGCGACGGCGCGTTGCTTGCGGGGGACCCCGTCACGGCGAAGGTCCTCGAAGGGGCGCCGAACCTGAGGGTCGTGTCGAATATGGCGGTTGGCTACAACAACTTCGACATGCAGGCGTTGAACGCGTACGGCGTGCTCGGCACCAACACGCCTGACGTATTGAACGAAAGCACGGCGGACTTCGGCTGGGCGCTGATGATGGCCGCGGCACGGCGTATCGCGGAATCGGAGCACTTCCTGCGCGCGGGCAAGTGGGGCACATGGTCCTACGACGCGTTCCTCGGCACCGACGTCTGCGGCGCCACGCTCGGCGTGCTGGGTATGGGACGCATTGGCCAGGCGCTCGCCCGGCGTGCGCGCGGGTTCAACATGCGCGTGATCTATCACAACCGTTCGCGCGTCGCGCCAGAGATCGAGGCGGAACTGAACGCGGAGTATGTATCGAAGGCGGACTTGCTCAAGCGCGCCGACCACGTCGTGCTGGTGCTGCCGTACACCGCCGAGAATCACCACACCATTGGCGCGGCTGAATTGGCAAGCATGAAACCTACGGCGACGTTGACGAACATCGCGCGTGGCGGGATTGTCGACGACGCTGCGCTGATCCAGGCGTTGCGTAACAAGACGATCGCGGCGGCGGGACTCGACGTGTTCGAAGGCGAGCCGAATTTCAATCGCGATTTCCTGACGGTGTCGAACGTCGTGCTGACGCCGCATATTGCGAGCGCGACCGAATCCACGCGCCGCGCCATGGCCAATCTTGCCGCGGACAACCTGATCGCCGCGTTGGGTGAAGGCCCGCGCGCAGGCAGTCCGCCGAACCCGATCAATCCGGACGTCCTGAAGAAATGACCATGTTGTTGCTGTTAAGCGTAGGTGTCGGCATCCTCGCGATCGCTCTGGTGATCACGTTAGTGCTGTTGTTGCGGCCGAAGCGCGGAACAGATGTCGAGGAGCAGTTCGAGGCGCTTGCCGATCGGATCATCGATATGGGCGAAGCGCATGCGCGCGGTCAGGAGCGGCTCGAACGCAACGTGCGGGGCGAAGTCACCGAGACGTCCCGTGCGTCGCGTACGGAGGCGGGCACGGCGTTCGCGCATTTTCAGCAGACGCTCGCGACGCAACTCGCGAGCATGGCGAACGTCCAGAACACTCAGCTTGAAGCGTTCTCCCGGCAACTTGTCACGCTGACGGAAAGCAACGCGCTGCAAAGCCAGCACGCACGCGACGAACAAAGCCAGGCGCTGAAGCGTTTCGGCGATGCGCTCACTCTGCAGCTCGCGCAGATGTCGGAGTCGAATGACCGACGTCTTAATGAAGTGCGCGCAACGCTCGAAGCGCGGCTGAAGGATATCGAAGCGAATAACGCGGCGAAGCTCGAAGAAATGCGCCGTACCGTCGACGAAAAGCTGCACGCCACGCTGGAACAACGGCTTGGCGAATCATTCAAGCTGGTGTCGGACCGGCTGGAGCAAGTGCATCGTGGATTGGGGGAAATGCAGACGCTGGCGGCGGGCGTCGGCGACTTGAAGAAGGTGCTGACGAACGTCAAGACGCGTGGGACGTGGGGCGAAGTGCAGCTCGAATCGTTGCTTGAGCAGTTGTTGACGGCGGACCAGTACGCGAAAAATGTCGCCACCATTCCGAAGAGCAACGATCGCGTGGAGTTCGCGATCAAGCTGCCCGGTCGTCACGACGCGCCCGGCCAAAGCGGCGCGAATGCGGTGGCTACGCCGGTATGGCTTCCTATCGACGCCAAGTTTCCGCGCGAGGACTACGAACGTCTGATCGATGCGCAGGATCGCGCCGATGTTGCAGCGGTCGAGGAAGCGTCACGTGCGCTGGAAGGCCGGATTCGTGCGGAAGCGAAGGTCATCGCACAGAAGTACGTCGCACCACCGCACACCACGGACTTCGCGCTGTTGTTCCTGCCGACTGAGGGCCTGTATGCGGAAGTCTTGCGCCGTCCGGGGCTGACCGATTTTCTGCAGCGCGAATACCGGGTGAGCGTGACAGGTCCGACCACATTGACCGCGCTGCTGAACAGCTTGCAGATGGGTTTCAGGACGCTGGCAATCGAGCAGCGTTCCAGTGAAGTCTGGCAAGTGCTCGGCGCGGTGAAAACGGAGTTCAGGAAGTTTGGCGAAGTGCTGTCGAAGACGCGGTCGCAGCTTGAGGCGGTGACGCGCTCCATTGAGTCGGCGGAAACGCGTACGCGGCAGATGAGCAAGAAACTCCGCGACGTGGAAGCATTGCCGGGCGAGCAGGTGGCCAACCTGCTCGGGGATGAACGTGAAGAGCGCGAAGAACCCGCTGAAGGCGACGAGCCCGCTGCTTAGTCCGCAGCAGGCGAAGCCAGCGTAGCCAGTGCGTCGCCGGTGATGCGCACGATGCGCCAGTCGGGCAGCACGGTTGCGCCCATTTTCTCGTAGAAGCCAATGGCGTTCTGATTCCAGTCGAGCACGGTCCATTCGAAGCGGCCGCACTGGCGTTCCACCGCAAGCGCTGCCAAAGCGCGCAGCATCTTTGTGCCGAGTCCGCTGCCGCGAAGTGTCGGCTTCACGTACAAGTCTTCCAGGTACAACCCGCGCTTGCCGAGAAAGGTTGAATAGTTCTGGAAGAACAGCGCGTAGCTCACTATGCGGCCGTCCTCTTCGGCCACCAGGGCTTCAGCACACGGCCGCGCGCCGAAGAGCGCGTCGTGCACGCCGGCCTCGGTCGCGATGAACATGTGCATGAGCTTTTCGAACTCGGCCAGCTCCAGCATCAGGCTGAAAATCGCGCCGACATCGGCGGGTGCGGCGGGTCGGATCTGAGCGCTCATCACGCCTCTTCCGGTGCGTCGGACAAGACGATCTCAATGCCGCCGAATCGCGACGCCACCCAGTTGTATGCGTGGCACGCAATCCACAGCAGGATGAAGCCAAGGATCGCATTGAGCAGCAGCGCGCTTGTCACAGTGCTCAGCTCGACTGAGCCGTATCGGAAGAACGCGACCAGTACGCCGAGCAACACGATGGGTACGCTGAAGGTCAGGTACACGAGAATCAGCGCTTTGGCCGTTTGTCCCGGCGCGATGAACGAAATCTGTTTTTTCATGAAGGAAAAGCCCTGTCAGTCATAGTGCGATGCATTCGAACCATCGGTTATAGCCGCTTAAGTGATCACGGCGCGGCGGTCCAGGTTCTTGAGGTTCAGGTTCTTGAAGCAGGTTGTCGAAGAGCCTTTGGAACTAGATCAGGCCGTCGAATGGCAGGATATCCACGCTGTCGCCCGCATCGATATTCCCTGCGTCGTGCTTCAGGACAATGAAGCAATTGGCTTCGCTCATTGAACTCAGCACGCCCGAGCCTTGCGGCCCGGTTGTCACCACATGCCAGTGCCCGGCGGTGTCCCGGCGTGCAATACCGCGTTGAAACTCCGTACGCCCGGCGCGTTTGTTGATCGGTTGCGAACTCGTCGCCGATATCAACGCCAGCGAATAGGTCGTCGCGCCCGACATGGCCAGCAGCGCTTCGCGCACGATAAAATAAAACGTCGCCATCACGGCAACCGGATTGCCCGGCAAGCCAAAGAACAACGCCGATTCGCCTTCGCCCGGACGCTTGCCCGACCACAGGCGGCCGAACGCGAGCGGGCGGCCGGGACGCATCGCGATCTTCCAGAACGCCACGTCGCCGAGCGTGTTCATCAGGTCACGCGTGAAGTCGGCGTCCCCTACAGACACGCCGCCTGAACTGATCACCACATCGGCGTCCTGCGTGGCCTGTCGCAATGCCCGTTCAAGCGATGCACGATCGTCACGCACAATCCCCAGATCCACCGGTTCCACGTTCATCCGGCGCAGCATCGCGAAGAGGGTATAGCGGTTGCTGTCGTAGACGCAACCCGGCGCCAGCACTTCACCAACGGAACGCAATTCGTCGCCGGTTGAAAAAAACGCGACACGCACGCGCCGTTGTACCGCTACCTCGCCAATACCCAGCGACGCAAGCAAACCAAGATCCGACGCACGGACAATCCGGCCCTTGCGCAACGCCGGCTGGCCTTGCGCGAGGTCTTCCCCCGCGAGCCGCCGATTCGCGCCGCGCACGATACGCGCCGAGGCGAACGTGATGGCGTCGCCGGTGCGCTGTACGAGCTCTTGCGGCACGACGGTGTCGCAGCCGGGTGGGATGAGCGCACCGGTCATGATGCGCACGCATTGCGCGGCGAGCGGACGCCTTTCGAACGGCTGTCCGGCGAGCGCGGTACCCACAACCGTCAAGCGAAGCGATTCATCGTCCGGCGGGCTTGCTCCATCCGATCCATTCGCTTCATTCGGCAACGTCGAGCCATCGAACGCATAACCGTCCATGGCCGAGTTGTCGTGCAAAGGAACATTGATCGGCGAGATGACATCTTCTGCCAGCACGCGATCGAGTGCGTCGAAGAGACGCACGCGTTCCACCTCGGCGCGACCGCGGGGCAACGCCCACTGGCGCACGATCTCCTGCGCCGCGCTGACGGGCAGCGCGTTCGGATCGTACTCGGCGACGCAGCTCGAAAAGTGCCTGGGTGTGTTCATCGATGGGTGTATCGGAGCGGAAGTCGCGATGCAAAGCTCGCGGGCGGCCCGGTGAAAAAGGCTGGCGTGTCGTGGATGCTGGCGCAGCCGCTACCCCAGTCGCCGCCATAGTCGCTGTGAAGCGGGGCGCTGACCAAGCCAGGGCCTCGCCACAAACCTGAGCAAGGAACGAAACGAACCGATGCTAGTTGCGATTGAGATCGGCTAGCTGCTGCAAATCGTTGACATTGTAAAACGCACGCTCGTTGTCGAAGGTCACTTCGACCGTCTTGTGGCGCGCGTACCACGCGCGGACCTTGCGTTCGCCGGCAAGGACGAACGCGTCGAGATCCTCCACCAGCGACGCGCGCAGCAACGCGAAAACCGGGTGCGCGTGGCGTTCGCCCGCGGCATCGACAACTACCGCCACCGCGATATCCGCTTGTCCGGCGCTCAAGCCTTCGAAAAGCCGTTCGGCTAGGTGAGGATCGACGAAAGGCGCGTCGCAGGGCACGAACAGAACGAATTGCGTTTCCGCTGCATGCAACGCCGCCGATATCCCGGCAAGCGGGCCGGGGAAATCGGGAAACGTATCCACAATCACCTTTGCCTGGAACGGCATGCCAAGCTGCGCGTAAATCTCGAGGTTGCGATTTGCGCTGATCAGCATTGCGCCGCATTGCGGCTTGAGCGCTCGCAGTGCATGGAGCGCAAGCGGTTCGAGGTCGAGCGGTTGCAGGCCTTTATCGATACCGCCCATGCGTGATCCGAGTCCGCCCGCCAGCACCACGCCGGTGATGTCGCGCTTCTGGACAGGACTGCCGGTCGGGCCTGCCATATCGACATCGGCCAAGTCAACCATGTCAGCCGCCGATGTAAGACATTTCGACGCGCGGCGCGTCCGGGTCGGCGGCGGGCAACGCGTTGCTGCCGCGAAGTTCGGAGTAGCGGTCGGTGCGTGCTTCCCAGATCCGGGCGATGGCTGTCGCGACCGTAGCGTCGCTCGCGCCGCTGCGGATCAGTGCGCGCAAGTCGTGGCCGGATGTAGCGAACAGGCACAAGTACAGCTTGCCTTCGGTAGAGAGGCGGGCACGCGTGCAGGAGTTGCAGAACGCGCGCGTCACGCTCGAAATGACGCCGATCTCACCGCTGCCGTCCTGGTAACCCCAGCGTTGCGCGGTCTCGGCGTCGTTGTGGGCTTCGAGCGGCCGCAGCGGAAAATGCTCGGCAATGCGCGCAACCACGTCCGCCGACGGCAACACTTCGCTCATGTTCCAGCCGTTCGACGCACCCACGTCCATATATTCGATAAAGCGCAGCACTGCGCCACTGCCTTTGAAATGGCGTGCCATCGGCACGATTTCGGCGTCGTTCGTGCCACGCTTGACCACCATGTTGACCTTCAGCGGCGCCAGGCCGGCCGTGTGCGCGGCCTCGATGCCTTCGAGCACGTCGGCGACCGCGAAATCGGCGTCGTTCATGCGGCGAAACAACGCATCGTCGAGCGCGTCCAGGCTCACCGTTACCCGCGACAACCCCGCGTCTTTCAGCGAGCGCGCCTTGCGGGCAAGGATCGACCCGTTGGTGGTGAGCGTGATATCGAGCGGACGGCCTTCCGGCGTGCGCAGCAGTGCCAGCCGTTCAATCAGGAATTCGATATTTTTACGCAACAGCGGTTCGCCGCCGGTCAGCCGGATTTTTTCCACGCCGTGCGCGACGAACAACTTCGCCAGCCGTTCGATTTCCTCAAACGACAGCAGCGCGCTATGCGGCAGAAATGCGTGGTTTTTATCGAAAACTTCGCGCGGCATGCAGTACACGCAACGAAAATTGCAACGATCAGTCACCGATATGCGCAGATCGCGCAACTCACGCGACCGCCGGTCGGTGAGCAGCCCGCGCGGCGTCGCTGCGATGCCGGAGAAATCCGGGATCGCGCTGACATCGGTGACGGGAATGATGCGTCGGGACATGATGGTTTTATTTCTCGTGCAGCGGCGGCGGTAGGGCGGCTGCTATGAACATCGAACAATTCATTTTAGCGGAAGGGCGATTTTAAAGCGTCTCGCCATCGCCTTTTCACGGGCATTTGTCGCGGGTCCAATAAAAAAAGCGCCACCGACCGAAGTCATGTGGCGCTTTTCGAAACATCAGACGCGTTTAATGTGCGTCTTTACCCGTTTCCACTTGTTGCATCGGCGCGGCGTCCAGCGCCGGCAGGCGCTTGCGTTCGCGCACGACGCGCTTCGGCGCTTCCGCCTGGGCGGCGGCTTCGCGGGCTGCGGCGAGCTTGTCGGCGTCGGTGTTCACCCAGACGAGGCCGGCCGTATCCAGCATCGGCTTGAGCGCTTCCTCTTTCAGGGCGACAGCCGCGACCGGAGCGGCCGGGGCAACTGGAGCAGCCGGGGCAACTGGAGCAGCCGGGGCAACTGGAGCAGCCGGGGCGGCCGCTACGGGAGCCACGGTTTCCACCGGTTCATACGTCCTCACCGGCTCGGATTCGACCGGCGCCGACACTTCTGCAACAACCGGCGCGGGCGATGCGATCGACGAAACCAGCTCCGATTCCGGCGTCGCGGCGACGGGCGCCGTTTTCACCGGTTCAGCAACCTGAGCTTCTGGCGCTGCGTGAGCCGCGACGGGCGCGGGTTCCGCTACCTTCGGGGTATCGGCGAAAGGACTTTCGACCTTTTCTTCCGCTACCTTCGGCGTCGGTCCGAACGGGTTTTCGATCGGCTGTGATACCGGCTTTTCGAAGATGTGGACCGCAGGTGCTTCGACAACCGTTGCGCTGGTTTCCTGGGCGCCATGCACTTCCTGCGTGGCATGCGACACCACAAAACCCTCTGCTTCGGCGCGTTTCGCTTCCACCGGCACTGCTTCAACCGGCGCAACTTCCGCGACACGGACTGGTTCCGGCAACTCCGTCACGCTGATCGCGGCGGCCGAAACCGGCTCGACCGAGACTGCGTGTGCGTGTTCTTGCACGGGCGCCTGAACTGCAGCAGCCGTTTCAACCGGCTTAGCCACAACGGGTGCGAAATCGCGGCTGTCATCGGCTTCGTTCGACGAATCCGTATCGAACACACCGGCTTGAGCCCGTTCGCTGTCAGCATTGCCTTCGATTTCAGCCGTATCGCCAGCCTGATTGGCCGTCACGCCATCTTCTTCACGATCACGGCGTCCACCACGGCGACCGCGACGGCGACGACGGCGCTCTTCGCCTTCACGCGCTGCGCTGGCCTGATCGGCCTGCAATGCGTCGGCGTTGCCGTTCTGCTGCGATTCCTGGCCCGACAGGGTGTTTTCGGTCAACTCCGACACCACCGTTTCGCCTTGCGTCAACGCTTCGACGGCGGCTTCCGGCTGTGGCTTGCGGCGTTCGCCCCGTTCCGGACGTTCACGGCGTTCACCGCGATCGGCGGCTTCAGCACGTTCCGGCGGGCGTTCACCACGGTTCTCACGTGGTTCACGCGGCTCCCTGGGTTCGCGCACTTCGCGCGGCTCACGGCCTTCACGAGCCTCGCGCGGTTCGCGACCTTCCCGTGCTTCACGCGGCTCGCGGCCCTCACGCCCACCACGCGGTTCGCGGGGTTCACGTGGCTCGCGGGTTTCACGTGCTTCGCGCGGTTCACGCGTTTCCTTCGGTTCCCGTTCCTCGCGGCGCGGGTTTTGACGACCCCCCGCCGTGCCCGGAACGCTTGCCACAGCGCCAGTAGTGGCAGCGGCGCTATCGCGCGAAGCAGCACCACCACGGCGATTGCGATTCCGGTCGCCACCCTGGCCCGAACGTTCTGGCCGTTCGCCACGAGCCGGGCGTGCCGGCGTGGGCGCGACGACCGGCGCGGGCGCCGGTTTTACTTCGGGCTGGACGCCAAACAGGTTTTTCAGCCAGCCGATAAAGCCGCCTGCCGACTCAGCCACTACCGGAGCCGCAGCCGCGACCGGAGCCGCAGCCACCTTCACCGGTGCGCTAGGCGCAGGGGAAGCCGGCGTAATGCCCTTGACCATTGCTTCCTGCTTCGGCTTGATTTCTTCGGTGCGCTTGCTGTAACCCGTTTCGGATTCCAGCTCGTGCGCCGCTTCTTCGGCCATCTTCCACGAAGCACGCGGTTCGTCGAGACGTGTATCGTCGTGACGCAGGCGTTCCAGCTTGTAATGCGGCGTTTCGAGATGCTTGTTCGGGATCAACACGACGTTGACCTTGAAGCGCGACTCGATCTTGTTGATTTCCGAACGCTTTTCGTTCAGCAGGAAGGCGGTCACTTCCACCGGCACCTGGCAATGAATTGCCGCGGTGTTTTCCTTCATTGCTTCTTCCTGAATGATCCGCAGCACTTGCAGCGCGGACGATTCGGTATCGCGAATATGGCCCGTGCCGTTACAACGCGGGCACGTCACATGGCTGCCTTCGGAGAGCGCCGGACGCAGCCGCTGACGCGACAGTTCCATCAAACCGAAGCGCGAAATCTTGCCCATTTGTACGCGCGCACGGTCGTGCTTGAGCGCGTCTTTCAGGCGCTGCTCGACTTCGCGCTGGCTCTTGGCCGACTCCATGTCGATAAAGTCGATCACGATCAAGCCGCCCAGATCGCGCAGGCGCAACTGGCGCGCGACTTCGTCGGCGGCTTCGAGGTTCGTGCGGGTCGCCGTTTCCTCGATGTCCGCGCCCTTCGTCGAGCGCGCCGAATTCACGTCGATGGCCACCAGCGCTTCCGTGTGGTCGATCACGATCGCGCCGCCCGATGGCAACGGCACCGTGCGCGAATACGCGGTTTCAATCTGGTGTTCTATCTGGAAACGCGAGAAGAGGGGAACGTCGTCGTGATAGCGCTTAACTTTGCTCAAGTTATCCGGCATCACGATGTCCATGAAGGCGCTGGCCTGGTCATGGATTTCGGTGGTATCGATGAGAATTTCGCCGATATCCGGCTGGAAGTAATCGCGGATTGCTCGGATCACGAGGCTGGATTCGAGATAAATCAGCATCGGCTTGCCGGCCACGCCGCTTTGTGACGCGGCTTCCACCGCGCGCCACAACTGCATCAGGTAATTCAGGTCCCACTGCAGTTCCTCAGCCGAACGGCCGATCCCTGCTGTCCGCGCGATGATGCTCATGCCTTCCGGCAAATCGAGCTGGGCCATCGTTTCGCGCAATTCCTGGCGCTCGTCGCCTTCAATCCGACGCGATACACCACCGCCACGCGGGTTGTTCGGCATCAAAACGAGGTAGCGTCCGGCGAGCGAGATGAACGTGGTCAGGGCCGCGCCCTTGTTGCCGCGCTCTTCCTTTTCGACCTGGATGATCAGTTCCTGGCCTTCGCGCAGCGCGTCCTGGATGCGCGCGGAGCGCATGTCGACGCCGTCCTTGAAATACTGGCGGGCGACTTCCTTGAACGGCAGGAAACCGTGGCGGTCTTCGCCGTAGTTCACGAAACAGGCTTCGAGCGAGGGCTCGATGCGGGTAATGACTCCCTTGTAAATATTGCCTTTGCGCTGTTCGCGCCCGGCGGTTTCGATGTCGATGTCGATGAGTTTTTGCCCATCGACGATGGCGACGCGCAGTTCTTCTTGCTGCGTCGCGTTAAACAGCATGCGTTTCATTGGACGGCTCCAGAGCGGCTCTACCGGCCCCCATCGAGCGAATTCGCGCGGTTGTCAGTCGCGTGAAGCAGGAGGGCGGGCGCGCCGCGCTTTTTTGTGTGTGTTGTCACAAAGCACGCTGGAGCGGGAGTTCTGGCGGGGAGAATTGCCTGGGACGAGTCTGGCTGCCGGCCAGCGACGAAACGCGTCGCGACGGGCAACAAGCCTTGGGGCACATGCGAACAGACTTCGACACGCCGTGAAGCAACGGCTGGCGGCTTAAGCGGCACAGCATTGCGGCTCGACGTCCTTCAAACAACTCGAAGAGCCGGCAATGCAGCCAGCAGCAGCCGGATGCGGCCTGACGCAGTGTCAAACGGGTGGAGGGTTATCGCGCAAAACCCGCGCAATCAAACAAACCGACCGACGTTTTCCAAACCTGCGGCAGATTGCCGTTGCGGTTTGCCGGTTGCTCAAAGCGCCCGGTAACCGCGTTGGGTGTCTCGTCTTGTTACGTCCTCTGCCACGCTTCGCCCGTTTCAGCGCAGCTTGCAGCAGAAGCCGTTTTTCTTCGCAACGGCCAAGCGACAATGTTCCGTTCACCCTAACCTGATACCCGCCCGATATCTTTTCGATACCTGCCTGATACCCGGGTCACATCCGGAAGAAGCCGGGTTTTAGTCCGGACCTCACTGCCTCTCGCCGATAAAATTCTTGATCGCCAAAAATCCGTTACCGTGTCGACGATCGACTCGACCGAACGCGCCTGTGGGCACCGTCCCTGCCGTGCGATATCGTCGTGCGTGCAACTTGTTACTCCGTTTTCCGGGTGAGCAACTGGCCCTGGGCGCAAGTAAAATAACGGTTTACTGCTTGCACCTGTACAGTCTGACAACATCCGGCCAGCTTAGTGGCTTTTTCCAGACTGTCCGCAAATTATATTCAGAATGAATGAGTTAGGCAAAACATCCCATAAAAAGGTCGCAAGCGAACAGGTCTCAATGATCGAGATCGACGAAAATGCGGCGGGTCAGCGCATCGACAATTTTTTACTTCGCGTCTGTAAAGGCGTACCGAAAAGTCACATTTACCGGATTTTGCGCAGCGGGGAAGTGCGCGTAAATAAGGGGCGTATCGACGCTGCTTACCGGCTGGAAATGGGCGATCTCGTGCGCGTGCCGCCAATTCGCACCGCGCAACTGGACGAAACCCCGCTTTCATCGAATGCGCCCGCTGCCGAATTCCCCATACTATTTGAAGACGATCATCTGATCGTGATCGATAAACCCGCGGGCGTCGCCGTTCATGGTGGCAGCGGCGTGGCGTTCGGTGTTATCGAGCAATTGCGCAATGCGCGTCCGCAGGCGAAGTTCCTCGAATTGGTGCATCGACTGGATCGCGAGACTTCCGGCGTGCTGATGCTTGCGAAAAAGCGTTCGGCGCTGATCAACGTGCATGAGCAAATGCGCGAAAACCGTATCGATAAACGCTACCAGGCCGTCGGTCACGGCGACTGGCTGGCGGGCTGGGGACGTCGGCGGATCGTGAAGGAACCGCTGCATAAATACTTGACGCCCGAGGGCGAGCGTCGCGTTCGGGTCCAGGACGACGGCCTCGCCTCGCATACCGTGTTCAACCTGATCGAACGTTTTAGTGACTACGCGTGGGTCGAGGCGGAACTGAAGACGGGCCGTACGCATCAGATTCGTGTGCATATGGCGCATATCGGCCTGCCGATCGCTGGCGATACCAAGTACGGCGACTTCGCGCTAAACAAGAATTTGGTGCGTCCCAACGCCGATCCGTCGCTTAAACGCATGTTTCTGCACGCTTTCCGGCTGAAACTCGTGCACCCGGCAACCGGCGAGACGCTTCAGGTCGAAGCGCCGCTGCCGGCCGAATGCCGGCGCTTCATCGAACAACTCAAACAAAATTCTAGCGAGACTCTATAAATGGCCCGTCAGCAATTCGATCTGATTGTCTTCGACTGGGACGGCACCTTGATGGATTCCACGGCGCACATTACACGCAGCATTCAGGCGGCGTGCCGCGACCTTGGCCTGCCCGTTCCCGCCGATGAAGCCGCAAGTTACGTGATTGGCCTGGGGCTGCGCGACGCGTTGCAGATCGCGGCGCCCACGCTCGACCCGGTCGATTACCCGAAGCTTGCCGAGCGGTATCGATTTCATTATTTGATCAAGGGCGAGCAAACCGAACTCTTCGATGGCGTGCGCGGCATGCTGCAAAGCCTGCGCGACGAGGGTTATCTGCTCGCGGTCGCCACAGGTAAAAGCCGTGTGGGCCTGAACCGCGCGCTGGACCAGTCGCGCCTGACGAGCCTCTTTGACGGCACGCGTTGCGCCGACGAAACCTTCTCCAAGCCGCATCCGGCCATGCTGCACGAACTTACGCGCGAACTCGGGCAGGACGTGAGCCGCACGGTGATGATCGGCGACACCACGCACGACCTGCAGATGGCGAAAAATGCCGGCGCGGCGGCGGTCGGCGTGACTTACGGCGCGCATCCGGCGAAGTCGCTGCACGCACTCGAGCCGTTGTTCGTGGCCGAAAACGTCACGTCACTCGGAGACTGGCTGCGGGAGAATGCATGACAGGAACGCCGCTTGTCGGGTCGCTTGAGCCGGTGCGAATCTGCGCGTCGGAGGAGTTGGTCGACGGTGGCGACGGCGTTCGTCACAAAGCCGTCGACAAAGGCGGCGAAGCCACGGTGTTTTTCGTCCGATACGACGGCAAACCCTTTGGCTACCTCAACCGCTGCGCCCACGTGCCCATGGAGATGGACTGGTCCGAGGGCAAGTTCTTCGAGAGCTCCGGCTTATACTTGATGTGCGCGACTCACGGCGCGATTTACGAGCCGGATACGGGGAAATGCGTCGGCGGCCCCTGCCGCGGCGCGCGTTTGCGGCGGGTGGCAGCGGAAGAGCGCGACACACCCGAAGGCCGCGCCGTCTTCTGGCTTCCCGACGACGATCTCCGTCCGGCTTGACCGTTCCCGCGGTTGTTCTCGCGATGCGAAACGAACCCGCTCTCCATTTTTAATCAGTCAACCAGGCGACGCATGTCCGATCAAATTCCCACCGATTCCGCGGATAAGGCACGTCCCAAATCCGTCGGCGACACCGGCGACAACTGGGAGCGCGCCGCGCTCGAACGCATCGCGCTGGCGGCAATCAATGAACAGCGGGCCGCGCGCCGCTGGCGGATCTTTTTCCGCTTCGTGTTCCTCGCCATCCTGGCGATCGCGGTCTGGAGCGCGTTCGATTTCACCAGCGACAAAGTCGCGAAAACCCAACGCCATACGGCGCTGGTTGAGCTGGAGGGTGAGATTGCCGCCAATAGCGACGCCAGTTCGGACAACGTGAACGCAGCGCTCGACAGCGCTTTTGAAGACGATGGCACCGCGGCGGTGATTCTTCGCTGCAACAGCCCGGGCGGCAGTCCGGTGCAGGCGGGCATCATCAATCGTGAGATCACGCGTTTGCGGGCGAAATATCCGTCGAAGCCGTTGTATGTGGTCGTGGGCGACATGTGCGCGTCGGGCGGTTATTACGCGGCTGCGGCCGCCGATAAGATCTACGTCGACAAGGCGAGCATCGTCGGATCAATTGGTGTGCTGATGGACGGTTTCGGCTTCACGGGCCTGATGGACAAGCTCGGCGTGGAGCGCCGGCTGCACACGTCGGGCGCGAACAAAGGCGCGTTCGATCCGTTCTCGCCTGAATCGCCGGCCATGGATGCCCACGCCCAGGAGATGCTCGACCAGATTCACCAGCAATTCATCGATGCCGTCAAACAAGGCCGGGGCAATCGGCTGAAAGAGTCGCCCGATGTGTTCTCGGGCATGTTCTGGACGGGTCAGAAGAGCGTGGAACTGGGTCTCGCCGATGGTTTCGGCGACGCTGATTACGTCGCACGCGAGATCGTCAAACAGCCGGATATTGTCGATTACACGCAGAAGGAGAGCATTGGCGAGCGTGTAGCGCGCAAGTTCGGCGCGGCGGTAGGCAATGCGTCGATGCACGCGCTGATGATGGGCGGGAAGATGCAGTTGAAGTAATTTTCCCTGCGTTTTAGATAAAAACCGCTCGCCTTGAGTCATCAGGCGAGCGGTTTTTTCGTGCGCAGTGCAGACAGCGTTGCTAAGGGATGCGCCCCGGCCTATGCACCTAGCAGCAAGAAGATAGCCGGCCGTTTATGCAGTTCAGGCGCGGCTTTCTTTTTCCAGTCCGAAACGGTTCGGGTGACGATCGTCTCGGCCGGCAACGTAAGGTCGACCGCGACGCACACCAGTGTGGACGGCGCGCAGGTTGCGAGCAACGTGTCCAGCAGCGCACGATTCCTGTAAGGCGTCTCGATGAAAATCTGCGTTTGGTTCGCCTTGCGCGACAGCGCTTCCAGCTCGCGCAGACGTTTGCCCCGCTCGGTGGCATCGACGGGAAGATAGCCGTTGAACGCGAAACTCTGGCCGTTCATTCCCGACGCCATCAACGCCAGCAAAATCGAACTGGGTCCGACGAACGGCACGACTTTCACGCCGCGCTCGTGGGCGCGGCGCACGAGCAGGGCGCCCGGATCGGCGACCGCCGGACATCCCGCTTCCGAGACGAGACCGGCGTCTGTGCCCGCCAGAATCGGTTTCAGCAGCTTCTCGACCTCGCCCGGCGGCGTATTGACATTGAGTTCGCGGATCTCGATTTCCTGGATCGGCCGTTCGGTTCCGACCTTCTTCAGGAACGCGCGCGTGGTTTTCGCGTTCTCGCCAATGTAGTACTGCAGCGCCGCGGCGCGTGCACGTACGGGTTCGGGAAGGACATCGGCGAGCGCGGCGCTGTCGCCGTCACCGAGCGTGTTCGGAATCAGGTACAAAACGCCGCTCATGCTGCCCCCATCAACGGAAACCCGGCCGCGCGCAACATGCGGGACAACGCGATCAGCGGCAAACCGACCAGTGCGGTGGGATCGTCGGAATGGATCGCATCGACGAGCGCGATGCCCAAACCTTCCGATTTCGCGCTGCCCGCCACGTCGTAAGGCGTTTCGGCAAGCAAATACGCTTCGATTTCCGCATCCGACAGCTCGCGGAATTGCACACGCGTGACGATATCGGCGGATTGGAGATGGTCCGTGCGGCTGTCGAAGAGGCAAAGCGCGCTGTGGAATTCGACACTTTTCCCCCGCATCGACTGAAGCTGCGCGCGCGCGCTGTCGTGCGTGCCGGGCTTGCCGATCTGACGGCCGTCACAGGTGGCGACCTGATCGGAGCCGATAACCAGCGCACCGGACGCATTGGTCACGCGGGTCGCGGCCGCACGCGCCTTGGCGATCGACAGCCGGACAGCCGTGGCTTCCGGCGTTTCGCGGTCCATTGGCGTTTCGTCGATATCGGGCGTGATTACATCGAAGGGAATGCGCAGGCGTTCGAGCAGTTCCCGCCGGTAACGCGAACTCGATGCAAGGATGAGGCGCGGCTTGGTTGAGACGTCGGGCATGAAAAGGATTGGCTAAGAACAATTGGGAGAAAGGACTGGAACCGCGCTTGGCTGTACTGAACCGCGCGGTACCACAAGCCGAAGCATAAGTGTTTGACTCGAAAAGACAAAGCCGCTATGATTTTGGGCTTTTCATCGGTATGCGAAGGCCTTTTTACGCATACCGGCGTGGCGCCACGGTAGCCGGAAGTGTACCGGGATGTACCGGATGCCTTGCGGCTCGGAGTGGTAGCCTAAAGTGGTGGGGCCGAATGTCGCGATAGTCGCCGGAAAATAAGCAACAAGCCCGCGGGCTGCTGCTGAAACCGCAAAGTCGCCGCAAAATCGGGATAAACCACACCAGCCGGACGGGTCCGGTGCGGTGCATACTGCAGCTTCACCCCCGGTCGTCCTCCGCGGACTTGCTATCCAGCCGTCGCGGCAACGACCACTGCAGGAGCGCACATGACACAGAATCCTGGCAAACCTGCATGTCCCGCCGACTTGCGCGCACTCGACCTGTTCGAATTCGCCCAAAGCCGTCGTCAGGCAGCAGGTGGTGTACGGGTCTCGCAGTTGCCGCGTATGTTGAACGAAGTGCCGGCAGATGCTCCAGACCGCGACACGGTGTTTTCATGGCAGGCCGAAGGCTCCATGCAGCCCGAGTTGCAGGACGACGGCACTGAAGCGCCGCAGCCTTATTTGCGGCTAGCGGTGCACGGATCGGTCTGGATTGAATGCCAGCGTTGTCTTTCGCCGTATTCGCAACACCTGGATGTCGATGCAACGTATCGCATTGTCACCACGGAAGATGAAGCGGACGAGTTTCCGCTAGACAACGATGAAGTGGAAGTGATCGTTGGCTCACGCCAGTTCGATCTCGTCGACTTGATCGAAGAGGAATTGTTGTTGACCTTGCCGCTCGTGCCGAAGCACGAAGTGTGTCCTGAAGTGCACGAGAGCCTGGTAACGGGTCTCGACGGCGCCGAGGGCGAGCTGGACGATGGTGGTCTGAATGGAGAGGCAGGCACGCCGCAAGATGGCGGCACAGGCAGACCCAATCCGTTCGCCGCGCTCGGTAAGCTCAAGCAGGGCGGTTCCGACGACAACAAGCATTGAAGCGCGTGCTTTAAACGCTCGCACTAAGGAGTATTGATATCCGGCATCAGGCCGGGTATCCAATCATCAGGCGGCGCGATGCGTCCGGAAAGGTCCACTGGCCGAAGGTCAGGGTCTCCGGCGTGTCGAGCTGTGTTAGAATTCGCAAAATTTTTCCGGAGTCATCATGGCAGTTCAGCAAAACAAGAAATCGCCGTCCAAGCGCGGCATGCATCGTTCGCACGATTTCCTCACGGCACCGGCGCTGGCCGTTGAGCCGAGCACGGGTGAAGTGCATCTGCGTCACCACGTGAGCCCGAATGGCTACTATCGTGGCAAGAAAGTCATCAAGACGAAGAACGACTAAGCGTACGACGCTTGTTGCGTCTGGCGTTACCGTCTTGACTCATGGTCTGAGTCGCGGTTGTTCGCGCTTGACATCTTCTCGGTATAACAAGAAGGCGGCATTTCACTGCCGCTTTTTTGTGCCTGAAATTCGTCGCACTCCATGACCGTAAAGATCACTATCGACTGCATGGGAGGCGACCACGGCCCGGCCGTGACCGTTCCTGCCGCGGTCAGCTTCGTGCGTTCGCATCCTGATGCGCAGCTGTTGCTTGTCGGCATCGAGTCGGCCATCCGCGCGCAACTGAAGAAGTGCAAAGCCACGGGCGAAACCCGGCTGACGGTCGTCCCGGCGACCGAAGTGGTCGAGATGGACGATTCCGTCGAAGTTGCGCTGCGCCGGAAGAAAGATTCGTCCATGCGGGTAGCGCTCAATCTCGTCAAGGACGGCCAGGCCCAGACGTGCATCTCGGCAGGTAACACCGGCGCACTGATGGCCGTGTCGCGCTACGTGCTCAAGACGCTGCCAGGCATTGAGCGCCCGGCTATCGCATTCGCGATGCCAAGCCAGAAGGGCTTCACCACCGTGCTCGATCTGGGCGCGAATGTGGACTGCGAGCCGCAACACTTGCTGCAATTCGCCGAAATGGGCCACGCGCTTGTCGCCGCTATCGGGGACAAGGAGCGCCCGACCATTGGTCTGCTCAACATCGGCGAAGAAGTCATCAAAGGCAACGACGTCATCAAACGCGCCGGCGAATTGCTGCGCGCAAGCACGCTCAATTTCTACGGCAACGTGGAAGGCAACGACATCTATAAAGGCACGACCGACGTGGTCGTGTGCGATGGTTTTGTCGGTAACGTGGCGCTGAAGACCTCGGAAGGCCTGGCGCAGATGCTGACCGACATGATCCGCGAGGAATTCAGCCGGTCGCTCTTGACCAAGCTGATGGCGCTCGTCGCATTGCCCGTTCTAAAACGCTTCAAACGGCGGGTCGACCCCGCTCAATATAACGGCGCCGCGCTGCTCGGCCTGCGCGGGCTGGTCATCAAGAGCCATGGATCGGCACAAGCCTACGGGTTTGAGTGGGCTATAAAACGCGGGTATGATGCCGTCAAAAATGGCGTGCTTGATCGTCTCGTGCGCGCCATGGAAGAAAACGCTGCTCCCGTGAAACAAGCGGCGCTCGGCGCTTCTGCTGACAATGCTGGCACCGTGGTCCCGAATCAAGCCGACCCCGCGGCCGACCCTATCGCCCCAGGCGATAATACGGTCGCTGCCCGCCCGCTCGTGCAGCCGGGCGAACCGGGTGCCGCGCTATCCTCGAAGGCATAATGGCTCAATCGAATCTCTATTCCCGCGTGATCGGAACGGGCAGTTACCTGCCGGCGGACCGTGTCTCGAACCAGCAACTGGCCGAGCGTCTGGCAAAACAGGGTGTTGAAACGAGCGATGAGTGGATCGTCGCGCGCACCGGTATCCATGCACGTCATTTCGCTGCACCCGATCAGACGACCAGCGACCTGGCCTTGCGGGCCTCGCGTCACGCGATCGAGGCCGCGGATATCGATCCGCAGTCGATCGACCTGATCATTGTGGCCACGTCCACGCCTGACTTCGTCTTTCCCAGCACGGCTTGCCTGTTGCAGAACAAGCTCGGTATCAAGAATAGCGGCGCCGCGTTTGATATCCAGGCGGTCTGTTCGGGCTTCGCTTATGCCGTTGCAGTGGCCGACAGCCTCATCCGCGCAGGCATCAATCGTACGGCGCTGGTCGTCGGTGCTGAAACCTTCTCGCGCATTCTCGATTTCAACGACCGCACTACCTGCGTGCTGTTCGGCGACGGCGCTGGCGCCGTGATCCTGCAAGCCTCCGATGAACCCGGCGTACTGTCCAGCGCACTTCACGCCGACGGCAGCCACGCGAACATCCTGTGCACGCCGGGCAATGTGAACAAAGGCGTGATCGAAGGCAGCGCGTTCCTGCACATGGATGGTCCCGCCGTATTCAAGCTGGCGGTGAAGGTGCTGGAAAAAGTGGCCGTCGAGGCGCTCGAGAAGGCGCGACTGACCGCTGGCGACATCGACTGGCTGGTTCCCCATCAGGCCAATATCCGCATCATGGAAAGCACCGCGCGCAAGCTGCATGTGCCGCTTGAGCGCATGGTCGTGACCGTTGGCGAGCATGGCAATACATCGGCTGCATCAATTCCTCTCGCATTCGACGTCGCCGTGCGCGACGGCCGCATCAAGCGCGGCCAGCATGTGCTGATTGAAGGGGTGGGTGGCGGCTTCACGTGGGGCGCGTCGGTTATCCGCTATTAAGCGGGTATTAAGCCGATACGACTTCTTCATCACGCCACGTCAGTGATTCGACAATCCAATCGAGCAAGGACCTCATGAAATTCGCGTTCGTTTTTCCGGGACAAGGTTCCCAGTCGGTCGGCATGCTCAATGCATTCGCCGACCACGCCGTGGTGCGCGAAACCGTGCAACAGGCATCCGATGCGCTCGGTCAGGATCTCGGCAAGCTGATCGCCGACGGTCCGGTTGAAGAGCTGGGTCTGACCACGAATACGCAGCCCGTCATGCTGACGGCCGCTTACGCAATCTATCGTGTGTGGGAAAAGGAAACCGGACTGAAACCGGCGATCGTCGCGGGTCATAGCCTGGGCGAATACACCGCGCTGGTGGTTGCCGGAGCGCTGCCGTTTTCCGCCGCCGTGCCGCTCGTGCGGTTTCGCGCGCAAGCCATGCAGAGCGCCGTGCCGGTAGGCGAGGGCGGCATGGCAGCAATCTTGGGTCTCGACGACGACGCTGTGCGTGCCGTCTGCGCTGAAGCATCGGCGGCGGGGATTGTTGAAGCGGTGAACTTCAACGCGCCGTCCCAAGTGGTGATCGCTGGTGCGAAAGCAGGCGTTGAAAAAGCCTGCGAAATCGCCAAGGCCAAGGGCGCGAAACGCGCGTTGCCGCTGCCGGTATCGGCGCCATTCCATTCGTCGCTGCTCAAGCCGGCGTCGGACCAGTTGCGCGAGTATCTGGCAAGCGTGGATATTAGCGTGCCGCAGATTCCACTGATCAATAACATCGATGTCGCGAGCGTCGCCGAACCGGCTGCGATCAAGGACGCGCTCGTGCGTCAGGCCGCGGGTCCTGTGCGTTGGGTTGAAACCGTGCAGAAGATGGCGCACGAAGGGGTCACGCACGTGATCGAATGCGGTCCGGGCAAGGTGCTGAACGGGTTGACGAAGCGCATCGACGGTACGCTGATCGGTGCGTCGATTTTCGATCCGGCTTCGCTCGAAGAAACCCGCAAACTGCTCGCCGGCTGAATTCATTAGCTGAACAGGCCAAAGCAGTTAAGCGACAAACAAGGAACAGACGAAACATGATTCTGGACAAGCACATAGTGGTCGTGACGGGTGCGTCGCGAGGGATCGGCCGGTCGATCGCGGTCGAACTCGCGCGCCAGGGCGCGACTGTGATTGGCACGGCGACCAGCGAAAGCGGCGCAGACGGCATTACCGAAGCGTTGAAAGAGTTTGGCGGACAAAGCCGCGGCGCGGTGCTGAACGTGACGGATGCAGCTGCGAGCGAAGCGTTTATCGACGGCGTGGTCAAGGAATTCGGCGGACTCAACGTGCTGGTGAACAACGCGGGGATCACGAAAGATCAACTCGCGATGCGCATGAAGGACGACGAATTCGACGCCGTCATCGACACCAATCTGCGCGCCGTTTTCCGTCTCTCGCGCGCCGTGCTGCGCCCGATGATGAAAGCGCGCGGCGGACGGATCATCAATATCACGTCGGTGGTGGCCTCATCGGGCAATCCGGGGCAGGCTAACTACGCGGCCGCGAAGGCCGGCGTGGCAGGCATGACGCGGGCGCTGGCCCGTGAGATCGGCAGCCGCGGGATCACGGTGAACTGCATTGCACCGGGTTTTATCGATACCGACATGACCAAGGTTTTGCCGGAAGCGCAGCGTGCGGCACTCACAGCACAGATACCACTCGGCCGACTGGGCAGCCCGGAAGATATCGCTCATGCTGTGGCTTTCCTTGCTTCGCCACACGCGGGGTACATCACGGGCACTACGCTCCACGTGAACGGCGGCATGTACATGTGACAGGCATTTCGTTAATATCCGCGCCGTGTGGCGGGTGCGCAAAGTGCTGATTCAAAGCGCGGTGTAAGAGAGGCGAGATTCGCTGTCAGAAGTGGTAAGCAGGTAAGGGCGCTGAAAAGGGCGTGACGGGCATCAAAGCCATGTCACGCGCCAAACAAAGCTGATTCCGTGCGTGGGTATTTACGGGTACAAACCTGATAAAATGCGCGCACTTGTGTTTTTGAACTACATTTCCCTCGGAGGGCTGCATGGACAATATCGAACAGCGCGTGAAGAAGATCGTCGCCGAACAACTGGGCGTCGCCGAAGCCGAAATCAAGAACGAAGCTTCGTTCGTCAACGATCTGGGCGCTGACTCGCTCGACACCGTCGAACTCGTGATGGCTCTCGAAGACGAATTCGGCATGGAAATCCCTGACGAAGAAGCCGAGAAGATCACGACGGTTCAGCAAGCGATCGACTACGCTCGCGCCAACGTCAAGGCCTAAAGCCCGCGCGCCAAGCTGCAGCTAGACTATTCGGGGTTGACGCTCTGTCGCGATTCGAACCGATTTAACAGCCACAGGGCTCACAGGGCAATTTCCTGTGGATCTTGTGGCTTTTGCTTTTTGTCATTTATGGATAAGGGGTTACCGTGAGCCGTCGTCGTGTTGTTGTTACAGGCCTTGGGCTGATTTCGCCTGTCGGCAATACCGTTGCCGACGGCTGGGCCAATCTGGTCGCTGGCAAGTCGGGCATCGCCGAGATCACGAAGTTCGATACCACGAACTTTTCCACGCGCTTTGCCGGTGAAGTCAAAGGCTTCAAGGTCGAAGACTATATGCCGGCCAAGGAAGCGCGCCACATGGATACCTTTATCCATTACGGCATTGCCGCCGGTGTGCAGGCCATGCAGGACAGCGGGCTGGAAATCACCGATGAAAACTCGGAACGCGTGGGCGTTGTCGTGGGCTCGGGAATCGGCGGCTTGCCGATGATCGAAGCCACGCAAACGGAATTGCTCAATCGTGGCCCGCGCCGGGTTTCGCCGTTCTTCGTGCCGGCGTCGATCATCAACATGATTTCCGGCCATCTCTCGATCCGCTTCGGTTTGAAAGGACCGAACCTGGCCATTGTGACCGCGTGTACGACGGGTCTGCATTGCATCGGCGAAGGTTCGCGTCTGATCGAATACGGCGACGCCGACGTGATGATCTGCGGCGGCTCCGAGGCGACCGTGTCGCCATTGGGTATCGGCGGCTTCGCGGCTGCGCGCGCGTTGTCGCAGCGCAACGATGACCCGGCTACCGCCAGCCGTCCGTGGGATAAGGATCGCGACGGTTTTGTGCTGGGCGAAGGCGCCGGCGTGATGGTGCTCGAAGAGTATGAGCATGCGAAAGCACGCGGCGCGAAGATCTACGCCGAAGTCAGCGGCTACGGCATGAGCGGCGACGCTTATCACATGACTGCACCGCCGGAAAACGGCGACGGCGCGCGCCGCAGCATGCGCAACGCGTTGAAAAATGCCCAGGTCAATGCGGACGAAGTGCACTACCTGAACGCCCATGGCACGTCCACGCAACTGGGCGATCTGGCAGAGACCATCGGGATCAAGAACGCGTTCGGTGACCACGCGAAGAAGATCGTGGTGAATTCCACCAAGTCGATGACAGGCCACCTGCTCGGCGGCGCCGGCGGACTGGAATCGGTCTTCACCGTGCTGGCGCTGCATCACCAGATCTCGCCGCCCACCATCAATATCTTCAACCAGGATCCGGCATGTGACCTGGATTACTGCGCGAACGAAGCGCGGGAAATGAAGATCGACGTGGCGCTGAAGAATTCGTTCGGTTTCGGCGGCACGAACGGCACGCTCGTTTTCAAGAAGCATTGAGCGACGTGCGTAGCGGCGCGCGCTTGATCGTCGCGGGAACGGGCGAATGACAAGTGCGCACATTCCGTTGCCAGAGTTGCCGGCGCACTTGCCCACCGCGGACTTGCCCGTTGATTTCCCGCGCCGGCACACTCTCCGTCCCTCACGGTTCCTCTGGGGCGCTACCGCAGCATTCGTGGCAGTAGCGGCGGGATCGGTATTCCACTGCGTGGCGGCTTACGCCGGACTGTTCAACGGGTACGTGGCGGCTTTGACCGTGACTGCCGCGCTGGCCACTGCGGCCTGGGGTGGCGAGCGCCGCCGACCCGTTGCGTTCGAGATTGGACAAGATGGTTTGACCACGTGGGATCGTGCGGGGAACGCGCAATACCGTCGTATTACAGGTTGCGCCCAGTGGAGCGACCGCTTGCTTGCTCTCATCCTGCTCCCGGCGCAAGGCCGCCCGGCATCGTTTCTGGTGGCCGCCGACGCGCTCGCCGACGCCTCTGCATTCCGCGAACTAGCTGTGCGCGCCCGGCGCTGCGCCCAGGAACATCTGTAACGCGTGTAACCGCCGGTCAGCATCCGGCGTGTTCCGGCGTCGTAACGCTACAATGGCCCTCCGCGTAGCACCCCCAAAGTTAACGGATTTCCCAGGTGAGCGAAAAAGAAATCGATCAGGTACTGGTCGAACGCGTGCAAAAAGGCGACAAAGCAGCGTTCGAGCTACTGGTCGCCAAATATCAGCGCAAAATCATCCGGCTTATCTCGCGTCTCGTGCGGGATCCCGCCGAGGTCGAGGACGTCGCGCAGGACGCCTTTATCAAGGCTTATCGCGCGTTGCCGCAATTTCGCGGAGAATCGGCGTTTTATACTTGGCTTTACCGGATTGCGGTGAACACCGCGAAGAACTACCTTGCCACTCAGAGCCGGCGTGCTCCAACTTCTACCGAAGCTGATGCAGAAGAAGCGGAAACTTTCTCCGACGCAGACCAACTAAGGGATATCAACACGCCTGAGTCGATGTTGATGAGCAAGCAGATCGCACAAACGGTCAATGCTGCAATGGCGGTTTTACCGGAAGAGCTGCGCACCGCCATTACTCTTCGTGAGATTGAAGGTCTGAGCTACGAGGAAATAGCCGAAATGATGAATTGCCCTATTGGGACCGTCAGATCAAGAATTTTTCGTGCTCGCGAAGCCATTGCGGCAAAATTGCGTCCGTTGCTGGACACTCCCGAAGGCAAGCGCTGGTAACAGCGAGGTTGCGCGGGGCAGGGACGCGGTATCTGAGTCAGGTAGTGTCACTACGGGGTGCAGTCAAGATGGGGAGCATCATGGGGTCGGTTTCGGTGCAATCGCAGGCTAGCTCGCGAGGCGAGCGTCTGTCCGCTTTTGTCGACGGAGAATCGTTCGACGGTTCGGGCGACATCAGTCAGTTTCTTTCCGGGTTTACGCAGAAGGATCGCGCGGCGTGGTCGGATTTCCACTTGATCGGCGACGCTTTGCGTTCCGACGATCTCGCGGCCAGTCCAGCAGCCAGCAGCGCGTTCATGAACGCGTTCTCGGCGCGCTTCGAGTCGGAAGCGCACGTGTTCGCGCCCGCGGCCATTCCGGCGGTGTCCACCGAGCGCCTGCGCTCGCGGCTGTTCCGCCGCCGCGTGGTACCGGCTTTCGCCGTTGCGGCTGCCGCAGCTACGCTCACGTGGATCGTCGTGCCGCAATTGCAGGGCGTGGACAGCCACAACGGCGTGCAGATGGCGTCCTTGTCGTCGGATCATGTGCAGCGCGTGGCCATGGCTTCCATGCCTGCCGCCAGCACGCGCTCGCCGGTTGTCGAAGCGAATATCATTCGCGACGCAAGCCTGGACCAGTATCTCGAAGCGCATCAGCAATTCTCCCAACAGCCCGTCATGCCGGGCTCGATGCCTTTGATTCGCACTGCGGCTACCAGCCAAGGCCAATAACTGATGCAACGTGTGCGGTTGAAGAAAACGACTCATTGGGGGCGGTTGCCGGCGTTGATGTTCTGCGCAGCCGCATTGATATCCGCGGCATCGAGTGCTTTTGCGCAGGGCGACGATTCCGCCGCCGCGCGTAAGTCCGCTGCGGAACTGCTCAACCGGATTCACGACGCCGCACAGCAGCAGAACTACGAGGGAACCTTCGTCTACCAGCGTGGGACAACGGTGCAGTCGTCGCGGATTACCCATTCGGCCGCGCGTAGCGACGGTGAGTTCGAGTCGCTGGAAAGCCTGGACGGCAAGCCTCGCAGGATGCTTCGCCACGATGACGACATGTACACGTTCGTGCCCGAACGGCACTTGGTGGTCGTCGAAAAACGCCAGAACAAGGACGCGTTCCCGTCGCTGCTGACTACCAGCAGCGACCAGGTCCTCACTGTCTATGAGCCGAAAATGCTCGGCCCGGATCGTGTAGCCGGGATCGACAGTCAGGTGATCGAGCTCGATCCGAAAGACGCCTGGCGTTTCGCCTACAAGCTCTGGGCCGACTCGAAAACCGGTCTTCTCCTGCGCGCGCAGACGCTCGGTCCCGACGGCCAGGTGCTGGAGCAGCTTTCATTTTCGCAAGTTCAGATTGGCGGGTCCGTGGACCGCGCCGGCATTGCGAACGGGATCAAGAATATAGCCGGGTGGACGGTCGTACGGCCACCGGTTGAGCCAGTCGATATGGAAGCGCAGGGCTGGAAAATCACGCCTGCCGTGCCGGGTTTCCGCGAGATTCGCGAGTTGCGCCGGCCGATGGCGTCGCGTGAAGAGGGCCAGCCGCCTATTCCCGTCGATCAGGCTGTTTTCTCCGACGGACTGGCGGCAATCTCGATTTTTGTCGAGCCCGTGGAAAAAAATTCCCGCAAGGAAGGTGCTGGCGATAGCGGCGCGACACACGTGCTGGTCAAGCGCCGCGGGGATTTCTGGATTACCTTGCTGGGCGAAGTGCCCCAGGCCACGTTGCAGCAATTTGCTTCTGCCATAGAATACAAGCCTTCCAAGTAATTCCTCGGCCCACCACGATATGAGCAATCTCTTGCTGCGCACCTATTTCGCGGCCGCGGCGTTTGCCGCATGCCTGCCGCTCGCGACCTACGCGGCTACAGCCACAGCAACAGCGCCCGCATCGGCGCCGGCCGTCGCACCGGTCACGGTGCCGGGAGTGAACCTGCCCGACTTCACCACGCTCGTCGATAAAGTGGGTCCGTCGGTCGTCAATATTCGTACGACAACCCGCGTCAGCAGCAGCAGCGATCTGCGCGGCTTGCCGCCCGGTATGGACGAAGGCGACATGTCGGAGTTTTTCCGCCGTTTCTTCGGTATTCCGATGCCTGGCACGCCCGGTTCGCCGCGCGGCGGCGGTGGAAGCGGTGGTGGTAACGGCGGCAATGGTGGTAATGGCGGCGGTAACGGCGGGAGCGGAGGCGGCGACCAGGGCGGCAGCGACAACGGCAGCAGCCAGGGCAATCGCAGCGCACCGCAGGACAGCCCCGACAATCAGGACAATTCGGAACAGAGCAGCGGCGTAGGCTCGGGTTTCATCATGTCGGCCGATGGTTACGTGATGACCAATGCCCACGTGGTTGACGACGCGGACACCATCTACGTCACGCTCACGGACAAACGCGAATTCAAGGCGAAGCTGATCGGTGTCGATGAGCGCACGGACGTAGCGGTCGTCAAGATCCAGGCGACGAGCCTGCCGGCCATTACCGTCGGCGATTCAAACAAGGTGCGTGTCGGCGAATGGGTGCTGGCGATCGGCTCGCCGTTCGGGCTCGACAACACGGTGACGGCGGGTATCGTCAGTGCGAAGGGACGTGACACCGGTGACTATCTGCCTTTCATCCAGACCGATGTTGCGGTGAATCCGGGCAATTCGGGTGGTCCGCTGATCAACATGGCGGGCGAGGTGATCGGTATCAACTCGCAGATCTACAGCCGTACGGGCGGTTTCATGGGGATTTCGTTCGCGATACCTATTGATGAAGCCATGCGTGTTGCCGATCAATTGAAGACGACGGGCAAGGTCACGCGCGGCCGCATTGCGGTGGCGATCGGCGAGGTCACGAAGGAAGTGGCGGATTCGCTTGGGCTTCCGAAGGCGCAGGGCGCGCTGGTGAGCAGCGTGGAAGCGGGTGGGCCGGCCGACAAGGCGGGTATCCAGCCGGGCGACATCATCCTGAAGTACAACGGCCACGATGTCTCCACCGCGACGGACCTGCCGCGCATGGTCGGCGATACGAAGCCGGGCACGAAGTCGACGATCACGGTATGGCGCAAGGGTCAGTCGCGCGATCTGCCGATCACCATCGCGGAAATGCAGCCGGACAAGGTCGCGAAGACCGAGGCCAAGAAGGCGCAGCCGCCGAAGGCGAGCGCGAGCAATACGCTCGGCATTGCGGTGAGCGAGATTCCGGCTGACCAGAAGAAAGCGCTGAAACTCACCAACGGCGTGATGGTGGACGCGGTGGAAGGTCCGGCGGCGCGTGCTGGCTTCCAGAAGGGCGACATCATCCTGCGCATCGGCGATACGGACATCACGAGCGCGAAGCAATTCGACGCGGTCGCGCAGAACGTCGATCCAAGCAAGATGGTCGCGGTGCTGGTGCGTCGTGGCGACAACACGCAGTTTGTGCCGTTGCGTCCGCGTACTGCGCCGGCGCAAAAATAAGCACGATGAGCGCGCTCAAGCTCTACGGGCGCGCGTGGTGCCACCTGTGCGAAGACTTGCGCGCCGAGCTTGAGCCGATTGCGGCTGAGTTCGGCGTCGCTATCGAGTGGATCGATATCGACACGGATCCCGAGCTCGAGGCGTTATACGACGAACTCGTGCCCGTTCTGGTGCTGGATGGCGTGGAGTTATGCCATTACCGGCTGGACGAAGCGCGTGTGCGAAGTGCGCTTCTGAGCACGCTTCCAGGCACGCCTGCCACGCGCATAAGTCCCTGAGCAATCGGACGTTTCCCGTAAAATCCGCCGTCAGCCCGCCTTTTCGGCTAAAATAGATAAGTTTTTCACCCCCATTTTCAAGGCGTGCTCCGCGTTTGTCTGGGCGCGCCTTTTTGCTTGATCGGCACTGAATGAATCATATTCGTAACTTCTCGATCATTGCGCACATCGACCACGGCAAGTCGACGCTCGCCGATCGCATCATCCAGTTGTGCGGCGGCTTGTCCGACCGCGAGATGGACGCGCAGGTGCTCGACTCCATGGATCTCGAGCGCGAACGCGGCATCACCATCAAGGCGCAAACCGCGGCGCTGAGCTACAAGGCGCTTGACGGTCAGGTCTACAACCTGAATCTCATCGATACCCCGGGCCACGTCGACTTCTCGTACGAAGTCAGCCGCTCGCTGTCCGCCTGCGAAGGCGCGCTGCTCGTGGTCGACGCCAGCCAGGGCGTGGAAGCGCAGACGGTCGCCAATTGCTACATGGCGATCGAACTGGGCGTGGAAGTCGTGCCGGTGCTGAACAAGATCGATTTGCCCGCGGCCGACCCCGAGAACGCGATTTCAGAAATCGAAGACGTGATCGGTATTGATGCAACCGATGCGGCGCGTTGCAGCGCGAAGACGGGCCTCGGCGTGACTGATGTGCTCGAGGCGCTGATCGCCAAAGTGCCGCCCCCGAAGGGCGATCCGGACGCACCGCTGCAGGCGTTGATCATCGACTCGTGGTTCGATAACTACGTCGGCGTGGTCATGCTCGTGCGCATCAAGAACGGCACGCTGCGCCCGAAGGACAAGATCAAGATGATGGCGTCCGGCGCGGTTTATCCGGTCGAAAGTCTCGGCGTGTTCGCGCCGAAAGCCACGAATCTCGCGTCGCTGTCGGCGGGGCAGGTGGGCTTCATCATCGCGGGCATCAAGGAATTGCAGGCGGCGAAAGTCGGCGATACGGTCACCACCGTCGCGCGCCCGGCCGAAGCGCCGCTGCCGGGTTTCAAGGAAGTGAAGCCGCAAGTGTTCGCGGGTTTGTATCCGATCGAAGCGAATCAGTACGACGCACTGCGTGAATCGCTGGAAAAGCTGAAGCTGAACGACTCCTCGCTGCAGTACGAGCCGGAAGTGTCGCAAGCGCTTGGTTTCGGTTTCCGATGCGGCTTTCTCGGTCTCCTGCACATGGAGATCGTGCAGGAACGGCTCGAGCGCGAGTTCGACATGGACCTCATCACCACGGCGCCGACCGTGGTGTACGAAGTCGTGAAGCGCGATGGCACGCTGATCCAGGTCGAGAACCCGGCCAAGATGCCGGAGCCCACGTACATTGAAGAAGTGCGCGAACCGATCGTGACCGTGAACCTGTACATGCCGCAGGAGTATGTGGGCGCGGTGATCACGCTCTGTACGAACAAGCGCGGTCAGCAGATCAACATGCTGTATCACGGCCGTCAGGTCCAGCTCACCTACGAAATTCCGATGGCGGAAATCGTGCTGGATTTCTTCGACCGGCTAAAGTCCACGTCGCGCGGTTATGCGTCCATGGATTACGAGTTCAAGGAATATCGCGCGTCGGATGTGGTGAAGGTCGACATGCTGATCAACGGCGACAAAGTCGACGCGTTGTCGGTGATCGTGCACCGGTCGCAGAGCCAGCATCGCGGACGCGAAGTGGCGTCGAAGATGCGCGAACTGATTCCGCGGCAAATGTACGACGTCGCAATCCAGGCGACTATTGGCGCGAACATTATCGCGCGCGAGAACATTAAAGCATTGCGTAAGAACGTTCTGGCAAAGTGCTACGGCGGCGATATCTCGCGAAAGAAAAAGCTTCTGGAAAAGCAGAAGGCCGGCAAGAAGCGCATGAAACAAGTCGGTTCGGTCGAGATTCCGCAAGAAGCTTTCCTCGCGATTCTTCGCGTCGAAGATTAATAAAACAACCGGAAACGATTGATGAATTTTGCGTTGATTCTTTTGGTGCTCGTCATTGTGACGGGGATTGCGTGGGTGTTCGACAAACTGGTGTTCGAGCCGAAACGGCGCCGGGCAGCCGATGCGGCGGTAGCGGAATTTGATCAGCAGCAGGCTCGCGTCGAGGCTCGTTTCGCCGACGAAAATGCGCCGCAAACGCGCGCTCGCCTGCGCGATGAAAAGCTCCGCCAGCCGTGGTACCTGGAATATTCCGCGAGCTTCTTTCCGGTGATCCTGGTGGTGTTCGTGGTGCGCTCGTTCGTAGTCGAACCGTTCAAGATTCCGTCGGGATCCATGGTGCCAACGCTCCTGGTGGGCGATTTCATCCTCGTCAATAAATTCGAATACGGCCTGCGTCTGCCGATCAGCAATACCAAGCTGACCAGTGGCACGCCGCTCAAGCGCGGTGACGTAGTCGTGTTCCGTTATCCGAAAGACGAGTCGGTGGATTACATCAAGCGCGTGATCGGCCTTCCCGGCGACACCGTCGCGTATCAGGACAAGAAGCTGACCATCAATGGCAAGCCGGTTCCGGAAACAGCGTTGCCGGATTTCTTCGACGATGAACGCATTGGTTATGCGAAGCAGTTCGAAGAAGATCTCGATGGCCGCAAGAACGCGATCCTGAATAACGCGCAAGTGCCGCCGTTCGTTATCGGCGCCGACGATTACCCGTTCCGCGATAACTGCAACTACAACGCTCAAGGCGTCATTTGCAAAGTGCCGCCGGGCAACTATTTCATGATGGGTGACAATCGCGATAACAGCGCAGACAGCCGTTATTGGGGTTTTGTGCCTGATGCGAATATCGTCGGCCGCGCATTCTTTATCTGGATGAACTTCAGCAGTTTGAAGCGCATCGGTGTGTTCCATTGAAGCGCGGTTTTGATCGCGGCTTTGTTCGGCCGCACCAGCAGTAATTTCGTTTGATCACTACGCCGCGTCATCGCGGCGTAGTTGTTATTGCAAGTCACATTGCAAGTCACGTTTGAGCCGCCTAGAAACAGCACGAAGAATCGCGGCTAACGTGTGCTTGCGGTGTCATTTTCCTTGCGGTTTTCCGGCCTTTCAGCCGGATTCGCCCCTCCCGGCGCCCGCGTTATACTCTGCCCATGCCCTCAACCCCGTTGGAAAGCCGGCTCCAGTACGAATTTCGCAATGCGGAATTACTGCGCCAGGCGATGACCCACCGCAGTCACAGTGCCACGCACAATGAACGACTCGAATTTCTCGGAGATTCCGTTCTAAATTGCGTGGTGGCTGCGCTTTTGTTCCAACGATTCGCAAAACTCGACGAAGGCGACCTATCTCGCGTCCGGGCAAATCTCGTCAAGCAGCAGTCGCTTTATGAGATTGCACAAGCGTTGAATGTGTCGGAGGCGTTGCGGCTGGGCGAAGGCGAATTGCGCAGCGGCGGTTTCCGGCGCCCGTCCATATTGGCCGACACGCTCGAAGCCATCTTAGGCGCGGTCTTTCTGGACGGTGGTTTTGACGCCGCGCATCAGGTCATCAAGAGGCTCTACACGCCAATCCTCGACCACATCGATCCACGCACGATCGGTAAAGACGCGAAGACGCTGCTGCAGGAATATCTGCAGGGCCACAAGATTGCATTGCCGACCTATACGGTCGTGGCCACGCACGGCGCGGCGCATAACCAGCAGTTCGAAGTCGAATGCACGGTGCCGAAGCTCGATGTGAAGGTGACGGGCTCCGGTGCGAGTCGGCGAGCGGCGGAACAGGCTGCGGCAAAGAAGGCGCTCGATGAGCTGGCTTCCGCCGCGCCGACGATGACGGCGAAGCCGAAGCGCAAGGGTTCGCGCGCAGCTAAGCAGGCCGAACTGGAAGTCGTCCCGGGCGTGACGGGCGTGCAGGCGGCGCTCGACCTTCGCGCACCGGATCGTCGCGAACGCGCACGTGCCAGCAGCGCCAGCAGTAATAGCGGTAGCGCCGGCCATGGCAGCAATACGCATAACGATCCCGAGCGTCCGGCGACTGCGCCGTTCGCCGTGATTCGCGCGTCGCATGTGGAACCGTCGGCGGGTTCATTCGCCGCAGCGGAGAAAACCGAGCGAGCGACGATTCATCGGACGGAGAAGGCTGAAAAGGCCGAGAAAGCAGCGGCCGAGGTGCCGGCGGCCGGAAGCGAGGGCGTGGACAAGCCATCGGTTGGGCACGTCGAAGCCGCGGTGGATAACGCTGTGCATAACCCGGTGGAAAAAAGCGCCGCGAAGGCAGATAGTGCAGGTGAAAAGGCGGTCGCGAAACAGGCTGACAAGCAAGTCGACAAACAGGCTGACAAGCCGGCCGATAAACCCGCAGCGAAAAATGCCGAAGCGTCCGCGGTCGAGAAGCCCGCGTCCCCCGCGCGCCAGCGTGAAGACGTGAGCGCCGCCGCGCATTCTGCAACGGCCTCGAAGGGTGCAGAGAGCGTTGAAGCAAAGGTCGAAGCGCACCTGGAAGAAAGCGTCGATGAAACCGCCGTACGCGCCGCTGACACCGGCCATTGACGTGAGCCCTGAAGCACGCCGCTAAAGCTCGCACGCTACCGAACACCCTCCTAATCCCGACGCCACGCGTCCCCACGAATTCACCGAATCCGCAGCCGAACACACTATGAACGCTCCCACCCCCTCTGGTTTCCGCTGCGGCATGGTCGCGATCGTCGGTCGGCCGAACGTCGGCAAATCGACCTTGATGAACGCGCTCGTCGGGCAGAAAGTCAGCATCACGTCGCGCAAGGCGCAGACCACGCGCCACCGCATCACTGGCATTCACACGCTGGATGACGCGCAGTACATTTTCGTCGATACCCCGGGTTTTCAGACCAAGCACAGCGGCGCGCTGAACCGTTCGCTGAACCGCGCGGTCACGTCGACGCTAACCTCCGTCGATGCCATCCTGTTCGTGATCGAAGCCGGTCGTTTCGGCCCCGATGACCAGAAGGTGCTCGACCTGATTCCGAACGACACGCCGTGCCTGTTGATCGCGAACAAGCTGGACCACGTCAACGACAAAGAGACCTTGTTTCCGTTCATGCAGAAGATGAGCGCGCTGCACGACTTCAAGGAAATCGTGCCGATGACCGCGAAGCATCCCGACGACATCACGCGTCTGATGACAGTCGTGAAGCCCTATTTGCCGGAAGGCTCGCCTATCTACGGTGAAGACGACCTCACCGATCGCAGCGAGCGTTTTCTCGCGGCCGAGATCCTGCGCGAGAAAGTGTTCCGCTGGACCGGCGACGAACTGCCGTACACGAGCACGGTGCTTATCGATAAATGGGAAACGGAAGGCCGCCTGCGCCGCATTTTCGCGACCATTCTGGTGGAGCGCGACACCCACAAGGCGATGATCATCGGCCAGAAGGGTGCGAAGCTGAAGCAGATCAGCACCGAAGCGCGCCTCGACATGGAAAAACTCTTCGATGGCCCCGTGTATCTCGAGACCTTCATCAAGGTGAAGAGCGGCTGGGCGGACAACGAAGCGGGACTGCGCGCCTATGGGTACGAATGACGCGTGGATGACCCAGTCCTCCAACGCAGAATCCGATCCGCTCGCCGACGATAACTTCAGCACCGACGAGCCTTCAGCACCTGCGCCGAAAAAGCGCAGGACGGTGTCGGCGTCTGCGAACTCGGCCGCACCAAAAGAATCGAAAGAACCCAAAGCCCCAAGGCCACCGCGCGCCGCGCCGCGCTCGGACTTTCGTATCGCGGAGCAGCCGTCGTTCGTGCTGCACAGCTATCCGTACCGCGAGACGAGTCTCGTGCTCGACGTGTTTTCACGCGATCATGGCCGCGTCGCGCTGGTCGCCAAGGGCGCCAAGCGCCCGCATTCCGCGTTGCGCGGCGTGCTGCAAACTTTCCAGCCGCTGGGGTTATCGTGGACGGGGAAGGGTGAAGTCCGCACCTTGACTCAGGCGGAGTGGGTCGGCGGCATGTTGCCCCTCGCCGGCGATGCGTTGCTGTGCGGCTTCTACGTCAACGAATTGCTCGTCAAGTTCTGCGCTCGTGAAGACGCGCATCCCGTGTTGTTCAATCATTACGTGCTGACGTTGTCGCGTCTCGCGCACGGCGAGCCCGCCTTGCATGCGCTGCGCTCCTTCGAGCGCGTGCTGCTGCGTGAAACCGGTTACGCGATGGCGTTGAATAAAACCATCACGCGCCAACCGGTTCTTGCCGATCAGAAATACGTCTTCGATCCCGAACGCGGGGTGCGCGACGCATCGGATGATGTACCGTCGCAATGGCCGGTGATCGCCGGCCAAACCCTTCTCGACATGGAGAAGGACGAATACAGCCGCCCGCAGACGGCCGCGCAAAGCAAGACGCTGATGCGCTTTCTGCTGAACGTGTATCTTGGCGGCACGCCGCTCGCCACCCGTCAAATCCTGATCGACCTGCAAAATCTATGAGCTTCTTTCTCTCGTCGCCCGCGAACGTGATCGATCTGGGCGTCAACATTGATCACGTCGCCACGCTGCGCAACGCGCGCGGCACGCAGTACCCCGACCCGATCCGCGCCGCGCTGCAAGCCGAGGAAGCGGGCGCTGACGCCATCACGCTGCATCTGCGGGAAGATCGCCGGCATATTGTCGATGCCGACGTTCACACGTTGCGTCCGCTGCTCAAGACGCGGATGAACCTCGAGTGCGCGGTGACGCAGGAAATGCTGGATATCGCCTGCGGCGTTCGTCCGCACGACGTGTGTCTCGTACCCGAAAAGCGCCAGGAACTGACGACCGAAGGCGGGCTTGATGTCGCCGGACAGTTCCAGGCCGTGAAAGCCGCGTGCGAGCAATTGGCGCGGGCGGGCGCGCGGGTGTCGTTGTTTATCGACGCAGATGAAACGCAGATCCGCGCCGCCCATGAAGCCGGTGCACCGGTGATCGAATTGCATACCGGTTGTTATGCCGAAGCCCACGACGACGCCACCCGTCAGAAGGAGTTCGAGCGCGTGGCACGCAGCGTCGATTTCGGCAATTCCCTGGGGCTGAAAGTGAACGCCGGGCACGGTCTCCATTACACCAATGTCCAGCCGATCGCGGCGTTGGAAGGCATCGTTGAATTGAATATTGGCCATGCGATCGTTGCGCACGCCATCTTCGCCGGTTGGGACAATGCGGTGCGCGAGATGAAGGCGATCATGGTGGCGTCGCGCCTTTCTGCCACGGCATCGCGATAAACGCTAACAACCCAATTCAGGCCCAACGATGGCGATCTACGGAATAGGTACGGATCTCGTTCAGGTAAGCCGTGTGGCGGGCGTCATGGAGCGCACGAAAGGGCGCTTCGCCGAGAAGGTGCTCGGGGCGGACGAGCTTCGTGTTTACCACGCACGTAAGGCACGCTCCGAAGTGCGCGGTCTCGCCTTCCTCGCGACGCGTTTCTCCGCGAAAGAAGCGTTTTCCAAGGCGATCGGACTTGGCATGCACTGGCCGATGACATGGCGCGCGCTGCAAACGCTCAACGAGCCGAGCGGCAAGCCGAAGATTGTCGCGTCGGGAGAACTGGCCGACTGGATGGCGGTGCGCGGTATCACCGCCCAGGTCACGATCACCGATGAACGCGATTACGCGGTGTCGTTTGTCATCGCGGAAACGGGCGTGAGTCCGCAAGCAAACCCGGGCGTGAGTCCGCAAGTAAGCGCAGAACCAAACACAGCAACAAAAACCCCCTGACTTTTTCGCTCTCAATTTGAACTCGTTAAAACGCATTCCCGGTCCGGTCATGCTCGATGTGGCCGGCGCGACCCTCTCCGACGCCGACATTCGTCGCATTGACCATCCGATGACCGGCGGCATCATCCTCTTCGCACGGCATTTCCAGGATCGCGCGCAACTCGTCGCGCTGACCGACGCGATTCGCGCGGTTCGTGACGACATCCTGATTGCCGTCGATCATGAAGGCGGCCGCGTGCAGCGTTTCCGTACCGATGGCTTCACCGTCCTGCCCGCGCCGGGCAAGCTCGGCGAGCTGTGGGACCGCGACGTGTTGCTGGCGACGAAAACCGCGACCGCGTTCGGTTATGTGCTCGCGGCAGAGCTGCGGGCGTGCGGCGTCGACATGAGTTTTACGCCCGTGCTCGACCTTGATTACGGACAATCGAAAGTCATCGGTGATCGTGCGTTGCACGGTGACCCGCGCGTGGTGACGATGCTCGCCAAAAGTCTGAACCACGGTCTCGCGCTCGCCGGCATGGCGAACTGCGGCAAGCATTTTCCGGGGCATGGGTTTGCATCGGCGGATTCGCATGTGGCCATGCCTGTGGACGACCGTTCGCTCGAAGACATCCTCTCCGCCGATATCAAACCGTACGACTGGCTGGGCATGTCCCTGGCGTCGGTGATTCCGGCGCACGTGATTTACCCGCAGGTCGACGAGAAACCGGCAGGCTTTTCGCGAGTCTGGCTGCAGGACATCTTACGCGGCAAGCTCGGCTTCAACGGCGCGATTTTCAGCGACGACCTGTCGATGGAAGCCGCCCGCGCAGGTGGAACGCTGACCGAAGCGGCCACGGCGGCGCTCACCGCAGGCTGCGACATGGTGCTGATCTGTAATCAGCCGGATGAAGCGGAGAAGGTGCTGGATCGGCTCACGTTCGTGCAGACGAAGGCATCGCAAACCCGTTTGCGGCGGATGCGGCCACGCGGCGGCGCGCGGCACTGGGGCAAGCTGATGTCGCAGGTGGAATATCAGCAGGCGCGGGCGCTGGTGAAAAGCGCGCTGGGCTGAAGCGCTGCCCAGTGCTGCCTAACGCAGTCGAGTGCAGATAAGAGCAAGCGCAAAAAAAGCCGCCGGTTCAAAAGAACGAGCGGCTTGTTTCAAGCACAGTCCAGTCACTCCAGCTTCATGCGCTGGAGTTTGTTGTACAGCGTCTTCGGGCTGATCCCGAGCAGCGACGCCGCGCGGTGCCGCGTGCCGCCCACCGCCTCCAGCGTTGCACGAATCAGCATGTCTTCAACATCCGCGAGCGCCGTGCCCACCGTCACCTGCACGCTGCTGCCGTTGAGTCCACGGCCGCCCGCACCGCCTTGCTCATCGGCGCGCAAGGTTTCGATAATATCGCCGGACGCGTGATACGCCCGGCGCACCCGCTCACGAAGTTCGCGCACATTGCCGGGCCATTCGGTCGCCAGGCATTCGCGAATGAAATCCGGGCTCACGCGTTTTGGCGCGCCGCTCGTGATGCCGCTCACGTGGTTCTCGCGATTCAGTTCATCGACGAAATGCTCGGCCAGCAAGGCAATGTCGTCGCCCCGGTCACGCAAGGGCGGCAACGCGATTGACGACGCATTCAGGCGCAGGAACAGATCCTCGCGCAATTTGCCGTCGGCGACGGCGTCCTTCACCGGCGTCCGCGTTGCAGCGAGCAGGCGGAAGTCGGTCACGATCTTGTTGCTGCCGCCCACGCGCATGAAGGTCTGCGAATCGAGCGCGCGCAGCAGCGCTTCCTGTTGCGGGATCGGCAACGCATCGATCTGGTCGAGGAACAACGTCCCGCCACCCGCTTGCTCAAGCAAGCCGGGTTCGCGGTTCTCCGCGCCGGCAAACGCGCCGCGTTCGTGGCCGAACATCAGGCTTTCCATCGAGCGGTTGCTGGTTTCGTTGGCCGCGGCGCAATCGAACGAAACGAACGGGCCTTTGCGGCGCCGGCTCATCTCATGCAGCGTGCGAGCGGCGACCTTCTTGCCGGTGCCGCTTTCGCCGCAGATCAACACAGCCGCTTCCGTGGGCGCGGTGTGTTCAATCAGATCGTAGACATGCTGGATCGCACCGCTGCGCCCAAGCAATCCACCGAAATGACCGAGTTGGCGCAGCGTGGAGCGTAACGCCCGCACTTCTTCCGTCAACTCATAAGGGCGCGGAATACGGGCGAGCAAGCTGCGCAGGCGCGGAATGTTGACCGGCTTCAGCAGGTAGTCCCAGATCCCTTGCCGCAAGCCCTCGATAGCGCTCTCCACCGTCGCGTTACCCGTCATCACAATCACAGGCAACGCACCACCGGGAGGTTGCGCCGGCAGGTGGTGGAGCAGGTCGAGACCGCTGCCGTCGGGCAGGTTCAGGTCGACCAGCACGACGTCCGGGATGAAGCGCGTCAAGGCAGAGCGCGCTTCGGCGAGCGTGGTCGCGGTATCGACGGAAAAACCGTCGGCCGCGAGGATGGCGGACAGGCCGGAAAGGCTGTTGGGATCGTCTTCGACAATCAAAGCGTGTGGCATGGCGGACACGACGTATTAAATGGTCTGAAATTCGTTCCGTGCCGGTCGCCTCCAATGGCGAGATCCAGCGGCGGACGCCTCGATGCCGGGCTACGTCGGCGTGGGCTGTTGGCAGGATGACGTCAAGGTGTCACTTTCCCGCTTAAGATTCCAGCCCTCTCCCGACGTTGCGGGGTCTTTGTCCTGCGCTTCCTGATGTGTTCCTGAAGCGGTCTTTCTGAAACGCGTTCTTGAAATGCCGTATTTGTCTGAGCACTGTCCAAGCACGACTCGCTCCCGACGCGATCGCTCGGCGCGTTGGCGTGATCTGGGCGTGCTACTGCGGCTTCACGTTCAGCTCGTTCTTGACCGCCTGCACACCTTCAACGCCGCGCGCGACCCCCACCGCCTTTTGAATCTGGTCCGGCGAATTCACGAAGCCCGACAACAGCACCTCGCCCCGATACGTCGTGACACTCACCGCCAGCGACTTCAGGCCCGGATCAGCGAGTAATGCTGCTTTCACCTTGGCGGTCAGTGAGGAGTCGGCGGTATATTCGCCCGCCGATTCGTGCGTCGGTGTCGATGAACATCCGGCAGTGATCGCGACTACCGGTACGGCACATGCAACAGCAACAACTAGACGGGCGAGAGCGGTTTTTGTAATTGGCATGGTCGTGTGTTGTTGTTGGAAAATTCGACGCCATCACAGCGCAGTCACAACTAGCACAGCAGGTTTCATGCCATCTTCAAGGTTGTGAAAAATCAAGGTTTTAGGGGTCAACATCGCATCTCATGCAGGAATCACCTGAAAATTTTGAGAAACGGTCCGGTAAAGTTTGCCTGAATTGGCAATAATGTTCAGCAAAAAGAAAAAGCGCCCCGAAGGGCGCTTTTTTAATTCTTTTTTACCTGGAGCGTACGAGCGCGTACGAGCCGGCTTTGGCAGCCGGCCCGCTGAAGCCATTAAGCGCGGCTGCGATACTCGTTGGTACGGGTATCGATTTCGATCTTGTCGCCAATGCCGCAGAACAGCGGCACTTGCAGTTCGAAACCCGTCCCGAGCTTGGCGGTCTTCAGGACCTTGCCCGACGACGTGTCACCCTTGACAGCCGGTTCCGTATAAATGATCTCGCGAACCAGCGTGGTCGGCAGTTCCACCGAGATGGCTTTCTCGTTGTAGAACACCACTTCGCATGGCATGCCGTCTGCGAGGTAGTGCAGGGCGTCGCCCATCATGTCGGCTTCGACTTCAAACTGGTTGTAGTCGGCGTCCATGAACACGTACATGGGGTCGGCGAAGTACGAGTACGTCACTTCCTTGCGGTCGAGCTGGACGACGTCGAACTTGTCGTCCGCCTTGTACACCGTTTCCATGTTGCCGGTGGAAAGAAGGTTACGGAACTTCATCTTCACGACCGCGGAATTGCGGCCGGATTTGTTGTACTCGGCCTTCAGCACGACCATGGCATCGCTGCCGATCATCACGACGTTGCCGACGCGGAGTTCTTGTGCGGTCTTCATATTAAAAAACTGTCCTGTACGAAAATGTGAGCCTGATCGCTGTAGTGTGGACGGCCGGCTCGTGGCAGGGTCGCAAGCTTCAATCGAAATTAAATCGCAAACCCGGGCGCTGTAGCCGCCTCACTGACTATTCATTGACTATGCTAACGATTCCCACCGTGCTGAATCCACGATGGGCCACTGTGGGAATCGTCCGAATTCTTCCGAATTCGTCCGGAACTGATGGCGTTCCGAACTGCAAGCCGTTGGATAACCGCTTATTTTAACTGAGTTTTCGCGAATTCCGCCAGATTTCCAGCCAGATTGCCAACGCTCGCCAGTTCCGCGGCCCAATCGGCGGCGCGGCGTTCCAGCAGCGCGCGGTTTTGCCAGAAATCGTCCCAGTCCGGGGCGCCCACACCGTTCCACGCGTGCCAGAAGCGTTCCAGCGCGGCCCGCGCCCCGTCCGGCAGGCCGTTCGCGTAGTGTGCGAGCGCGGCGTCGAGTTTCGGCAGGTGCGCGTCGTCGCCTTGCGGGTAGATGTGCCAGACAAATGGTTTTTGCGCCCATTGCGCCCGCACGAACGAATCCTCGCCGCGCACGAAATTCAGGTCGGCGGCCCAGAGCAGGGCGTCGAAAAGCGGCTGTTCGACGAAACCCAGCGCGTAAGCCGAGAGCGATCCGCTTGTCGCCTTGGCCCCCGCGCGAAAGTCCGGCAGGCCGAAAAAGCGGGCAACTGCACCGGAAATGCGTCCTTCCGGCACGAGCAACGCGATCGGCGTGGCGGAATTGCGCCATTGATCAAGCAGCGTATCGATGGCTGGATTTTCGTACGCGAACATTGAAATGACGGTCGTGCCGGACGGCGGCGGCGCGATGCCAACACGCGCGTGCCACCAGGCATCGCGACCGAACGTCTCGCGCTCGGTATCAAGAAAACGCTCTTTCAATACACCACCGGTGCCCGGGCCCAGGCCGGGGAAAAAGAATGTCTTGTCGAGCGCGTGCCGCGGATGCGGCGACGGCCTCAGATGGAAATCCGCGACCCAATCCTCCGCGCTCAGATACTCGAGATTCAGCCACACGGGCTTCTTCTCGCGGCGTGCCATCGCGCTTACGTATACCGCCGGCAGTTCGCAGCCGAACGCCTCGATCACGACATCGGCGATCTGCAGCGTGTCGCCGGCGTGCGACGGCGCATGCCAGTGTTCAATCATCACGCCCGCCGCACTTTGGCGGTCGAGCGCGGGATCGATGTCGGGGCAGAGCGCATGAAAGGCCTTGAGGTCATCGACGAACAGCCGCACTTGCCAGTCGTGTTCGCTGGCTAGTTGGCGTGCGAGCCGCCAGCAGACGCCGATGTCGCCGAAATTGTCGATGACCGCGCAGAAAATATCGCACGCGATGTCGGTGGCTGGAGCGCCGGGATCGATGCTGGCGTGGCCGGAAGCAGCCGGCAATTGTTCCGATGAAGACGGCATGGGCAATAGAGCGGCAATGAACCGCTAATGAATGGTGAAGAATGGTGGACAGCGGTTTGAACTAAACTGGCGTTTTCAAGGATAACGATTCGTGCGGTGCGGTGCGGTGCGCTGCGTTACTGTTGCGTTACGGTCCCGCTACGGTCGAGTCCGAGGCATGCTTGGGCCGGCGTAGTTCTCGCGGACTCGGGCGTGCGTCGCGCTTCGTCCACGCTCCGCCCGAAACCTATAAGACTATTTTGCTGAACTCAAGCTACGCGCTCCCCGCCATCATCCCTGCATGACAGACTCCGACGTTTTCGACCCTAAAAAAAGCCTGGCTCAGTTGCCGCATTTGCCGGGCGTGTACCGCTATTACGACGAGCAGGGCAACGTGCTGTACGTCGGCAAGGCACGCGACCTGAGAAAACGCGTGTCGAGCTATTTTACGAAGACACTGCTTTCTCCGCGCATCGCGATGATGGTCACGCGCATCCGCAAAATTGAAACCACGGTCACACGGTCCGAAGCTGAAGCGCTGCTGCTTGAGAATAATCTGATCAAGGCGCTCGCGCCGCGCTACAACATCCTGTTTCGCGATGACAAGTCGTATCCGTACCTGAAGCTTACCGGTCACAAGTTTCCGCGCATGGCGTATTACCGTGGCGGCGTCGACAAGAAGAACCAGTACTTCGGCCCGTTCCCCAGCGCGTGGGCCGTGCGCGAAAGCATCCAGATCCTGCAGCGCGTTTTCCAGTTGCGCACCTGCGAGGATTCCGTTTTTACGAATCGCACGCGGCCTTGTTTGTTGCATCAGATCGGACGCTGTACCGGTCCGTGCGTCGGCCTGATCAACGAGGAGGATTACGCACGCGATGTGTCGAACGCATCGCGTTTCCTGCTCGGACGCCAGGGCGAAGTGATGAAGGAGCTTGAGCAGAAGATGCACGCGTTCGCCGCTGATCTCAAGTTCGAACAGGCCGCGGCCGTACGTAACCAGATGAGCTCGCTGTCGACCGTGCTGCATCAGCAGGCCATCGAGGTAGGGGGGGACAACGACGTCGATATCCTCGCGGTCGTCGCGCTGGGCGGCAAGGTGTGCGTGAATCTCGCGATGGTGCGCGGCGGCCGGCATCTCGGCGACAAAGCCTATTTCCCGACGCACGTAGAAGCGGCCCTGTCGATAGAAGACGCGATGCCGGAAGAGCTTGCCGGCGATGACTTCGTGGACGGCGTGGCGAATATCGTCATTGAACAAGTCGATGCGGATGCGGACGAGATCGCGTTGCCATCAGGCACGCTCGCGGCGCGCGAGCAGGCGTTCGAGGCCCACGCCACGACGGATGAAATGCAGGAGGAGATTGCCGAAACCGGCGCCGCGCCGCTGGATGACGCGACGGAATCGGAACGTCAGGGCGCGCTTGAAGCTGAAGTGCTGGAGGCGTTCATCGCCCAGCATTACATCGGCAATCGCGTGCCGCCGGTGCTGGTGGTGAGCCACGCGCCGACGAACCGTGAGCTGGTCGATCTACTGATTGAGCAGGCGGGGCACAAGGTCGTGGTGCTGCGTCAGCCGCAGGGACAAAAGCGCGCGTGGCTGTCGATGGCTGAATCGAATGCGAAGCTCGCGCTTGCGCGGCTGTTGTCCGAACAGGGTTCGCAGCAGGCACGCACGCGTTCTCTTGCCGACACCCTGAGCTTTGAAATGGACGATCTGGCACAGTTGCGGATCGAATGTTTCGACATCAGCCACACGATGGGCGAGGCGACTCAGGCATCGTGCGTGGTGTATCACCATCACAAGATGCAGTCGGCCGAATATCGGCGCTACAACATTACCGGCATCACGCCGGGTGACGATTACGCCGCCATGCGCCAGGTCCTCACGCGCCGCTACGAGAAGATGCTGGCGCAGGCCGCCGCGCGAGCCGCTGATGAACCGCCGCAGGAAGAGGTGGAAGCAGTTGAGTTAGAGGGCGAAGCGCAACTGGAGCCAACCGGTACCGCCGAAGCCGAAGCCGATGTCGCTGAACCCGTACCGTCGGGCGGCCGCTTGCCGAATATCGTGTTGATCGATGGCGGCAAGGGCCAGGTCGAGATCGCTCGGCAAGTGTTCGCCGAACTGGGCCTCGATCGCAGCATGCTGGTCGGTGTGGCGAAGGGGGAAGGGCGCAAGGTGGGCCTCGAAACCCTGATTTTCGCCGATGGCCGCGCAGCGCTCGAACTCGGCAAGGAGAGCGCCGCGCTGATGCTCGTCGCGCAAATCCGCGACGAAGCGCACCGCTTTGCAATCACCGGCATGCGTGCGAAACGGGCGAAGACGCGACAGACATCGCGGCTCGAGGAACTCGAGGGCATTGGTGCGAAACGGCGCCAGCGGTTGCTGTCACGCTTCGGTGGCTTGCGCGGCGTGCAGGCGGCGAGCGTGGAGGATCTGGCGAGCGTCGAAGGCATTTCGCAGGCGCTTGCCGAGCAGATCTACCGGCAGTTGCATTGAGCGCAACGTCCGGCCGTCCGGCCCGTCGTCTTGTGACATATAGGGCGACGCGGCACAATGGCACCTCTCTATAAGAGTCACGCCCATGCCGTTTAATTTTCCGATTTTCCTGACGTGGCTGCGAATTGTGCTGATTCCGCTCGTCGTGGGCGTCTTCTATTTGCCGGACGTGATGATGAGCCCGGACCATCGCAACCTGCTTGCAATGGTCATCTTCGTGCTGGCCGCGCTGACCGACTGGTTCGACGGCTACCTCGCGCGCAAGCTCAATCAGACATCGGCATTCGGCGCGTTTCTCGATCCCGTTGCAGACAAGCTGATGGTCACCGCCGCGCTGCTCGTCCTCGTGCAACTGATGCGGCTGAACGCGGTGATTGCGCTGGTTATCGTGGGACGTGAGATCACGATTTCGGCGTTGCGGGAATGGATGGCGCAGATCGGGGCATCGAAGAGCGTGGCGGTGAATTCGCTCGGCAAATTCAAGACTGTCTGCCAGATGGTCGCCATCCCCATGTTGCTGTTCTACGGGCCGCTGAAAATTGCCGGCACGCCGCTTGTTATCGATACGCGTGTGTGGGGGCTGTGGCTCATCTATGTTGCTGCGTTCCTCACGGTCTGGTCCATGCTCTATTACATGAAGCTCGCATGGCCGCAGATCCGTGAACGGGGTGGCATGCTTTGATTCAGATTGGAGACCGTTTAAAAGTGATGGGGCACATACAAAGCTCTTGACACTAAAGTTCGGGTTCTCCATAATCTCGTTTCTGTCGGGTGAACGCAGAACAACGCGAAGCCTGATGAAGTACAAAAGCAGTCAATTGGCAGAAGAAGTCAGCAAGATGCGGGAGTAGCTCAGTTGGTAGAGCGCAACCTTGCCAAGGTTGAGGTCGCGAGTTCGAGCCTCGTCTCCCGCTCCAGATTAAAGAGGTCATTGGCAATGGTAAGCCGGTGGCTGGCAGTAAAATGCAGGACCATGCGGGAGTAGCTCAGCTGGTAGAGCGCAACCTTGCCAAGGTTGAGGTCGCGAGTTCGAGCCTCGTCTCCCGCTCCAAAAAAAGGGGAAGCCAAGCTTCCCTTTTTGTTTGGTGGACCAGTTCAAGATGTTGACGTTGGGTTGGCGTTGGTTGGTTTTACCAGACACGGATTGCAACATGTAAGTCCCGCTTCTGGCGCGATAGCAAAGCGGTTATGCAGCGGCCTGCAAAGCCGTTTAGGCCGGTTCGACTCCGGCTCGCGCCTCCAGGATTCAAAGAAAAAGCCCTGACTCGTCAGGGCTTTTTCTTTGTCTGCGGCGTCTCAAGAAACGACTCGGACTCAGTCCGCACCTCACCGTCCGCGTACCGTCTCAACGAGTGTTCTCCACGGGCTGTTGGCTCGCTTGCGCGCGGCCCAGCGATGATTGGGCAATGCCACAGCAAGCCAGGGTTCGCTATGCCCGACGAAGCGTCGAGCATGGAAGCGATACGGCGCCTCAAAGAGATCAACATACGCGCGTCGATAATGCTCGACCATCGCCGCTTCCTGATAGTAGGTCTCCATCCACTGCCGCGAGGCCGCACCCAACTCCGTGCGCAGCGCCCGATCCCACAGCAGTTCGCGAAGCGGACCCTCGGCCTCTTCCAGCCGCACATCGATCCACGGCAATTCAAGAGCGCCCGTCAGGGCCCTCAGCTGCGATTGAACGCGATTATCCAGATGACCCAAAGTGGGTTTCCCTTGCGACAACGCTTCCAGGCCACTCAAGTGATAATTGCCCGTCACGCATTCATCGATGGCAATCGCCGCTTGTTGCTTGGCCCGCAAACACGCGTCATGCGGCGTATCGACAATCAATTGAAGCTTGCATAAGCCCTTGCGCTCCAGTTTGCGCAGCAGCTTGAGTGTCTGCGGAACGCCCTTGGTTTCCCAGCGAGTTTTCCACGCAGATGACCGGCCGCTCGGAGAAAACGTAACGATTGGTATGTCGTCCTCATTGCTACGGCTCTCCGGACCGGGCAGGTAGCGGGGATCGTTCAGCGGGATCACATTGGGAACCACCCGGGCGAAGGGGTAATAGCGCTCGGGACCCTGCGCAATAACGAGTTGCGGCACGTCCTCGTAGACAATCCGCTGGATCACTCCGGCATCGCCCTTGGCCCAGAGATCCGGGGCTGAATGGTATTGCTTGATGATTTTTTTCGTGCCGAATCGCTGATGTAAATTCGGACCGAATGTCTCATCGAACGAGAAGAACTGATGGACGTGAATGACGTCGGCGTCCGCTATGACGTCGAGCGCCTGCTGCTGCTGAGTCTTCCAGTCGATATCCACAGCAAAAGTTCGGCTGCGGTACGCGCTGCTATTGAAGACGATATGCCGCGCTTGGACATCAGTGAGCCGATTGAGTGCGGAAACAATATTGCCGGGACTTCCGGCAACCGGCGTATTGGAAATGTGAACGACTTTCATCACGCGATTCCGCGCCAGGTCCGGACATACGACTTCAGCCGCGAACTATTCCTGTTCAAGAGATTGCTCAAGAGAGGCAGGAGCCAGCGAGTGCCAGTCGTCCTTTTCGATAATGTCGCTTCCAAGCGCGCTCTGCGCCGAGAGGTTCACCACCCGTACGCCGCGACGGCTTAACAGCGGGGCAGCATGGCGGAACGACGGTTCTATGAAGGAATTAAAATCACTGTCCAGCGCGCTAGGCTGCATGTTCTCTTTGGTTTCGTAGAAGCGTGGTGTTTTCGCCGCGTTCAGCAAGTCGAGTCCGTGCATGAAGATGGTATTGAACCCGAGGGAGGTGAGGACTTGCAAACCCGTATAAGCCACGGTACGGCCATCGAATATGCCCCGCCTGATGTTAAAGCTGAAACCCAGCGTCGGCTCCTCCTCGAACAGCACGAGATCCGGGCTTGCATGCGTAGAAAGAAGTTCGTTTTTATGTAATGCGCGCTTGCAAGCGGGATATTGAATATCTTCAATTAAAAATACCCGGCAACGAAACTCGGATAACGGAAAATATTGCGCGATGTACCATAATACTAATGGGGTCGCGAATAACGTCAGCTTTTGCTGAAGCACCCGCGCTACGAGGTCAGGGCGCTTTCGGATAAACCCGGCATCCACGATGCAATAATATTCAAACCGGACTGGATGCGCGTCTTGCAAAGCGATTGCGCCGTTTACTCCCATGACGTTATGCAGATCAAGCGCACTATAATCGATGTCATTGACCGAGGGGCCCGTGGCAATCAGATGGCAATCACCTGTCCGGGACGCGATCAGATCATCCGGATTCTCCACCGGCAATTCATGGCCGTTAACCGACATGCGCTCTAAAAACCCGTGCGAATTCCGCTCAATGGACACGCCGTGCCACAAGCGCTCGTTATGTCGATACGCATTGGAGTGGGACCAACGATAAACAAGTTTGAAAAACGTACTGGACAAGCGTTGCGCCGGCTTGGGCCATGCATATTCGTGCACTATCGACATCTCGCTTGCAACGGATTGAGATGGCCTTATCTGGTCTACCGAAATCATAGAGCGCACCACTCCAGAAATGCGACGTGAAAATGAAGCGCCCGACTGGGTGACGGCTAGTCTAATTAATCGTTATCTTCCCTGCGTTACAGAGGGTCCCACAACAGTTACACCTTGTTACCAGTTCGTTAAGGTTCGTTTAACTTAACCAGGGAACGATTATTTTCGACGCACTTATGGCGGCGAGTCATTAACGGAGAGTTAATTGGGACGTAAGCACAATGTCGGTAAGGATTAGCAGTTAGCGGGGCGCTGCCAAACTGTTTTCCTTGCCTTTCCGACTCCCGCAAGTGTGCGCCGCTGACAGGCAAGGAGACACTGTCGCGGGTGCATGCGCGGCATAATTACGGGTTCATGCCTGCCCGCATGTTCATTTCGCCCATGCGCGGCGCAAAAGAATCCCACCGAAAAAGATCCTATGACTGAGCCATTTTCCGAATTCGACTGGCGCTGGAAACCATTCGCCGATCTCAGTGCGCTCGATGTCTACTCCATGCTGGCTGCGCGCAGCGAAGTGTTCGTGGTGGAGCAGCATTGTGTGTATGGGGATGTCGATGGGCAGGATACCGATGCCTGGCATTTGCTCGTGTATCCGCGTTCGGCGGATGCACGGCCGGCGCTCGCCGGTTATCTGCGAGTCCTGCTTCCGAACGCTAAGGGCGACATCGAAAACGCCGATATCCGCATCGGCCGGGTGCTGACCACAGCCGGCTTCCGTGGCATCGGGTTAGGTCAGGCGATGCTCGAACGCACGTTGGGTTTTATCCGCGAACAATGGCCCGGCCAGCCCATACGCCTGCACGCACAAGCGCGATTGCAGCGCTTTTATGTGGGCTTCGGCTTCGAGCCAATCTCCGATGTTCACGTGGAAGACGACATTCCGCACATCTGGATGCGCCTCGTATAGCTGCTGTTCTCGCGCCGCTGGCGAACAACACGGCCACGATAAGCACGGCGGTTACGACGGCGCAAGACGGTTCCCACGCATCGAGCCAGCAGAGATTCGAAGGCATGTTGACGGCGACGCTAAACTCGCTGTTGAAATCAGGAGCCAGTCGAGTCGATCACGCGGCGCAAATCGTGCGTGATCGTATCGATGGAATCGCTTTCGGTAGCGAGCAGGCGCGCGTGGCCGTGGCTATCGAATATATATACGGCCGAACTATGCGTGACGTCATACGCGCCGGAAGGATCGCGTTTTTCCATCTGGTAAGCCACGCGATACCGCTTCGCAATGCTTTCGATCGCCCCGTCCGTGCCGGTCAGGCCGACCGCGTGCTGGGCATCGAACGCGCGCACGTAGTCATGCAGTGCAGCCGGGGTATCGCGGGCGGGATCGACGGTGATAAACACAATGCGCGTGTTTTTCGCGTCAGGCCCAAGTTGCTGCATGACTTGCATCAGCCGCGCCATGGTCTCCGGACACACGTCCGGGCAGTGGGTGTAGCCAAAGTACACCAGCGTTGTCTGGCCGAGGAACGACTGACCGGTGACGGGTTTGCCGGTATCGTCGGTGAGCTTGAAGTCCAGGTCGGGCAGATGGCCGCTGACATCGGTCAGCTTCCAGGGTGTTGTATCAGGGCGGGAGCACGCAGCGAGGCTGGCGCTCAGGATCAGGGTGGTGAGAAGAGCGGCGAACCAGCCCTTGGATGGAAAACTGAACCTGGAAGACATTTTGCAACTCGGACAAGGGTAGGGTGCATCAAGGCGGCAACGCGGATGGGTGATCATGGAGTTGTCGGTGAAGCCATCCGGGTGCCGACTCTATCTCAGAATAGAAGCTTACGCCGGGCGTACAGCCGCGCCGGCACGTGGCCGAGGCGTTATGCCGCAGGCCGACAAGATGAGGTTGAATAGGTGTCGAAGCGGGTTTGATGCGTGTTCGATACGTGGCGGAGGGTGTTGGCTTACCGCACGTGCGTGCAACGAAGGGTCCAACGCCGCTTTCCCAGACGGGGTTACAAAGCGCGGTAACATGCGCACACTTTTCCGGTCCTTCTCCGGCTGAAAGGCAGACATAGATGCAAAACCTCCCAGACAAATTTCCGCTCGCCGCGACCGCTTTTTTCTTCGATTTCGACGGCACGCTCGTCGAACTTGCGCCCACGCCGGACGGCGTGACCGTGCAGCCGGTCGTACCGGCCATCCTCGGCGCATTGCGCCGCGCGACCAACGGCGCGGTCGCGATCGTGTCGGGACGAGGGATTGACAGCATCGACTCGTTTCTTTCCATGCCCGATCTGCCCGTGGCAGGTTTGCACGGCGCCGAGCGGCGCGATTCGAACGCGGATGTCCATCGTGTCGGTTTCAACGACGAGCGCCTGCTGCGCATGGAACACGTGCTCGAAGGCGTAGTGAAGGCCAACCCGGGCACGTTGCTGGAAATCAAGGGCGCGGCGCTCGCGCTGCATTACCGCAATGCGCCCGAGCGTGGCATGGCAGCGCGCGAGGCGACCGAGAAACTCGTCGCCCAATACGCGGATGCGTACGTGCTGCAGCCCGGCAAGATGGTCTATGAAATCAAGCCAAAAGACGTCGATAAAGGCCGCGCGGTGGTGGCTTTCCTGAATGAGCCACCGTTCGCGGGGCGCCGGCCGGTGTTTATCGGCGATGACCTGACGGACGAGAAAGGCTTCGCGGTGGTGAACGAGCGCAATGGGGTGTCGATCAAGGTCGGTGCAGGCGACACGCTTGCGCATTCGCGGGTGGAGTCGGTTGGCGCGCTGCTCGACTGGCTGCAGCGTATTGCCGGAATTGACGGCGCCGAAGGGTCTGACGGTACTGAAGGTTCTAAAGGGACGCATTCGTGAGCAGGCTGATTATTGTTTCGAACCGGGTCGCGCCGATCTCGGAAGGCGGCCCGGCGGCGGGCGGTCTGGCGGTGGGTGTCTACGACGCGCTCAAGGAAACCGGCGGCATGTGGTTCGGCTGGAGCGGCGACGTGGTCGCAGAGCCGCCCGACGGCATCACGCTGGAGGAGCGCGGCCGGGTGACGTTCGCGACCATTGGGCTGGCGCAACGCGACTATGACCAGTACTACCGAGGTTTTTCGAACGCCACGTTGTGGCCGGCGTTTCACTATCGGCCGGATCTGATCCAGTTCGACCGCGATGAATTCGATGGTTACTGCCGCGTCAACCGCTGGCTCGCGAAGCAACTGGCGCCGCTGCTGAAAGCCGACGACGTCATCTGGGTCCACGACTATCACCTGATTCCGTTCGCCCAGGCGCTGCGTGATGAGGGCGTGACGAACCGCATCGGCTTTTTCCTGCACATTCCGTTTCCAGCGGCGCAGGTTCTGCTCAGCGTGCCGCGCCATCGCGTGCTGGTCGAGGCACTGTGTTCCTTCGACCTGCTCGGTTTCCAGACAGCGCCCGATCTGCGCGCGTTCTGCGATTACATCGAGACGGAGGCGAATGGCTCGGTGGTTCGCATCGCTGGCGAGCCGAATGCCGTAAGCGCGTTTGGCAGGACGCTGCGGGCGGCGGCTTATCCGATTGGCGTTTATCCCGACGAGATCGCCTCGCTCGCCAAGGACGGCGAAAGCGGACGCGAAGTGCAGACCGTCAAGACGACGCTGCACAACCGCAAGCTGATCATGAGCGTCGATCGGCTTGATTATTCGAAGGGTCTCGTCGAACGCTTTCGCGCGTTCGAAAAGCTGCTGGAACATCAGCCGGCGCAGCGCAACAACGTCTCGTTCATACAAATCGCGCCGCCTACTCGCGCCGATATGGACACGTATCGCGACATCCGCCTTGCATTGGAAGCGGAATCCGGGCGCATCAACGGGCGCTACGCGGAGCTTGACTGGACGCCGATCCGCTATATCCATCGGCAATATGAGCGGCCGGTGCTTGCCGCGTTGTTTCGCGCGTCGCATGTGGGGTTCGTCACGCCGTTGCGCGACGGCATGAACCTGGTCGCCAAGGAATACGTAGCGGCGCAGGATCCCGACGATCCCGGCGTGCTGGTCCTGTCGCAATTCGCGGGCGCGGCGCAGGAATTGAACGGCGCGCTGATCGTGAATCCACTCGATATCGACGGCATGGCGGACGCACTGGCTACGGCCCTCGCGATGCCGCTGAACGAGCGGCAGGCCCGCTACGCCGACATGTTCGCCCAGCTCCGCGAGAACAACGTCTCCGTCTGGCGCGACAACTTCATGCGCGATCTGCAAGCGTAAAAAAGCCGCTTCGGTCTGATGAATCCGAAGCGGCTTTTATCGATGGTGATGCAAACTCAGGTTGATTCAGCCTTCGCGGCCAGTTGTTGCGAGGGCATGGTCGCCGGCGGCAATTTGCCGTGCTGCTTGGACAGCAGTTCCCGATACAAGCCCGGCCGATTGCGCAATTGATCCGGCGAACCGTCGTCGATCACCTTGCCTGAACTCATCACGATAATCCGGTCGAAGCCTTGCAGCGTCGACAACCTGTGCGCAATCGCAATCACCGTACGGCCGACCATCAGCCGGTCGAGCGCCTGCTGAATCGCTTCTTCCGACGAACTATCGAGCGCCGACGTCGCTTCGTCCAACAGCAGGATGGGCGCGTTTTTCAGGATCGCGCGCGCGATGGCAATGCGCTGACGCTGTCCGCCCGACAACTTCACGCCGCGGTCGCCGACGATTGTGTCGAACCCTTCCGGCATTGCGTCGATGAAATCCGAACAGCGCGCCTCGCGGGCGGCGGCGAGCACTTCTTCGCGCGACGCGTCCGGGCGACCATACGCAATGTTCTCGTACACAGTTCGGTGGAACAGCGAAATGTCCTGCGGCACGAGCGCAATCGACATCCGCAGGCTGTCCTGCGTGATCAGCGAGATATCCTGTCCATCGACCTTGATGGCGCCGCCCTGCGGTTCGTAGAAGCGTTGCAACAGCGCTAGCACCGTGGATTTCCCGGCGCCCGATTTGCCGATCAGGCCAACACGCTGACCCGGCTCGATGTGCAGGTTGAATTTATCGAGGATCGGCCGGCGGCGCGGATACGCGAACGTGACCTCCTCAAAATCCACCCGCCCGCCTTGCGGCACGAGCTCCGTTGCGTCGGACCGGTCGGGCATGCCGTGCGGTTCCAGCAGCGTTTGCACCGCTTCCGCCAGACGCGCGACGTGCTGCGTCACATCCACGAGGGCGACCGCCAGATCGCGGGTGCCGTGGAGAATCGTGAAGCCGAGCGAGCTGACCAGCACGATATCGCCGGACGTGGCGCGCCCCTTCGACCACAGCCACAGCGCCCAGCCGAGCAATCCGGCCGAGAGAATCGCGGTCACGACGGCGTGGAACAGCCGCAGCTTCTCGAGGTACAGCAAGCTTTGCTGACGCGCGACCATTTCGGCCTTGACCGTCGAGCCGAAGCGCTTTTGCTCGCGAAACGTCATACCGAATGCACGCACGAGCGCCATGTTGCCGATCACGTCGACCAGCTCGCCGTCAACAGACGCCGCTTTCGTGGCAAACGTGTGATGCCTTGCGGAGCCGCGTCCGGCGAGCCGGTACAGCACAAACGCGAGAATGGCTGAAGCCAGCATCAGGCAGCAGGCCATGAGCGGATTCACCGCAACGATCATCACGATCGCACCGATCACCGCGATGCACGGCGGCAACACGTTCCACGCCATGGTGTTTTCGGCGGTATAGATTGCGTTCGACGTCGCCGTGATCCGGCTGGCGAGCATGCCGGGCTGTTTCTCGGAGAAGTAGGTGGGGGAATGGCCGCTGAGGTAGGAGAACAGGTCGCGCCGCAAGTCGCCCGTCACGACGACGAACGTATGCGCGCCGACCCAGCCGCCGACCCGCCACAGCATGTTGTCGGCGGCGATCAGGCCGACCAGGATCATGAAGGCGGACCAGAGCGGACCGGGATGGCCGCGGCCCTGGCCGAGTACGTCGATCAGATGTTTGATCGCGTATTGCGACGCGAGCGCGCAGCCGACCGCAGCCAGCACGCTGGAAAGCACGGTAGCGTGCGCGACCGGATGCCGGCGGATGTAACGGAACAGGAAGGCCAGCGGGCGATTTGCATAGCTCGCTAGCTTCGCGTTGTGCACGTTACGCTGAGAGACGGTGAGTTGGTCCAATGGTTGTTTTCGGTCGAGTAGAGCGGTTGAGCGCGATGCTTCGCCGTGGCCACATGTGCGGCGCGTCTGGCCAGCGAGGCAATGGCGTGCCAGTGGCGTGCAGCACCGATTGCTGAATTGTAGCGAGTGTAGCGAGCCAAATCGTCTCGCATAATGCTTTCCGTGGTGCGTATCCATCAGCCTAAGCTGATTTTCGGCAAAAGTGTGTCGCCTGAACCGGGCAATCAATGTCCATTGGCGATGCGTCCTGCACTTTTCACGGTCAGCCCGGTGCTGCTCGCGGTACCCCGACATGCGCTGGCTTGAATTGCAAATGACGCCCTTGGCAGGGTGAGAGCACGTCGCGGTCCCGCTACCTGAAGCGGCGCTAAATGGCAAATCCGGTGCCTGGCCGGTGCGTCGTGGCGTGGCCGGGATTTGAAGGACGTCGCAGCGTCTTGCCCTCTGGAGCGTGGCTGCGACGGGTTTGGTTCATGTCGTTCAGCGTAGAACAGCCTTGTTAAACAAGGGCTTGCAGAGTGTATCGACGATGTAACAACGTAAATAAGTTGAAATGTAAGATTGGAAACCTTGCAAAAACCGGGATACTTGCCTCCGGGTTTCCCCTTAGGTGTTTTGACAGGTTGTTGTAGGTTCCGGTCAACGGCTCCGCAGGTTGTGCGTTTATGGCTGGGTGCGTTGCTTTTACGAGATGGAATCGATCTTGCTCTGCCTGATCACGCTCTGAAACAGACGCCCGACACCCACAGCAGCAGCAACACCCAAGCAAACAGCGAAGCATCGCGATTTTTTCTCGTGCTATCGGCCATACCGCTGGAGACACCAGCACCGTGCCGAGTCCGGGTAGGGCGATTCGCTTGATTTAACGACCGATGCCAAGCGCATCAATTTTGCCTGACATTATTAGGAGTTTCCGAACATGCGAATCGCTCAAATCGCGCCTCTTCACGAAGCCGTTCCCCCCAAGTTCTATGGCGGCACGGAGCGCGTGGTGTCCTATCTGACCGAAGCGCTGGTTGAGGCCGGTCATGACGTCACGTTGTTCGCGAGCGGTGATTCGCAAACGTCGGCGAAGCTCGAAGCCTTCTGGCCGCAGGCGCTGCGCCTCGACCCGACCATCCGCGACACGATGGCGCCGCACATGCTGCTGCTCGAAGAAGTCCGCCGCCGCGCCGACGAGTTCGATGTTCTGCATTTTCACATCGACTACTATCCGTTCTCGCTGTTCTCGCGCCAACCGGTGCCGTTCCTGACGACCATGCACGGCCGTCTCGACCTGCCGGAATTGCAGCCCATTTTCAGCACGTTCAACGACGCGCCGGTCGTGTCGATCTCCGACAACCAACGTCAGCCGTTGCCGCAAGCCAACTGGCTCTCGACCGTGTATCACGGCCTGCCGGAAAACCTGCTCAAGCCGATCCCCAACGTGGAACCGGGCTACCTCGCGTTCCTCGGCCGTATTTCGCCGGAAAAGCGTGTCGACCGGGCCATCCGCATTGCAGGCGCAGCGGGCATGAAGATCAAGATCGCGGCGAAAATCGATAACGCCGATCGCGCGTATTACGAAGAGCAGATCAAGCCGTTGTTCGCGCTGCCGCATGTTGAGTACATCGGCGAGATCAACGAGCAGCAGAAGACCGAATTCCTCGGCAACGCGCACGCGCTGCTGTTCCCGATCGACTGGCCGGAGCCGTTTGGCCTGGTGATGATCGAAGCCATGGCTTGCGGCACGCCTGTCATCGCGTTCAACCGTGGATCGGTGCCGGAAGTGATCGAAAACGGCGTGTCGGGTTTTGTCGTGGAAGACGAACTGAGCGCGATCGCCGCCGTGAAGCGCCTTGACACGCTGCCGCGCGCCAAGGTGCGTCAAGCGTTCGAAACGCGTTTCTCGTCGAAGGTCATGGCCGCGCGTTATGTTCATACCTACGAAGAACTGCTGCGCGCCAAGCGCCGCACCGTTCTGCGCGAAGTTAATGCAGGCTGATTTTTACGTTCGATAGTGATCCTGGCCAACGCCGCCTGATCGCTGACTTGCCGCCCGCTTGCTGATTAAGCGGAAACAACGCCCCGTGCGCCGTCAGGCGCACGGGGCGTTGTTGTTTTGACACACTGCAGAGGCAAGCTTCACGCGTTATCGTCGGGTTGAGCATGCCGGGCCGCTGCCGTTTTCGACATTCTCCCTATAATATGCGGGCCTCGCGAAATGCAGCGCAGCATTAAATCGAACGTTTGAATAGGTGTGGAAGTCTCTTGAAAATCGCATCGGGCGACGGGAGGAACTTACCGCCCGAACAAGGAAAGTCGTGAACAGGAGCGAAGTTTTGGCGAGAACGAAGCAGAGTAGCGCGAGCCCGGCACCCGGTGCTGGCACTGTGTTCGCGCTGCGGGCGATCGGACTCGTGCTGGCCGCGCGCTGGTTGTTCTCGATGTCGCAAATGGGCTACCTCTCTTCAATGCGCGCGATGACTTCATCGCCGTGGGCCTGCGTCACGCTCGTGCTTTTGTTCTTGCTGCTGTTTCTTCCTGGAGCCCGGGCGCGCGCCGATCGGCCGCTGCATCCGTTGCCGCAGTGGCTGCGGCAAGCGTTGCGGCTGCTCGCGCTGCTGAGTTTTCTATTCGCGCTATGGTCGGTCGGGTTCTTTACGTGGACGGCGGGGTGGAAAAACGCCGCGCATGCCCTGGCTGAAACTAATGGCTGGCTGCTCGTTGCGCCTGCGCTTTATGGTGTGGTGCTGTGGATTTGCCGGCCGCGCGCGTTGTGGCGCACGAATATCGCGGCGCGCCGGTTTGCTATCGGCCGTTATGCCATCTCCATCGATACCACTACCCGCACCGCCGTCGTCTGGGCCGAAAGCCGCAAACTCGGTCAGTACGATGCGCGGGAGTTATCGGTGAAATGGCCTGAGGGGATGGGGGAGACTGTCAGTTCCTCCGGCTTGGATAGCACCGCTGTCGCTGCCGTCGTGCCCAAGAAGCGCGGTTTGTTCGGCCGCGATGCGCGTCCCAAGATGGAACTGCTGTGGGATTCGCCCGCTGCCGCCGGACACAATCGCAAAACTGTCTTCCGAGCGGCTCTGGCGAGCGAGGGCGACCGCAAGACGGCGCGGGCGCTCGACATGTCGTTGCGTCAGAGCGTAAGCATCGCGACTTGAACCTGGACGCGTAGGCCGAACACTTAGGAGCGCTTGCATACAAGGCCCTCAGGTATTTGCCTGCGGGCTTTTTTTATGGGCCTCGATCTCGCGTTCACCAGAGTCTGACACCAGCATTTTTCATCTTTACCCGCGCCATATTTAATCCGTATTCCTGACTATATTCAGCCTTCCACGCAACTAATGGGTATTTACCCTTCGTTGACACTGACGGCAGCCTCCGTTTATTCTGGTTTGCATACAGAGACACTGTCTCTCATAGAGAGACGCCTACAAAAGATACGACATGCTAAAGACATTGGATAGCGCGTTGGCGCTGCTGACTCGATTCACGCTTGAAGAGCCGACGTGGGGTGTGCGCGAACTGGCGAAAGAAACAGACGTCCACCATTCGATTGTTCATCGTGTGCTTGCGACGTTCGCGGCGAACGGCTTCTTGATTCAGGACAGCGCCGGACGTTATTCGCTTGGCCTGCGGCTTTTTGAACTCGGACAGATTGCGCACCGGACGTTTGCACCGTCGGAAATCGTGCAACCCGCTCTGGATGCCCTCGCGCATGACAGCGGCGAAACGGTCTTTTTGTCGTTGCTCGACGGCATGCAGGGCGTGTGCACCGACATCGCCCAGAGCCAGCAGCAACTGCGCTTTTCAATCGAAGTGGGACAGCGCTTCCGGCTCATCGCCGGCGCTCACGCCAAGGCCATCCTTGCATTCCAGCCGGACGAATTTCGCGCGGCGGTGTATCAGGAAGCGCATCTCTCCGATGGTTCCGCGATTGATGCGCGCCTCGATCAAGTCCGCGCCGATGGCTGGAGCCACACCCGCGAAGAAGCGGCTGCCACGGTCGCCGGGCTGGCCGTGCCGCTGTGGTCGCGCGATCGGCGTCGCGTGATCGGCTCGTTATCGATTGCAGGGCCGGTCCAGCGGCTAGATGGCGAAGCGGTGCCACGGCTCATCGAAGCGCTGAAGAAGACGCGCGAAACGATCGAACCCGTTGTCGGCCTTCTTCGCTGAACGCTACTACCGCCGTCCACTCACAAAAACCCGCCGGGCTTCGTTAAGCCGGCAGAGATCCGACCTCATGAAAGCATCGATCGACGCGCCTGACGCCCAGGCAGTGCCCCTGGATCAGGACGCCACCTCTCGTCCACGCGTCTCCTTTTTCGAGCCAGTCCTGCTGCTGGTATCAATTTGCCTGTCCGTGCTTGGCGCGATCATCGGCATGCAATTGATCGTGACACTTGGCATCTCCGCCAATACGTCGATCATCGGTGCGCTGATGGCCATCGTATTCTCGCGGATTCCGTTGGCCGTGACGCGGCGTTTTCGCGTTCTTGAGCGCCAGAATCTTATGCAGACGGCGATTTCATCGGCAACATTCGGTGCGGCCAATTCGCTCATGATCCCGCTCGGCGTCCCGTTCGCGATGGGCATGCCCGAGCTCGTCACGCCGATGCTCATTGGCGCCATTGCCGCGATGCTGGTCGATGGCGCCATGCTCTACAACCTCTTCGGCAGCCGGATATTTCCGGCGACCGGCTCGTGGCCGGCTGGTGTCGCCACGGCGGAAGCCATTTGGGCAGGCGACCGCGGTGGCCGCAAAGCAGCATTTCTCGGGTTGGGCGTGGCGGCCGGCATTGGCGGCGCGCTGATGGGCGTGCCCATGTCCGCGTTCGGCGCGGCCTTTCTCGGCAACCTGGCGGCGTTGACCATGTTCGGCATCGGCTTACTGGTGCGCGGTTACTCCATCCCGGTGTTTCACGTCGATATTGCCGCCGCCTACATTCCGCATGGCTTGATGATCGGCGCCGGAATCGTCGCGCTGTTCCAGGTTGCTCGCGAGATTCATCGCTCGCGGGCCGGCGCCGCCACCGATCCCCGCAATCTCGAGATGACGAGCGCTCGGGCCAAGCGAGTGTTATCGGGCGGATTCGTGGCCTACATGCTCGTCGCGTTGCTGATCTCCGTGCTGGCCGGCCATATCACCGAACTGTCGCCGGCCATGCTGATCGGCTTTGTCCTCTATGCCGCGTTCGCGGCCTACGCCCACGAGTTGATCGTCGGCATCGCGGCCATGCATTCAGGCTGGTTCCCGGCGTTCGCCGTCGCGCTCATCACCTTGACGATCGGCATCGTGATCGGCTTCCCGCCGTCCGCGCTGGCCGTGCTCGCCGGTTTCTCAGCCGCAACCGGACCCGCGTTCGCGGACATGGGTTACGACCTGAAAACCGGCTATCTGCTGCGAGGCGAGGGCCGCGACATGGCAGCCGAACTGGCTGGCCGTCGCCAGCAGCTGTTCGCGGGCATGGCAGGTTTCGTAGTCGCGGCGATTGTCGTCATCATCTTCCACGATCACTTCTTTTCGCGCGGCATGCTGCCACCGGTCGACCGCGTTTATGCCGCTTCGATCAAAGCGGGGTCATCGATGGAAATTACCCGCAACCTCGCCATCTGGGCCATTCCCGGCGCGTTGCTCCAATGGCTTGGCGGGTCGAAACGTCAACTTGGCATCCTGCTTTCAACCGGGATGCTGATCGCGTCGCCGCTCGCGGGATGGGCCGTGCTTGCCGGACTCGCTATCCGCTTTGTCGTGACAAAGTTGCGAGGCGATCGCCATACCGCAGAAATGAGTGCCTTCGCGGGCGGCGTGATCGCCGGGGATGCACTGTTCAGCTTCACAAGTTCCGTCACGCGCCTGCATAAGTGATTGACCTTTTCCCCCGCTTACCCGATTAGAGACGCAACCATGGATATGCAAGCCATCCGCGCAGCCACTCCGCTGACCGCGACCACTGTTTATATGGACACGGCCGCCGCGTCGATTCCGCCTGATGTCGTATTGGAGGAGGCACGCCGCTATCTTCTCGATACCGGTCATATCGGCATCTACTTGCCGTCGTTTCGCAAGGAGACGTACGCACGGGTTGAAGGCGTGCGTGCGCAGCTTGCCGCTTTCCTCGGCGCACAACCGCACGAGATTGCTTTTACGAAGAACGGCACGGAAGCGATCTCGCTGGTTGCACGGGGTATCGACTGGAAGGCCGGCGATGAAATCCTCGTCGCCGATACGGAAATGCTCAGCAATTTGTTGCCGTGGCGCAGGCTGGAGCAGACTCATCAGGTAATCGTGAAAATGATCGCGGCGGATGCGGCCGGCGTTCTTTCCCCGGACGCGTTCGCGGCCGCCATCACCGCGCGTACGCGGCTCGCCACGTTCTCGCACGTGCCCAATTCAACCGGTGCTGTTCAGCCCGCCGCACAGATCTGCAAGGTCGCGCGCGAGCGCGGTGTCTTGTCCCTGGTCAACGCGGCGCAGAGTGTCGGTATGTTGCGGGTGGACGTGGAGGAGCTCGGCTGTGATTTCCTGGCAGGCTGCGGCCGCAAGGCGCTGCGCGCAACTGAAGGGTCAGGCTTCTTGTATGTGCGCGAGACGCATATCGACACGCTCGAACCCGCGCTTGCCGGTTGGTGGAACGGTGTGTTCGATCGCGCTACCGGAGCCCTGTCGTTCGTGCCGGGCGCGCGACGCTTCGAGGCGGGTTGCCCGATCGTGCCAGCCATTCTTGCGCTCGGCGCAGCGATTAGTTATGCAGAACAGATCGGGATTGAGGCGATTGCCAATCGGGTACGCGAGCTGACTGCGTATGCTGTGAAGCAATTTTCTTCGCTGCCTGGATTCGAGCTGTATGGGCCGCATGAGATCACGCAGCGCATCGGTATCGTGCCGTTCAACTTGCGCGGTGTCGATCCAGCCATGCTCGTCTCGGCGCTTGAAGCGCAACAGTGCATTATTGAAGCTGGCAGTTTCATGGCGGACGCTATTCTCGCGCGATACGGCGTGAGCACGATGGCGCGCGTGTCCCTGCATTATTTCAATACTCACGAGGAGATCGACCGCGTCGCGCGCATCATTCGCACGACTGTGGCTTGAATCCAGTTTTATCGACTACCAAGAGGGTTATGCCATGACACAACGCATTCTTTTGATGAGCAGTTCACGCAAGGATCAACTCGGTTATCTCGAACATGCAGGCGAGCAGATTCACGCGCTGTTGAAACACGAGCCACGCAAGGTGTTGTTCGTGCCATTCGCGGCCGTCACTTTCAGTTTCGATAGTTACGAAGATCTGGTCAAACCCGTATTCGATCGCCTTGGGTATCCGCTCGAATCGATTCATCGAAGCGAGAACCCGCTCGCGGCGATAGAGCAGGCGGACGCTATCGCAATCGGAGGCGGCAACACTTTTGCGCTTCTCAAGCGGATGTATGACGCCGGTATTGTCGATGCGATTCGCGCGAAAGTCCTGGCCGGAACGCCGTACGTGGGATGGAGCGCGGGTAGCAACGTAGCGTGCCCGACGATCCGTACCACTAACGACATGCCTGTCGTCCAGCCGCCGACGCTGCGCGCGCTCGGGCTCGTTCCGTTCCAGGTCAATCCGCACTTCATCAGCGGTAAACCTGTCGGCCATAACGGCGAAAGCCGGGAAGAGCGCCTTGCGGAGTTTCTCGCAATCAATGCGCCGGAACAGGTCTTCGCGTTGCCTGAAGGATCGGCTCTGTATTCGGACGGTACGCACGGCACAGTCCTTGGCGAGCGTCATGCTCTGCATTTCCTCGGTGATGGGCGAATCGAGACCTTGCGTGAAAACGAGACCTTTGCGTTGTCCCGCATAACCGGTCCCGCCGATATAAACAATTGGCCCGAATTCATCCGCTAACCGCCTAAGTTCCATCCGCCACCTCTTCACGCCTGTGCGCTTGCGCGCAGGCGTTGGTGACGCTCGTCCCACGTTTCCAGAGACCGCTGAATCATGACGTCTTATCGCTGGCTGCCAGCATTGGCACTTACTTTTCCCTGCGCCGTGTGGGCGCAATCCAGCGTCACGCTATACGGCATTATCGATGCCGCGCTGACCTATCAGACGCATGCGAATTCCGCAGGGAACAGCGTCGTCGGACTTCAACAAGGCAACGAAGGTTTCATATCCGGCAGCCGTTTCGGCTTGCGAGGCAGTGAGGATCTGGGTGGCGGTGCGAAAGCAGGCTTCACGCTTGAAAACGGCTTCCTTGCCAACAGCGGCCGTCTCGACCAGCAAGGCCAGTTGTTCGGCCGCCAGGCGTTTGTGAAGATCGGCAACCAGTACGGTGACCTCGCGTTGGGGCGTCAATACACGACGGCGAACACAATGTTGTATTACGTCGATCCGCTCGGCATTGGCGCGGCCCCGTCGAATTCCTGGATGGTATTTCTCACCGGCCAGCGGTACGACAATTCGGTCAGCTACACCGGCAACTTCGGCCCCGTCACGGCGATGGCGCAATACGCGCTTGGCGGCACGCCCGGCAGCACTCTGTCGATGTCGTCCACCTCGCTCGGCCTGAAATATTCGAGCAATGCGATCACGCTAATCGGCGATGCACAAACTACTCACGACAGCGCCAGCCGCGCCGCGCGTATCTATATCGCAGGCGTGAAGGCATCCGTAGGTCCCGCCAAGCTGTTCGCAAACTATATCTACAGTCGTCGCGATGCCGGTTTCGACTCCTCGCAGGGCGGCACCGATACCGCCTCGATCACGAGCATGACGACCGCTGCCACGCCGTTGAATTCCGCCGCGATCGGTTCTGTTTTCTCCTCCACGCGCCGCGACGATTTCTTTACCGTCGGCGCGAGTTACCTCGCGACGCCTGCGCTTACGCTCACCGCCAGCGCGATGCTTGACCGCACGCGTGCGGACGGTTTCAACGGCACTCGCGCGACCACCTATGGCGTAGCCGATTACGCGTTCAGCAAACGCACCGATGTATACGTTGCGCTCGCGTACGACTGGGTCCATGGCGACTGGTCAGGTCTCTTTGGCAACAGCACGACCAGTTACACGGGCGGGAGCGACAAGCCGCTGAACGGCCGCAACAACCAGACCACGGCAATGTTGGGACTGCGGCACGCATTTTGATTTGTTGTTTTCGTTTTGTACTCCAAAGCGAAATTTTGTTATTGTTTTTTGCATCATGGAGCATCTCAGCATGTCATTGCAGACCACGCTTGTTGCGTATGAAGCGCTCGATAGCGCAACCGTCAATGGGCAGAGCATCGTCAAGATGTTTGCGCCGTTTTCCGAGTTCAATGTCACCGTGAAGGTGACAACCGTTAATAATGAGCCGCCGGAAGATCCCACCAAAACCGTTGACTTCGTGTCGATCCTGATTCCAGGGACGAAAGGTAAATCCATCGGTGGGACTGCGCGGACGTTGGGCGTGATCGGCCGCAACGGGGCTATCGGCGCGCGACCGGTTCGGATCGGCATGGTGTCGGACGCGGATGGTCCGATCGGTGCGATCGCGACCGCGCTCAAGCTCGCGCACATGAAGCGCGCAGGCGACCATCTTCCGGGTGACGTGATTGTCACCACGCATATCGCGACGAATGTATCGATGAGCTTCAACGACGGCGTGGCCTTCATGGGCATGCCGGTGTCGTCGGAGACCATGAACACCTATGAAGTGTCGGACGCGATGGACGCGATTCTTTCGATCGATGCGTCCAAGGGAAACAGCATCATCAAGCAACGCGGGTTCGCCCTCACGCCGACGGCCATGCAGGGCCACATCCTGCGGATGTCGCCGGATCTGGTCAAGGTCATGGAGTCCACGACGGGCAGGGCGGCTGTCACGCTGCCGATCAGCCAGCAGGACATCACGCCTTACGACAATGGGCTTTATCACTTCAACAGCATCATGCAGCCGCATATTGCGACTGAGGCGCCGGTTGTAGGGGTTGCGGTGACGGCGCAGTCGGTGGTGGGCGGCAGCGATTCAAGCGCCAACCATGAGGTCGATATTGCGGAGGTCGTGCGTTTTTGTGTCGAGGTCGCCAAGCGGTTCACGGTTGCATCGACGGATCAGCCGTGCGAGTTCTACAACGCGGCGGAGTGGTCGAAGATTCGGGGGATGTACCCGGATTTGTCCGTGTTTCAGACATCAGGCGGGGTGGCCGGCGGGCGTGTCTAAAGCGTACCTTTGGGTTACTGAGCCGATGCAACGGCGGTTCGAGCAGGCAACCGCTTCGTGGCTCGCACGATTCGGATGAACCGCGTCTTAGGGTAAAGCCGCCGTTCGGTGCAGAGTCCGGGCAACTCGATTTGCGGCGTGTTTGCTCTGTAGCGTCATTGTAGCTACAATGACGCTACGACGCCCGATATCCAAATGAGGACCTTACTCTCCGTGCGTCATGGACGTTGCCGCGTTGAGCGTCCATAACTAACGCTACGAGGTTCAAGCCAATGGCACCTGTCACCCTAAAATCTGCTGATGTGCGTACGCGCATCGAGCCTGAATTGAAAAAAAGCGCCGAAACGGTGTTGGCCGAAAATGGGCTGACCATATCTGACGCCATTCGTATGTTCCTTCGCCAGGTGGTTGTCTATGGCGGCTTGCCGTTTGACGTCCGCATCTCCAACGAAACCACTTTGCAGGCGCTTCACGAGTCACGGTCGATGAAGGGAAAAGCGCGCTTCGACTCCCCAGCGGACCTATTTAATGAACTCGAAGCAAAAAAGGGCAAAGCTGCCCCGAAAAAGCGATCGCACGAAGCAGTTTGAGAAGGATTGGGTGAGTCTCTCGCATTCGGGTCGATACGACATGCGAGCGCTCAAGAACACGATGCAGTTGCTGACCGCCAACGATGAACCGCTGCCGCCCGAGTACAAGGATCATGAGCTAAACGGTGACTGGGCTGATCATCGCGAATGCCACGTTGGGGGAGATTTCTTGTTGATCTACCGCGCCGACGACAAGGAGGTCGTTTTTGTTCGCGCCGGGACGCATTCGGAACTGTTCTAAGAGAAAGATGATCAGAATACAGAGCTCGGGTAGCCAGTGTGAACCATGCCGTCAGTCACCCACCGCAATCAACCAAATCAAAGGTTTTATTTGTCGGGCGTGATGGTGTCCTGGCGTGCCGCTCCTGGGGAAGGCCACGGCCTTTTCCAGTGAGGCTATGCGGGCAGCTCGCGTACATTTGGTCCGCAGTTGGAAAAAAAGGCCAAAATGATCACTTTGAGCTATTTTGTCTACGGTGGTACACTTTGGTCGCTTCGGTGGGTGTTAGTGCTTGTCGCTCAAAGCCTCACACGCTCAAAATCGCAAGCTTAAACTCTGACTCCAAGCTATCCACTGAACCCGTGAACCTTTAGATCCAAGAATCCATAAATTCAAGCTCAGCAAACGCAAATTCAAAAAGGAAGGTATGAAATGCCGCAAACCCTCACATTTAGTGCGAGGGACGCGAAGACTCGATTTGGCGAGGTTTTGGACGAAGCGCTCGGTCAGCCAGTGGCTATCACTAGGCATGACCGGCTTACAGCGTATGTGGTGTCGAAGCGTGATTTCGAGGCACTCACTAACAAGGTTCAAGAACTTGAAGATCAGCTTTGGTTGGCTAAGGCTGACGCTGCTCGCAACGAAGGTTTTGCGAGCTCCAAAGAGGTCGACGCGCTCCTAGCAGAACATAGGAACGTTGGTGATGAACTTAGCAATGACAAAGCAGGCCCTAAAGGCCGCAAAAAAGCTTGATGCCAAGCAGTTCCGTCAGGTGGTAACTGCCGTTCTGAATCTCTTGGATGACCCCGAGCCTCACGACAGTCAGCTTTTGAAGGGGGCGAGTCGTGGCGAGCGAAGGATAGATGTTGGGGAGTACCGGGTGATCTATGCGGTGGGCGACGACCTTGTGGAAGTGCTGGTCATTGGTCAAAGGAACGACGATGACGTGTACAAAATCTGGGAACGGATGAAGTAGCAGCACGAGCCCGCTTAGGCGGGCTTTTCTTTGGCCAAAAGTGTCGGGCGGCCGCTGCGCGCTGGGGAGCCGCCCGTTCTCTCGACCAAGACCGGGCGCGCCACGTCCCTCATCTTTCCGTACGCAGGCCGCCAGTAAAGAAAAAGGCTCACGTCATTAGACGCAAGCCTTTAATTTGCCGCTCAATAATCTGGTGGGTGGTACAGGGATTGAACCTGTGACCCCTGCCGTGTGAAGGCAGTGCTCTACCGCTGAGCTAACCACCCGAAGAGCTTTGGATTATGTCAGAGCTTGGCCGTTTCGTAAAGCGAATCTTTGAGCACTTCAATAATCGCGTTGCCTGGATCAACCCGGATCGACCCCGATCAGGAACCCGCCGCTACCTCAACCGCGACAACCGTTTCGATCCGCCACACGCTCGTCCCCTTGACCGCTTTGTCGAGATCATCGAGCACGGCGAGATGCGCGCTCAATTCTTCTTCCGATGCCACCAGCACCGGCAACTGCAGGTCATCGAGCGAGATACGTGGCGCGTGACCTTCGCCCGTTGCCGGCATCTCGCCGAGCATATCGATCACCAGGCTTTCCTGGCCACGCGTCATTGCCAGATAAACTTCTGCCAGCAATTCCGAGTCGAGCAGGGCGCCATGCAACGTCCGGTGTGCGTTGCTAATACCAAACCGGTCACACAAGGCATCAAGCGAATTGCGCTTGCCGGGGAACATCTGCTTCGCCTGCACGAGCGTGTCGATCACCCCACCGCACACTTCCTTCACACCAGACATGCCGACTAAACCGAACTCCACGTCCATGAAACCGACGTCGAACGGCGCGTTGTGAATGATCAACTCCGCGCCTGCGACGAAGTCGCGCAACTCGGCGGCGATATCGGCGAACTTGGGTTTGTCGCTGAGAAATTCCGTGGTCAGGCCGTGCACCGCGAGCGCGCCCGGATCGCTGTCGCGTCCCGGATTCACGTAGAAGTGCAGGTTGTTGCCGGTGAGCCGTCGATTCACAAGCTCGACGCAGCCAATTTCAATAATACGGTCGCCCGTGCGGGCGTTGAGGCCGGTGGTTTCGGTATCGAGTACGAGTTGGCGCATAGAGATAAGAATTAACCTTCGGCGAGTGAAGTGACGCCGCGATTCGCGAGCGCGTCGGCGCGTTCGTTTTCCGGATGGCCCGAATGGCCTTTCACCCAGCGCCATTCAATTTGATGCTGGACCACCAGCGCATCGAGCCGCTTCCAGAGATCCGCGTTCTTGACGGGCGTTTTCGCCGCCGTTATCCAGTTCTTCTTTTTCCAGCCATGAATCCACTCGCTGATGCCCTTTTGCACATATTGCGAGTCGGTGTGAATGACCACGCGACACGGCCGCTTCAGCGCCTCGAGCGCCGAAATCACGCCCATGAGCTCCATGCGGTTGTTGGTCGTCGGCGTTTCGCCGCCGAACAATTCCTTTTCCTGATCGCCGAAACGCAGGAGTGCGCCCCAGCCGCCGGGGCCAGGATTGCCTTTGCAGGCGCCGTCGGTATAAATGTCGATTACTTTGTCTGTGGTATCTAAGGTCATCAATGCTCGTTGCGTGTATGCGGCGTGGCGACTGGTGCGAGGCCCGGTGCGAGGGCAGGTTTCTTAAGCTTGCGCGGCCCGATCAAACGCATGCCGCGCACGCGTTTGATGGCCGTAATCATGTAGGCGGCGCCGAAAATGGGCCACCACCGGTCGCCGGCGGCTTCCATGAACTGATAGCGCGCCAGCCACTGTTCGGTCAGGAGAGGCGGACGATAGCAGCCGAAGCGCCCGCGTTCAAGGTCGAATCCGAGCAGCTTGATCCAGTCCTTGATCCGCGTGAACGCGATCATTTCGTGTGCGGACGGGACAAACGGCTTGCCCGCAACCTTGCCAAGCGATTGCCGCGCGCCCCACAGGCTGAGTGAATTGAAGCCCAGGATGATCAACTGTCCTTCAGGCACCAGCACGCGCTCGGCTTCTCTGAGCAACCGATGCGGGTCGCTGGTGAATTCCAGCGTATGCGGCATGACCAGCAGGTCGACGCTCTGCGCCTCGAACGGCAAATCGAGCAAGTCGCACCACACGGCACTGCGTCCTTCCGGCGCGTACAGGCCGCGGCTGGCTGACGGCAGCGACGTCACGCCCGGCCGCACGTCGGCTGAAATTGACGGGGGCAGCGTGAAAGGCGCGCTGGCGGCGCTGGCGGTATCGAGCACGAGTCCACGATACGGCATGCGGTTCTCGCGCAACGCGTCGAGCCCGGGCAGGCCGAGTTGCAGCGCGTGATAGCCGAAAATATCCGACACCACGCGGTCGAGCTGCGCCTGTTCCCATTCGAGCACATAGCGGCCGGGCGCAGAAAGTGTCCAGGCGGGCCAGTCTATAATTGTTCGCTCTGACATGTTCGGGTGAGTCGCCTTATGAAAACGCTTGAGTACGTGCCGGTTCCGGCGTTCGAAGACAACTACATCTGGTTGGTGTCGGACGGTCACAATGCCGTCGTGGTCGATCCCGGCGACGCCGCGCCCGTTGAAGCCTATTTGACGAAACGTGGTTGGCGGCTAACCGCTATTTTACTCACGCACCACCATCACGACCACGTCGGCGGCGTCGCAAAACTGCTCGTTAGCCAATCGGCCGATGGAGAAATTCCGGTGATCGGCCCGGCTGGCGAGGCTATCGAGCATTTGACGCGGCGCGTGAAACAGGGCGATCACGTCAGTATCGCGAGTCCGGCAATGGAATGCTCGGTTATCGACGTACCCGGACATACTGCCGGACACATAGCCTACTTCCAGCCGGGCGACCCGCAAGGGACACCGCATCTCTTCTGCGGCGACACCTTATTCGCAAGCGGCTGCGGCCGTCTGTTCGAAGGTACGCCGCAACAAATGCTGAACTCACTCGACGCGCTCGCGGCGCTCCCCGACGCCACGCTGGTTCACTGCGCCCACGAATATACGCTGTCAAATATCCGTTTCGCCCTCGCGGCTGAGCCGGACAACGCGGCGCTGGCCGAATGGCAGAGGGAAGCGGAGGGCTTGCGCGCACGCAACCAGCCGACCATTCCGACCACGCTCCTGCACGAACGAAACGCAAACCCTTTCTTGCGTGTCGGCGAAAAAAACGTGCAAGCCACCCTTGCCACCCAGTTCGAGCGCCCGGTGCGCGACCGGCTTGACGCGTTCACACTGATGCGCGGCTGGAAGGACAAATTTCGCTAACCCGTTGCCGCCTGCGGTTATCTTCATCTGAAACGTGGAAAACCATTGCAGGCCTCGGATTTTGCTGTGTTTTTTGCATTTATATTGACGTGGTGAGTGCGCTTCCGTACTATCGGGCCAAATTTCCAAGCACATTTTTTTTGGAATCCGAGACGTTCATGCGATTGATTTTAAGCGCGCTCCTCGTCCTGACATTGGCTGCTTGTGCCAGCCAGGGACCGACAGCGACCAACTCCCTTTCTTCACTACCTTCCGCTCAGAATCAGCAAGCCGTAGCAGACGCCATCCGCAAGACCGCGGCCGCCAAGGAAACGATCAACGTCGACAAGACGTCCCTCGATTCGCTTAGCGGACCTGACGGTGATTTGTGGGGCCGTATCCGCCGTGGTTTTCAGATTCCCGATTTGCAAAGCGACCTCGTCGACATGCAGGTCAACTGGTACGCGCAGCGCCCGGATTACGTCGAGCGCATGACGGGCCGCTCGCAAAAATACCTGTATCACATCGTCGAGGAACTCGAGCAGCGGCATATGCCGACCGAACTCGCGTTGCTGCCGTTTATCGAATCGGCCTATAACCCGCAGGCGCTGTCGGTTGCGAAGGCCGCGGGCATGTGGCAGTTCGTGCCGGGCACGGGCCGCGACTACAACTTGAAGCAGAACATGTTTCAGGATGAGCGGCGCGACGTGCTGGCGTCGACCAGCGCGGCGCTCGACTATCTTTCGCGCCTCCACGATATGTTCGGCGACTGGAATCTGGCGCTCGCCGCATACAACTGGGGCGAGGGCAATGTGCAGAAGGCGATCGCGAAAAACGAGGCGATGGGCCTGCCGACGGACTATCAAAGTCTGCGGATGCCGAACGAGACCCGCAACTACGTGCCGAAGCTGCAGGCGGTGAAGAACATCGTCGCCAATCCGCAAATGTATGGGCTCACGCTTCCGGACATTCCAAATCACCCGTATTTCGTGACGGTCACCACGTCGCGCGACATGGACGTAACGATGGCCGCCAAGTTGGCGGGCATGACGGTGGAGGAGTTCCGCTCGCTCAATCCGTCGTTTGCGAAGCCGGTGATTCTCGGTGCAACGAGTCCGCAGATTTTGCTTCCCTTCGATAACGCCAGCGCTTTCCAAAAGAATCTGAAGTCGTATTCGGGCCAGTTGTCGTCGTGGACGACTTACACGGTGAGCGAACGGGCAACACCTGCGGTCATTGCGATGAAAATTGGCGTGGACGCGGATACGCTGATGTCGGTGAACCGCATTCCCGCAGGCATGCGGCTGAAAGCGGGCTCGACCATCGTGGTGCCGCGTAACGATGACGACGACGAAGACATCAGCGCCGATGTCGCCGAAAGCGCCATGCTGGCCGTCGAGCCGGACGTTCCCGATACGCGCAAGATGTTGATCCGCGTTCGCCGTGCGCAATCCATGTCGACGTTCGCCGATCGCTACAACGTGTCGATCTCGCAGGTTAAAAGCTGGAACCGTACTCACCGCGATTCCGTTATGCCCGGTCAGTTGATCGTGTTGCACGTGCCGGTCGGGCGTGCTGTTCCGGCCGAACCGGGTCCGGTGCGCGTGGAAACGGTGGCTGTGTCGAGCCGTAACAGGGGCGGCGTGACGAAAATCGGCACGCACGTGCCTGAATCGAAGAGCACGGCACGTGGCGGCAAAGCAAGCGCTCCGGCCAAGGTGACGCGCGTATCTGAAAAATTCAATGCGCCGTCCAAAGCGGTCAAATTGGAGACGGTTTCCAAAACCGCGAAATCGACCAAGACGACAGATAAAAAGAAGAAGCAATAACCTGTCTGTGCGGTCAAGAATCCACGCCGTCACCAAGGTGACGGCGTTTTCAATGGCACGTGCGCGTTAAACTGCCGCTTCATATCAAAACCCCTGCGCTGCACATGACGTCTTCCGTTCGGCTTCGCGTCTTTTTTCTGTTTTCCGCCGGATATTTCGTCTCGTACGTATTCCGCGGGGTGAATCTCGGCTTCGCGCCCTATATCACGCACGACCTGGGTTTATCGGGGGCGGATCTCGGTCTGCTCACGTCGCTGTATTTCCTTGGTTTTGCGGCAGCACAAATTCCCGTGGGCATGTTGCTCGATCGCTTTGGTCCGCGCCGGGTCACCGCGGGCATGCTGTTGTTCGCGGCGCTCGGGATCGGCGTGTTCGGTGAGGCGCACGGCATTGGCGCCATGATGCTGGGGCGGCTGCTGATTGGCGTGGGCGTGTCCGTCTGCATGAGCGCGGCTTTCAAGGCGCTCGCGCAGATCCTGCCCGTGGCACAGCTTCCGATGGTCAACGGCCTCGTGATGGCGGTGGGCGGCCTCGGCGGCGTGGTGGTCGGTTCGCCGCTCGCTATCCTGCTCGGCGTGACCGACTGGCGCAACGTCTGTTTCGGTCTCATGGCAATGACCCTTGCGGTCGCGGCAGCTATCTTTCTGTTTGCGCCGGAACATCGCGATGGCGTGCATCGAAAAGCCGACATGCTCACTCAGTTCAAGGGCACGTGGCACATCCTGGGTAGTGGCGTGTTCTGGAAGATCGCGTCGTTTTCCGTCGTCACGCAAGGCGTTTTCTACGCAATGCAGTCACTATGGATCAGGCCCTATCTCCTCGATGTCATGGGCCTGAGCGCTCAATATGCCGCGGTGCTGGTATCGGTGCTCGGCATCGCGATGATGATTGGCTGCGTTGGTTTCGGCGTGGCGGCGCGGGGCCTGCAAAAACGCGGCGTCACCGTGTATGCGTTCTGCGGCTTTGGCATGGGGCTGTTCGTGCTTGTGCAGGTGGCAATGCTTGTGCGTGCGCCCATAGCGCCGGCGCTGCTGATTGCGTGTTATGGCGTGTTCGGTGGAACCGGCATCCTGAGCTATGCGGTCATGGCCGAGTATTTCCCGACCCACATGATTGGCCGCGCGCATAGCACACTGACGCTTGTCCTGTTCATCCTGATCTTCGCTTTGCAGGTGGGCATAGGCGCAATGCTGTCCCGCTGGCCGGCTCAAAGCGGCCACTATCCCGTGGCGGCGCATCTGAGTGTTTGGGGCGTGCTAATCGCACTGCAAATTGCCAGCGCAATCTGGTATGTCCTGCCGAGCAGTGTTCTCGAAAAGCGCCGCGGCGTCGCGTCATGATCGCCGCACGCCCGCTGGATAAGGCCCGCAGCGACTAACCTGGAACGCGTCTTGCGTGTGATACGTCTCAATTTGGAGAGAAGGGCGTTTTCGGGCTATAATTCGAAGGTTTGAGCAAATCAACCTACACCCTAGCGCCTACCTCCCACTCACCGTTCATCCGCCGCGCCTTGCAACACGCGCGCATTCCGCCAAACGCCTGATACGCGCGTCCAGTCATTGGAGCCCAATCGGCAAAAACCGGCGAGTTTTGCGCCCGACGCAATCGAACGCGATGCGGTCTGCGCGCGCCACTTTGGCCGCGCGCGACCCCACGGTCGGATGACAGGTCGGCAAACAGGGTGTTCCAAAGGAGCCTCCCGTGTTGCCGTCATTCTCTCCCGCAATCCTCGCACTCGCCGACGGCACGGTCTTTCGTGGTCACTCGATCGGCGCGTCCGGTCACACGATCGGCGAAGTGGTGTTCAACACCGCTATCACCGGTTATCAGGAAATCCTGACGGACCCAAGCTACGCCCAGCAAATTGTCACCCTGACGTATCCGCACATCGGCAATGTCGGTGTGAACGCTGAAGACGTCGAATCCACCAAAGTCCATGCCGCCGGCCTGATCATTCGAGATCTGCCGGTACTCGCCTCGAATTTTCGCTCCGAACAATCCCTTGCCGACTATCTGAAAGCGGAAAACGTCGTCGCTATTTCGAACATCGATACACGCAAACTCACGCGAATCCTGCGCGACAAGGGTGCGCAAAACGGCTGCATTCTCGCTGGCGACGATGAAGCCAAAGCTCTGGAACTCGCGCGCTCATTTCCGGGTTTGTCGGGGATGGATCTCGCCAAGGTCGTATCGACCAAAGAAAAGTACGAATGGACGCAATCCGAATGGCGTCTGGAAAGCGGCTACGGCGAGCAGAAGGCGCCGCAGTATCGCGTGGTCGCGTTCGACTATGGCGTGAAGTACAACATCCTGCGAATGCTGGCCGAGCGCGGTTGCCACGTCACGGTGTTGCCGGCTGAGTCCACCGCCGCCGACGCCCTCGCGCTGAACCCCGACGGCATCTTCCTCTCGAACGGCCCCGGCGATCCGGAGCCGTGCGACTACGCGATCCGTGCGACGCGTGAGTTCATCGAACGCGGCATTCCGACGTTCGGGATTTGCCTCGGTCACCAGATCATGGGTCTGGCCGTAGGAGCCAAGACCATGAAGATGAAAACGGGCCATCACGGCGCGAATCATCCGGTGAAGGATCTCGAGAATGGCCGCGTGGTGATCACGTCGCAGAACCACGGTTTCGCCGTCGATGCCGCCACGCTGCCCGCCAACGCAAAGATCACGCATACGTCGCTGTTCGACGGCACGCTGCAAGGCTTTGCGCTCACCGACAAACCCGCGTTCTGCTTCCAGGGACACCCTGAAGCGTCACCGGGACCGAACGATATTGCGTACTTGTTCGATCGATTTGTCGGGCTGATGGAAGCGCAAAGGGTCGCAGCTTAGTCGCAGCTTAAATAGACACGCCAGACACGCAAAGACCGAACACAGCAACACAATCATTGAGAGCAGTTATGCCGAAGCGGACAGACATCAAGAGCATCCTCATCATCGGCGCGGGACCGATCATCATCGGTCAGGCGTGCGAGTTCGATTATTCGGGCGCGCAGGCGTGCAAGGCGCTGCGCGAGGAAGGCTACAAGGTCATTCTCGTCAACAGCAATCCGGCGACGATCATGACCGACCCGAACACGGCCGACGTCACGTACATCGAGCCGATCACGTGGGAAGTCGTCGAGCGGATCATCGATAAAGAACGCCCCGACGCCATCCTGCCGACCATGGGCGGACAGACCGCGCTGAACTGCGCGCTGGATTTGTTCCATCACGGCGTGCTGGAAAAGTACAAGGTCGAGTTGATCGGCGCGTCGCCGGAAGCCATCGATAAAGCCGAAGACCGCCAGAAGTTCAAGGAAGCGATGACGAAGATAGGCCTCGGTTCGGCCAAGTCGGGCATCGCGCATTCCATGGAAGAAGCGCTGCAGGTGCAGGCGGAGATCGCCGCGCTGACGGGCAGCGGCGGGTATCCGACCGTCATTCGTCCTTCGTTCACGCTGGGCGGATCGGGCGGCGGGATTGCGTACAACAAGGAAGAATTCGAAGAGATTTGCAAGCGCGGACTGGATTTGTCGCCAACGCGCGAATTGCTGATCGAAGAGTCGTTGCTTGGCTGGAAAGAGTTCGAGATGGAAGTGGTCCGCGATACCAAGGACAACTGCATCATCGTCTGCTCGATCGAGAACCTGGACCCGATGGGCGTGCATACCGGCGACTCCATCACGGTCGCGCCGGCTCAAACGCTCACTGACAAGGAATACCAGATCCTGCGTAACGCGTCGCTCGCGGTGCTGCGCGAGATTGGCGTGGATACGGGCGGCTCGAACGTTCAGTTCGCGATCAACCCGAAGGACGGCCGCATGGTCGTCATCGAGATGAATCCGCGTGTGTCGCGTTCGTCGGCGCTGGCGTCGAAGGCGACGGGTTTCCCGATCGCCAAGGTCGCTGCAAAACTGGCCGTCGGCTACACGCTCGATGAGTTGAAGAACGAGATCACCGGTGGTCAGACGCCGGCTTCGTTCGAACCGACCATCGACTATGTGGTCACGAAGATTCCGCGCTTTGCGTTCGAAAAATTCCGCGAAGCCGATGCACGCCTGACGACGCAAATGAAGTCGGTCGGCGAAGTGATGGCCATTGGCCGGACGTTCCAGGAATCATTCCAGAAGGCGTTGCGCGGACTGGAAGTCGGTGTCGATGGTCTCGATGAAAAGACCACCAGCCGCGACGAAGTGATTCGCGAAATCGGCGAGCCGGGCCCGGACCGTATCTGGTTCCTCGGCGACGCGTTCCGCCTCGGCCTGACCGCGGAAGAAATCTTCGAAGAAACGGCGATTGACCCGTGGTTCCTCGCGCAGATCGAACAGATCATCCAGAAGGAAAAGGCGCTCAGCGGCCGTACGATCGAGAGCCTGACCAAAGAGGAAATGCTGTATCTGAAGCAGAGCGGTTTCTCGGATCGACGCCTCGCGAAGTTGCTCGGCTCGGATCAAACGGCTGTGCGCAAGCATCGTCACGCATTGAAGGTTCGTCCGGTTTATAAGCGCGTGGACACGTGCGCGGCTGAATTCGCAACGAAGACTGCGTACATGTACTCGACCTACGAGGAAGAGTGCGAAGCAAATCCGACCGATAAAAAGAAGATCATGGTGCTGGGCGGCGGCCCGAACCGGATCGGGCAAGGCATCGAGTTCGACTATTGCTGCGTGCACGCAGCGCTCGCGATGCGCGAAGACGGCTATGAAACCATCATGGTCAACTGCAACCCCGAGACCGTTTCCACCGACTACGACACGTCTGACCGTCTGTACTTCGAATCGGTGACTTTGGAGGACGTGCTCGAGATCGTCGATCTGGAAAAGCCGGTTGGCGTGATCGTGCAGTATGGTGGTCAGACACCGTTGAAGCTTGCGCTGGACCTGGAGGCGAACGGCGTGCCGATCGTCGGAACGTCACCGGACATGATCGATGCCGCAGAAGACCGCGAGCGTTTCCAGAAGCTGTTGCAGGACCTGGACCTGCGTCAACCGCCGAACCGCACGGCGCGCGCCGAAGACGAAGCGCTGCGTTTAGCCGAAGAGATCGGTTATCCGCTGGTTGTGCGTCCGTCGTACGTGCTGGGTGGCCGCGCGATGGAAATCGTCCACGAACCGCGCGATCTCGAACGCTACATGCGCGAAGCGGTGAAGGTGTCGCACGATTCGCCGGTCCTGCTCGACCGCTTCCTGAACGACGCAATCGAATGCGATGTGGATTGTATTTCGGATGGCGAGGCGGTGTTTATCGGCGGCGTGATGGAGCACATCGAACAAGCGGGCGTGCATTCCGGCGACTCCGCCTGTTCGTTGCCGCCGTATTCGCTGTCGCAGGAAACCATCGACGAACTCAAGCGCCAGACCGGCGCCATGGCGCGCGCGCTGAACGTGATCGGCTTGATGAACGTGCAGTTCGCGATCCAGCAAGCGGTCCAGGAAGACGGGTCGAGGAAGGATGTGATCTACGTTCTCGAAGTCAATCCGCGTGCTTCGCGGACGGTGCCGTATGTATCGAAGGCGACGAGTTTGCCTTTGGCCAAGATCGCCGCCCGCGCAATGGTCGGCCAGAAGTTGGCCGATCAAGGCATCACGGAGGAAGTGATCCCGCCGTATTTCAGCGTCAAGGAAGCGGTGTTCCCGTTCGTGAAATTCCCGGCTGTCGATCCGGTGCTCGGACCTGAAATGCGCTCGACCGGCGAAGTGATGGGCGTGGGCCGCACGTTCGGCGAAGCGCTGTTCAAATCGCAACTCGCGGCCGGTTCGCGCTTGCCGGAAAGCGGTACGGTTCTCCTCACCGTGATGGACGCGGACAAGCCGAAGGCCGTGGAAGTCGCGACCATGCTGCACGAGCTTGGCTACCCGATCGTGGCGACCAAAGGCACGGCGTCGGCCATCCAGGCCGCAGGCGTGCCGGTGAAGGTTGTCAACAAGGTGAAGGACGGCCGGCCGCATATTGTGGACATGATCAAGAACGGCGAAATCGCGCTGGTTTTCACCACTGTCGACGAAACCCGCGCCGCGATTGCCGATTCCCGCTCGATCCGCATGAGCGCGCAAGCCAACAAGGTCACGTATTACACGACCATGTCGGGTGCCCGCGCAGCGGTCGAAGGGCTGCGATATCTGAAGGACCTGGAAGTCTATGATTTACAAGGACTCCATGCTCGCCTAAACTAAGGCTTCTGATTCGAGTCTCAGCAGTATCAGCAGTCTCCTAACGAAGTCTAAGTTTCAAGGGCCGCGGTTAAGCGGCGTCTCCCATTTTTACCGGGAGATGCACTTAACCGCGGTAATTTTTTTACGTCTGCATTTTTGCGTAATGAGTTGTTTATGAGCACAGTTCCTTTGACTAAACGCGGCGCAGCGTTGCTGCGCGACGAATTGCAACGCCTCAAATCCGTGGAGCGTCCGGCGGTCGTGAATTCGATCTCGGAGGCCCGCGCGCAGGGCGACCTCTCGGAAAACTCCGAATACGACGCGGCCAAGGAGAAGCAGGGCTTTATCGAAGGCCGGATTGCCGAGATCGAGTCGAAGCTGGCCGGCGCGCAAGTGATTGATCCGACTACCGTGGAGGCCGACGGCCGCGTGATCTTCGGTGCAACGGTCGAGCTGGAAGAGACGGCCACGGGCCACACGGTGACTTACCAGATCGTCGGCGACGACGAAGCGGATATCGACCATGGACTCGTGTCCATCAGCTCGCCCATCGCCCGTGCGCTGATCGGCAAGAGCGAGGGTGACGTGGCGTCGGTGCAGGCTCCGAGCGGCGCGCGCGAGTACGAAGTCATCGCGGTCAAGTACGTCTGATGGCCCATCGATTCTTTCGAATCATCGCCATGATCTGGGTCGGCAGCGTGCTGACGCTCGGATACGTGGCGGCGCCGGTGCTGTTCAATATGCTTGACCGGACATCGGCGGGATCGGTGGCGGCGCAACTGTTTCGCATCGAGGGATTCCTCGGCGTGGTCTGCGCGCTGCTGCTGCTGGTATTGGCTAACCGGCTCGTGCGAACGGGTTTCGCCGAATACAAGCGGACCCGCTGGGTCATCGTGGGCATGCTGCTGTGTGTGCTGATCGGCTATTTCGCGCTGCAGCCGTTCATGAGCGCGCTGCGGGTCGCAGCCCAGGAAGGCGGAATGGAACTCGCGCAGTCGCCCTATGCAAGCCGATTCGGCATGCTGCACGGGGTGTCGAGCGCGTTTTACCTAGTGGAGAGCGTGCTGGGACTGGTGTTGTTCTGGCGCCTGCCGCCTGGACGGTTTCCGACGCAATCGGTCATTCCGAAGGGAAAGACGGCCAGCGTCGCGGCACGTCGCGCGCGCGGTTAAAAAAGCCGGCCATGCCCGAGCGTATCGGGCGTGGCCGGCTTTCTGCTTTCCGGATGAGCCCGGAAAAGCTTATTTCGACGATTGATGGTGACGCTTGGCGCTGGGCAGACGTTTCTTTGCGCGCTTGACGTTGCCGCCAGCGGTCACCCGTTCGTTGCCGCGAACCAACAGCTTTTGCTTCTTCGGCTTGCGGACCACTGGCGCGTCACGCGTAATCTTGACGACCTTGACCACGCGCGGCGCACGTCCCTTCGACGAAGTTTCGGCAGCGGCTTCGCCGGCGCTCGGCGGTGCTATGCGGTTCGCGCCGCGGACACCGGCAGCACGCGAAGGCCTGGCAGCTGCTTCGTCGCTTTCCGGCCGCCACACCACCAGCAACTTGCCGATTTGCTGGATGGGAGCCGCGTCCAGCCGGTCGCAGATGTCGGCGTAGGCTGCTACGCGGGCTTCGCGGTCGTCACCGAACACGCGGATCTTGATGAGCTGGTGTGCAGCAAGGTGCACCTCGATCTCGGCCAGCACGGCCTCGGTCAGCCCTTCGCCGCCAACGAGTACGACGGGCTTGAGCGCGTGAGCCTGGGAGCGCAGGTCGGCGCGTTGGGCGGGAGAAAGTTTGAGAGCTGGCATGAGAAGTAACGGACTCGACTAAAATGAGAGGCGCCGTAGCGTAAAAGCGGCTAAACGGTCGCAATTTGCAAAACAAAGACGGGCAGGGCGGAACGCCTTGCTCAAGAAAACGACGGACGGCGCGAGGCGGTGCGGCGAGCAACGGGCTTGATTTTAACGAATCTTTAATCGCCGTAGCTCGGACGCCGCCCCTTGCCAGATAAACCCGAAGCACAGTACCAGCCTCGGGCCTCCGGCAAACGTCGCTGGCAAGCAACGCTGGCAAGCACAGGGCGCAACGGCACCGGAATTGGCTGTCCACATCGACGAAGGCTGCTTCGTAAGCAGGCAAGCAAGTTGCCCAGCAAATGAGCAGCAGCCCGAATTTGACGCGTATTATCCGCTAAAAGCACAGCTTCACGCAGCAAGAGTTCATTCTTAATGGCAAAAAACCGCTTCAATTACTCGTGGCTGCACGACCACATCAACGACCCATACGTGAAACTCGCGCAGCGCGAGGGTTATCGGGCGCGCGCGGCATACAAGCTGAAGGAGATCGACGAGCAGGACAAGTTGATCAAACCGGGCCAGATCATTGTCGACCTGGGCTCGACTCCAGGGAGCTGGAGCCAGTACGCGCGTAACCAGTTGGCTAAAGGGTCCAAGCGCGGTGAAACGCGCGAAGGCGGCATTGATGGCAAGATCATCGCGCTCGACCTGCTCCCCATGGAGCCGATTGCCGACGTGATCTTCATTCAGGGCGACTTCCGAGAAGACTCGGTACTGGACCAACTGAAGGAAATCGTCGGGGATCATCAAGTTGATCTTGTAATTTCCGACATGGCCCCCAACCTCTCAGGAGTTGCCAGCGCTGATGCAGCGCGAATGGAACATCTGTGCGATCTGGCGCTCGACTTCTCGCAGAACCATCTGAAGCCGGAAGGCGCCTTATTGGTCAAATGTTTTCATGGCAGCGGCTATAGTCAAATAGTGGAGAAGTTCAAGCAGCAATTTAAAATCGTCGCGCCGCGCAAGCCGAAGGCGTCGCGCGATAAATCGTCCGAAACGTTTATTTTGGGCAGGCAACTCAAGCGTCGGGATTGAGAGTTGCGGGTGGAAACGGCGCCGGGGACCGGGTGTCTCGGCAGGCGTTCTACCGGATATGTCCAAACAATCGGGTCCTGACCGCTATCTTCGCGCTAGTTAATGGCTATAGCAGGGGTTTGCGGTCTGGATTAGAATGCTTTGGTGGTGCCGCAAGGCGAATGTAGGCGCCCGTCTATGAGTGAAGGAGTGGTGCTTTGAACAACAATATGTTCTCTAAGGCAGCGGTGTGGCTGGTTATCGCACTGGTGCTGTTCACGGTGTTCAAGCAGTTCGACAAGCCCCGCGTCCAGGAAGGTGTTTCGTATTCGCAATTCATGGACGACGCGAAGACCGGTAAGGTCAAGACAGTTACCGTTCAGGGTCGTAATCTCACCGTTACTCCCGCAGACGGTCAGAAATATCAAATCGTGTCGCCTGGCGATATCTGGATGGTCGGCGACTTGATGAAGTACGGCGTGCAGGTCAGCGGCAAGGCCGACGACGAACCGAACGCGCTTGTTTCCGCGCTGTATTACCTCGGACCGACGATCCTGATCATCGGTTTCTGGTTCTTCATGATGCGGCAAATGCAGGGCGGCGGGAAAGGCGGAGCATTTTCGTTCGGCAAGTCGCGAGCGCGGCTGATCGACGAGAACAACAACGCGATCAATTTTACCGATGTGGCTGGTTGTGACGAAGCGAAGGAGGAGGTTTCCGAGCTAGTCGACTTCCTGCGTGATCCGCAGAAATTCCAGAAGCTGGGCGGACGCATTCCCCGCGGCGTGCTGTTGGTAGGCCCTCCGGGTACGGGTAAGACGTTGCTGGCGCGGGCCATTGCCGGCGAAGCGAAAGTACCGTTCTTCAGCATCTCGGGTTCGGACTTCGTTGAAATGTTCGTAGGTGTGGGCGCGGCTCGGGTGCGCGACATGTTCGAGCAGGCCAAGAAGCACGCGCCGTGTATCGTGTTTATCGATGAAATCGATGCTGTGGGCCGTCATCGCGGCGCCGGCATGGGCGGCGGTAACGACGAACGCGAACAGACGTTGAATCAGATGCTCGTGGAAATGGACGGCTTCGAGGCGAACTCCGGCGTGATCGTGATCGCCGCGACCAACCGCTCCGACGTGCTGGACAAAGCGTTGCTGCGTCCGGGCCGTTTCGACCGCCAGGTGTACGTGGGCTTGCCGGATATCCGCGGTCGCGAACACATCATGAAGGTCCACCTGCGAAAGGTGCCTATTTCGAACGACGTCGACGCTTCGGTGATCGCACGCGGTACGCCGGGCTTTTCCGGTGCTGACCTCGCGAACCTTGTGAACGAAGCTGCGCTGTTCGCAGCCCGTCGCGGCAAGCGGATCGTCGAGATGGCGGACTTCGAAGACGCGAAAGACAAGATCTTCATGGGTCCGGAACGCAAGTCAGCCGTGATGCGGGAAGAAGAACGTCGGAACACGGCTTATCATGAGTCGGGTCATGCGGTAGTGGCCAAGTTGCTGCCTCACGCAGATCCGGTTCACAAAGTCTCCATCATGCCGCGTGGCTGGGCGCTGGGCATCACGTGGCAGTTGCCGGAGCATGATCGCGTGAATCTGTATCGCGACAAGATGCTTGAGGAAATAGCCATCCTGTTCGGCGGCCGCGCAGCGGAGGAAGTGTTCCTGAACTCCATGTCAACGGGTGCTTCGAACGACTTCGAGCGTGCGACAAAGATGGCACGTGACATGGTGACGCGTTACGGTATGTCGGATGTGCTCGGCACGATGGTGTATGTCGATACCGAGCAGGACGGCATGTTTGGCAAGATGGCGTCGAAAACGGTATCCGAAGCCACGCAGCAAAAGGTTGATGCTGAAATTCGCCGGATTCTCGACGATCAATATGGCCTCGCCCGCAAGTTGCTGGAAGACAACCGCGACAAGGTCGAAGCCATGACGAAGGCGCTGCTGGAGTGGGAAACCATCGACGCAGAGCAGATCAGCGACATCATGGGCGGTCGCCCGCCGCGTCCGCCGAAGAATCTGCCGCCGCCGTCAAGTGATCCGTCGTCGGGTGGTGGAAACGCCGGCGCGGAAGTCAAACCGGGTAACGCCACGGCTCCTGCTTCAGCCTGACGCGATCCTGAGGCAAATCAGAAGGGGCTGGTGTGACTCACACCAGCCCCTTTTCCGTTGGAGCCCACTTTTTTGAGATCGCTCTAAGCAGGGTGATTGGTTCGGGGTGATGGGTTACCCGCTGTGACGGCTGCCCAATACCAAGCCGAGTTACCCGCCCCACCGCATGCGCTTCGAATGGCGGACCGATCAGCGTCTACAAATCGTCAAACGTTGCTAACCCATCATCGCCTGGCTGGACCACTATCTTGTCTTCACCTCTTCCGAACAGGCCTCAGGTTGTTGCTCAACCGCTTCAATGCGGCCGGTTCACGCTGACCTTTGAGCGCCCGTTGATCATGGGCATTCTCAATGTCACGCCGGATTCGTTTTCAGATGGCGGCCGTTTCGTCGCGCGCGACGCGGCGCTCGTACAGGCCGCCGACATGATTCGCGACGGTGCCGACATGATCGATATTGGCGGTGAGTCGACCCGCCCGGGCGCGCCGCCCGTCCCCCTCGACGAAGAGCTCGAGCGCGTGATCCCGGTCATCGAAGCGTTGCGGTCGGTGGGTGTGCCGCTTTCCATCGACACCTACAAACCTGCGGTCATGCGCGCTGCGCTGAACGCTGGCGCGGATATGGTCAACGACATCTGGGGCTTGCGTCGCGAAGGCGCGCTCGATGCGGTCAGGGGCAGCACGTGCGGACTCTGCGTCATGCACATGCTTGGCGAGCCGCAAACCATGCAGATGCATGAGCCTGTGTACCGCGATGTCGTGGCGGAGGTGCGGCAGTTTTTCGAGGAACGGCTCCGTACGCTGACGGCGGAGGGAATTAGCGCGGAGCGGATTTGCCTCGATCCCGGGTTTGGGTTCGGCAAGTCCGTGATCGATCATAATTACGCTTTGCTGGCGCATTTCGCCGCGACACGGCCCGCGAATTCGCGAGTCCCGTTACTGGCTGGAATGTCGCGCAAGTCGATGCTTGGCGCGGTGACCGGGCGAACGCAACCGGTCGAGCGCGTGGCGGCGAGCGTCGCGGCCGCGGTGTGCGCGGCCGAGCGGGGCGCGGCCATTGTGCGCGTGCACGATGTCGCGGCGACTGCCGATGCATTGAAGGTATGGCAGGCGGTGCGTGCTGCCGGTAACACGACTCAACGCACGACTCAATGAGCGAATGAGCGACGTTTTGACGGCATAGGCATTGCGGGTGTGTCGAGAGTATTGGAATTCACGGTTCGCGCTTAATTTTTGCGCAAGGATAGAAACGAAACAATGGCACGTCGATATTTTGGAACAGATGGTATTCGCGGCAAGGTCGGCGAGGCTCCGATCACGCCTGATTTCGTGCTGCGGCTGGGCTATGCAGCCGGGAAAGTGCTGGCCGGAGCGGATCGATGGGCGCAGCGCGGTAACCGCCCAACCGTACTGATCGGCAAGGACACACGGGTCTCCGGGTACATGCTGGAAGCGGCGCTGGAGTCGGGTTTTTCGGCGGCGGGCGTCGATGTCATGCTGGCCGGCCCGATACCGACCCCAGGCGTCGCCTACCTGACGCGGGCCCTGCGCCTGGCGGCGGGCGTGGTGATCAGCGCATCGCATAACCCGTATTACGACAACGGCATCAAGTTTTTCTCCGCCGATGGCAACAAGCTCCCGGACGAAGTCGAGTTGCAGATCGAGGCGCAACTTGAACAACCCATGTCCTGTGCGCCGTCCGAACTGCTGGGCAAGGCTCGCCGGCTGGACGACGCTCGCGGCCGCTACATCGAATTCTGCAAGAGTACGTTCCCGGCCAGCTTCGACCTGCATGGTTTCAAACTGGTGGTCGACTGCGCCCATGGCGCGGCATACGACGTCGCGCCGCAGGTATTCCACGAGCTTGGCGCGGAAGTGGTGACGATCGGCGTGTCGCCGAACGGCTTCAATATCAACGACGGCGTTGGCGCCACTGCTCCCGACGCGTTGGTGCGCGCGGTGAAAGAGCATCGTGCGGATATCGGCATTGCGCTGGATGGTGATGCGGATCGCCTGCAGGTTGTCGACGCTGCAGGCCGGCTCTACAACGGCGACGAATTGCTGTACGTGCTGGTGAAGGATCGCATTACGACGGATGGGCATGTGGATGGCGCTGTCGGCACGTTGATGACGAACATGGCCGTAGAAGTTGCGCTGAAGCAGGCGGGCGTGCAGTTCGTGCGCGCGGCTGTGGGCGACCGCTACGTGCTCGAGAAGCTGCGTGAGAACAACTGGATGCTGGGCGCGGAAGGGTCGGGGCATATCCTGTCGCTTGACCGGCATTCCACGGGCGACGGCATTGTCTCGGCGCTGCTCGTGCTGGCGGCAATAAAACGTGGCGACAAACCCTTGGCCGACCTGCTCGATGGCATCACGCTGTTCCCACAGAAGCTGATCAACGTGCGCATGAGTCCGGACGCCGACTGGAAGAGCAGCGACGCCATCAAGCAGGCGATCGCAGGCGCCGAGCGCGCGCTGGAATCACATGGCCGGGTGCTGATTCGCGCGTCGGGAACGGAGCCTGTGCTGCGCGTGATGGTGGAAGCCGCGTCGGAAGCGGATGCGATCGGGCATGCCGAGCGTATTGCGAAAGTCGTGAAGGACGCGACGACTTGAACGTAGCGAAAGCTTCGGGACTAAAAACGCCACGGTATGCGCCGTGGCGTTTTCACATGAGCGCCACAGCAGCCGTCAATTAAAAGTATTGAAGTATTTAAAACGAGTGGTTATTCCAAAAAATCGATTCATCTGGATCGTGACATTAGATGGCATTACCCAGCCACGGAAATGATTGAAAGGAACATCGCCGGATCGCCTCAATCGCTGTGCCATCAAGCATCAGACCGCAAACCCCTGCATCATAAACTTTCGTAATCGTAAGCCCGCTGTCACGCTGTCTTCATCATTCGTCATCGGACTGTCACATTGAGCCCCTATCCTTCGCGGTGTCGAGCCACTTGCTCACAACCCTGGAGATCACATGAAATTGATGCACACCGCGCTCGCAGGCATCGTCGGCGCAATGTTTGCGATGTCGGCTCAAGCTGCGGACATCACCGGCGCGGGCAGTACCTTTGCTGCACCGATTTACACGAAATGGGCCGATACGTACCAGAAGTCGGGCGGCGGCAAGGTTAACTACCAAGGTATCGGCTCCTCGGGCGGCATCAAGCAAATCATCGCGAAGACGGTGGATTTCGCTGGCTCGGACGCACCCCTGAAAGACGACGAACTGGCCAAGCAGGGGCTTTTCCAGTTTCCGACAGTGGTTGGCGGCGTGGTTCCGGCGATCAACGTGCCGGGCGTCAAGGCGGGCGAGATGACGCTGTCGGGTGAAGTTCTCGGCGACATCTACCTCGGCAAGATCAAGAAGTGGAATGACCCGGCTATCGTCGCGCTGAATCCGAAGCTGAAGCTGCCGGATGACGACATTGCTGTCGTGCGCCGCGCAGACGGATCGGGCACGAGCTTCATCTGGACGAACTACCTGTCCAAGGTGAACGCCGAGTGGAAAGCCAAGGTGGGTGAAGGTTCGACGGTCAATTGGCCGACGGGCACAGGCGGCAAGGGCAACGACGGCGTCGCCGCGTTCGTTCAGCGTCTGCCGGGTGCTATCGGTTACGTGGAATGGGCGTACGCTAAACAAAACAAGATGACCTACGTCGACCTGAAAAATTCGTCGGGCAACGTGGTCGAGCCGAAGACGGAAACGTTCAAGGCAGCGGCAGCGGGCGCAGACTGGTCGAAGTCGTTCTACCAGATCCTGACGAACGAGCCTGGCAAGGACGCATGGCCGATCGTGGGCGCCACCTTCGTGCTGTTGCACACGACGCAGGACAAGGAAGCGCAAGGAGCGGAAACGCTGAAGTTCTTCGGCTGGGCGTTCAAGAACGGTACGCAAGCAGCAAACGACCTTGACTACATTGCGTTGCCTGATTCGGTAGTCGCCGAAATCGAAACGCAATGGAAAGCGAAGGTGAAGGACGCGGCGGGCAAGGCAGTCGCGCAATAAGCCGCATTTTTTAAGCGGTAAGCAACAAGCTTCTGGCTTTTTTGTCCGTATTACCGCGCGGCATCCGCCGCGCGGCCCTTCCGAAGGTTCCCATGTCGGACATCAACCTCTCATCGGCTCCACCCGCCAGCCGCGCTCAACGCGCTCCGGGCCGGCTCGGTGATATCGTTTTCGGTGGGCTGACGCGGCTTTCCGCCGTCATCACGCTGCTGCTGCTGGGCGGCATTATTGTGTCGCTGGTGGTGGCCTCGCTGCCTACGCTTCAAAAATTTGGTCTCAGTTTTCTCTGGCGCTCCGATTGGGATCCACAGACCGATAGTTTCGGCGCGCTCGTGCCTATCTACGGCACGATTGCCACGTCCATCATTGCGCTCATCATCGCCGTTCCGGTGAGCTTCGGCATTGCGCTGTTCCTGACTGAGCTTGCGCCCGCGTGGCTGCGCCGGCCGCTTGGTGTGGCCATCGAACTGCTCGCGGCAATCCCGTCGATCGTGTACGGCATGTGGGGCCTGCTGGTGTTCTCACCCATTTTCGCGACGTACTTCGAAAAACCGCTGGGCCACTTGCTCGGCAATGTCTGGTTTATCGGCCGCTTTTTCCAGGGGCCGCCTATCGGCATCGGCATTCTGTGCGCCGGCGTGATCCTGGCGATCATGATTATTCCGTACATCGCGGCCGTGATGCGCGACGTGTTCGAAGTCACCCCGGTACTGTTGAAGGAATCGGCGTACGGCATTGGCTGCACCACGTGGGAAGTGATGTGGAAAATCGTGCTGCCTTTTACGCGAACCGGTGTCATTGGCGGCGTGATGCTCGGCCTCGGCCGCGCGCTCGGTGAAACGATGGCGGTGACGTTCGTGATCGGCAATACGAATCTGCTCGACAACGTCTCGCTGTTTTCTCCAGGCAACAGCATTACCTCGGCGCTCGCCAACGAATTCGCTGAAGCGAGTCCTGGCCTGCACACGTCGGCGCTGATGGAGCTTGGTTTGATCCTGTTCCTGATTACATTCATCGTGCTTTCGCTGTCCAAATTGATGCTGCTTCGCCTCGAAAAAGGGGAGGGTGGCAAGTGAACCGGACCACTACTCAATTCCCCGGCTCCGGCAATCCGGAGCGGGAAGAAGCCACGCGCATCAAGTTGCAGCGGCGTCGCCGCGGCAAGAATGTGGTCGCGCTGGTGTTGTCGCTGGCTGCCATGGGCTTCGGCTTGTTGTGGCTCGTGTGGATTTTGTTCACGACGGTCAAGCTGGGCATTGGCGGTTTGTCGATCGAGCTGTTCACGCAGAACACGCCCCCGCCTAATACCGATGGCGGTGGCTTGCTGAACGCGATTGTCGGAAGCTTGATGCTCGTGATCCTCGCCACGTTCGTCGGCACGCCGCTCGGGATTCTCGCGGGCGTGTATCTCGCCGAATATGGCGACAAGCGCTGGCTCGCCAGCGTGACGCGTTTTATCAACGACATCCTGTTGTCGGCGCCGTCGATTGTGATCGGCTTGTTCGTGTATGCGCTGGTGGTCGCGCAAATGGGTCGCTTCAGCGGCTGGGCCGGCGTGATCGCGCTCGCTTTGCTGCAGATCCCCATCGTGATCCGCACGACCGAGAACATGCTGCGACTGGTGCCGAACGCGCTGCGTGAAGCGGCCTTCGCACTCGGCACGCCGAAGTGGAAGATGATTTGCTCGATCACGCTGAAGGCGTCGGTCAGCGGCATCGTGACGGGCGTCCTGCTTGCTGTTGCACGCATCACCGGCGAAACCGCGCCGCTGCTCTTCACGGCGCTGTCCAACCAGTTCTTCTCGTGGGACATGAATCAACCGGTGGCGAACCTGCCCGTCACGATCTACAAGTTCGCGATGAGCCCGTTCCCCCAATGGCAAGCGCTCGCGTGGGCCGGCGTGTTCCTGATCACGCTCGGCGTGCTCGGTCTGAACATCCTGGCACGCACGATCTTCTCGAAAAAATAAGGCGGAAATCATTCCATGAACACAGTCGCAAGCGATGTGAGCGCCCGGAACGCAAATCCGGCCGCCGGCGGTGACAATTCCAGCACGGCCCCGGTTGAGCGCGGTGCAGCGCCCGGCAGCTTCAAGCCGGCCCATCACGCACCGCCGGTCGGATCGATGAAACCGAAGATCGAGGTGAACAACCTCAACTTCTTCTACAACAAGTTTCATGCGTTGAAGAACATTAACCTGCGGATTCCTGAACATAAGGTGACGGCGTTCATCGGTCCGTCGGGATGCGGCAAGTCCACGCTGCTGCGCACGTTCAACAAGATGTACGCGCTTTATCCGGAGCAGCGCGCGGAAGGCGAGATCCTGATGGACGGCAACAACCTGCTCGACACCAGTCGCGATATCTCGCTGCTGCGTGCACGGGTCGGCATGGTGTTCCAGAAGCCGACGCCGTTTCCCATGTCGATCTACGACAACATCGCGTTCGGCGTAAAGATGTTCGAGCAACTGTCGCGCTCGGAGATGGACGACCGCGTTGAATGGGCGCTGACGAAAGCGGCGCTCTGGAACGAAGTGAAGGACAAGCTGCAGCAAAGCGGTTATGGCCTGTCGGGCGGACAACAGCAGCGCCTGTGTATTGCACGCGGCATTGCGATTCGCCCGGAAGTGCTGTTGCTCGACGAACCGTGTTCCGCGCTCGACCCTATTTCCACGGGCCGCATTGAAGAATTGATCGCCGAACTCAAGGATGATTACACGGTGGTGATCGTCACGCACAACATGCAGCAGGCGGCGCGTTGTTCGGACTACACTGCTTATATGTATCTGGGCGAATTGATTGAATTCGGCGATACGGAAAAGATCTTCATCAAGCCGTCCCGTAAGGAAACGGAAGACTACATCACTGGCCGGTTTGGTTGAGTGGCGCGGCTGAAGTTGTGGCTAACTCGTCGCCAAGTCAAAGTCATAACGGGCTAAAAAAGGACTTCAGGAGCACATATGTCCGATAAACATTTGTCGAGCCAGTTCGACGCCGATCTGAATGCGGTGTCATCGAAGGTGCTGGAAATGGGTGGTCTGGTCGAGTCCCAGATCATCAACGCCATGCAGGCGCTCAATACGTTCGACATGGAAATTGTCGAAGCGGTAGTGCTCGCCGAACAGCGCCTGAACACCATGGAAGTCGAGATCGACGAGGAGTGCAGCAACATCATCGCGCGTCGTCAGCCGGCTGCGCGTGATCTGCGTCTGTTGATGGCAATTTCGAAAACGATTACGAATCTCGAGCGCGCCGGCGACGAAGCCGAAAAGATCGCCAAGCGCGTGAGGCGCATTAACGAAGACGGCATGGGGCGTAACGTCAATATCGCGGAGATCAAGTTGTCCGGCGAAATGGCGGTCTCCATCCTGCGCCGTGCGCTAGATGCATTCGCGCGCCTGGATACGGTCGCAGCCGCTCAAATTGTTCGCGACGACAAAGCCATTGACGAAGAATTCCGCGCGTTCGTGCGCAAGCTGGTGACGTACATGATGGAAGACCCGCGCATGATTTCCGCGGGTCTCGATTATCTGTTCATCGCGAAAGCGGTCGAACGGATTGGCGATCATGCAAAGAACATTGCGGAGTTCATTATTTACATTGTGAAGGGAACGGATGTCCGCCATGTGTCGCGCGATCAACTCGAACGCGAAGCACTGAGCTGATTCTTTTCTGATCCGCATGTTTGTTGTTTAACTTACGCGAAGAAGGTTACAGAGGTGCCGATGCCCAGCAGCATTCTCGTTATAGAAGACGAACCCGCGATTTCCGAATTGATTTCGGTCAATCTGCAACACGCGGGCCATTGCCCCATTCGTGCTTACAACGCGGAACAGGCGCAAAACCTGATCAGCGACGTCTTGCCCGACCTGGTACTTCTCGACTGGATGCTGCCGGGTAAATCCGGCATCGCCTTTGCGCGGGAATTGCGGGGCAACGAACGCACGAAGCATATTCCGATCATCATGCTCACCGCCCGCGGCGATGAGCAGGACAAGGTGCTCGGACTTGAAATCGGGGCGGACGATTATGTGACCAAGCCGTTCTCGCCGAAAGAATTGATGGCGCGGATCAAGGCGGTATTGCGCCGGCGCGCGCCGCAATTGACGGAGGACATGGTCGCAATCAACGGCTTGCGTCTCGATCCAGCGACGCATCGCGTGGCAGCGCATTCGAACGGTCAGGGCAGCGACGATATCAAGCTCGATCTCGGACCGACCGAGTTCCGCTTGCTGCATTTCTTCATGACGCATCCTGAGCGCGTGCATAGCCGCACGCAATTGCTGGATCAGGTGTGGGGCGATCACGTATTCGTGGAAGAGCGGACGGTGGACGTGCATATCAAGCGTCTGCGCGCAGCCTTAAAGCCCGCTGGTTGCGATGCTATGATTGAAACGGTTCGTGGCAGTGGTTACAGACTGGCCAAGAGTGCTTGATAGGGTAAATGAGAAGAGTGAATGAAGCCCGCGACCAATTGTGGTCGCGTGGCAATAATCTCGATCCGCTAATTCATGAATATCATCTGGACACGTTCCCTCGTGTCCCTCGCGTTGCTCGCGGTATTGAGCGGGATCGTTGGCGTGCTGTTCGGAGTGCGCGCCGCGCTCTGTTTCGCGCTCGTCATGCTGGTTCTGCAAACCCTCTTCACCACCTTTCATACTCAGCGCTTGTGGCGTTTGCTCGATGCGCCCGTGTACGGCGAAGTGCCGAGCGCGCCGGGCGTGTGGGGCGAAATTTATTATCGATTGCATAAGCTTGCGAAGCGCTGGCACGCGCAAGTGCGCCAGGTCGAGCAGCAGCATTCACGGTTTATCCAGGGTATCCAGGCATCGCCCAATGGCGTGGCCATGCTCGACGACAGCGACCAGATAGAGTGGTGCAACGCGATTGCTGAAACCCATTTCGGGCTCGACGCTAAACGCGATCTGCGCCAGCACATCACGCATCTCGTGCGTCAACCGGACTTCGTTCGTTATCTCGCTTCGCAGCATTATGAGTCGGTGCTGGTGATGCGCGGGATGGGGCTGAACCGGCAGCATGTGTTGTCGGTGCAAATCTTTCCCTACGGGGAAAACCGCAAACTGATTCTGACCCAGGACATTACGGAACTGGAAAGAACCGATTCCATGCGGCGCGATTTTGTCGCGAACGTTTCCCATGAGTTGAAGACGCCGTTGACGGTATTGTCCGGCTTCCTCGAAACCATGCGCGAGTTGCCGCTGGATGAATCCGATCGGGCACGTTATCTGGAGATGATGGAGCAGCAGTCGTCGCGGATGCAGAACATTGTGCGCGATCTGCTCGTGCTCGCGAATCTGGAAGGCGATGTCAAACCGCCAGGCGACCATGTTCTCGATATGCGCGCAGTGCTGCGCCACCTTGAAGAGGACGCCGATAATCTTTCGAATGGCCGGCATCGCATTACCTTCGATGCTGATGAAGCGTTGACGGTGTCTGGTTCCGAAACGGAGATTGTCAGTGCGCTCGCGAATCTGGTCACGAATGCGATTCGCTATACGCCGGATGGTGGAACCATCGATGTATCGTGGCAGCGCATTCGCGACCGCGCGGTGTTTTCAGTGCGCGATAGCGGGCTCGGTATTCCGGCCGAACATATTCCGCGTCTGACCGAGCGGTTCTATCGTGTGGATAGAAGCCGCTCGCGCGATACCGGCGGTACGGGCCTGGGACTCGCCATCGTGAAGCATGTATTGCAACGCCATCTGGCCGACCTCGAAGTGAAGAGCGAAGAAGGGCGGGGAAGCACCTTTTCGGTCAAGTTTTCGGCCGCGCGCACGTCGATGAGAAAATCGATCGCGGCTTGAAGTGCTTGGCAGCAGCGCACGGCACACAAGCCGTCAGTCAGTGCATCAAGGGCAGAACTTCGCAAGCAAACCCAATTGCGCATTGCGCATCGACTTGCCGGGGCGTCGCCGCTTGTAATGCCCGTCGCTTTGCATGAGCCATGCCGCCTGGTTGTCGCCGAGAAACACGGACAGTCCTTCGGCAATCACGCGCCGTTTCAGGCGCCGGTCGTTCACGGGAAATGCCACTTCCACGCGACGGAAGAGGTTGCGGTCCATCCAGTCCGCGCTCGACAAATACACCTTCTCTTCTCCGCCCGCGTAAAAGTAAAAGATGCGGTGATGTTCGAGGAAACGTCCGACGATGGAGCGCACCGTAATGTTCTCGGACAGGTCTTCCACCCCGGGTTTCAACGCGCAGACGCCACGCACGATCAGGTCGATCTTCACGCCAGCCTGAGACGCCTCATACAACTCGATAATCACCGTCGGTTCAAGCAGCGCATTCATCTTGGCGACAATTCGCGCTTTCTTACCCGCACGCGCGTTATCGGCTTCAGCACGAATGGCCTGGATCAGATTCGGGCACAGTGTAAAAGGCGCTTGCCAGAGTTGATGCAGGTGCAATTCGCCGCCAATGCCGGTGAGTTGCTGAAACACGTGATGCACGTCTTCGCAGACTTGCTGATCCGAGGTCATCACGGCGAAATCGGTATAAAGACGTGCGGTACGCGGGTGATAGTTACCCGTACCCAGGTGCACATAACGCCTGAGCACCATCTTGCCGCCCTGTGCAACGCGCCGCACGATCAGCATCATTTTCGCGTGGCATTTGTGGCCGACGACGCCGTACACCACGTGCGCGCCCACGGCTTCAAGCTGCGACGCCCAGTTCATATTCGTTTCTTCGTCGAAGCGCGCAAGCAGTTCCACCACCACGGTGACTTCCTTGCCGTTTCGCGCGGCTTGCATCAGCGCATCCATCAGCGGCGAGTCGGTGCCGGTCCGATAGATTGTTTGCTTGATCGCCACCACCTGCGGGTCCTTGGCCGCCTGCAGCAGCAACTCGAGCACGGGCTGAAAGCTCTCGTACGGATGGTGCAGGAGGATGTCGCCCTGATCGATGGCATCGAACATGTTCGATGCTGCCGCGATAGCCTTCGGCACCGCCGGAATATGCGGCACGAACTTCAGGTCCGGCCGGTCGACCATCTCGGGCAACTGCATCAGGCGTACGAGATTGACCGGCCCGTTCACGCGATAACAATCGCGGTCGTTCAGTTCGCTCTCGTCTAGCAGTCGCCGGATCATGTGCGGCGGCGTTTCAGCCGACACTTCCAGACGCACCGCGTTGCCCAGGTGCCGCGCGGGAAGTTCGCCCTGCAGCGCCACGCGCAAGTTGGTGATTTCGTCTTCATCGACGAACAATTCGCTGTTGCGGGTGATGCGGAACTGGTTGCAACTGCGCACGATCAGGTGGGGAAACAGCGCGTCGACAAAATGCTGCATCAGTGAGCTCAGCAGCACGAACCCGTGCGGGTAGCCCGACAGCGCCTCGGGCATGCGCACGAGCCGTGGCAGCGCGCGCGGCGCCTGCACGATGCCCATCATCGCCTGGCGGCCGAACGCGTCCTTGCCCTCCAGTTCGACCACGAAGTTCAGGCTCTTGTTCAGCACGCGCGGAAACGGATGCGCGGGGTCCAGGCCGATCGGCGTCAGCACCGGCAGCAACTCGTTCTGAAAATAATCGCGCGCCCAGTCGGTCTGCGCTTCGCTCCATGACTCAACGCCGTGAAAGTAGATTCCCTCACTTTCCAGCGCGGGAAACACGGTCTTCTGAAGCATCACGTATTGCTGATGGACCAGCCGATGCGCGCGTTCGACCACGAGGTCGTACACATGCTGCAGCGACATGCCGTCCGGCGAGAGCGAGCCCGGGTTGTCGCGCATCTGTTCCTGCATGCCCGCCATGCGGACTTCAAAGAATTCGTCCAGGTTGCTGCTGGTAATACAGATGAAGCGGAGTCGTTCGAGCAGTGGAACGGCGGTATCGGCGGCTTGCGACAATACACGTTCGTTAAAACCCAGAATGCCCAGTTCGCGATTAAGAAGGGGATAGCGTAAGGACATCGATAGTATTGGCAGTCAAAAAAAGCGGAATGTGCAAGGATCGCTCGGAATGCACCACAGTATGATGACGTTTTTGTGAAATCGTCGTGTCATAAATCTAACGCACGTCTCCGGTAAGGTTGATTCTGGCGAGGTTTGCCCTGTTGAGTCTGATAATCGAAATCGATTCGTTGGCGCAATTTGCCGCGCTGGATTATTCGCCAGACCAGCACAGTGGTCCGCTTGGACTTAAAATTGGCGCGCTGTTGCGGCCCCGGCGTGTTCAAATGCTGTCCGCACCGCTTGGGAGCTGCAAGGCGCTCGCGGGCACAACCCTACGGAACCTGGAAAATCGATGGTCAACCCCCCTCATCTTTTGGCAGCCGTAGATCTCGGATCGAACAGCTTCAGGCTGATCGTCGGACGCGTCGAGGAGACGCCCTCTGGCAGCCCGATCTATCAGGTCGACGCGCTACGCGAACCTGTGCGGCTTGCGGCGGGCCTGTCGCGCGACAAGTACCTGGACCGCGCCTCGCAACTGCGGGGCTGGGACGCGCTGAAACGCTTTGGGGAACGGCTGCGGGACTTCCATCCCGATCACGTGCGCGCAGTCGCAACCAACACGCTGCGCGTCGCCAAGAACGCCGACGAATTCCTGGCCGAAGCGCAAAACGCGCTCGGATTCCCGATTGAAGTGATTGCCGGCCGTGAAGAGGCGCGCCTGATTTATGCGGGCGCTGCGCACTCGGTGCCGGCGAGCGCGGGCAAGCGGCTGGTGGTGGATATCGGCGGCGGATCGACGGAATTTATTATCGGCTCGCACTATACCCCCATTCACATGGAGAGCCTGTATATAGGCTGCGTGAGTCATAGCCGGCAGTTTTTCGCAGCCGGTAATGTCGATGAATATTCAATGCGGCAAGCCGAACTCGCCGCCAAGCGCGAAATCGAGATTATCTCGAGTGAATACAAACAGACGGGCTGGGATCAGGCAATTGGATCGTCGGGTACGGCGCGCGCGCTGGCCGAGTTGATCGAAGCGAATGGTTTCAACGATCCCGGCATCACCCACGGCATTTCACGCGGCGGGCTGGAGCGGCTGAAGAGGGCGCTGATCAAGGCCGAGAATGTGAACCGGCTGAAGTTGATCGCGTTGAAGGCTGACCGGATTCCGGTGCTCGCGGGCGGTTTGTCGATCATGCTCGGCGTGTTCGAGGAACTGGGGATTGAATACGTCGATACCACTGATGGCGCGCTGCGGCTCGGCGTGCTGTATGACCTGCTGGGGCGTACGCAGCATCAGGACATGCGCACGGTGACGGTGGAAGGGTTCAAGCGGCGCTATGCGGTGGATGGCGAGCAGTCGGACCGTATTGCCGAGCTGGCGATCAGTTTCTACGAACAGCTCGAAGCCGTCGATATGGATCCGGAACGGCGGACGGAAAATCGCATGTTCCTGGGATGGGCGGCGGCCTTGCACGAAATCGGGCTTTCCATCTCGCATAGCGCTTATCACAAGCATTCTGCGTATATCGCGAGTCATGCGGATATGCCCGGGTTTTCGAGGACCGATCAGGCGAGGTTAGCCGGCCTGGTGCTTGGGCATGTGGGCAAGTTGGGCAAGCTTTCGCAGGCCCGCGATGTCGACTGGACCTTGCTGTTTTGTCTGCGGCTGGCGGCGCTGCTTTGCCGGCGGCGGGCGGATGTCGGGTTTCCCGCCATTCAGGTCTCGCTGGCCAACGGCGGGTTCGATGTACGCCTGCCCAACGATTGGGTCGCGCTCAATCCGCTCACCGACTACAGCCTCGTTCAGGAAGCGGCTGAGTGGGAGAAGATCGGCAAGCCGTATCGGGTGGTTTATACGGGTGTTTGATGGGCGAGTGTGGGGGCTGCTTGTGGCCCCCACGTGTCTCGTCGATTATCTCGCCGTGCGTAAATAGTACGGACTTCGAATCTATTCTTGCGTGTGAATAAAATTCCCGCCGCGCGTGGTGAGTGCGTCGCGCCAGCGGGTTGATCTGATCGTTATTGCTGGCGCGCTTTTCTTGTTGTCAGTCAGCCATGAAGTGACGCGCGTAGCGGTCCCCTATCTCCGATATACGCAGCAAGGTCAAAAAGTCCGCTGTATTGAAATCGGGGTCCCACGCCGGCGCGCCGCAGATTTTCGCACCCAGGCGCAAATAGCCCTTCAGCAAAGGCGGCGGCGCTACCGTCGCGCCCGTGCGCAGTTCCTGCACCGGCAACGGCGTATGCGCAAACGCCCGGTATTCCGGCGATGTCAGCGCTTCTTTTTCCAACCCCTCGTAAAGGTCGGCGGCGTAGTGGCCACCGTCCGCCATCGCGACGCTCGCGCAACCTAACATGGTCTCGTAGCCGTTCTGCTTCATGTACGCGGCCAGGCCACCCCACAAAGACATGATCACTCCACCGCTGCGGTAGTCCGCATGCACGCACGAGCGGCCGAGTTCCACCAGCTTCGGGCGCAAGTGCGCGAGGCGGGACACATCGAATTCGCTCTCGGCATACAGGCGTCCGGCCCGCGCCGCCTGATGCGGGGGCAATACCCGGTACGTTCCTACTACCTTCAACGTGTTCAGGTCGCGCACCAGCAAGTGGTCGCAAAAGGCATCGAACGCGTCTACGTCCAGGCCCGCCGGACCCTTGAGTTGCGCGCCCATTTCGTCGGCGAACACGCGGTACCGCAGGCGCTGCGCTTCGCGCAATTCAGCTTCGGAATGCGCCCACGATACCCGCAGCCGATGTTGTCCCGTTACCGTCTCCGCCGCATTCGGCAGGCGCCGACGAAGTTCGGTCACGTTCGAGCCACCAGACCCGCTCAGTCCATTCGATGTGCTCAATAAAGCGAGTGTCGTCGATTTCTGCATTGGCAACCCCCAAGTGGATTTGGCTGACGTAATAATGTCAGCCAATGTAAGTATTCCGAATGACGCTCGCATGGCGCGACCATGACGATTCAATGAAGCGTCACCGCGAAGCCACAGTTTTGCCGCCTTGGGGGCGTTTTTGTCGCTGGTTGCAGTCTTTTGCTACAGCAGATCAGGACTTGTTACCGCGCGCAGCACGACCTGATCGTCGCCCGCGCGGGAGCGTTGCTGGAACCACCAGATGCCGCCTTTCTTCAGGGTCCATTCGGCTTCGTGGCCGGTCATCAGCGAAGCCGCGACGCGCCCGAGCGTCGGCTGATGTCCGACTACAACAACAGTTTCCGCGACGCCGCGCGGCCACTCTGCGGCATCGAGCACGGCTTGAGCGCTGGCGCCTGGCGCCAGTTCCTTCACCACGCTATACCGGTCGCCGAACGCTTCCATCGTCTGGATCGTGCGCGTGGCCGGACTGACGAGGAACAGCGCATCGTCGTCTAACCGGCTTTTCAGCCACTTCGCCGCGGCTTGCGCCTGTTTTACGCCGCGCGGCGTCAGCTGGCGCACGAAATCGCTCGCGGCCTGGTCTTCTGCTTCGGCGTGGCGCCAGAGAATGAGGTTCATCGAAGGTCTCCTTTGGGTGCTTGATTCGGTGCTTGAGTCTCAATTTCGACCGGTAGAGGCGGCAAACGTGCTGCGGCTTCGGGTTTGACACGGCATCTAACAGTTTTGATTGCGTCGATATCCGTAAAACGCTATCATCTCGTTCTTGTCGGAGCGTAGCGCAGCCTGGTAGCGCATCTGATTTGGGATCAGAGGGTCGAAGGTTCGAATCCTTTCGCTCCGACCACGTATCAAATGAAGGGGTCACGAGTTTAACTCGTGACCCCTTTGCCGTTTGCGGCGCCGTTCCATTGATAAGGCGCTGGTCGCCCAGCGTGTCCGTTCTCTCGCCAATCCCCGATATCGTTTAATCTTCTGCGTTCACCCGTCGTATTCGTATTCAACCTTCCTGAACTCCATCCGGGCCGTCCATGCCGCGTTTCGCCGCTTTGCTTGTTTGCTCCCTGCTCCTGTCCGCCTGTGCCGACGCCACCGTGCCTCACCACACGCCGCCGCAAGATCCGCCCGATTACAAAGGCGTGCCCACCGACACCACGCCGCCAATCATGATCATCGCGCCGGCCACGTCCGACCAGCCGCAATAAAGCCGGGACGCCGCGCGCCCGAAGTCTGCCCTCATGCCGCAGCGTATAATCCGCCTATGAACACGCCCGCCAACGACACCCAGTCTCACGCCCACTCGTCCGCCGACGCGCTCCAGGCGGCGGTCACGATGGCCGACGATTATTGTCGCGAGCGTGGTCAGAAACTCACGCCCATTCGCCGCACCGTGCTCGAGTTGCTGCTGGCCTCGGGCCGCGCGACCAAAGCCTATACGCTGCTCGACGAAATGCGGGCGATGCATCCGAACGCATCGCCGCCGACGGTGTATCGGGCGCTGGATTTCCTGCTCTCGGCGGGGCTGATTCATCGGATCGAATCGATCAACGCGTTCACCGTCTGCCACGATCTCACGCATTGCCAGCATGGCGTGCTGATCGTTTGCCAGCAATGTGGCCGCGTGACCGAGTTGCCGCAGCAAAAACAGTTGCGCCAGAGCCTGATGTCGCAGGTCGAGGCGAGCGGGTATCGGCTGGCCGGCGACGACATCGAGTTAAAGGGCATTTGTCCGGCATGTCAGGCAGCCGAGGACCCCAGCGCGCATCAGCACGATCACGACCACGCGTCGCATTGATCTCCACGCGCATTGCATAAAGCGCGGCGCGCGTAAAAAGGCCGTTTTCGACGTCAGTCGGAAACGGCCTTTTGTATTCCATGGATGGCTTCGAACACCGCTCGGAGCGTCCCGCAATCTCCTGAGCAAAACCCCGAGCAGGGCGCTGACGCCCAAACTGACCACTCAAATGCAGCGAAGCCCCGATGCGGGCACACCGGGGCTTCTGACCCGCAAGGACTGTTCGCGCAGAGAATCGCGGGCTGATCGTATTCTAGAGTGCATCAATCGGGCTGATTGTGATCACTTGTATCAACGCGTAACCCAATGTGCGCAGGCGTTTCCAAGGATTAAGCCTGTCTGGTCAACGAAGGCCGCTGCACGTAATTACTACGATAGAAGTGCAGACTTGACGGCGTGTTAGGCGAATTTCTTGCCGCAAAGGTATTATCGGATTTCCTGTTATCGATTCCCGATCATGATCTCGTTGTGGATTTTCCTCGCCGTTTGTCCGATCGCGCTGGGTTCGCTGCTCGTGTTCGCTTCGCATATCGACCCGTTGTCCGGTCGGTGGCGCGGCGCGCAACTGCTGGGTTCACTGGGCCCGCGAGCAGACCAGATGGTGGGTGAACACGTTGAGCGCCTTGGCCGCTCGATCAAGAAACACGCGAGCGCTATTGCTTGCAGCGAATCACCATCGATCGGTTCTTGACGTTCGCGCCGAAAATCCCGGCCACCGTCCCGCCCGATGTCGCCCCGTTGTCGACATCCTTCGACACCACGTCGTACCCGTATGAACCGCACATCTCGCCCGCCTTTTTGTAGCATTCCGCCCAGCTTGTACTCGCGTCGCCACCGCTGCAATTGATCGCAAAACCTGTGTCACCGGACGGCAGATAGGTCCTCTTCGCCGAGTCGGCGCAGCCAGCGAGTGCCAACGCAGTCAGCGCAGCCGCCATTACCGCAGCCGTCGCGGCACCCTTTCCAAGCGTCGTGGCGCAAACTAGTAATTTCATCGATTCTTCCCTGTGTTTGATTGGCACGCCCGCCTTCATTGAGCGTGCCTGTCTTCAATTGACCGGCGCGTTACCGTGCCGGCAGATAGCGCGATGGATCGATCGAACTACCCTTGTAGCGCAATTCAAAATGCAGCATCACGCGATTCGTGTCGGTGTCACCCATTTCCGCGATGGGTTGACCCTGCGTGATGCTCTGGCCCTCCTTCACGAGCAGCGCGCGGTTATGCGCGTAGGCGGTCAGGTAGTCGGCGTTGTGCTTGATGATCAGCAAGTTGCCGTAACCGCGCAGGCCGTTGCCTGCATAGACCACCGTTCCGGCGGCTGCCGCCACGATCTGCGTCCCGGACGCGCCGCCAATGTCGATACCCTTTGAACTCTTGCCATCGAAACCGCGGATCACGCTGCCTTGCGTCGGCCAGATAAGCGAAATGGTGGTGGCCGGCGTGACCAATGCAGACGACGATGGCGCCGAGTCCGATGGTTCCGCGCCGCCTGCGCGTGCCGGCGGTGCTGATGACCCCGCCGGTGTCACGCTTCCCGCTGGCGGCGCCACGCGCAGCACCTGGCCGACCTCGATAGCATTCGGGTCGGTGAGGTTGTTCCAGCGCGCGATGTTCTGCACCGATGTCCGGTTCGCCCGCGCCACCTTTGACACCGTGTCGCCCCGTTCAACTCGATAAAACCCTGGTCCGACCGGCGCAGAGCCGCACGCGGCGAGCACTGCGATCAATGACGCGCAGGTCAGCCGTCGAATTATTTTTACCAAACTCAAAACCTCGCAAAGCGCCGCACAAACCCGAAAACGCTGCGGCAAACAAACCAGGACGCGCATCGGCGAAATGTCCGATTTTACCGTCCCGGCGTCGCTGCCCTCAGAAGCGGCCTACCTGGCCCATGGTTGCCGCTCGTTATCCCGCGTGTTCTTTCCTTCCGTGTCCTTCCGTATTTTTCACGCAGCCGGTGAAACGCTCAGCCGCAGTGCTGCCGTTTCGGTCTTTCCCGGCGCGAGCCAGCGCAGTCCTTGGCCGTTGTGAATGGCATCGGGAAGTCCGACCCAAGGCTCGATACAGTAGAAATCCGATGTGGGCTCGAGAGTCCAGGTCGTCACGGCGTACCAGGGTACTGAGTCGGGCCGCTGCAGGTCGAAATGCACCGCGCGTTTCAAACCGGGCGTGACGAGGCGGACGGGGTTGTCGGCGGGGCCGGTAAAGCAATGAAAACGGTCCAGGATGTTGACGTCGTCCAGCGCGTAGCGCGCTGCGCCCGCTTCTGGGTCGGTGATCGAGCCGTCATCGAGTTGCCGGCGGGTTTCAGTGCGTGGCAGTTCCAGGCTGCTGATGCCGCGCTGGTCGTGCGGCAGGGCGAAGTAGAAATGATGGCCCGAGTAGTAGGGCAGCGGCACTTCACCGGGGTTTGACGTGGTCAGCTCGACATCGAGCGTCACTGCATCGACGAGCCTGTATGCCGCCTCGAAACGAAACGCGAACGGATAACCCTGGCGCGTGAAATCATCGTCCACGAGCGTCATTCGCACGCCATGGCCATCCGCGTCCTTGCGATATTCGAACGGCAGGTTGCGCGCGAAACCGTGCATGGGGAGTTCGTGCACGACGCCTTCCTGATCTCGCCATTTGCCGATCTCGCCATCAACGAAATGGCGGCCGAGAAACGGAAACAACAACGGATTGCCGCCGCGAATCTTGACGAAGTTGGACCAGTCGGGCGCGTCCGGCCAGAAAATAACGGGCTCGCCACCGACGCGCCACGTCATCAACCGTCCGCCCGCGCGCGGCGCGATGTCGAGAGCGGCGTCATCGAACGTGATTTCCAGGATGTCTTCAGGCTGGGGGAACATGTCGGTGGTCTCCTTGAGTAAGGGTTCGAACTGCGGGTGCGGGTTCAAACAAGTGTTCGAACGGGCAATGAGCAAACGGTTTGGTGCAGATGGCATGAGGCAACGGGCGGCTCAATTCTACGGGGAAACCCTTTTGGGGAAATTGCGACTGACACAGCTGGTTTCATTGGCTCGATAATGCAAGCACGATGTAACGCGGATGAAACATCTTTCGACCTTGGCGATCTCTCACAGATCAACGGGTCCTGCCCGAACGACGAGGATGATATGGATCTGGCGATGATGTTTGGAGTGTTCATTTTTGGCACGTTTGGCGCCGGCACGCTGCTGTTTTTGTACAAGCTGCGACCGTGACGCCGGTGTGACGCAATCACAAAAAAGCCCGTTCTTACAACGGGCTTTTTTTATTATTACTTTTATATTCGATTATCCAAACAATTAGCTTTCGATAACGAAAGGCATTGCGCAAAGGCTTGGCGCTGCTTTTAGTGAGCGGCATAATCGGCCCGGTTTGCTTGGCCATATGCTGCACCGCCGCGGCTATGTGCCTGTCGCTAATAACGAAAGAGGATCGACGCGTGACTTTGTGGTTTCTGATTTTTCTGAGCGTACTCCAGGGTGTGACTGAATTGTTCCCGGTCAGCAGTCTTGGACATACGCTTTTGGTGCCCGGCCTGATCGGGATGCACATCGATAAACACGCGCCGCAGTTGTTGCCGTTCCTGGTCGCGTTGCATCTGGGTACGGCGCTCGCGCTGCTGTGGTACTTCCGCAAGCGCTGGATTGCGCTGATCAAGGGGTTTATTGGATCGATCAGCGGCCGCAAAAACGCTGATGGCCACATGATGTGGGCGCTGATCATCGGCACGATTCCGACGGGCATCGTCGGGCTGGTGCTTGAAAAGCGGCTCGAAGCGCTGTTCCACGATCTTCGGATCGTCGCGGCTGCGCTAATGGTGAACGGGGTACTGCTGTGGCTTGGCGACCGGCTGACGCGCGCGCGTGCCGAGCGTGCGCCCGAAGACCTCACGTTCAAGCAAGCGTTCCTCGTGGGCCTCGCTCAGATCGGCGCGCTGATTCCAGGCTTTTCGCGCAGCGGGCTGACGATTATCGCGGGCGTCGGCGCCGGGATGAGTTCGGAGAAAGCGGCGGAGTTTTCGTTCTTGCTGGGCACGCCCATCATCTTCGCGGCTGGCGTGCTTGAATTGCCGAAGCTGTTCCACGCACCGGATCAACTCTTCGATGCTCTTCTCGGCGGCGTGCTGACGGGAATTGCGGCGTACTTGAGCGTGCGTTTCCTGATGCGTTACTTCGAAGGCCGCGGCCGGCTGGCGGCATTCGGCTTGTATTGCGTGGTCGCGGGCGCGTTCTGTCTTGGCTGGTTCATGCTGCATCCTCAACCGGTTTAAGGGATTTGGACTGCATTCGGATGGGCGAGGTCTCGGAATGAGGCCTCGCATCCTTTCGATGAGGTAAAATCCCGGATCATCTGCAACGCGGCAGTAGCTCAGCTGGATAGAGCATCGGCCTTCTAAGCCGAGGGGCGGGGGTTCGAGTCCCTCCTGCCGTACCAGAACCTCGGGTTCATCTCAACGCTTGAGCGTGCGAAACCTGAGCATGATGCTGAGCAGGGATACGCACGCGATCAAACGTTATCTCTAGCGCGCTGTCAGCGCATCCTGGTCCCGCCACACGTTGTCCTTCACCGTCACCGCCTTCGGAATCAGCTTCGCGCGATAGAACAGATCGGCAACGTTTTGTTGGGTCGTGACAATCTTCTCGTCGATCGGTGTAGCGCCATACGGCACCCGGCGTACCCACGTTTCCACAAGCCCAGCATCAAGCCCGATTTTCGGCGCAAGCAACGCCGCCGTGTCCGCGGGGTGCTGCGTGACCCACGCGCCGGTTGTCCGCAACTGATCGATCACGGCACGCACCGCTTGTGGGTTTTGGGTGGCGAAACTGCGCGTGGCCTCATAGAAATTGAACGGCTTCGGCAACCCTGTGTAGTCCGCTAGCGTGCGCACCGTCAGCGCCTTCTGCGCGGCGGCGTAATACGGGTCCCAGACGATCCATGCATCGACATCGCCGTTTTCGAAGGCCGCGCGGGCGTCCGCGGGCGCGAGATAAACCGGTTGGATATCGTCGAGTTTCAAGCCTGCTTTCTGCAGCACCGCAAGCAGCAGGAAGTTCGAACTTGATCCCTTTTGCAACGCGATGCGCCGGCCTTTTAACTCGGCCAGCGAATGAATTGGCGAATTGGGTTTGACGAACAGCGCCTCGTTGGTTTCCCCTCCCGGCTCGGCGCCGACATACACGAAATTCACGCCGGCAGCCTGCGCGAAAATGGGAGGCGGTGCGCCGGTATAACCGAAATCGATGTTGCTTGTATTGAGCGCCTCGAGCAGTTGCGGCCCGGCGGGAAACTCATACCAGCTGACCGTGTAGCCGAGCGGCTTGAGCTTCTGTTCGAGCGAACCCTGAGCCTTGAGCACGGCAAGCAAACCGGCCTTCTGAAAACCGATCCGCAATTGCTTCGCGGGCGCACTCGCCGCATCTTGTGCCGAAGCCGACAGCGGCAACAAAGCGAACGCAGCAGCAAACCACAACCCTGATAACGACAACGACAAGCCCAGTTTTTTCATGACGATTTCCGCGCGAGAAGAGATAGTGCTGACCATAGCGGCGATGGGTTTGCGCGTCGAATAATCGATGCTTCGAAGCTAATGACGGAATACGCGAAACGGACATCCTGAAATATTCGACGATAAAAAAGGGCAGCCGAAGCTGCCCTTGGTTCATGCCGGGTTGCGACAAGTTTATGGCGCGAGTTGCCGGCATAAAAACACCAGCGTGAGCAACGCGCCGATCCAGAACGCGCCGCCTATGGCGGTCATCACGCGCGGCCAGATTGACGGCTGCGTGGCGCCGCGCGGGTCGGGAACATAGGAGCAGGCCGACCATTCGGACCGCTCAGGCCGTCTGGCCAGCATCCGGTCCATCGCTATGAGTCCTTTGGGCATCGTGACCGCACACGCGATAATGGCGATGCACAGCCACTCGGAAAACGTGGGCGCCTGGGCGGCAGCGAGAAGGGTGTCCATGATCGGAATCGAAGCGTAGTCGACAAGCTTTCGATCTTAGTTTTCCGTCTCCAATGCCTCTATCGGACACTTCTGAGATAGTCCTGGATTGCGCTGAAAATCAGAGCACATGGCCGTTCGGCGGACGTGGGACGCTTGCAAAGTCCTTATGTCCTCATGCTATCCTCGACGCCAAATGATCGTGATTTATCCGCTGATCCTGAGCGTTTCTGACTTTTTTGAAACGCGATGATGGCAATGGTCGAAATTCAATATCCAATATCAATACCAACGTCAATACCAACGAGGGAGAAAGTTTCATGTCATACCCATATCGCGCGCTCAAGCGCGTCTCCGTGCGACTCGCGGTGCAACTGATAGCAGGTTGTGTTGTGCTTGCCAGCGGCGCGGCACACGCGGCCAACCTCGGGTTTCTCAATAACACGCCGATTACCTACATGAAGCAGCGTGACTTGCAGGCGCTCAACCAGGCGGCGCACTCGGCGCTCGACACCAAGCAGGACGGCGAGTCGCTCGACTGGAACAACGAAGGCGCGGGGAATTCGGTTGCCATCAACGGCACGATCACGCCCTCGGATACGAAAAAGGACGCCGACCGTACGTGCCGCAAGCTCACCATGGTGGCTCACGCCAAGGGCCAGACGCAGACCTGGGCTCCCATCGTCTGCAAGCCGGACGGCGGTAAATGGGCATTGTTGAAACAGTGACCTGTTTTAGCCAGCCTGAAGTTTCCCGTCACGCGGTATCGCGAATCCGGAAGGCCGCTTAAATGGCTGACCGGACGGTTTCGTGCGGTGTCGTGATCCTTAACACGAAAGGGGAGGTGTTGTTATGTCACGCGACCGAGACGTCGCACTGGGATATCCCGAAAGGCCAGGGTGAAGCGGACGAACAACCCGTGGAAGCGGCGTTGCGGGAACTTGTGGAAGAGACGGGGATAGTGCTGAAAGCGGAGCGGTTGAAGGATCTGGGTCGGTTTGTATATCGCCGCGACAAGGACCTGCATCTGTTCGCGGTGCGAGTGACCGTCAACGAAGTGAAGCTTGAAGAGTGCGTCTGCGAATCGTATTTTCCGCGTCGCCGGGACGGTACGATGATTCCCGAAATGGATGCGTACAGGTGGGTGACACCGGCCGATGTCGATCAGTTCGCAAGCCGCAGCCTCGCGCGCTTGTTTCAGACCACGCTGTCGCTGACTGAACTGCACCAGACGCTCGCCTGAGCCGGAAGGCTTGGCTGCTGCTAGTTATCGGAGCCTTGATCGTTCGGATTGGCGAACAGCGCTTTCATTTCCGGCGACAAAGGGAATCGCAAGTTGATGTTGTCGGGGGGAATGGCCTGCATGAACCACCGGTTGTAGAGACTTTCGGCTTCGCCTGAGCGCTGCATGCCGGCAATCACGTCATCGGCCAGTTTCTTGAAGACCGGGTCACCCTTGCGCATGATGCATGCGTAGGGCTCGCGCGCGAGCGATTCGCCGGTGACCATGTACTCGTTTTGAGCCGGACCTTCTTGAGCTATCTTTCCGTATAGCAACGGATCATCCATCACGAAGGCCACGGCGCGGCCGGTTTTCACTGCATCGAAAGCTTCTGCATGGTCTTTCGCGCTGATGATTCGCAGATTCAGTTTCCGGTTCAGCGACAGTTCCCGCAGTAGCTGTTCATCGGAGGTTCCCGCTGTAGTCGATACCGTCTTGCCGGCGAGGTCGGCGTAGTTGCGGATGCCGGACTTACGCTTCACCACCATCCGGACGCCGTAAACAAAGAAGCTGTTCGAGAACGAGACCCATTGCTCGCGGTCACGAATATGAGAGGTCGACCCGCACTCCAGGTCGATTTGGTGATTCACCAAATACGACAACCGGGTCGACGATGTGACGACCACCGTGCTCACGGCAAGCCGGGGTGTTTGCAAACGGAGCCGGACTTCATCGACTATCTTGAGCGCAATGGCCTGTGAATAGCCGATGGGCTGCCCGTTCGCGTCGAGATAGGAGAAGGGGACCGACGACTCACGCACGCCGAGGATAATGGTGTTGTTCTCGGCGATCTTCCGTAACGTAGGCGAGGACAGGTCGACCGTGCTTGCGAAAGCCGCTTGCGCCGCGAACAGCGGCGCAAGCGCGCACGACACGTGCAACGCGCGGACGAACGGCCTTGGCAAGGTGCGTTGCAAAGCATCCCCCACAACAATGTGCGAGCGTCCGTCGGGACGCGCCGATGGTTTTAAGCCGGCTTGGACCAGCTATCGCGCAGGCTGACGATGCGATTGAACACCGGCATGCCGGGTTTCGAATCGATACGGTCGGCGACGAAATAGCCGTGGCGTTCGAACTGGTAACGATCTTCGGCGTTTGCCTGGCGTGCGCCCGGTTCGAGATAAGCGCGCACGATGCGCTTCGAGTCCGGGTTTAGTGCATCGAGGAATTCCGCGCCGCCGGCTCCCGGCTGCGGTTCTTTGAACAGGCGGTCGTAGATCCGTACTTCGGCTTCATACGCACCTTCTGCGCTGACCCAGTGAATGGTGCCCTTGACCTTATAGCCGTTTGCGCCTTCAGTGCCGGACTTGCTGTCGGGGAGATAGGTGCAATGCACGGCCGTGATGTTGCCGTGCTCGTCCTTGTCCGCGCCCGTGCATTCCACGACGAAGCCGTACTTCAGTCGCACCTTGTTGCCGGGGAACAAACGGAAATAGCCTTTCTTCGGTACTTCCTGGAAGTCTTCGCGCTCGATCCACAATTCCCGCGAAAACGGAAATTCGCGGGTGCCGCGCTCTGGATGATGCGGATGAACCGGCGCGCTGCACGTTTCGCTCGTGCCTTCCGGATAGTTGTCGATGATCAGTTTCAGCGGGTCCAGCACCGCGATTGCACGCGGCGCCTTTTCGTCGAGATCATCGCGCAATGCACCTTCCAGCACGCTCATGTCGATCCACGAATCCACCTTCGTCACTGCCACGCGGTCGCACATGAGCCGGATGCTTTCCGGCGTGAAACCCCGGCGCCGTACACCGACGATAGTCGGCATGCGCGGGTCGTCCCAGCCGTCGACGTGATTTTCCGTTACCAGTTGCAGCAGCTTGCGCTTGCTGGTGATGGCGTAGGTCAGGTTTAGGCGGGAGAACTCGATTTGCTGCGGCAGCGGACGGGTGAACTTGCCGTCATCGGCGAGTTGATTCAGGAACCAGTCGTACAGCGGACGGTGATCTTCAAACTCGAGCGTACACAGCGAATGCGTGATGTTTTCCAGCGCGTCCGATACACAGTGCGTGTAGTCGTACATGGGGTAGACGCACCATGTGTCGCCGGTCCGGTAATGATGTGCAAAACGAATCCGGTAGATGACAGGATCGCGCATGTTGAAATTTGGCGACGCCATGTCGATCTTCGCGCGCAGCACGTGCTCGCCTTCCTTGAACTCGCCCGCTTTCATGCGGCGGAACAGGTCCAGGTTCTCTTCCGGCGAGCGGTCGCGGAACGGTGAATTCGTGCCGGGCTCCTGGGCCGAGCCGCGTGTCGCGCGCATCTCTTCGGCCGACTGGCTATCGACATAAGCCTGGCCGCGTTCGATCAGCAGCTCGGCGAATTCGTAGAGTTTGTCGTAGTAGTCGCTGGCGAAGTACAGGTGTTCGGTGCCATCCTTGTTCCATTCGAAGCCGAGCCACTTGACGGCGTCGATGATGGAATCGACGTATTCGACGCTTTCCTTTTCCGGATTCGTGTCGTCGAAACGAAGGTGGCAGACGCCGCCGTAATCCCGCGCGATGCCGAAATTGACGCAAATGCTCTTCGCATGACCGATGTGCAGATAGCCGTTCGGCTCGGGTGGAAAACGAGTTTCGACCCGCTGCGACCATTTGTCGTTGCGATTGTCTTCGTCAATGATATTGCGGATGAAATTGTTTACCGCCGGGGCGTCGTTGCGATCGGTGTTCATGCGAGAAAGAGAGAGCGGACGAGGGCGCTAGCGTTGAAGACCTGCGGCTTGCGTTCGGTAAGACTTGTCTGGTCTTTCGATTCTACCTTAGCGAGAGGGGGAGGACAGCGCGGGCCGGGATTTCGCCGCGATGTGCGGCGCGCCCGCGACATCCGGGAGCCTCGGGCGGCCGTTGCTCGGTTGTTACCAGGCCACGGCGTTTTGCGTGCGGGTTGTATCCAGCGTAACGGGACGTAAATCGCATTGTCGGCCTTGTTGGGAGGATTTTAAGATAGCCTCGCGTTTCGAAATAATGAAATTGAAAGGTTCGGGGCGTGGGTGGTATCGACGATAAAAAGGACAATTTCATCATGAACAAGATCACGCGAATTGCTTTTCGGGTTGCACGGGTGGCGGCAATGGGTGTGTTTATCGCATCGCTTTCGGCGTGTGCGATGAACCGTACGCAGGCGCATGCGGGTATTGGCGCCGCGGCCGGCGGGGCTTTGGGTTATGTGCTGACCGGCGGTCCGCTCGGGACG